>NZ_JBIRTJ010000006.1:0-299834 GCF_044334695.1 Streptomyces sp. NPDC020747 | reverse complement strand
CGGACGCGGAGAAGGCCGCCGCCAAGCAGGAGCAGGAGGCGGCGAAGGGCCAGGCCGAGCAGGAGAAGGAAGAGGCACTCGCCCGCAGCGAGCAGGACCGGGCCGAGGCCAAGCAGCAGCAGGCAGAGGCCAGGGCCGAGGCGGAGCGCGACCAGGAGCAGGCCCGGCGCGAGGCCGTACAGGAGAAGCTGCAGGCCAAGGCGGACGCCGAGCAGGCCAAGGCCGACGCCCAGTCCAACTACGAGCAGCAGAAGGCCGACGCCCGCGCGGAGCGCGAAGCGGCCGAGCAGGAAGCCGATCGGCAGCAGACGGCGGCGAAGCAGGAGTACGAGCAGGAGAAGGCCGAGGCCCAGGAGCAGCGCGACCAGGCGCAGCAGCAGGCGAACGCGGACCGGGCCGAGGCCAGGCAGGACTACGACCGCGCGATAGCCGGCGGCGCCGACGAACAGACGGCCCGTGAGGAGTACGACCGCCGGCTCGCCGAGATCGACTCCGCCGAGCGCGACGCCGTTCAGCAGGCCGACGCCGCCGAGGCGAACGCCAAGGACGAGTACGACGAGCAGAAGGCGGCGGCCCAGGAGGACCGGCAGCAGGCCCGTGCGGACGCGGAGCAGGCGCGGCGGGACGCCAGGGCCGAGTACGACCAGCGCATGGGCGACATCCAGGCCGACTACGACCGGATCGGCGCCGGTGACAAGAACATCGACGAGCTGATCCGCCAGCGCATCGCGGACCTCCCGCAGCCTCCCGACCTCTCCTCGTACGGACTGCCGGGTGCGGGCTCGGCCGGTTCGGCGTACTCCGCCGCGTTCAACGACAACCTCTACAACCAGGACGATCTGTCGTCGGCGCTGGGGCGCCCCCAGGAGGACGGGGCGCTCGCGGCCTCGAACGGCGCGGCCGGGGGCGGCGGGACGCCCATGATGCCGCCGATGATGCGGGGCGGCGGCGACGCCTCGGGCTCCGGCGAGCGGGTCCGCAACGTCATCGAGCCCGGTGTCGCCCGCTCCGGCCGGGCGGCCGGCGCCACCCCGGCCGTGGACGGCGAGGAACACGGCGTGGTCCCGAGGGCCACACAGCAGACCTCCAGCGGTACGCCCTTCATGCCGCCGATGGGCGGAGGCATGGGCGGTGGAGGGGGCGGCCAGCAGACGGAGAGCAGCGACCGCGAGCGGACCACCTGGCTGGCGGAGGACGAGGACGTCTGGGGCACCGACGAGGGCGGAGCGCCCCAGGCCCTGGGGCGCTGAGACGAATGGCGCGCGGGCCGTACGACGCGCGGGCCGTACGACGCGAGGACCGCAGGGCGTGCCGACTGATGTGAAGGTCAACCGACCAGTGAGGAGAGCGAGTTGAGTCAGCCGATCGAGGACCGGGTGGCCCGGGCGATGGCCCATCTCAAGGCGACGGAGGAAGCCGCGGCCAAGGTGCGGGGCGAGCTGGCCGCCGCGTCGGTCACGGCGCGTTCGGCCGACAGGTCGGTCCAGGTGGCCGTCGGCTCCAAGGGCGAGCTGACGAGTCTGGAGTTCCTCGACGGCAAGTACCGGAGCATGGCCGCCTCGCAGCTCTCCGCGTCGGTGCTGGAGGCCGCGAACGCGGCCCGCGCCGAGATGGCACGCCGGGTCGTCCACACGCTCGACCCGCTCACCAGGATGTCCGTCCGGGGGACCGCCCCGGAGCGGATGGGGGTCGACTGGGGCTCGGTCTTCGGATCGTTGCTCAGCGAGACCTCCGTCGCGGAGGAATCGACGGCGATGAGCCGGCTCCGCGACGAGATCCACGAGGACGAAGAGGAGCCCGCGGCCCCGCCCGGAGGTCACGGAGCCGGCAACAAACGACAGGGGAGCGCATAGCCATGGGTGACGACTACTCGGCCAACATGCCGGCGATCGTGGCCAGTTCGGGAGGCATCGGTGAAGGGGCCCGCCTCGCCGGGACGATGCTGCCCGGTTTCGAGAGTGCCATCTCCCAGTACGACGGCTGTTGGGGTGTGGAGGGTGACGGCGACCTCTTCGCCGACCAGGTCGGTCCGCAGGCCCGGGAAGAGCGGGACCAGGTGGTCAAGACGCTGGGAGACGTCGCCAACGGCTATGTGAATCTTGCCTCCGCGGTCCTTCAGGAGGCCCAGAACGTGCAGAGGCCGCAGAACCTCGCGATGGAGGACATCGCGTCGCAGAGCGCGGAAAGCGAAACGCGTCGCTAGATGGCGATCAACTTCTCTCCCGAGCTGCGGGAGTTCATCAAGTGGTGGATGGACGCCAATGTGGCCAGCGGCGATGAGGACGTGGGCTACAGCAGCCGTAATCCTTATATCCGGCTGGCCGAGGACATCGGCGCCTTCTCCGACGCGATGAAGGCCGCGATCGCCGAAGCCGGAAACGCGCTTCCGGCGGCGATCGCCAAGGAGTTCGTCGCCGCGCTGAAGACCTTCGTCGACGACGGCGGCCAGAACCATCTCGCGGATTTCGCCAAGGAACTGCGGGACATCGGCCGCCGGAACGTGGGCCGCTCCATGGTGCTCGCGGAGGGCAAGTACAACATCCTCATCGAGTTCATCATCATGAAACTCGAACTGGCCGCGCTCGCCGTGCTCGCGGTGTTCACCGGCGGGACGTCGCTGACCGAGATAGCCGTGGTCCGGTCTCGTACGGCGCTGGCCATGCTGTTGATCGTGCAGCGGATGGGACACGCCGTCCCGACTCCGCTCTCGGCGATCCTGGAGGCGATCCAGGAGGCGTTCGTCACGTTCGCCGCGCAGATCATCTCGATGACCGCGCCGGACGAGGACGACCGGCGGCGGGACGACTTCGACTGGTCGGACATCGGGCAGTCCGCGGTCATGGGGGCGCTGGCGGGTGCCTTCAGCGGCATTTTCTCCCAGGTGACCGACCCATGGATGAAGAGCTTCTTCAAGAACAACCCGGGGTGGAAAGAGGTCTTCGAAGTCCCGCACGCCTTCGTCAACGAGGGCCAGGCCGAGACCTTCGCGGAAGCGTTCACGAAGTTCTTCTACGAGGGCACGTTCACCATCAATCCCGGCACGTTCGTGAGCGCCGGAACCAGCGGTGCCCTTTTCGAGGTCGCTTCCGATTTCGCCGGTGGCGGCGGAAAGTGGCTGCACAACCAGTTCTTCCAGAATCCCGACCTCGGCCTGGGTGACACCGGTCAGCTCAACGGCGGTGCGGGGGACGGGAATTCGGGCGGTGGCGGGAACGGGGCCGGGAGCGGCGGCGTCGACTACGACCCGCCGGCCCCTCTGCCGACCGCCGATTCCGGCCCCGACCCGAACGCCAACCTCTACGTCCCCCCGCTCGACCACGGAACCGGCCCCGAGCCCTATGTCGCCGGCGACATCGGTGGCATCGGTGGCATCGGCGACCCCGGTGGCACCGGTGGCACCGATGTCTTCGACGACAGCGCGTCGGTCTCCAGCGATGTCAGTGACCACCCGTCGGTCTTCAGCAACGTCGGCAACTTCAACGACACCGCGTCCGTCTCGGACTACGGCGACGACCTCGACGCGTACGGGCCGCAGGGGGCGGTGACCGACGGCGGCACGGGCGCGTACCCGGGCGCGTACCCGGGCGCGGTGGCGGGCGGGGCGACCGGCCCGGGGGTGATCGGCGCGGCCAAGCCGCCGTACTCCTACGGCTCCTCGAACCTGTACGACTCCCCGGAGCCCGGCGGGGACAACGACGAGGTCGACACGGTCCCCGCCCCCGCCGTCGACGAGATCGCTCCGCTCCCTTCGGGGACGCCGAGCAGCGAATCCGTCTTCTCCACGCTCAACCCCCTGGACACGACACTCCCGGGCGGCGACCCGTCCGCCGGCGCCCCGCCGATCCTCCCCGCCACCGCGGGCTCCGCCGCCCCCGTGGCGCCGTACGCCCCGGCCGCCGCCACCTCCTACCACCAGGAGCCGGACAGCCTCCTCACCGACGACGAACAGCCGGCCCCACCGGACACGGACCCCGCCGAGTCGCCCGCGGGCCGGCCGGGCGCGGGCGCCAACGGCCCTGCCGCGGAGGAGGTCGTACGGGAGCGGACGTCCGACGACGAGAACCCCACGCCGCACGAGGAGGACGCGGCGGAGTCCGACGCCGAGGCGGTGCCCGCGGACCGGGACCGCGACCCGCTGAGCACGGACGGAAACCCCACAGCCCGGCCGGACCTCACCGCACCGGACCCCATCGCACCGGTCGGCTCCGTGGCCGGTCCGGCGTTGGCCGACGGCAGCGTCCAGAGCCCGTTGCCGCCGTTGCCGGCAGCCGTGGGAGCCCCTGCCGGTGGTCATGCGGTCACCTCTGCCGGTGGTCCCGGCGGTCCGCAGGCCGCTGCCGTTCCGCAGCAGCGGCCCCACGCCGATTCCGGTGAGACCGTCGCGGCCGACGCCCGCGCGGCCGACGGCCCGGCCGGTTCCGCCGCGTCGTCGCCCCCGGACGCGGTCGCCCCCGACTCCCGTACGCCCCCCTCCTCGGAGGAGCCCGCCGAGCGTTCGGCGGTGCCGCGGACCGACTCGGACGTCCCGCCGCCGTTCCGGCCCGTACGGACCGAGTCCGAAGCCCCGCCGGTCGTCCCGACCGGCGACACGCAGGATCCCGCCACCCGCACCGCCACCCCGTCCACCGCCGAACGCTCACCCGCCGAAGAGGACCGGGACGCCGACGCGACGGCCATGGCACAGCTCCCGGGCGACCCGGACCGGGCGCCGGACAGCCGGACCGGCCCCGGCAGCGCGGGGCCGGTGTCCGGTGTCCGGCGCGACGACGCCGTACGCCGGTGGATCGCGGGGCACGTGACGACGGAGGACCTGCCGGCGGACGGACGCGGGCCGGAATCGCTCGACCGGGTGCGGCAGTCGATGGTGCGGCTCGACTCGTGGCCGCCCGCGCTTGACGCCGTCGCGGCCGGCGCCGCGCGGCGGATCTGGCGGTCGACGGGTGCGGAGTTCCTGGGCGCCGACGAGCGGGAGGCGCTGGCGAAGGACGCGACGCTGGTGGACGCGTTGCGCACCAGTCTGCCGGTCGCGGAGTTCGCCTCGGTGGCGGCGGAGTTGCTGGTGGAGGTGCCGAGCGGGGTGGACCGGCCCGTGTCGGCGGGGCGCGAGGCGCGGGCGACGCTCGCGCGGATGCTGGCCGATCCGGTCGTGGCCGCGCGGCTGCTGAAGGGGGGCAACAAGGGGGTCGTGGTGCCCAGGGGCGAGGCGATGACCTCGCTGTCGCCCTTCCGCCACCTGAAGGGGCGGACGATCGACGGGCAGGGCGGCCGCATGTGGGACGGCGCCCGTGGAGTCACGCTGACCGACCCGCCGACGGGGACCGACCACCCGGCGACGGCGATCACCGAGGAGAACCTCCTCGGCGAGACCACGGGCGTGCCGCGGGCGGACAGGTTCGCCGCCGGATACTCCACGACGGTCCACGAGTTCGCGCACATGATCCACGTACACGGGCTGAGCGACGCCGACCGGAAGCTGATCGAGCGGGCGTACGCCGAGAAGGTGGCCCGGGGCACCAAGGTGCAGTGGCCGGACGGCCCGCTGTACGGCCCGGACCGCCAGGACGCCGGCAGCCGCAACTACTCGTCCCGGAACGCCTACGAATACTTCGCCCAGGTCACCAACGCCTACTTCGGTACGAACAAGGGGCGGGACCCGTACACCGGCCGCCGGAGGAAGAACGGCGCCCGCTGGGTGCGGAAGCAGGAGAAGACACTGCTGCCGCTCCTGGAGCGGCTGTACGGCACCGAACCGGAGAGCGGCGGCGCGAACCCGGTCGGGCGGACCCTGGCCGAGAACCGGCTCTACGAGGGATTCCGCGCGCTGTGGGATCCGGAGAAGAACACCTACCGGCCGAAGCCTCATGACCCCGCACCCGTACCCGCACCCGCGCGTGGGTCCGCGGCTCCCGGGAAACAGACCGGCCGGGTGCCTGGCGGCCGGGGCCAGGCAGCTCCGCGTCCGGTCGCCGTCGAGAGCAGCGCCGTCGGCGCCTTCTGGAACAGGGGCGTCGGCGGCACCGTGTCCGCGGCGGTTCCGGTCGCGGCGCTGGCGGCGCCTCCGGGCGAGGGCCAACCGGACACCGCACCCTCCGCCGCACCGGAGACCGCGCCTTCCACCGCGCCCTCCACCGGCTCGGAGTTCCGTTCCGTCCATGAGCCGAGGTTCCCGGAGTTCTTCGCCGGGCCGCCCCGGATCCGGGGCGCGTACGCGGCGCGGTCGGCGGAGTACGGGCGGGCGGCCGCGCTCGCGATGGCGGCCGACCCGCAGGTGCAGGAGTACGCGCGCCAGGCACTCTCGCGGCTGATCGACGACGCCCGGAGACGGTTCGGCGACGCCGACCGTGCGGCATCCGTCCAGATGGCGCTGTTCGACCAGCGGTCACTCGACGGGTTCGACACCAGGAGCGCGTTCGAGCGCCTGCTCAGCTCCGAGAACCGGGCACCGTTCGACGAGCTGATGGAGGCTATGGAGCGGGTCGGGGTCTGGTACGCCCGGGAGCTGGGGCTGACGCCGCCGGCCGGTGTGACGCGGCGGGAGCCCGAGTGGGACGCCGCGATGGAACGGCGCGGGTACCGGAGGTCCGACCGGCTGACGGCCGGGCAGCTCGATCAGGCCCGGCGGATCGAGTTCATGCTCATGCTCTACCAGGGTCTGAACTTCCCGAACGGTGAAGTGCGTGAGTTCCGGGACGCGTTGGCGGCCTGGCAGCTGTCACGTCCGGACGCGCTGCCGTGGGAGTGGTTCCTGGACGTCTCGCGCGGGGCCGGGGCGTGGGACGAGCAGATGGAGCCCGATCCGTGGCTGACCGATCTGTCCCGGGTGCACGGGTGGATCCACGGCGTGCTCGCCCCCCTGGACGGGCTGGCCCGCGGGGAGTCGGCGGACGACCGGACGGTCCGGGCGCTGCTGGAGCGGCCGCCGCATGTGGAGTTGTACGCGCAGGCGACGGAGGCGCTGCTGACCGGGGAGATCACCGGGCAGGGCGACTGGGTGAACCCCCTCGACGTACTCGGGCACGGGCTGAGCCACCACGCCGACCCCGCTTCGGGGGCGGACGTGTGGCAAGCGCGCCGGGAGGCCTGGCGTGATCTGCTGCGCAATCCGGGGGCCGCGTACGCGGTGCGGTTCCTGCAGCGCGGGCACGCGATGGCGCTGACGCTGGCCTCGGGGCCGGACGCGCGGTTCTTCGTACCGGGGCTCACCGTCGACCGGCTTCGGGCACTCGTCGTGGCCGCGGGGCAGCAGGCCGGGCCGGCCGGCCGGTCGTCGTGGCCGCTGCTGATGCTGCGCGATCCCCGTATCCGCGACGTGGCCGACCGGCCCGGGACCCCGGCGGAGGTGCGGGCGGCGGTCGAGGCCTTCGCCCGCGGTGTCGACGAGCGGCTGCCGGCCGAGGTGCGCGGGCACGCGGCGATGGCCGAGGAGGCCCTGGACCTGCTGCAGGCCGAGCCCGCGGACGGGGGCTCCATGTGGTTCCCGATGATCGCGCCCGGCCCACTGTCCGCCGAACAGAAGCCCTTCGCGGCGGAGGGCTTGGAGATGGAGCTCCCGGCGTTCGACACGGGGATGTCGAACCGCGACGCCGCTCTCGCGAGACTGCGGGAACTGGAGCGACAGGCGCGGCCGGGAGCAGGCCACCCGATGCTGGTGGAGATCAGGAACCCGGTGTCGCTGCGCAAGACCTCGCTCTTCTCACGGACCCCGGGCACCCATGTGGTGCAGTCGCCGTCCCCGGTCCGTACGAGGAACGCCATGTCCGGTGTCGCGACGGACGCGAGGACGGGCCGGTGGTACGGGCATGTGATCGCCACCGAGGTGCCGCGGGCGTTGTCGGAGACCCCGTGGAACAACGAGATCCTGTTCAAGGACCTGTACTCGGAGTCGGGCGCCCTGATCGGCATCACCAGCCTCAACGCCGCGGCGCACTCCCGGTTCCCGGCCCTGAGCGGCTACCGGATCTACGACGAACGCACGGGGACGACCGGCGAGCGGCAGGACTGGCAGCTGCCGGTGACGTCGGCCTCCGGGCCACCCGGATTCGTCGTCAGGTCCGCGCACGGCATCCGGCACTCCGTCATGGTGCCCGGGCGCTTCGGTCCGAAGGCCGTGAGCGGTTCGCAGGACGGCAGCATGACCGCACAGTGGTCGGCGGCGAGGGTGCCTCCCTACCTGCCGCTGCTGCTGGTTGTCTGCTCGGCGGGTACCGGCTCTCCCGCCGCGGTCTCGGCGGCGCAGTTGTCGGCCGATCAGCAGCCCGCGCGGCGCGTCACCCACGCGGCGAACACGACCGTCACCACCCGGGCGGCCGTCCCGGATCTCCAGCTGAGCCCCGGCTGGGGGGCGGCCCAACCCCAGGTCGTGCCGTTCACGGTGCGGGACACGCGGGATTCGGCCGTACCGGCGAACCCGACCGATCCGTACTTCGCCGGCCAGGCGGCGCGCTATGGCACCGACCCCCAGCAGTGGGACCAGATCGCGGCGGACTACGAGAAGGCACTGGGCGAGCGCCTGTCCGACGATCCGGCGGCGCACGACGTCCTGCGGGAGACCGTGACGGCGCTGGCCGCCGCCGGTGGACCGGGCGCACCGGCCGGTCCGAGCGGCCCGGCCGATCCGCGTGACCCGGCCGAGCTGATGGCCGTCGTCGCGGGCGCGGCGGCCGCCAGGCACCCCGGGACGCTGTTCCGACTGGCCGCCGACGAAGCCGCGGTGAGGCAGCTTCGTGCCTGGCGCGGGATCAGGGTGAACCAGGGCACGGCGTTCAGTACGCGGAACATGTACCGGATGTACGCGGACCTGGGGTTGCCCGGCGACCGCTTCCCGTCGTTCGTGAAGGCCGTGTTCGGCTGGGGGCTGTCGCGGGGATACACCCTCGCCGTGCTGGTCAGCGATCTGGAGACGTCCGCGATGAGCGCGAACCAGGGCGCGCTCACCGCGGCGCTGGCCGGTGGCCAGGTGCATCTGCACGGGCTGGCCGACACCATGTTCGCGCCGCGCGAGGGACTGCGTCCCGGGAGTCTCGCCGACCGGCTGCGTCCGCCGCACCGGCGGCTGTACGCGGGGTTCATGTCGTCGGACTCGGACACCGTCGGCGGTGTCCAGGTGCCGGACGGGCTGTCGGACGCCGTGCGGACCCTGTCGGAGGCCGAGGACCTCCCACCCGTGCCGGCCGGTGCCGGGTCCCGTCTGGGTGCGGCCAGTTGGGCGGCGCGGCATGCCGCGGCCCGCGGCTGGGACGGCGAGGACTCTCCGCTGGACCGGCTCGATCCGGCCCAGGTGAGCGCGCTGTACGCGCTGAGCCTCGACTCGAACCGCTCGTGGCTGGAGTCGGGGATCGAGGATCTGCCCGCCGCCGAACGCGGGGCGGTGCTGGAGCCGTTGGTACGGCAGGCGATGGACACGGCGCTGGCCGAAGGCGAGTCGGCCGTGCCGCCGCTGCTCTCGCGGCCGGCGTTGAACGCGCTGGTCGAGGAGGCGGAGGAGACGGACCCGGACAGCGACCTGTTCGGCAGTCTCCGCGACGAACTGCACGCCATGGCCCCCGGGTTGACCCAGGGCCTGTCGTCCCTGATCCCCGCGTACGTGGGCCTGGCGGCGGAGGGGCTGGCGGAGCTGCCGCCGGTGAACCGCCCGGTGTTCCTGGCCTTCGTGGCCCCCGCCGAAGGCGACCCGGAGAGCCTGACAGCGCTGAACGTACGGCAGTTGCAGCGGGTCGCGCCGGATCCGGAGGCCGCGCTGACCGCCCTCGGACCGGTCCCGGTGGGCGCCCGCCGGGTCGTGGTCATGGTGGAGAAGTCCTCGGCACGCGACCACACCGCTCTCGCGGCCGACCCGAGCCGCCGGCAGCTCCGGTACGCGGCGCCGACGGACCTGCTGGTCAAGTCGCACGGCGAGACGACCGACCGCCACGGCAACCCGTACGCCGCGCTGCGGGCGATCGAGGTCCCCTCCGCCGACCCGCAGACAGCCCTGAACGCCGTCAAGGCAGCCGCCGACGCCACAGAACTCGTCTCGGCCCCGGTACCGGCCGGCACCTCCACCCAGACCTACGCCCCCACGGACGACTCCGCACGGCCGGGCGACGATGCCGGTGACGTCTCGTCGGCCAGTGGGAGCACCATCTCGGCCGGACCGGGCGTGGCCACGACAGAGCATGCCGAGCCCACGGCCGAGCCGGGTCCGGCGTCCGAGCCGGCCGTCGCCAGGACCGATGCGGCTTCCGCACCCCGATGGGTGGGCGGCGATCCGATGGCTCCCGACAGTGCGCAGGCGGCGGCCGCTGATTCGGCACGGTGGACAGAGGCCGTGCGGATGGTGTTCGGTGCCGGCATCGAGACGCACCCGCGGTTCGCGGGCCTGGTGCGGGCGGTGGGCGTCCTGGAGCGGTTGGGCGGGGCTGATGTCACCGCTGACGACGGTGCGGTTCTGGACCGGCTGGCCCGGCGCGTGCTTCACCTGGGCGGCTCCGGTCCGGTGGAACGGGCCCAGGCGGCCGAGCTGCTCAGCGTGGTGGACAAGGCGAACGCGGACGGCCGGGTGGAGAGCCTGGCGGCGGTCGGCGCGTTCGACCTCGATCGCCGCGGTGCCCTGGACCCCGAGTATCAAGTGCTCTCCGACGACGGCTCGGTCGTCGGCCTGGACTGGACAGGTGCCGCGCCCGAGCTGAACCTCGACAAGGTCCGGGTGGCGTCCTCGACCGGTACCACGCTGTCCACGGCCGAGGCGCCGTGGCGGGGTACACCGTACGTCGTGATCGCGGACGGCGGTTTCGACCACCTGATGGTGCGTACCGCGGACGGCACCCTGTTGCGGGTGGAGGACTGGGAAGAGATCGGTCATCTGCTTCGGCACGATTCGAAGCGGCCCGCGTCGGCCCCGGTGCTGCTGCTTGTCCCGTTCGGCGGTGCGGAGGGCCTGGACGGGCCGCGTGCCGTCGCCGATGTGCTGGGCGCGAGGGTCTGGTCCACCGACGGTGAGCCAAGCCTGAAGCCCGCCGAGGACGGGATTCTCCGTCCGACCCTGATCAGACCGGCACCGGACCCGGACCCGGTGGTCGCCCGGTCAGGGGGTTGGATACCGAGCGACCCCGGCTATCGTCCGAACGCGCCGGAAGGCGTACTGAGGTCGCTGGACGGCACCCTGTACCCGGACAGCGCGGTGCACACGGTCACCTATCTCAGCAGCGACGGACAGCAGTTGACCGGCCGCGCTTCGTATCCTCCCAATCTGACCAGCGGTTGGGCCGAGGAGCGGCACCGGCAGCTGTCCGACGCGACCCACTTCACCCATGTGGAGATCGCGACACAGCGGGACACCGACGAAGTCGTGGTCGTGCGAGAGAGCGAGCCACGGCGCCTGCCCTGGACCGGCAGGGTCTACGTCATGGGTTTCCACGGACATCGGCCGGATCCGGAGGAGGGCGACGAAGCCTTCGGCTTGCTGGAGATGACGGACGGGTCCACCGAGGGATTCCCGTTCGACCAGATCGGCGGCTATTTCGGGCGGCGCGGAAGCATGGTGGCTCTTCCGCCGGATCTGCCAGTGGTCGCGGACGCGTGCCTTGTGGCGGGCGATCCTCTTGGTGATCCACTGGAGGTACCACGTGGTGGCCAGATCCTGTCGAACTCCGAAAACCGGACGGTGTGGGCCAGCGACGCGGACCTGATGTTCATGGACGCGCGAAACGGACTCCCGGCGAGGTTCCAGCTGGTGACCGACGACATCGACGATCCGGATGTCTCCTGGACGGAGTTCCGGCCCGAGCCGGGAGACACCGAGTTCGAGGATCTGGCGGGTGAACTGGACGAGGAGGGAGTGGCAGGAAGTCCGTCGTTCGAGAAGAGGGCCCTGCGGTGGGTGCGGGCGTTGCGTCTGACGTACGGGGCAGGGGTCGGTGACCATCACGGTACGTACCTGGGGCTGCTCAACGGGTTCGCGGCGCTGGAGATGATGCGTGGCCTCGACGGGGACGGGGCACTGCTGACCTGGGGCCGTCTGCAGGAGGTTGTCGACGAGTTCTTCGCCGGTCGGGGCGTACAGGCTCCGGTGTTCCCCGTGGCGCTGCGGCTGATGCTGGCACGGGCGGCCGCCGCGGCGGGATCGGGAATCGGTCTTTCCCAGTTCTTCGCGCAGGCGTCGGCGGGAGGCACTTCCGCACAGCCGGTGCACGGTGGCGATCCGCTGGCGCCCGATGGCGCGCAGGGCGCGCAGGTCCCCATGGCGCCGGGTGCGGTCACGTCCGCGGCGGATGCGCGGGACGGGTGGCCGAGTGCGGTGGTGCGGGGGGCGGAGAGCAGGGGCGGCGACCGGTGGTGGGCCGCGCGGGAGGCGGCGTTGGCGGTGCGGGTCGAGCACCGGTGGATGAATCCGATCTCGAAGAGCCTGGACGCACAGGGCAAGCCGGCGCAGACGACGGTGAACGCGTCGTTCGACGCGCGGCGGTTCTGGTTCGGGGGAGAGGTGCACACCGATCTCGAGGTGCGGGTGGCGTTCACCAACGCGGGGTCTTTCGCGGAGCAGGACGTGGCGGACTTGTGGGAGCGGTCGGGGTCGGGGATCGAGGCGCTGTTCAACGCGCCGGAGCACCGGTTGCCGAACGGGGATCTGCTGCACTACACGCCGGTACTGGTGCCGGCCCCTGCCGGGGACGTCCATCTCCAGGTGGAATTGTTCGCGCCGTCCGCCGGACGCTCCAAGTCCCATCATGCCTGGCCGTTGAACGCGACAGCTCAGGACATCGGCCACGAGGCCGGGCATCAGGTCGGGTTGCCGGACGAATCACGTCGTGCGGGCGATCCGGACTTCGTGCTGGATGTGGCGGGCAGCGCGATGGGGGACTACACCAGGCCGGTGGACCCGGATGCCCGGGTGGAGGAGTCGTCCGGTCGCGGCCGACGGCAGCAGTGGGTCGGGGGCGGTCTGGCCGACGGCGGTCTGCGGGACCGGAATGTGCAGCGGTTGGAACGCGTCATCGGCGATCTGCCGTTGTCGACGGGCTTCGTCGACCCAGCCTTGAGGGGCGGCGGCGCCCGCTCCCGTAACCTCCCCGGCGCCCCGCCCCCGTCAGCCGCGGAGCACCCGGCGCCCCGGAGTCCCCGCCCGGCCGACGTTCTTTTCGAGACATCACCGTCCGACGCGGGCGCGATCGCGCCGTACGGGATTGCCGCGCAAGCGATCCACGCGGGTGGGGATACGTCCGCCACGGACGGGGCGATCGACGCGGGCCCGGGAATCTTCGCCACGGGCACGACCGCCGATGCCGGCCCGGAGACGACCCCTGTCGCCGATCCCCTCCATGACCAGCTGGCGCTCGCGTTCGGGCCGGCCACGGCCGCCCGGTCCGACTACCCGGAGCTGTACCGGGCCGCCTCGCGGCTGGACGCGCTCCGCTCGGCCGAACCGGGGGCGGACCAGGGCGCGTTCGACCTGGAGGCGGTGGCCCGCCGGGTGCTGGGCCTGGCTCCCGGCACGGCGGTGGGCGCCGACGCGTATGCCGCGCTCCTCGCCGCGGCGACGGACCCGGCCGCCGCGCAGGCGGTCGGCCTGGACACGGTGGCGGCGGTTCACCTCAGGAACCTGGGCGTCTTCGACGACCGGTTCGCGCTCACCGCTCCCGAGGGCACGGCGTACGGGTGGAACTGGGGGCCGCGGCGGATCTCGGACCTGAACCTGGCCGAGGTCGGCGTCCAGCGCCTGAACGCGGACGGCAGCAAGGGAGCGCGCTCCATGGGGCCCGCGCCCTGGAGGTCCCGGACCGGGGGGCACCGGCCGCACGTCGTGGTCGCCCCCGGTGACCAGGACCACGTCCTGGTGCGGGACCGCGCCGGCGCGTCGCACCCCGTGCCCACCCCGGTCTTCGCCGAACTGATGGCTCTCGACCCGGTCCTGGCCGCCACGCCGCGGGACGTCCCCGGGCTGCTGCTCGTCGACCGGGCCGGAGACGGCTATGCGGACCTGCCGCGCCGCGTGGCCCACCGCCTCCGCAGGGACGTCTACGAGACCAGCGGCGACCTGGACCTGGCCGCCCCGGAAGGCTCCTCCACGCACACCGTCGCCCTGCTCGACTCCCCGGTCGCGAAACGCGGGTTCTGGATCCGCAGCCGCCCCCGACCGGTGCTCCGTCCGGTCGACCGCGTGTCGGAAGAGGACCGCCGGATCGACAGCCATCCCGTCGCCGACGACCGGGGCGAGTCGGTCGGCCGCACGATGGGGTCCTCCCGCGAGCTCGCGGGGCTGAGGGAGGACGGCCTGCGCCACGTCGGCGAGATCACGACCTACGTGGAGTTCAACCCGGCGACGGGGCAGCGCGGTGCCGAGTACCCCCTCCCTCGCACGGGCCCGGCGGACGCCGCCTATCGCTACGCCGGGCACGGCTGGCCGGGCTTCACACACTTCGTGCTGACGACCAGTGACGACGACTACCCGCGGGGCGGGGAGCACGCCAAGTGGCTCCGGCGCCGGGCGAGCGTGCAGGACCTGCTGGAGCGGCGCCGCGAGGACGCGTGGCTCGACGACATCGTCTGCTGGGGCGCCGCGCCCGGCGCGACCTTCGACCTGAACAAGGGGTCCTCGACCCCGTTCGTCGCGGACGTGTTGCGGGTCGGGATGCGCCCGGTGGGCCAGGAGCACGCCAACGAACTCGGCGTGAGGGTCCGGGGCGGTATGCGGACCGCGGCGATCGCGCGTGAGAGGCGCGACGGCGTGACGCGGTACGTCTTTCTCGCCCTCACCGACATCCACGGCCGGGGCGGGCCCGGGTTCTTCGTGGACCTGGAGCCGGAGCCGCTCGGGCAGGAGCTGGACGAACCGGCGCGCGTCGCCGGCCTGCACAGCGGGGACGGCCCGGCCACCGAGGAGGTGCGCGCGACCACCCGGCGGCTGGTGTACGCGCTGCGGCAGGTCTTCGGCCACGCCATCGACCACGCGAACGACCACGCGGAACTGCTGCGGGGCATGGGCGCGCTGGAGCGGATGCGGCAGGCCGATCCGCTGCTGGCCTCCTTCGGTCCCTTCCACCTGGGTCTGTTCGAGCGCGCGGCCCGTGCGGAGCGGGAACGGCTGGCCGCCGAGGACACCGACGACGACAGCGACAGCGACGACGACAGCGACAGCGACAGCAGTTCGGTGTCCGACGAGTCCGAGGCCGACGACGCCATCACCCGCGACGGAGCGCCGGACGAGGGTGACTACCGCTCCGTACTGACATGGGCGGCCGAGGAGGCGACCCACCCGGACGGTCTGCCCCGGCTCACCGACCATCCCCGGCTCGGCGGTCTGCGCGCGACGGCGCAGTGGCTGCACGACGCCCACGGGGACGACGGGTTCAGCGCGTACACGGCCGACGTCCTGCGCCTGCGGGGCATCGATCCGGCGGTGGGCGACGACGAGCGCTCCGACATGTTCTGGGCCGTCGTCAAGGTCGCCGAGTGGCTGGCCGGGGATGTCGACCTCGACTCCGCCGCCGGGCGGGCCCTGCACCTGCCGGACGGCCACCGGCCCACCCAGGACGACCGGGACGGTCTGATCCGGCTGGCGATCCAGGCCGCCGCGGCGGGGCGCGACTTCCACGACCTCGTACAACTGGCCGCTTTCCACCTGCAGACGCTCGGCGCCCACGGTCCCAGGACGATCGTCTCCAGGGCCGACGGCTCCGCGATGGTGGGCCGCAGCTATGTGGGGGACGTGCGGCCGCTGTCCCTGAACACCGGCTTCGTCCAGGGCTACGCCCACACGCCCGACAGCGACGGTCTCGACGACACCGGCCC
The DNA here is from genome assembly GCF_044334695.1 of Streptomyces sp. NPDC020747. Lineage (NCBI taxonomy): Bacteria > Bacillati > Actinomycetota > Actinomycetes > Kitasatosporales > Streptomycetaceae > Streptomyces > Streptomyces sp. NPDC020747. The sequence continues at coordinate 284,069 of NZ_JBIRTJ010000006.1, read as the reverse complement.
CTACGACGGGCCGTTCACGAAGCCCGGCGAACCGGCACCGCTCGTCCTGAACCTGTCCGGCTCTCCGCGGCCCGGTCATGTCGCCGGGAACTTCGGCGACGGTGTCCTGCGGACGGTGCCCGACGAGGAGATCGCCGTACTGGCGTCCCACGACCCTCTGTTCCTCAGGGCGGACCTGGAGACGGACGTCGTACTCACCGGCCCGGGCACGCCGACGGAATCCCTCCGCGCCGCCGTGACCCGGGCGACGGGACGCAGGAGCTGGTCCTACAACGGTCTCTCGAAGCTCTTCCCGATGGGCGGGAGCACTGTGATCAGCACGGTTCGGCGCGTGCTGCCCGGCGGGCCCGAGCAGCCGCCGGCCGGACTCTGGCGGTCTACCCTCCCTTCGGACGTGCTGCCGAGGTTCGCCGAGGGTTCCGACTCCGACCCGCGGGACCCGGCACCGGTCACGTACTCCCGCGAGGCTCCCGCGCCCGGCCCGGCCGTCGCCGACACCGCCGACACCGTCCTCCTGACGCCGACCTGGGAGGAGACCGCACAGGCTCTCGACGAGATGCGCCGGGCCGTGGCGGCGGACTCCGACGTGGACTCCGGCGTGAACTCCGGCCTGGACTCCCGTGTGAACTCCGGCGAGGACACCGCGTCGGCCGCCGGTGCTTTCAGCAGCACGCCGTCGGATTCCGGCGCCGCCGATTCCCGGGAGCTGCCGCCCGCCGTTCTCGACGAGGTCACCCTCAGCGCCCCGGCGCCGGCCGAGCTGCCGCTCGACTCCCCGGCTCCGCCCGGTTCCCCCGACTCGATCGACATGATCATGGACTGGGAGGACGGCGACGACGGCGACGCCGTGTCCGCCGACGAGTCCATGGCGGGCTCGCCCGAGCCGTCCCCCACCACCGAGGAGCTCCACCACGCGTTGCTGGAGGGCGTCTTCGGCGCAGACATCGGGTCGAAGCGCGCCTACCCCGCCCTCCGCGACGCCGTCGAGCGGCTCGACCGGCTGCGTCAGGCCGACCCCCGGCTGCGGGACGGCCCCCTCGACCTGGATGCCCTGACCCGCCGGGTGCTCGGCCTGGACACCCTCGATCCGGTGACCGGGGCCCAGCGCGGCGAGCTGTTCCGGGTGGCGATGGACGAGGCGGTGGAGTCGGCGGGCAGCGTCGACACCCTGGCCGCGTTCCATCTCGGGCTTCGGGGCGTACTGTCCCGCCGCCGCGCCGTCACCACGCCCGGCGGCGTCGTCCGGGGCCGCAACTGGACGGGTGTCGCGATCCCGGACGTGAACCTGACGACGGTCCTGGAGGGTACGGCCCCCTGGCACCGGCCCGGCGGTCCCGAGCCGTATGTGGTGATGGCGGACGGCGCCCACGACCATGTCGTGGTGCGTGGCCACGACGGGGCACCGCGTCAGGTGCCGATCGACGTGTTCGCCGAACTGCTGGCCCTCGACCCGGAGTTGGCCGGGCTCCCGCCGGACGTCCCCGTGGTGCTGCTGATCCCCGGCGCCGGTGCCCGGGGCCTGGAGCTGCCGCGCCGGACGGCGGACCGGATCGGCCGGGACCTCTGGTCGGCCACCGCTTCGCTGAAGGTGCACCCGCGCCTGGACCCGTCCCTCCCGTACACGATCTCCCTGCCGTCCGGTCCGGGGCTGGTGCGCTCCGACTGGATCCGCAGCACCCCTGGTCAGGTGCTCGGCCCCGCCGAGACCGAGGGCGCCCCGGACTGGGAGCGCAGGCTGCTGACGTACACCGTCGTCGCCGACAGCGGACCGATCGGCAGAGGCGTGTTCCGCGACGCCGAGGCCCCGATGATGGTGGAGCACTGGAGGCACGCGGCGGAGGCGACGGAACTCTGGCACCGGAACCCGGCCACCGACGTCTGGACCAGGGACGACGAGCCCGTTCCGTTCGCGGGAAAGCCCTTCTACCTCTTCGCCACGCACGCGTGGCCCGACGAGATCCATCTGCCGCTGGAGGGCGACGGGGTCGAGGTCACCCGGGGCCCGCAGACCGGTCGCCTGCTCAAGCGGCGTCCGAGCCTCGCGCAACGCCCCGAGAAGCACGCCGTGGTGATGGAGTCGTGCTGGCTGGCCACGCCGGAGGGAGTGGTCCGGGTCCGCGGGGACGTCCGTGATCCCTTCGTGCCCGATCCGCTGGCGACCGTCAGCGACGCCCAGCACGTGGCGAACGAGACCGGACGTGTGGTGTACGGCGGCACCCGGTCCGTCGGGATCGGCCGGACGCGCAAGGGACGGAAATGGGTCCACACCCTTCGCAGCGATGTGCACGGACGGCGCGGCAGATGGGTCGAGCACCGGCCGGAGCCCAGCGGTGACGCGCTCGACGACCTCGCCCGCGACGCCGGACTGCACCAGGGCCCCGGGCCCGTTCCGGAGGCGACCCGTGACCGGGCGCTGCGGCTGGTGCGCGCGCTGCGCCTGGCCTTCGGGGCGGCCGTGGAGGACGACGCCGGGTATCGGGAGCTGCTGAGCGGTATCGGCGCGCTGGAGACCATGCGCGACGCCGACGAGCGGCTGCGCGGCTTCGGGCCGTTCACCATGGACCTGTTCGAGCGGGCCGTCGGTGTGGACCCCGGGGCCGCGACCGGCGTGGTCGGGCCCGCCCACCGCGAGCTGCTGCTCAGAGCCGCCGAGGCGGCCCGGCGGCTCGGTACGACCCTCACCGACTTCCTCGGCCTGCCGCATGTCGTCGCCACCGCCGAGCGGCTGGGCGCTCTCGCCGACCTGGATGCCGAGGCCGCCGAGATCCTGAGCCTGGACGGCGGTCCGGCGGCCGTCGGGGAGGCCGAGCGGTCACGGCTGTTCTGGGCGACGGCGAAGGCCCTCGAATGGGAGAGCCGGACCCCGGACCTGGACGCCCTCACCGCCAAGGTGCTCCACCTGGACCGGCCGGACCCGGCCCGGCGTCCCGAACTGCTCCGGCTGGCCGCCCGGGCGGCGGCCGTCGGCCGCGACCTGGACAGCCCGACCGAGCTGGCCGCCTTCCACCTCGAACTGCTGGGAGCCTTCGCCCCGGAGACCCGGATACGCGACGCGGCCGGTGTGCCGACGGGCCGCGACTGGGTGCGGCCCGAGCCGGACATCACGGTCGGCGACACGGCCCGCGTCGTCGTCGCCACCCCGCAGGACGGCGGCGGCCACCGCCCGACGGGCACCGAGGACGCGGCATGGCGCGATCCCGACCGGCCGTCGCGGTACGTGGTCCGGGCGGGGAGCGGTCCGGACCACTTGCTGATGACCCTGCCCGGGGGCTTCAGCGGCCGGGTGCCGTACGACGAGGTCGCCGAACTCCTCTCCCGCGACCCGGCGCTGTCCGACCGCGAACTGAACGTCGACATCGTCCTCGCCGCATCGAGGACGCTGACGACGGCACCTTCCGGACCGGAGCAGACTTCCGGACCGGCGTCCGCGGGACCGGCGGGGGCCGCGGGACCGGTCGGCGGCCCGGCCGCGGACACCGATCCGCGGGCCGCCGTCAGCAGGGCGACCGGTCGGGGCGTATGGGCTTCACGGGGTGACGTGGGGGTGGTTCGAAACGATCAGACGGGCCGGTACGTCCTCTCCGCGATCCCCACCGTGCCGGGAGGCCCGGCGGCCGACGACTGGGCGGTCCTGAGGCCGCGCGACCTGCTCGTACCCGGCGTCGCGTCGGCGGCGGGCGACAGCGGCGTCACCGGAGTCACCCTCGCGGGTCCGGACGGGTCCACGGACCTTGCCACGCCGCCCACCTCCACCTCCACCTCCACTTCCGCGCCGTCCACTTCCGCGCCCGCCCGGTCACGCTTCGCCCCGTCCACGAGCCCCCTCGCGCTCGACGCTCCGGTCGCCGGCCTCGACGACCCGATGCCGGACCTCGGTGGAGAGGTGTCGGGCCTGGACGCCGCCATGCCGGACCTCGGTGGAGAGGTGTCCGGTCTGGACGACCCGATGCCGGACTTCGGCGGTGAGGTGTCGGGTCTGGACGCCCCACTGCCGGACCTCGACGCCCCGGCCCGGGCGTCGAGCGGAGTTCCGGCAGTCGTGGTGACGTCGCCCGAGGGCGAGTCGTCCGCACCGGACATCGATCCCGATCCTGACCTCGACCCGGATCCCGATCCCGACCCCGATCGCTCACCCCGCCTGGACCCCGACCTCCCCCCGCCGCCGCGGACGAGCGGTGCCCGTGCCCCGTTCGCGGACGGCAGACGCATGCCCGCCTATGTCGACGACCTCCCGTCGCTGCTGCCGGACAGCCTCACCGAGGACCAGGTCGAGGAACTCCTCGCCGGCCCCAGCACCTTCGGGCAGAGCACGGTCGTCGTGCGCGGCATCGACCAGGTGCTGCGGGCGATCGAGAAGGAACTGGGCAGCAGGCCCGACACCCGGCCCGCCAAGGGAGACACCCTGCTGGCCGACGTCGAACGGACGCTCCGGGAGAAGCCGAAGTCGCCGGGCGACGGCAAGGGACGCCCGTTCCCGTACGTCAACGCGAACGGACGGACCCGGGTCCTGTACGTCAGGACGCGCCACCACCCCGACTGGGTGCCGTTCGACGACGGTTTCGGCCACACCTCGAAGATCGACAGCATGCACCGGGGCGCCGCGTCCTTCGGTCTGACCAAGAACATGCAGGCCAACTCCCAGTACGGTCTCACCGCGCCGATCGGCCCCGCGGGCACCGCGGTGCTCAGCGGTTTCGGCCGTCTCGCCGTCCGGTTCGGCTTCATCAACAAGGTCGGCTACGTGCTGACGAACCAGCGCATGAACCAGATGGAGACCCGGACGCTCGACGACTCACGGACCTATCTGACCGACCTCTCCTACGAGCTCCGCGTCACCGAAGCCGTCATCGACACAGGCACCGGCACAGTCACCGGGACGGGCACTGGCACCGGAACGCGCACGGGAACCAAGACGAGCAACGGCAACGGCAAGGGCAAGGGCAGGAACAAGGGCAAGGCGGCCAAGGCCAAGCACGCCGACATCGCGCTCTTCACCTTCGGCGTCCGCAACGGACTGCTGGTGCGCCTGCCCGACAGCGTGCTGACGATCCCGAAGCCGGGCCGGATCCCGAGGTCGATCGAGCTGGACCGGAACTCCCAGTACCGCTTCGTCCGTAGCGAGGGATTCGGTCCCGTGGCGGCTGTCCGGGACTGGGCGGCCCTGCGCGTAGGGGCCCTGCCCGGCAGCTCCGCCTACGACGAGCTCGACACGTTCTTCTCCGGCGACAGCTTCCAGCGGCACGCCGGCGTCATGGCGCTCGGCCGGGTCACCACCCCGCCCCTGTACGCCGACGACGCCAGGAAGTCACCGCTGGGCGTCTTCGTGGTGGAGGAGCTGATACCGCTCGCCGCCGTGCTAGTCGGGGAGACGGACCAGGCGGAGATGCGGGACATCAACACCTCGACGGTCCGCAGCGAGCGGAGCCGCGCGCAGGGCAGGAGTCTGCTGCTGCAGGCCGCGGCCGGACCCGCGTACAACTTCCTCGACCTGCCCTTCGTGCCGTTCGACCTGCGGCTCCAGCTCGGCCCGAGCGGCCAGTACGGGCACTCCAGGACCTGGTCGGCCGGTCTCGGTGGCTCCGGAACGGTCAAGTCGGCGGGACAGGTGAAGGGGCCGGCGACCGCCCTGTACCTGGTCGTGAAGTCGGTTCGGGTGCGGCGGGCCGGTGACACGGGCCCGCCCAAGCGGTTCCTCACCTGGAGCCTGGACCGGATGACCAGCTCCGAGGCGCGGCGGCTGGCCGGATGGGACGACGGAACCGCGCAGATCCTGCGGAGCGGCGAACCGCCGCACGTCCCGGCCTATCTGGCCGAGAACAACCCGCGGACCCTGGGCATGCACCGGGTGAAGGAGTTCACCTTCGACGACGGCATGCGCACCCGGGTCACCGAGGAGGACGGCGTCGGCCGCACGCTGTTCGACGCGTTCGCGGACAGACTGGTGGAGGAACTCGCCCAGCGGCGCAGGGGACTGGTGGCGCCGCTCGACCAGCTCCTGCCCCCCGACCTGCCGAAGGGCTGGCGCGCGGCCCTCACCGGCATGCTGCGGCGGGACAAGGACAGGGTGCTCGACGAGGCACGCAAGCTGCCCGTACCGCCCCAGTGGTCCGATCCCGCGAAGTACCACACGGCACTCCAGAACACCTTGCAGATCCTCGGCATGCTCGCCCAGCAGAGCGCCGTCGCCACCCTGGATCCCCTGGTCAGGATCGGCGTGGGCATCAGGCTCACCGATCCGGACAGCATCGGCCAGACCTACTACCACCTCTGGGTGGACGGGACGCTGACCGGACGGCAGTACATGGGCAAGGACATCGACGAGGGGATGCGCTTCAGCGCCCAGGGCATCGAGCGCCTGGACGGCCAGGCGAGCGCGAAGAACGGCGCGGACCTGGGCTTGGAGGGCACGATCTCGGGCCGTGACAACAGCGTCGACGTCGCGGGGCTGCCCAGGAACACGCTCGGGCTCACGCTCGGCGGGCGCAAGGGATGGCAGTGGGAGGCGGAGACCGCCTTCGGCTCGACCGTCACCAACGAGCCGATGTCCGTGAGCAACATGCCCACGCACCTGTACCGGTTCGACCTCGCCCTCAGCGCGAGGCTGAGCGGCTACTGGCGGCCACGCGGCCTGATCCGCGGCCTGGGCCTGGGGCTGCCCGGACTGCTGGTCCTGGACGAGCCGACCAACGTGATCTTCGGCCACACGACGCGAGGACCGCGGACCTTCCCGCAGGGCGGCGGCCCGGTGACCGGGAAGGTGCTGATCGGCATCCCCGTCCAGCACACCCCCGCCGCGGACCCGCACGCGGACGGGGCGTTCAATCCCTACACCGCCCCCGAGCCGGCTCCCGTGACCATGACCACCGAGCGGGCCCTCGCGCTGGCGAAGGGCGACCTCGTCCTGCCCGGCGGCGGCGAGGGAGGGCAGCCCGCGGGGCGGCTCGCCGGACGGGGGACGGACCGGTTCAGGGAGTTCCGGCGGCATCCGTTCGTGATCGTGACCGTGGTGCCCTCGGCCATCCTGGCCACGGCGGTCGACCAGGTCCTGGAAGAGGCGTCGGCAGGCGCCTGGCAACTGGTGAAGGAGGGCGCCCCCGCCCGCGAGGCCATCGTCCGCACCTTCACGCCGCAGTACCAGACGGCGAGCTTCGACCAGAGTTCCGGGCCGCTCGGCCTGGCGGGCAGCGGCATCCTGGCCAAGGGGGCCTTCGGCGAGCTGTGGGCGATCTTCCGCTACGCGACGACGGTGGAGGGCCTGACCGCCCTCACCCCGTCGATGTCCATGGACACCGAGATGGTGCTCGGCGGTACCCGGCAGGCGGGCGGCAAGCTCAGCAGGGCCACCAGCTTCGTCTTCGGCGGTCAGGTGGCCTACTCCGCCGCCCAGAACCCCGGACACGGGCTCATGGGCACGTACGGAGTCGCCGCCAACCCCGTCTCACTGGCCGGGGCGCGGAGCCGCAACGTCGTACGGACCGTCGTCGCGGACATGAACCGCAAGGGCTTCACCCACCAGGTGGAGGTCTCCGGTGACATGCGGCACTGGTTCGCGCTGACGACGAGCCGGCTGGGCGAGGGCCGCACCGGGCGGGCCGCGGCGGCCGGTTCGCTCGTGCCGCGGCGGCTCGCGGGAGCGGCCGGGACGGAGGTCACGACCCCCGGCGGCCTGCTCGGGCATCTGCCGGAGAAGAGCGCGCACCAGCTGAAACTGCTCGACGACGGCCTGGGCGACGTCCCCCGCTACGACGGCCATGTCTGGTCGCCCCAGCTGTGGCTGAGCGGCGCCGGCTTCGGCACGTACGCGGTGAACGCGCTGGACCCGACCGACGCGCTGCTCGCGTTCGAGAACGAGATCCGGAAACTGGGCCTCGACGAGGCGAGCCGGGAGCGGATCCGGCAGCTGGTGACCGCCCGCGCCACCCGCGCCCTGAAGGGGGAGATGACGTCCACCGGCCCCTCGACGACGGTCACCGTCGGACGCTTCGGCTGGGACGCCGTGCGGATCGGCGACCGGTTGGTCCGGGTCAGGGTCGAACTGATCCCCGGGACGCCGAAGTTCCAGGGGCTCGACCACAGCGCCGAGCTGGAGGAGAACCGGCGTGCCATCGAGACCGTCCAGGAGAACTCGGAATCCTCCTCCGGGGCCGAAGTGGGCATCCTCACCAGCCAGTTGGTGCACACCGGGAACGCGCATGTCGTGGGCGCGGGACCCACGTACGCCGAGGGCGGCTCCCACCGGAAGACGGTCGCGTCGAGCCATTCGACCACCACCGGCACCATCTACCGGGCGGCGTCCACCGAACCGCACGCGCAGATCACCACCCCGTACCGGATGCGGATCACCCTGGAGGCGGACGACAGCCCCGACACGGGTGCCCCGGCCATCCCGGAGCCCTCCGAGCAGGGGAAGGAGAAGGAGAAGGCCACGGCCTTCGACCGGTTCCGGGGGAAGCTGAGGATCTCCGAGGAACACGATGTCGGCGCGCTGGACGAGCACATCCCGCTCAGCCTGATGGAACCGACACCGTCGGCCGCCGACGAGCCCGCCGACGAGCCCGGTGCCGAGGCGTCCGGTTCCGACGCGTCCGAGTCCGACGATCCGCTGCTCCCACCGGACCCGCGGGCCGATCCCGCCCTGGCCGGGGCACCCCGGCCGGCGCCTCTTCCGCCGCCCAGGGCCGGGCGGGAACTGCTCGTCCGGTACGGCGACGGCGTCGAGCGGCCGTTCACCTTCCCCGAGAACGGCATCCACCCCCGCGGGATCGTCGGCCTGGAGAACATCCGGGCCGCGAACGAACTGCTCCTCACCAGGGCGTACGACGCCGGATTCTCGCTCGCCGCCCTGGAGACCGAGGACGGTCCCGACGCCGCCACCCTGACCGAACTCCTCAGGAGGACCAGGCAGCGCGGGCTGACCCGGCTGGGCACCGGCTCCGCGCAGGCGCTGGAGGACGGCACCAGCAACATGGCGGTCACGTCGTTCTACCCCCGCACCACGGAGTCCGACGGCTACGAGCTGGCGGGGCTGACCGAGAAGTCCTTCCTGGGCACCGACACCGGACAGCTGTCGCTGCGTTCCACGCCCGACTTCTCCGGCGCACTGCTGCTGACGGTCGCCGACGGCAAGAAGCTGGAGGTGCTCCGGCGGTACGCCGAGAACACGAACACGTCGTCGGCCAGTGAGCACACCCAGGCCGGGAACCTCGGCGCGGGCTTCCTGTACGACTCTCCCGACGGCGCGGGCCTCAACCAGGTCGGCTTCTTCATGCCCGGCCCCAACGACCTCGACGGCGACGGGATGCCGGTCGGCGACGACCATCTGACCTCGCGCAACCTCAAGCCGAAGACCGGGCGTTCGTTCCTGTTCGCCGTCCCCACCAGCTGGCTCAGCACCGGCGACGTGCACCGGAGCGTCCGGGACTCCAAGGCCGCCGAGCGGCTGCGCGGCGGCACCTTCTCCAGCAGGGCCCGGTCGGGCCCGCAGGCGATGACGTCCGAGGCGTACGTCATCCAGTGGGTCCGCGAGGACATCGCCCGCGAGCTGATGCTGATCACCGACACGAACTTCCCAGAGCGGGTCGGCAAGGCCTGGGACGCGGTCAAGCAGGTCAGCGGGGACTGGGTCGCGGCGGACCGGGCGTACTGGAAGAAGCGCCGCACGCATCCCGTCCTGGTGGCCGAACGCGCCGACGCGCGAGCCGAGTCGGCCGACGCCGAGCGGGCGCTCGAAACGGCCCGGGCGGAGATCGAGGCGGCGAACGAGGCGGCGCGGCGGGCGGCGGTCGTGCCGGTCGTGCCGACCGATCCGAGCACGATGACGGGTGCGGCCGAGGGGACCGCCGCGCCCGGGACCGATGGCCGGGTGGAGGCCGCCCGGCTGCTCGACCAGGCCCGGCGGGAGGCAGACAAGGCGACGGGTGAACTGGCGAAGGCCAAGGCCACGTCGGAACGGCTCGAAGCCGCTCTGGCGGGGCTGCCCGGGGAACTGCGGACGCTGCTCGACAGGGCGAACACCCTGGCGGCCGAGTACCACCGGGTGCGCCGCGCCACCGACCAGCTCACCCGCTGGCACCGACTGGCGGCCACCGAGGCGGGCACGCTGACGCTCGCGGGCCGTACCGAGCCGCCGCCGGTGACGTACGAGCCGCCGCCGGTGAGGACGGCGGCCAAGGCGGCCCCGCCCCGCTACACGCGGACCGGCGAGGGCGCGCAGGAGCGTCTCGTCGCCCCGGCCGCCGGTTCGGGCGCCCCTCCGGCCCCGCTGGAGTACACCCTGCACGACGTGCCCAGGGACGGTGACACGTTCCTCCTGGGGCTGGCGAAGGGGCTGTTGGAGGCCGGCCGGAGCGATCTGCTCACGGGGCAGGGCATCGACGTGCCCGAGCAACTGGCGGACGCGCTGCTCTCGGAGCAGGGCATCGACGCGGCCACGGAGTCGCCGGAGGCGGCCGAACGACGCAAGCGGCTGGTCGCGCAGTTGCGCGGGGCGCTGGCGGCGCGGCTGACCGATCCGAGCGAGAGCGGGCTGACCCCCTTCGTCACCGTGGACGGGGACGACACCTTCGAGCGGTCCGAGATCGAACGGCCCGAACTCGTCGACGCGGGACTCGACCTGGGGGAGGACACCCCGGCGCGCAAGGAGTTCGACGCGCTGCAGGTGCTCTCACCGGCCGTGGAACTGACCGAGGACGTACGGAAACTGCTGGCGACCGCGCAGCTCACGCGGTCCGGCGACGCGGCCGAGGAGACCGGGTGGAACCACTCCGCGGCCGACCTGCTGCCGGAGCTGGCCGCCAGGACGTTCGGCATCCAGGTCACGGTCGTCCTGGACGACGGGAGCTTCCACGTCTTCGGCGCGGCCTCCGCGGCCGGCGGGAACACCCAGGTCCTCCAGTCGCGACTGGACGTCTCCGCGAGCCCCCCGCCCCCGCACCTGGTCCTCAACCTGTCCGGCAGGGCGGCCCCGCGGTTCAGGCTCGCGCTTCCGGTGAAGCCGGGACCGGACGACACGGACACGGGTGCGGATACGGGTACGGATGTGGGCGGGGGCACCAAGGAAATCGAGGCGCCGGACAGGGGAGTTGACAGCTCAGGCAGTGGCTCCGGCTCCGGCAGTCGTACTGGTGCCCCCACGCCCCATGCGCCCGCGCGGGGCCGGCGGGTGCCCTCGCCGCTCAACGGGGAGTGCGTCATCTCCTCGTTCATGGCGAGCGCCCCCCGGCACATCCGCGACCGCCTCGCCGGCCTGGAGTCCGCGCATCCCGACGCCCACGCCTGGCTCACGGAACCGGCGGCGGTGCACAGGGACATGGCCCGCCGTACCGAGTGGCTCAACGCCGAGAGGGCGGTGCAGGAGGGCGGCGTGCACTTTGGGGACACGCTCGCCCGTTCCTGGCAGTCGCCCCCCGCCGACCCGTCACCCGTCGTCACCCGGGCCATGCGGTCCCACGTACTGGAGTTCCTGGCGCGTGTGGAGAGGAGCGGTGAAGGGCTCGACAGCGCGACGCTCAAGCAGTTCCGGGGGCACCAGACGCCGAGCCACCTGGACCGCCGGTTCGACGACCTCGACCGCGATCAGCTGCTCGCCCTGCTCGCCCATCACGGAGTCGACACCGTCACGTCGGCGGCGCTCGGGGACGCCGATGTGCGCGCCCGCTACGTCGCGGCCCGCATCGCGCGTCCCGAACCCGGGACCACGGAGGAGGACGTACGGGAGATCGCCAGGGCCGCCGAAGGCCGGGACCTCTACGACCACCTCGACGCGAACGGCCTGCTGCCGCCCGTGGGTTCGCTGGCGAAGGCCGGCCTGCTCACGCTGCTCAAGGACGCGTACCGGGTCAGCGACGCACCTCTCCGGCCCGACGAGCACGCCGTGCTGCGGGACACCGTCGAGCACTGGGCCGACCGCTGGGACACGGCGGAGGGCGAGATCCTTGTACCGCTCCTGGCGCACGCCTTCGAGCTGCGGGTGGACGTCCTCGTCCCGAGCGGTGACGGACCGGGCATCACCTCGCTTCCCTCCCTCGGCCCGGAGGCGGCGGCCCGCCGGATCGAGGTCTACTACCGGGGCAACAACCACTACGACGGCAGTGACGCCGAGCCCGTCGACCTGGACAGGGACACCGGTTCGGCCATCGCTCCCAAGAGGGTCAAGGACGGGGAGCGGGACGCCACGGGAGACGTCCGGCTGAACCCCTTGTGGGTTCCGCTGAGCGAGGCCAAGCCCGAGGTGCTGACCAGGAACCGGGACGGAGTCTGGCTGTATTCGGTCCTCGCGGACGGCTCGGTGATCCTGGGCAGCGAGCAGCCGTCCGACCTCATGGAGCCGGAGCAGTTCGCCGCCCTGCTGGCCGGCATGCGGGAGAAGAACCCCGGGCTGACGGCCGAGGGGTTGCGGGAGCAGTTGGACGGGCTCGGGCACACCGGGATCGCGGCCCGGTTCGACGGTACGAGCGGCCGGCTGACGCCGGGGCTCGGCCGGGTGTCGGGTGAGTTCCGCTGGAACGAGACCCTGAACGCCTGGACGGTGAACGACAAGTCGGGCCGCTACATGAGCCAGAAGGTCCGGCCGGACATGAACGCCGAGCAGGCGGCCGGCTGGCTGGCCAACGTGGCGAAGCGGTTCACCGACCGGCTGGGCGTGCGGGTCGTCCCCGACCCGGTCAAGACAGCCGCGACCAACCAGACCAGGAAGAAGACCGCTCCGCCGCCCCCTCCCGCCGAGCCCGCCGAGCCCACCGAGCCCGCCGAGCCCACTGAGCCCGCCGACCTTGTCGCGCCGGAGGTCGAAGCCGCGCCGGAGGTCGAAGCCGGGCCGGGGCTCGAAGCCGGGCTGGAGGTCGAAGCCGAGCCGGAAGTCCGGGCCGAGCCGGAAGTCCACGCCCCCGAAGTCCCGGAGGACCAGGCGGCCCCCCTTGCCGCCGATGCCCCCGCGGTCGCCCCCACCGCGGACACGGCCGCCGACGCGGTGATCCCGCGCGTCGGCCGTGACCCCGGTCAACGGCTGTTGGCCGCCGGGCTGGTCACGGCCGGGGATCTGCCCGACGACCCGCCACGGCTCGGCCCCGACGAGACACTCACCGAGGCGGACCTGCGCGCGGCGGGCGTCGGGCTCGGCGAGGGGCCGGCTCTCCAGTTGGTCCTGAACGGCACACTTCAGGCGCGGGACAGCGGCCTCGAACCACTGGACCACGTACGGCTGTTGATGACCCGGCCCGGCCCCTGGGACGAGGCGCTCGACGCCGTCGCGGCGCGGGCCGCGCGCCGTACCTGGCGGACGGCGTACGAGGACTTCGCGGCGGCCTCGGCGAGCGCGTCCGGCGTTCCCCCGGCCACGGACCCGGCGGAGGCGTGGTCGAGTGCCGTGGCCCTGGTCCTGCCGCCGGAGCCGCACCCCGTGCTCGCCGACTCACGCCACGCGGGCGGCGAGTTCCGGGACGCGGTACGGCAGGTCGCCGAGCACTTGGCGACGCACGGGCCGGACGCCGGTACGGCCGTGGACATCGCCGACCGACTCCGGAACGGCCTCGGACTGCCGCCCCGGGAGGGGGACGGACCACAGCCGCCCACCGGGAGGACACTCACCTCCTCGGCGCGGCCCGTCCAGGACGACTCGACCTCCGTGCTCCCGCTGGACCCCACCGGCACACCCGCCCCGGAGAGCGCCCACGAGACGGACGACGGCGACGGCACCGGCTCCACCACCGGCACCGACCTCGCCAGTGACTGGCCCGACTCCGACTCCTCGTCCCCCCACGAGGTCTATCCCGATCCCAGGAACTCCCCGTTGCCCTCTCCCTCGACGGTGATCCGCTTCGACCCGAAGGGCAGGACGCCGGACCATGCGGAGGAGCAGTTGGCGGAGCTGGCCCGGCAGGTGGCATGGGCGGGGTATCTGAGTTCGCGTGCCGGGATACAGACGCCCGAGAGGGCCGTCACCGTGCGCGTCACCGGGTTCGGTAACGGCAGTTGGGGCCTGCGGAGGTCGACGACCGCCCGACGTACGGGACTTGAGCGTGCCCAGGGTGTCGAGACCGTCCTCCGCGACCACCTTCGCAGGGCGCTCGTGGAGCTCGGGGCGGAGGACCTGCTCGGCGGTTTCGGCATCGTCGTGGACAGCCGGGGCCGGGACCGAGGTGTCCACGGGAAGGCGGCGCGGCAGCAGGCGACGGTCGACGTCGGACTTCCGGCGTACGCTCCGGCCGTCCGACGGCTGCACCTGCTGAGCGGCTCCTTCGGCATGAAGGCGTCGGCCAGGCGGATCCTCCACCTCGACGGGTCCGCAGAGGTGGACGAGGCCAGGCTGCGTGAGCTGTACGAGCTGACGGCGGACGCGATGAGGGCCGGGCACGCGGGAAGTCTGGACGCGCTGGGCGCGTACCACCTGAAGCGGAGCGGTGTGCCGGGCCCTGCGAACCGGATCGTCGGGACGGACGGCCGGGTGCGGGGCCTCGACCTGAGGCGCGAGCCGGTCGCGGACATCGCGACGACGACGTACGTCCGGACGCTCAAGGGACGAGCCGTGGGGGACCCGAGGCCGACGCCGTGGCATCGGCCGGGGCGGCCGGAGCCGTACGTCGTCGTGGCCGACGGCGGTCATGACCATGTGATGGTGCCGTGGGCGAACGGCACCGAACTGCGGGTCGGGTTGCACGAGTTCGCCGAACTGCTGGCGATGGACGAGGAGTTGGCGGCGCTCGGCGCCGATGTGCCCGTCCTGCTGGTGGTGCCGCACGCCGGTGACCAGGGGCTGGAACTGCCCCGGAGGATCGCTCGCAAGGTGGGCAGGGAGACCTGGGCGCACAGCGGCGCGGTCGGTCCTGTGTCCGGCGCGGAGGACGAGTCCGATGCCGGGTCCGATGCCGAATCGGGGTTTGTTTCCGTTCCCGAGTCCGAGTCCGATGCCGAGTCGGGGTTCGTCTCCGTTGCCGACTCCGTCCCGGAGGAGCCGGACCCGGGCCTCGCCGCACAGCCCTCCCCCGTGCCGTTCACCATCGGGGTGGCCGACCTCCGCCCGCAGAAACGGCTCGGCGACTGGATCGTCAGCCTGCCGGACGATCTCGACCCGGCCGAGTTCGACGAGGAGGGTGTGGAACAGCGATCGGCCGGCGTGGTGGCCCTGCTGAACGGCATGGAGGTGCCCGACGCGGAGATCAAGAACACCACTCTCGTCCATGAGCACCGGTCGATCGGACGCGTCTCCATGACGGACTCGGACCTGGCCGTGCGGGAGCGCCACCACCAGTATCTGGCGGAGATGCTGACCAGCATCCACGCCGACCCGGTCGCCGACGAGCAGCTCGGCGACGCGGAACCGGTGCCGTGGGCCGGCCGGCTGACGTACTACACCCACGTGCACGGCACACCGCTCCTTGCCTCACTGGAGCACGTCGACGGACGGCACCTGAAAACGCACGGGTCCGAGCTGGGCGGGTTCATCGAGCGGCGTCCGAGTTTCCGCAAGCTCCGCCGCCAGGCGCGGGAGACCGGCCGGGAACTCGCGATCGTCCTCCCGACCTGCTGGGCCGACACGCTCGCGTCGGGCCCTGACATCAAACCGGGCATGGGCAGCGACTCACCCTTCGTCTTCGACCCGCTCTCCGACTTGTCGATGGCGCAGGAGGCTGTCAACGCGAGCGGCCAGGCGGCCTTCGCCCCCAACCGGGTGCACTTCCTCCACCCCCTTCCGGACGGTACGTTCCAGCACGGGATCTACGCCTCCGCCCGGGGCCTGAAGGGAGCCTGGCGGGAGCTGTGGCCCGATGTGGGCTACGCGGCACTCGAGGAACGGGTGCGCTGGGCCGGACTGACCACCGGCGACGACGACATCCCGGCGCCGGTCGCGGAGCGCGCCTTCCGGCTGGTGCGTGCGCTGCGCTGGACGTTCGGTGTGCGGATCGAGACGGACAAGGACGACCCCTCGGGCGAGTACCGGCGGCTGCTGCGCGGGATCGGTGCGCTGGAGCGGATGCGTCAGGCCGATCCCGAACTGGACCGGCTCGGCGGGCCGTTCACCCTGGAGCTGCTGGACCGTCTCACCCGGGCCCACCTCGAACGGACGGGCGCCGCCAAGTCGCCCGAGGCCCCCGTCGAGCCCGCCGACATCAAGGCGTTGCTGTTCGCGGCGGAGACGGCTGGGGCGGTACGGGCGGACGGTACGCCGAGGCCGCTGCGTGACTTCCTCCCTCTGCCCTCGGTGGACCGGGCGGTGGCCCTGCTCGCGGACAAGGATCTCGACACGCTGGTCGAAGGGGCGCTCGGCGAGACGCGCTGGGGCAGGGAGGTCACGGACCACCACCTCTTCTGGGGGACGGTCAAGGCCCTTGAGGCGCTGGGGGAGTTGGCGGCCGACGACCTCGGTGCCCTGGAGGAGAAGGCCCTTCATCTGGACCCTCCGGACCCCGCCGGGACTCCGCGGCCGCCGGTGGACCTGGCGCGGGGGCCGGCGCTGCTCTGGCTGGCGGCCGGCGCGGCGGCTTCCGGGTTCGACCCTCGCGATCCGGCCGATCTCGGTGCCTACCACCTTGTACGGAAGGGTGCGCTGCACTCCACGACACTGATCGAGTCGTACGACGGCGTGGTGTACGGGCGCGACTGGACCAGTCAGCCCTACACAGGCGACATCGCCCCGGACAGCTACCTGGTGTCGCCGGACGGTTCGGTCGCGGGTGGCGGCACGCCCCGGGACGCCCCCTGGAAGCCGGCCACAGCGGATCCGGAGGAGGCCGTAGCCCCCTTCTTCCTGGTGGGCGACAGCACCAACGGGCGTGTCGACATGCACTTGGCGAACGGCACCTTCTACCGGCCCCCGCACGACGAGGTCGCCGCCGTGCTCAGGCGCGACCCGGCATTGGAGAGGACCGCACCGGCCACACCCGTCGTCCTGGTCGGATCCCACCAGGGCACGGCACGGTTCGCGCTGACCATGAGCATCGCGGACCGGTCGGGTACGGCCCGGAACACGTACCTGCCCCAGTACCCGTCCCGGCTGGAGTGGGACGACAAGCTGGGCGCGAGCCGCGTCGTCATGAGCGGCAAACAGGGGCCACAGTGGATGGACTGGACCCGGATCCGGACTAAAAGCCTCCCGGTCGCGACTGCCGCGACTTCCCCAACTGCCGTGACTCCGGCACCGGTTGGTCCCGGGCCGGTTCCTCCGGCCTCCGGCGCGGCTCCTGCCGCCACCGGCCGGCAGCCCGTCCCGAGCGCTGCCGACGACGACTTCATGGTCATCCAGAGCCTTGATGACGACGACGATTCCATGGTCATCCAGAGCGTCCACGGCGGCGACACCGCCGGTGATGCGCCCGACGCCGAGCCGTACCCCGATCCCACGAACTCCCCGCTGCCGTCCGTCCCGACGGTGATCCGCTTCGAGCCGGAGGGCAAGGCGCCGGACGAGGCGGCGAAGGCGCAACTCGGGGAGCTGGCCCGGCAGGTGGCATGGGCCGGGTATCTGAGTTCGCGTGCCGGGATCCAGACGCCCGAGAGGGCCGTCACCGTGCGCGTCACCGGCTTCGGCAACGGCAGTCTCGGTCTGCGGAGGTCGACGACCGCCCGGCGTACCGGACTTGAGCGTGCTCAGGCCGTCGAGGCCGTCTTCCGCGACCACCTCGAAAAGGCCCTGGAGCGCCTGGGCGCGGAGGACCTGCTCGGCGGTTTCGGCATCGTCGTGGACAGCCGCGGCCGGGACAGCGGCACCCGGAGCCGGACCGGGCGGCAGCAGGCGACCGTCGAGGTGGGGCTGCCGTCCTACGCCGCTGCCGTGGCGCACCTGCACAACCTGTTGGGCGACGACTTCGATCCCGAGCTGCTGGCCTGGCGGACCCTTCACCTGGACGAGGACGACGATGTCGACGAGGCCAGGCTGCGTGAGCTGTACGAGCTGACGGCGGACGCGATGAGGGCCGGGCACGCCGGGAGTCTGCCGGCGTTGCGCGCGTACCACCTGAAGCGGAGCGGTGTGCTCGGTCCCGCGAGCCGTATCGTCGGCCCCGACGGCCGTACCCGGGGCCGGAACCTGACGCGTGAGCCGGTCGCGGGCGTCGTGACGGAGACCTACGTCGAGACGCCCGCCGGACAGACCGGGGAAGCGCCGAACGAGAAGCCCGAGCCGAAGCCCGATCCGAAACCCAGGCCGAAGCCGTCCCCGTGGCACGGGCCGGGGCGGCCGGAGCCGTACGTCGTCGTGGCCGACGGCGGTCATGACCATGTGATGGTGCCGTGGGCGAACGCCACCGACCTGCGGGTCGGCCTGGACGAGTTCGCCGAACTGCTGGCCATGGACGAGGAGTTGGCCGCGCTGGGCGCCGAGATACCCGTCCTGCTGATGGAGCCGCGCGCCGGTACCCAGGGTCTGGACCTGCCCCGCAAGGTCGCGCGGAGGACCGGCAAGGGGGTCTGGGCACACACCGCCGGAGCCCTGCTCCTGCCCGCCGCCGACCTCGATCCCGCCGCGCGGGAGTTCGTCATCGAGGTGGTCGACCGCCGCCCGGAGCACCGGCTCGGCGACTGGGTCCTCAGCCTGCCGGAGGACCTCGGACCGGACGATCCCGATGGTGAGCGGCAGGCGGAGGCGTGGACGGCCGACATCGTGACCATGGCGGACGGTGTGCCCGTACGGGACCGGGACATCGACACCGTCACCCTGGTCCACAGGCACCGGCCGATCGGCCGCACCTCCATGACGGACGGCGACCTGGCCGAGCGGGAGCGCTACCAGCGGCACCTGCCGGAGATGCTGACCGGCGTCCACCTCGATCCCGTCACCCACGAGCAGATCGGCGACGCGGAACCGGTCCTGTGGGCCGGCAGGCCGGCGTACTACTTCCATGTGCACGGGCTGCCGGGGCGTGCCGAGCTCAAGCGTGCCGGCGGAAAGAGGCTGCGGGTGCGCGGCGTGGGGCTGGGCGGGTTCATCGAGCGGCGTCCGAGTTTCCGCGGGCTCCGCGCGCAGGCGCTGAAGGCCGGCCGTAGACCCGCGGTCGTTCTGGGGTCCTGCTGGGCCGACGGGCTCGCGGACCGTCAGATCGATCCGCACCAGGGCGCCTCACTCTTCGTCTTCGATCCGCTCCGGATGCTCTCCATGGCGCAGGGCGTCGTCAACGGAAGCGGGCAGCCCGCCTTCGCCCCCAACCGGCTGCACTACCTGCGGGAGTACTCGAAGGGCGTGTTCCAGCAGGCGATCGCCACCGACGTGCGAGGCGTGAAGGGGGCCTGGCGGGAGCTGTGGCCGCACCCGGACCGTGCGGAGCTCGGCGTACGGGCACGCCTGGCCGGACTGCACACCGGCCCCGGCGCAGCCCCGGAGGGCGTGCTCGACACCACCTTCCTGCTGGTCCGCGCGCTGCGCTGGACGCTCGGTGACCCGGTCGAGACGGACAAGGACGATCCCTCGGGCGAGTACCGGCGGCTGCTGCGCGGGATCGCCGTGCTGGAGCGGATGCGTCAGGCCGATCCCGAACTGGACCGGCTCGGCGGGCCGTTCAGCCTGCGGCTGCTGGACCGTGTCACCCGGGCCCACCTCGAACGGACGGGCGCCGCCAAGCCGCCGGAGGCACCCGTCGAGCCCGCCGACATCAAGGCGTCACTGTTCGCGGCGGAGGCCGCCGGAGCGTCGAAGGCGGACGGTACGCCGAGGCCGCTGCGTGATTTCGTCCCCCTGCCCTCCGTGGACCGGGCGGTCGCCCTGCTCAAGGACGAGGATCTCGACGGGCTGGCCGCACGGACCCTGATCGGTACGGATCTCCGGCCGCTGCCCGACCCGGACCACTCCAAGCTGTTCTGGGGGACGGTCCAGGCGCGCGAAGCGCTCGGGGCCTGGTCCGGCGACGAGCTGAGGCAGGTGGAGGAGGTGGCCCTCCACCTGGACCCACCGGACCCCGCCGATCCCCCGAGGCCGGCGGTGGACCTGGCACAGGGCTCGGAGCTGCTCCGGCTGGCGGTCGGCGCGGCCGTCAACGGGCTCGACCCGCGCGATCCGACCGACCTGGGCGCGTACCACCTCGTCCGCCACGGTGCGCTGAGCAGGCAGACGCTGGTCATCTCGCGCGACACCGGGGCCGTACAGGCGCGCAACTGGAGTCGGCGGCCGGTCGGCGACCACGGGATCGTCACGGACACGTATCTGGAGTCGGCCGACGGCTCGATCGCGGCGGGCACGTCCCGTCGCCCCGCGTGGAATCCGGCCGACCCGGCCACTCCGGCGAACCCCGCCGACGCGAAGAAACCGAAAGAGCACGACACCCCCGTCCTCGTGATGGTCGACACCCACGACGGGCTGGCCGACATGCACCTGCCGCACGCCGACTTCAAGGACGTACTGCCCGAAGAGGTCGGCGTCCTGCTGGGCCTCGACCCGGTACTGGCCGAGGTCGGGCTGACGACTCCCATCGGCCTGATCGGGTCCCATGACGGTGTGGGGCGGCGCGCGATCGGCCATGCCGTCGCCGACCGGTACGGCGCGGCCAGGACCGTCTTCCAAGCCACCGAATCGACTCGGCTGCTCTTCGATCCCGCCCTGGACGAGTGGGTCATCGTCATGAGCGGGACGACAGGGCCGACGTGGATGTACTGGGAGGAGTTCGAGCCCAAGGCCCTCCCGACCGCCTCCACCGCTCCCGCGGTTCCGGGCGCCCCTGTTCCCGTGATCTCGACGCCGCACCCGGAGAACCCGGAGTCCGACCCGCGAAACCCCCACACCGGAAGGCCATGAGAAGTCGATGACCGAGCACGACGACGAGCACGCCCCGGACCAGCCGGACCAGCTGGATCTACAGGATCTACAGGATCTACAGGATCTGCCGGATCTGACGGACTCCTCGGACCTGCCCGAACCGCCCCCGGAGGTCGTCGAGGCCGCCCGGCACCTGTCCGGCCAGTGGGTGAGCGTGCCCGATCCGGCCTGGTCGGGCGAGGGCGAGGGCGAAGGCGCGGGTGAGGACGAGGGAGACCGTGAGAACGGGGGTGCGCCGCCGGAGTGGGCGATCCCCGGTCGCTGGCGGGTGGGCCCCACGGGCCGGATCGTGGGCTGGGAGGACAACGAGGCGTACCGCCCCTCCCCGGAGGCCCTCGGCTGGCCCGTACCCACCGACCCGGTCGAGTCCGCCATCCAGCTCGCCGTGACGGGGTACGGGCCCGCCGTGGACGTCCTGCGCACGCTGGCCGCCGCCGAGGTCGCCGTGTTCACGGCACCCGACGGCGGCTGGGCGGCCGTGCGGTCGGCCGACGGCGAACCGGTGATCCCCGTCTTCACCTCGCCCCTGTACTCCCGCGCCGTCGGAAACTACGCGGCCCGGCTCGTCCCGGTCCCCGAACTCGTCGAGGAGCTGCCCGCCGGGTACTCCCTCTACGTCAATCCCTCGGGCCCGGCGGGCATGATCATGGACACCGAGGCGCTGGTCGGGGAGATCGTGGCCCAGGCACGTGGCGAGGAGCGGCCGGCCACGGCCGCGGTCACCCGCTGACCCGGTCCTCCCGCGTGGGCAGGCCCGCCGCCTCCGCGATGACACGGGCCGTGCGCAGGCCCTCGCGGTGGGCGCTTCCGGAGTGCGCGGGGCGGCAGCGGCCCAGTTCGGAGGCGTACTCGGCCATGACCGCGCCCGAGTGGTCCGTCGTGAGCACGGTGAGCGGCGCCGGACGGCCGCAGGCGGCCAGGGCGGCCTGGAACTCGTGGGCGTTGGCGAAGTCGCAGACCCGGTCCGCCGTGCCGTGCACGAGGTGGATGGGCAGCGGCGGGGCGGAGGCACAGACGGCCATCGGGGAGGGCAGGCCGAGCAGCGGCTCGGGCTGGTTGTAGCGGGCGGCGATGCCGACCACGGCGGCCGGGCGCCAGCCCTCCGGCGGGTCCGGGCGCAGGGCCGTTGCCATCGCGGCCCGGCCGCCGAGCGACCAGCCGACGAGGACGACCTCCGCCGGGTCCCGTACGAAGTCCCAG
The DNA here is from genome assembly GCF_044334695.1 of Streptomyces sp. NPDC020747. NCBI lineage: Bacteria > Bacillati > Actinomycetota > Actinomycetes > Kitasatosporales > Streptomycetaceae > Streptomyces > Streptomyces sp. NPDC020747. The sequence goes on along the minus strand of NZ_JBIRTJ010000006.1, from coordinate 262,135 downwards.
GTGAAGCGGAGGGACGCTGCGAGCTGGGGGCGTCCGCCGTCGGGGGCGTCCGGGTGCCAGTCGGGGACTATGACGGTGGCGCCGAGGCGGGCCACCTCCGCGGCCAGGGCGCCCAGGACGTCCCGCTCGGCCGGGCCGCGCCCGTGCCAGAGCAGAACTGTCGGGGCGTCCGGGGCGGCGGCGCGATGGATGTCGAGGAGCTGGCCGTCGGAGGAGTAACGGACGGTGTCCATGACTGCGGTGCTCATGGGGTTCCCCTGTCTGTACGGCGGATCAGCGGCCCGCGACCCGGTCGGCGATACGCGCGATCCGGGACGACTGTGCGGCATGGGTGGTGAGTTCGCGGCGGTCGGCGGCTCGATACGTCGCGTACATGCCGTGTACCCCGAGCCAGCGGAAAGGCTCCGGTTCCCACTTGCGGACCTTGTGTTCGACCCAGGGGAGGGTGGTCAGGCCGGTCGCCCCGGATTGGCCGGAATCCTGCTGGATCAGGTCCCGGAGGGTGCGTGCGGCGAGGTTGGCGGTGGCGACGCCGGAGCCCACATAGCCGCCGGCCCAGCCGAGGCCCGTGGAGCGGTCGAGGGTGACCGTGGCACACCAGTCGCGCGGCACACCGAGGACGCCCGACCAGGCGTGGGCCACGGCGACGGACGAGAGCTGGGGGAAGAGCCGGACGAGGATCTCCCGCAGGGCACGGACCGTCGACGCCTGCGTACGGCCGTCGTTGTCCGTGCGCGAACCGAAGCGGTACGGGACTCCGCGGCCACCCAGCGCGATGCGGTCGTCGGCCGTGCGCTGGGCGTACATGTACGCGTGCGCCATGTCGCCGAGGGTCTCGCGGCCCTCCCAGCCGACGGACTCCCACTGCTCGGCGGTCAGCGGCTCGGTGGCGATCATCGAGGAGTTCATGGGGAGCCAGGTGCGCTTCTGGCCCTTCAGGGAGGCCGTGAAGCCCTCCGTGCAGCGCAGGACATAGGGGGCGCGGACCGTGCCGTACGGCGTGACGGCGTGCTTGGGTCTGATCTCGGTGACGGGCGTCGACTCGTGGATCGTGACGCCGAGCGCCTCGACGGCCGCGGCCAGGCCCTTGAGCAGCTTGACGGGGTGCAGCCGGGCGCCGTGCGGGGTCCAGGTCGAGCCCACCGCGTCCGCGACCCGGATCCGCTCGGCGGTCTCGTGCGCGCCGTACAGCTCGCGGTCCTTCTCCCCGTACGAGAGTTCCGTCTCGTGGAAGGCCTTGAGGCGGGTCAACTGGGCCGGGGTGTAGGCGACTTCGAGTACGCCGCCCCGGTGGACGTCCGCGTCGATGTGCTCTTCCTCGGTGACCTTCACGACCTCGGCGACCGTGGCGTTCATGGCCTCCTGGAGGCGTACGGCGGCCTCGTGGCCGTGCAGGCGCGCGTACCGGTCGCGGCCCGCGATGCCGTTGTAGAGCCAGCCTCCGTTGCGGCCGGACGCCCCGTAGCCGCAGAACCGCTGCTCCAGGACCGTGATCCGCAGGAAGGGCGCTGCCTTCTTCAGGTAGTAGGCGGTCCACAGGCCCGTGTAGCCACCGCCCACGATCACCACATCGGCACTCGCGTCCCCGGGGAGGGGCTCACGGGGCGAGGGGAGTCCGTCCTGCGCGTACCAGAACGATATGCCGCCGTTGACTACGGTGCGGGGCCCGTCGGCGGTGCGGGGCGCGTGCGCCGCGCGGGCCGTGTCGGTCGCGCGGTCCGCGTTCTCCGTGCTGCTCATGCGCGGGACGTTAGCTTCTCCGGGTGGCGGGTGTCTCCTTCGGATTCCATGGTTACGTGAGGTGATGGTCATGGTTCGGTACGCGCGGCTGCTGGAGCGGGGCGAGGAGTTCCTGGAGCGGTGGGGGCTGCGGCAGGAGGGGACGCCCATGAGCGGGCGGGTCTCGGTCGTCCTGCCGGTGGTGCGAGCGGACGGCACGCGGGCCGCGCTGAAGCTCCAGGACGTGGACGAAGAGACCGTGGGCGAGGGCCTCGCGCTACGGACCTGGGGCGGCGACGGCGTCGTACGGTTGCTGGACGAGGACGCGCGGACGGGCACGCTGCTGCTCGAACGGCTCGACGAGGGACGGCCGTTGGCCGGTGTGGCGGACGTGATGAAGGCCACCACGATCCTCGCGGAGCTGCTGGCGCGGCTGACGGCTGTGCCGGCGCCGGAAGGGCTGCGGACGCTGGACGGCGTCGTCGCGAGCATGTTCGAGCGGTTGCCGGCCGTCCTCAAGTCCCTCGCGGACGAGGGCGGGGCCGAGGGTGACCGACGGCTGCTGGAGGACTGCGCGGCGGCCGTGCGCGAGGTCGCGGGCGAGCCCGGGGACCGGCTGCTGCACTGGGACCTGCACTTCGAGAACGTCCTCGCGGCCGACCGCGAACCGTGGCTCGTCATCGACCCGAAACCGCTGGCGGGCGACCCGGGTTTCGAGCTGCTGCCCGCGCTCTGGAACCGTTACGAGGAGGGGCGGCTGACGCCCCGCTTCGACCTGCTGACGGAGACGCTGGGCCTGGACCGGGAGAGGGCCCGGGCCTGGACGCTCGGGCGGGTGCTGCAGAACTCGCTGTGGCAGGTGGAGGAGGGGGAGGGGCTGGACGCGGAGCAGGTCGCCATCGCGCGGGTGTTGCTCGGGCGTTGAGCGGGGGCGTCACGTGGGCTCACGGTTCCAGGACCACCTTGCCGATGGTGTCCCGGGTTTCCAGGGCCCGGTGTGCGGCTGCCGCCCGGGAGAGCGGGAAGCGCTGGACGGCCGAGGTGAGACGGCCCTCGGCGGCCTCGGCGAGGGCGCGGAGTTCCAGGGTGCGGATGGGGTTGGGGCCGCCGGTTCTCTGCATCATCACTGGGCCGAGGACCGATTCCGACAGGCCCTCGACGAGGTACGGGGTGCCGTCGTGGAGGCCCGCGCCCGACCAGCCGAAGACCAGGTGTCTGGCGTTGGGGGTGCGCGGGGTGGTGGGGGTGGTCAGGAGCGCGACCGACTCGCGGGCCGTGTCGCCGCCCACGCCGTCCAGGACGATCGTGGCCGGGCGGTCGCCGAGGAACCGCCTCACCTGGTCCGGCCAGTTCGGGTCCTTGTAGTCGACGGCCAGGTCCGCGCCGTTCTTCTCGACCCGTGCCACCTTCTCGGGGCCTCCCGCCAGGCCGATCACGGTGGCGCCGACGTGCTTCGCGTACTGCACGAGGAGGGTGCCGATGCCGCCCGCCGCGGCGGGGACGACGGCCACGGAGTCGGGGGTCAGGTCGGCGAACTGGAGGATCCCCATCGTCGTACGGCCCGTGCCGATCATCGCCACCGCCGCTGCGAAGTCCAGGTTCGTCGGGATCTCGTGGAGCCGGTCCACGTCCGTGACGGCCAGTTCGGCGTAGCCGCCCGGGTTGAAGCCCAGGTGGGCCACCACGCGCTTGCCCAGCCAGAGTGCGGCGACGCCCTCGCCGAGGGACTCGACCGTGCCTGCGACCTCGCGGCCGGGGATCGTGGGAAGCGCGGGCAGCTCCGGGAGCGGGCCCTTGATGCCCGCCCGGATCGCCGTGTCCAGGAGGTGTACGCCCGCGGCGGCGACCTGGACACGCACCTGGCCGGGGGCGGGGCGGGGGTCGTCCGTTCGCTCGTACGTGAGGTTCTCGGCCGGGCCGAAGGTGTGGAGGCGGATGGCTCGCATGGGGCTCCTCGGGTGGGGCGGGTGGTCTCACCAGCTTCCAACCTCAAGCGTGCTTCAGGTCAAGGGCCGACCTCGTTCGGGTGCCCAGCGCCAGCGACACCGCTTCCAGCGCGCTGTTGAACGACACCTCGGAGAGCACACCCGGTGCCGCGACCTGGTCGCCCGCCAGGTACACGCCGTTGCCCCGGTCGATGCGGGGGCGGTCGCGCCAGCTCGTACCGGGCAGGTCCACCGCGCCGGTGCGGCCGTTCGCGAGCGCCTCGCGGCGGTACGTCACTCGGTCGCGCCAGGCCGGGAAGGCCAGGTCGAGGAGTTCCTCGGCGCGGGCGACGCCGTCCGCGCGGGACTCGTGCGGTGCGATCGGGATCTGGCCCTGGAGGAGCTGTTCGCCCGCCGGGGCGAGCGTGCGGTCCTGGGCCGTGAACCGCTCGATCCAGCCCGGAGCGTCGAGGTCGGAGACGGCGAACGCGTCACCCCTGCGGGTACGGATCGCCAGGTCGATCAGTGCTGTTCGGCCGCTCGTCCAGGTCAGGGAGCTGTCCTTGAGCAGGGTGCGGGCGGCGTCGAGGGAGGTGGCGACGACGACCGGGCCGTGCTCGGTGGGGAGTTCGTTGACGCGGGCCAGCGTTTCCACACGTACGCCGAGGTTCCAGGCGCGGGCCGCCATCCTGTCGATCACGCTCGCCCAGCCGCCGCGCGGGTAGTTCGCCTCGGGGGGCAGCTTCGTCGCGCGGCGCAGGCGTTCCTGTACGAACGCGGCGGAGAGCGCGCCCGGGTCGTGGTGGAAGAGGGCGACCGCGGAGTAGTGGGCCGCCGCGGTCGCGCCTTCCTCGCCTGCGATTTTCGTGGCCCAGGTTTTGAAATCCTGGTCCACGGGGGCCTGTTCGGCCGTACGGCGGAGGAGTTTGAGCATCGCGAACGGTGGGGTGCGGCGGAGGGCGCCCTTGTGGCGGAGGCGGAGGCGGGCGGCCTCCAGGGGTGGGAGCGGGGCGAGTTCGCCGATCAGGTCGCGTTGGCCGAGCCAGGTCCAGTGGGGGCCGCCCTTGTAGAGGGCGTGGGGGCCCTCGTTCGTTTTGTACGGCCCCTCGGCGGTGCGGGCTCGGCCGCCGAGGGTGTGGTGGGCTTCGTACACGGTGACCTTGGCGCCTGCTTCCGCGGCGGTGATGGCCGCGGTGAGGCCGGCGAAGCCGCCGCCGACGACGGTGATGCGGTGCGCGATGCGATGCGTGGGGCGGTGTGTGGGGCGGTGCATGGGCTTGGGTCTCCTCTGGTCCGGGGCCTGGGGTTCGTTGGGCGCGTTTGCTCTCCTCTATGACTCTTCGGAGGCTTCGGAATGTGACATCGGGGGTGTTTTGGCTGGTCAGGTGGATTGTCAGTGGGTGGGTGCAGGATGGGGGGATGGTGAGGAACGTGGCGAAGGCGGGGGTCAAGGCTGCTCGGCGGCCCGAGGTGCGGTTGCCGCCGCTTGAGTCGTATGAGGGTGGAGGGCTGGAGCCTGACGGGGACTATGACGGGCTGCGGTTCAGTGACGTCGACTTCGTGGGGCAGGACGGTGGGGGTGCGCGGTTCATGGACTGCGCCCTGACGGGGTGCGCGGTGGACGAGACGCGGCTGCGTGGCGTGCGGGTGCTGGACTCCGTGCTGACCGGGATCCGGGGTGTGGGTACGGATCTTGGGGCTTCGACCTTCCGGGACGTGGAGGTTGTCGACGCCCGGCTGGGTGGGGTCCAGTGGCACGGGGCCGTGCTGGAGCGGGTCGTCGTGCGCGGGGGGAAGATCGACTATCTGAATCTGCGGGAGGCCCGGCTCAGGGATGTCGTGTTCGAGGGGTGTGTGCTCGTCGAGCCGGACTTCGGGGGTGCTCGGCTGGAGCGGGTGGAGTTCGTGGACTGCGTGCTGAAGGGGGCGGACCTCAGTGGGGCGACGCTCGTGGACGTCGATCTGCGGCGGGCGGCCGAGGTGGAGTTCGCGCGGGGGGTCGACCGGTTGGCGGGGGCCGTGATCAGTCCGGGTCAGTTGATGGAGCTGGCGGGGGTGTTCGCGGCGGAGATGGGGGTTCGGGTGGTGGGGGTGGAGGTTTGAGCGCGACCTGCCGATGTGCGACCTGCCGGTGCGCGACCTGGCGGTGGTGGGGTCGGGCGCGGGCCGTGCCGGTACGTCGAGCCCGCCGCTTCCGGGTGTACGGCTGCGGTTCCTAGGGTCCCGGCTACGGGAGGAGCCCTACGCGGCGGGCTTTCGACGTACCGGCACGGCCCGCGCCCGCGTTGCGTCCGGCGGCTGCGGTATGGCTTGCTCCCGCGTTCATTCGGCTGGGGCTACGGCTGCGGCTGCGGGTGTTTACCCGTCTCCGTGCTCGTCTCCGGGGTGCGTGGGGAGGGCTTGCGTTGTGGGTCTGTCCGGCGGCCTTGGGTGTGGGGGCGGGCACTTTTCGGGTGTGGCCGAGCACATTCAGCCCGTCCGGCGTTTGAGGACGAGGCCGTTCAGGCCGATGGGGGGGTCTGGGGGCGCAGCCCCCAGGGCGGTAACCCTGGCTAGGGCAACCTGGGAAAGCGAGCCTCCAGACCCCAGACCGCCGGATTCTCGCGGAGCGCTTCGTGGAGGTCGGTGAGGTCGGCCACGAGGTCGTGGAGGAAGTCGCGGGCCTCGCGGCGGAGTTCGGCGTGGGAGAAGGTCAGCGGGGGCTCGTCACCGGGCATCCAGTCGGACTCGATGTCGACCCAGCCGAAGCGGCGCTCGAAGAGCATGCGGTCGGTGGACTCGGTGAAGTCGAGTTCGGCGCGCTGGGGGCGGGCGGCGCGGCTGCCGAGGGGGTCCTTGTCGAGTTGCTCGACGATGTCGCACAGGGCCCACGCGAAGTCGAGTACGGGCACCCATCCCCAGCCTGTGGACAGCTCGCGGTCCGCCTTCGTGTCGGCGAGATACACGTCCCCGCAGAAGAGGTCGTGGCGGAGGGCGTGGACGTCCGCGCGGCGGTAGTCGGTCTGCGGGGGGTCCGGGAAGCGGGCGGAGAGGGCGTAGCCGATGTCGAGCACGTGGGTGATGGTGTCACGTCGTCTTAGGATCACCGTCGTGCCCCGATCTGTGCCCGTTGGTCCAGCGACCGTCGCCGTTCTGCTCGTGCTCGCCCTCGTCGGCTGCGACGGAGGGGTGAAGGGGAGTGCGGGTGCGCCCGGGGTGCGGGACCCGTACTTTCCGAAGGCCGGGAACGGGGGGTACGACGTCACGCACTACGGACTGACCCTCGACTACGAGCCGGGGGCGCGTCGGCTGACGGGGACGGCGGAGATCACGGCTCGGGCGGAGCAGGATCTGAGTGCGTTCGATCTCGATCTCAAGGGGATGAAGGTCGAGTCGGTGGAGGTGGCGGGGAAGACCGCGCGCTTCAACCGCAGTGGGGGGCAGGAGCTGGTCGTCCGGCCTCGTGATGATCTTGATGCGGGGGCCGTGTTCACCACGGTTGTCCGTTACTCCGGTTCGCCGGAGACGATCACCGATCCGGACGGTTCGGAGGAGGGCTGGCTGCGGACGGCGGACGGGGCCCTCGGGCTGGGGGAGCCGACCGGGTCCATGGCCTGGTTTCCCGGCAACCACCATCCGAGCGACAAGGCCACGTACGACATCAAGGTCACCGTGCCCGAGGGGCTGAAGGCCGTGTCCAACGGGGAGTTGCGGAGTGAGGTGACGAGGCGGGGGTGGACTTCGTTCGCCTGGCACGTGGGGGAGCCGATGGCTTCGTACGTGGCGACGGTCGCGGTGGGGAAGTACGAGGTGCGGCGGTCGAAGGGGCCGCACGGGCTGCCGGCGTACGTGGCCGTGGATCCCAGCGAGGCGAAGGCGAGCCGTGAGGTGCTCGGTCGTATTCCCGAGGTCGTGGAGTGGGCCGAGCTGAATTTCGGGGCGTATCCCTTCTCGTCGGTGGGGGCGATCGTCGAGCGGGAGGAGGACGCGGGGTACGCGCTGGAGACGCAGAACCGGCCCGTGTTTCCCGGTGCCCCGAGTGTCGAGCTGCTCGTCCACGAGCTGGCCCACCAGTGGTACGGGAACTCCGTCACCCCGAAGACCTGGCGGGACATGTGGCTGAACGAGGGCTTCGCCACCTATGCCGAGTGGTTGTGGGCGGAGGACCACGGCGGTGACTCGGCCCAGGACGTCTTCGATGCCCTGTATGAGGGCGACTACTTCGACACCAAGGAAGACAGCGACGCCGTCTGGGCCTTTCCGCCCGCGAAGCCGCCGAGTGCGGCTCGTATCTCCGACAGTCCCGTGTACGAGCGGGGCGGGATGGTGCTCCACAAGATCCGCCAGACCGTCGGCGACGACACCTTCTTCGACATCGTCCAGGGCTGGGCCGCCACCCGTCGTCACGGCAACGCGGACACCGACGACTTCACGGCGTACGTGGAGAAGAAGGCGCCGGGCAAGGACTTCTCCCGGATCTGGGCGGACTGGCTCTACGGGGACGGCAAGCCGGACAGGCCCTGAGGCCGGGTCAGCCCCTTGCGCTGCTCGTCCGTGTCGCCTGGAACAGGCCGAAGAGTGTCTGGCCCGCGCCGATGACCATCATGACCACCCCGGCCTTGCCGAGAGAGACGAACGAGATCTCCACGCCGTCGGCGAACACTTTCAGGGCCAGGCCGGCGAGGAGGGTCGCGGCCCCTTCGGCCAGGTTCTTGGAGGCAGGACTCACTGATGAACTCGCTTCCCGGAGACGCTCCGACGCACCGGTTGCCTGGACACAGGACACAGGACCGGACTGGACACGTCTCATCGTAGGAACGCCGAGGTCAACGGGTCGTCGGCCGCGTGGACGAGCTTCGGCTACATCGTTCGAGGGAGTCGGGGAGGTGGCGGCGCGAGGCTCTAGCGGAGGATCTTGCGCAGTACCGCGCAGGGGCGGCCCAGTTGGCGGTCCTTGCGGTGGCCGATGACCTCGTAGCCGATGGTCGTCCAGAAGGTGAGGGCCCCGGGGTTGTTGTCGAGGGCGGCCAGGCGCAGGGCGTCCCGGCCCGCCTCGCGGAACCGTCCCTCGATGTGGGCCGCCAGCCGCCGGCCGTACCCCTTGCCCTGCTGTTCCGCGTCCACCAGCAGCAGACCGATCCAGGGGTCCGGGTCGGCCGGGTCGGGATGGTGGGCGAGGGTGATCGCGACGGCGATGAGCTGTCCCGCGCTGCGGGCCAGTAAGACGTCCACGTCCGGGTTCGTCAGTTCGTCGGCCAGCGCCGCCGCCACCTGTTCCGGTCGGATGTCGTGCGGGTCCGGGAAGTCGCCGCTGAGCGCGTAGAACTCGTGGTTCGACGCGTAGAGCGCGGTCAGTTCGGTCAGGAGGGGGCCGGGGAGGTCGTGGTCCGGCGTGAGGACGAGGGGTTCGATGATCACTCGCGGCAGGTTAGCGGCCGGTGTCGCTCCGCAGCTCGAACCAGACGCGTTTGCCGGTGGTGCGGTAGCCGTCGGTCCAGGTCACTCCCCAGTCGTGGGCCGGCCCGGCGAGGAGCAGTAAGCCGCGGCCGTTCTCGGACTGGTGGTTCACGACTTTCGGGTGGGGACGGCCGGCGCCCGGATCGTCGTCGTACACGGAGACGAGTACGCGGTCGTGGCGGACCACCGCTTCGAGATGGATGGCGGCTGCGGTGGTGTGGAGGTTGACGGGCCCTGAAGGCAGAGCGATGGAAGCCCCTCAGGAGATCGCGCTCAACTCCGCCTCGATCAGGCCCCGAGCTTCCTGCCCGTACACCGCCGAGTGTTCAAGCAGACCGAACGCCTTCTCGTAGACGGCCACCTCGTCCTTGTCCGTGATGTTGAGACCGGCTGAGAACGTCTCGACCTCGACCTGGATTCCGTCGAAGATCGAGAACGAGTGCCCTGGGTACTTGGAGACATTCATCCTGGACCCTGGCACAGACGGGGGTGGGCTGGAACCAGCCGTTGAACTCGCTCACCGAGTAGCACAACTCGAGGGCCTCTGCAGGGAGCTCACGGCACGACTCGTGACCGTGGAGTCGCAGCTTGCGCGACGAGATCGCCCAGAAGCCCGATAGCTGGTCACCTGCTCGCCCAGTCGCGCGTACCCGGATCTGTCGTGCCCAGCCGGAGTGGTGGGGCAGTGACGAGGAGCCCCCGGTCCGGGTGTGCCGGATCGGGGGCTCCTCCGTTGCCGTTCAGGCGGGGCCTGGGTGTCAGACGTTGACGCCGAAGTCCTGGGCGATGCCCGTCAGGCCGGACGCGTAGCCCTGGCCGACCGCGCGGAACTTCCACTCCGCGCCGTTGCGGTACAGCTCGCCGAAGACCATGGCCGTCTCGGTGGCCGCGTCCTCCGAGAGGTCGTAGCGGGCGAGCTCGGTGCCGCCGGCCTGGTTGACGATGCGGATGTACGCGTTGCGGACCTGGCCGAAGTTCTGCGAGCGGGTCTCCGCGTCGTAGATCGAGACCGGGAAGACGATCTTGTCGACGTCGGCCGGGAGGCCGGCCAGGTTGACGTTGATCGCCTCGTCGTCGCCCGCGCCCTCGCCCGTCCGGTTGTCGCCGGTGTGGACGATCGTCTGGTCCGGGGTCTGCTTGTTGTTGAAGAAGACGAAGTGGGCGTCCGAGTAGACCTTGCCCTCGGGGTTGACCGCGATGGCCGAGGCGTCCAGGTCGAAGTCGGTACCCGTGGTGCTGCGGACGTCCCAGCCGAGGCCCACGGTGACGGCGGTCAGGCCCGGAGCCTCCTTGGTGAGCGAGACGTTGCCACCCTTGGACAGGCTTACAGCCATTGTTGGGAGTCCTTCCCTCGTTTGACGTACGTACGGGTCGTGCGGTCCTGCGGTTGTGCTGTCCTGCGGTCCTGCGCGTCGGGCTTCGTACGGGACGAAGCTACCGGCACCCCTATGAACGCCGAAGGGGGTCCCCAGGGTTCCGCCCCTCTTTACTTTCTTTACCTAGTCTCCCGGAGGGGCGTGGCGGCACGCCGAAAAACGGGTGACGTGGACCGGACAGACAAGGGACCATGGGGGCATGTCCGCTCCTTACGTCATTCGTGGCTCCGTCTCGCTGCCCGAGGCCGAGCTCATGTGGCGTTTCTCGCGGTCCTCCGGGCCGGGCGGGCAGCATGTCAACACCTCCGACTCCCAGGTCGAGCTGCGCTTCGACCTGGCGAAGACGGAGGCGCTGCCGCCGGTGTGGAAGGAGCGGGCCCTGGCCAAGCTGGCCGGGCGGCTCGTCGACGGCGTCGTCAGCGTGCGCTCCTCCGAGCACCGCTCCCAGTGGCGCAACCGCGAGACCGCGGCCGTCCGGCTCGCCTCGCTGCTCGCCGAGGCCACCGCCCCGCCGCCGAGGGCCCGCCGCGCCACCCGGATCCCCCGCGGGATCAACGAGCGCCGGCTGCGTGAGAAGAAGCAGCGCGGAGACAGGAAGCGCGGGCGCTCCGGTCGCGACTGGACCTGAGGGTCGGCTCGCGTACTGGACCTGAGGGGCCGCGTGCTGAAATCCGCGTACCCGCGTTCTCTGTCACATCCGCCCTCCGTGTTCCGTCAACTCGTCGACGGGCCGCGGAGAGCGCGGAACAGCTGTGGCGGAGGAGATGCGGCGCATGAGCGGGGACGAATTCCTGACGCCGGAAGAAAAGGCTGAAGGAAAGGCCGGACGGAGGGACGGAAGGCAAAAGGAACGGCCACGGGAACGGTGGGTCGTCGCCCACCGCATGTTCGGTTCGCTTGCCGAGGCCGACGACGCCGTTCAGGAGGCCTGGCTCGGGCTCGGCCGGTCGGACACCGGTGAGGTCCAGAACCTGGGCGGCCGGCTGACGACCGCGGTCGACCGCCGGGCGCCCCGACCAACCGCCGCTGCGCCGGCCGCCGGGCTACCCCAACGGCCGGGCTACCCCAACTCCCGGTACCGGCCCCGGAAGTACGTAAGCGGTCCGCCGTCCACGTTCGGTGCCGAGGATGTCAGGACCCGGCCGATGACCAGGGTGTGGTCCCCGGCGGTCACCCGCTGTTCGGTCCGGCACTCCAGGGTCGCGAGGGCGCCGCCGATCAGCGGGGCCCCGGACGCCTCGCCGCGTACCCACGGGACGTCCTCGAAGAGGAGACGGTCGGAGATACGGCCCTTCATGGCGAAGCGGCCCGCGATCTGGCGCTGGCTCTCGGCGAGGACGCAGACGGCCCACAGGGGCTGTTCGTCGAGCAGGTCGTCCATGCGGGAGCCCTCGCGCAGGCCGACCATGACGAGGGGCGGGTCCAGGGACACGGACATGAAGGAGGTCGCCGTCATGCCGACGTCCTCGCCGCTCGGGCCCTCCGGGTCCGGCTGCGGCTCGTGCGCGGTCACCAGGACCACACCCGCGGCCAGCCGGGACATGGCGGCGCGGAACTCGTCGTTGCTCACCCCCTCAGCATGCACGGGCGGGACGGGAGGAGCGGCAGAGGGAGTGTTCAGCACGGGAAGACGCTATTCTCCGGCCTCCGTGCGGCGCATCGGGCCAAGGGCCGAGCCGGGTCCTAGGTCCTGCGACCGGGGAAGGAGTGTGACTTGTGCCTCCTAATTCAGGGGCGCGCACATCTCCCACCAAAATGCGTTCAGTAAACGCACGGCGAAAACACAGAAACTCTACTCAATTGTTCATCTTCACCTGTGACTTGAGTCACAGGTGCCATATTTTGTTGACCCTGTGTACCGAGTGGGCAGCGCGCTGTGATTCAGTGGCGGGGACGCTGCGAGCAGTAGGCGATCAGTTGGTGATCAGTAGTTGATCAGTGGGACCGGCCGGTGAGAGGCCGGTGAGTGACCAGTAGTCGATCAGTAGGCGATGAGTACCGACGAGAAGCCTGGATAACTCTGGAGTTGCTGTCGAGCGTCTCGGGGAGAGCGAGCATGGAGACCGAGTCGGAGCCGTACGTCCGTCTTGCGACCCTGCGGCAGCTGCATCACGTCATGGCGGACATGAACACGGCCCGCAGCCTGGCCGACACGCTGCAGACCGTCGCCGACGGCGTCGTGACCGGCCTCGGCTACGAACTCGCCTGCGTCAACCTCGTACAGCCCGACGGTGACCTCGTGGTCGCCGCCCTCGCCGGGAACTCCGCGGCCGAGGCGCTCATCACCGGACGCGTCGGCTCCCGTGACTCCTGGGAGCGCCGGCTCACCATGGGCGAGGCGTGGGGCGATCTGCGCTTCATACCGCACACGGAAGGCTGGGTCCTCGACGAGGACGACGTCCCGCAGTGGTACACCGACGGGCCCGCACCGCGCTTCGAGGACGAGTGGCACCCCGCCGACCGCCTCTTCGCGCCCATGTACACCCCGGGAGTCCCCGGCGGCTCCTGCGGCGAGCTGATCGGCGTCCTGTCCGTGGACCGGCCGCGCAACGGCCGGCACCCCGGCGCCTGGGGCCGCGAGGCCCTGCAGATGTACGCGTTCCAGGGCGCCATCGCCATCAGCAACGCGCGGCTGCGGGCCAACATGCAGCGCGCGCTCGTCCGCCTGGAGCGGGAGCAACAGGCGCTGCGCGCCAGTGAAGAGAGCTTCCGGCAGGCCTTCGAGTACGCCCCGTCCGGCATGGCCGTCGCCGAGATGGGCGGCGACCAGCACGGCCGGATCCTGCGCACGAACGACGCCCTGTGCCGCCTCCTGGGCCGCCCCGCCTCCTCGATGCGCCGCTACTCCTTCTCCGACCTCGTCCACCCCGAGGACATCGGCACCTTGCTGCGGACCTCCGCCGAGGGCGGGCGTGCCGAACTCAGACTCTGTCGCCGCGACGGTACGTACCTGTGGGTGTCGCTTCGCAACAGCGTGGTCGCGGACGCAGCCGACGGGCCGCGGTTCCTGCTCACCCACGTCGAGGACATCGAGGACCGCAAGCGCCGCGAGCTGCAGCTCGCCCACCGGGCCTCGCACGACTCGCTCACCGGCCTGCCCAACTCCGCCGAGCTGCGCTCCCGGCTCGGCGCCCGGCTGTGCGCGCGCCCCGCGGCCATCGAGCCCGGCGTGGTCGACACGATCGACGCGGCGTACGGGCACGGGCCGGCCGACCACGCGGCGGCCGGTGTGTACGACGCGAACGGGCACGGCTTCGACTACCGGCCGGGCCCCGAGGCGTTCGACGCCTTCGACCACCACGTGCACACCGTCGCCCCCGAGGGCGAGCGGGACGACGGGACGAAGGGGCTCGCCGTCCTCTTCTGCGACCTCGACGGCTTCAAGTCGATCAACGACCGCTTCGGGCACAACGCCGGTGACGCGGTGCTCATCGAGGTGGCCCGGCGGCTCGGCGGCGCGGTGCGTGACGGGGACACGGTCGCGCGGCTCGGCGGCGACGAGTTCGTGGTGCTCGCCGACGGCCTCGGCCGCGCCGACGCGCAGGACCTCGCGGTCCGCCTGCGCAGCGAGATCATCCAGCCCATCAGGGTCGACGGACGGGCCGTGCGGGTCGGTGCCAGCTTCGGTATCGGGTGGGCGCACTGCGGCATGACGGCGGACGAAGTCCTGCAGTCGGCCGACGAGCGGATGTACATAGAGAAACGGTCTCGTCCCAAAGCGCACAGGCGTGCGGGCTGACCCGCAGGTCAGCGATGTGATGCGAGCGGAGTCACCCGTTTGGGGCAGTGGATGGGGGTCCCCCCGGTCGAGTGAATTCGAGATTGGGGGAGGGTAGGCTCGCCTTTTGATCCCCAATACCGCATCTGAACCGCACCCGCTAGGAGACCTAGGGATGACGCCCGGCAACAACGGCGCGAGCACGCCCGAGGACGACGACCCGTTCGGCTACCTGTACGCCGACGGGCAGGCCGCCGGAGCCCAGCCGCCGAGCGGCGGAGGTGGCTACGGCTACCCCGGCTCGGTCAACAGGGTCCGGCCGGTCGGTGAGCGCCAGTACGGCCAGCCCGCCGCGCCGACCGCCCCCACCGCGCAGTACGGACAGGTGCCCCAGCAGCAGGGGACGTACGGCCAGCCGAACGCGAACTACTCGGCGCCCGAGGCCTTCGACAGCGGCGAGCCGACGACGTACCAGCCGCAGCCCGACCACGGCCACGGTGGCGGCGGCAGGGGCCGCGGTCCCAACACGAAGGGTCTGCTGATCGGTGCCGTCGCCGTCCTGGCGGCCGTCGTGATCGGCATCGGTATCGCGATGCTCGGCGGCGACCCCGACGACGACAAGGGCGGCGACGCGTCGGGCTCGACCCCGTCCGCCGCCGACAGCGTCGAGCCGAGCAAGGAGGCGTCGAAACCGTCCGCGGACCCGGCCGAGCTGCCCGAGATCGACGCGAAGGCCCTGAAGCTGGGCTCCGGCGTGACGACGGCCTCGGACGTCGAGGGCGCCAGTTCCAGCGGCGGCACCTATGTGACGGGCATGAACCAGGTCGGCGCCGAGGTCACCTGGACCGTCGACGGCATCCCCAAGGCAGGCACGTACACCGTCTTCACGCGGTACAGCGTCGCCGGCAAGGACGCCAAGATGACGCTCACCGTGAACGGCAAGGAGTTCGGCACCAAGCTGAACCTCGGCAACTTCACGGGCGCCAAGGACAACGAGTGGGAGAAGGGCTGGACCGAGACCTACTCCTGGCCCACCCTCACCAAGGGCACCAACACCATCTCCATCTCCTGCCAGCAGGGCGACGACTGCAACGTCCTCCTGGACCAGCTGCGCCTGAAGGCGGGCCAGGTCAAGGACTAGCCCGGACCCGCCGGGGGACACGGGGACTGGTTTCGGGGGCGCGGGGAACGGCGCGGTCCTTGGCTTTTTGACCGTTCACGCCGCGGCGGTCTCGCCTTTCACGGACACCTGCCCCAGCAACTCCTCGTACGCCGCCCGGTCGAACTCCCCCGCCACCGGCGCCAGCACGGTCGCCGCGGACAAGGCGACCGCGCGGGCCAGCCGCTCCGGCCACGGCAGCTGCTCCACCAGCCCCGACAGAAGGCCCGCGACCGCGGAGTCCCCGGCCCCCGTCGGATTGCCGTGGACCCGGCGAGGCGGGGCGGCCCGCCAGTCACCGTCCGGGGTCCGCGCGAGCAGCCCCTCCGCACCCAGCGAGGCGACGACCGCATGCGCGCCCCGACGCCGCGCGTCCCGCGTCGCCTGCGAAGCCTCGTGCGAACCGGTCAGCTCGGCCAGCTCCTCGGCGTTCGGCTTGACGATGTCGGGCCGGGCGGCGACCCCACGCCGAAGCGGTGCCCCGCTCGTGTCGAGCAGCACCGGCACCGCGAGCGACCTCGCCGTGCGCACGAGTCCGGCGTACGCCCCCACCGGCACCCCGGGCGGCAGACTCCCGCACAGGGCCACCGCCGAGGCGGAGCGCAGCAGCTCCTCGTACGCCTCCTGGAAGGCGGACCACTCGGCCGGGGCGATCGACGGGCCCGGCTCGTTGAGTTGAGTCGTGTCACCGCTCGCCGTGTCGGCCACCGCGATCGTGCGACGGGTCGCACCCGCCACCGGGACCAGCGCGTCCACGACCCCCGGTGTGTGCGTGAGCCGGTCCTGGACGGCCCGCCCGGTCGCACCGCCCGTGAAGCCCGTCACGGTCACCTCGTGACCGAGGGCGGCCAGCACCCGGGCCACGTTCAGGCCCTTTCCGCCCGGCCGTTCGATCACCTCGGTGACGCGGTGCGAGGTGTGCGGTCGCAGCCCCCGTACGCGATAGGTGATGTCGAGAGCGGTGTTCAGCGTGACCGTGAGGATCACCCGGGCCCGCCTCCCTCGAAGAGATTCGTCAAGTGGACGCGTGGAACGCGTTCGCCGGTTGTTCCGGAGGCCCGATCATGCCAAAGGGAACGGCGGTCGGCCCAGTCCTGCGGGCCGACCGCCGTACGGCAACAGGTGTGTGAATCACCCCAGTTGGGGATCCACCACCCATTCGCCCCGGCGCATCACGCCCTTGAGCCCGAAGTCGGCGTCCAGCACCACCAGGTCCGCGTCCTTGCCCGGCTCCAGCGAGCCCACCCGGTCGTACAGGCCCAGTGACCTGGCCGGATTGGCCGCGATGGCGGTGACCACGTCCTCGATCGGCAGCCGGTCCACGGTCACCGCCCGCTTGAAGGCCCGGTCCAGCGTGAGCGTGGAGCCCGCGATCGAACCGCCCTCCACGAGCCGCGCCACACCCTCGCTGACCTCGACCTCCAGCGGGCCGAGCATGTACCGGCCGTCGCCGAAGCCCGCCGCGTCCATCGCGTCCGTGATGAACGCCACTCGGCCGGCGCCCGCGTGATGGAACGCCAGCTGGAGAGATGCCGGATGCAGATGGACACCGTCGTTGATCAGCTCGACCGTGACCCGCTCGTCCTCAAGGAGGGCGGCGATCGGGCCGGGGGCGCGGTGCCCGAGCGTGGGCATCGCGTTGTAGAGGTGCGTCGCCACGGTCGCGCCCGCGTCGATGGCCTCCACCGTCTGCTCGTACGTGGCGTCCGTGTGGCCGATCGCCGCGATGACGCCGTGCTCGGCGAGGAGGCGTACGGAGTCGATGCCGCCCGGCAGTTCGGTGGCGAGCGTGACCATGCTGGCCCGGCCGCGGGCCGCGTCGATCAGCTTGCGGACCTCCGCCGGGTCCGGGTCGCGCAGCAGTTCCTCGGAGTGGGCGCCCTTGCGGCACGGGGAGATGAACGGGCCCTCGAAGTGGATGCCCGCGAGGTCGCCCTGCTCGGCCAGCTCGGAGAGGAGTCCGGCGCGGTGGGCCAGGCCGTCCATGTCGTCGGTGACGGTGGAGGCGACGAGGGTCGTCGTGCCGTGCAGCCGGTGGGTGTGGATGCCCTTGAGGATCTCCTCGACCGTGCCCGAGGTGAAGGAGGCTCCGCCGCCGCCGTGGTTGTGCATGTCGACGAAGCCGGGGACCACCCAGTGGTCGCGCAGGTCCACCGTGGGGGCGCCCGCGGGAGCGCTCCCGGCGATACGCGTGCCCTCGACGATCACGCGGCCGCCGGGCACCGTTCCGGTGGGGAGTACGACATTGGCACCGGTGATGACCACTACGTGCGGGTCGGTCGGGGCTGGTCGCGCCCGCGCGGCGGAGCCGCGAATGTCACTGCCCCGCGCCCCTGAAGGGGCGATGCGCTCAGTGGTCATCAGGTGGTTACCTCCGAAGCGGGGTTGGAAGGGGAAAGAGTGCTCAGCAGGTCCCAGGCCAGGAGGCCCGCGCCCAGGCAGCCGGCCGTGTCGCCCAGTGCGGCGGGGACGATGGACGGGAGTTTCTGGAAGGTGACGCGTTGCTCGACCGCGGCTCGTAGCGGTGTGAACAAGGTTTCCCCGGCCTCGGCGAGACCGCCACCGATGATCAGGGTGCGCGGGTCCAGCAGGGTGAGCGCGGTGACGAGTCCGTCGGCCAGCGCGTCCACGGCCTCCTGCCAGACCACCAGGGCCCCGGGGTCCCCGGACTCGACGGCCTTCGCGCAGTCCGCCGCGTCCGCCTCCGGGTCGCCGGACGCCTCGGCCCAGGCCTCGCTGACCGCCGCGGCGGACGCGAACCGCTCCAGACAGCCGCGCTGACCGCACGGGCAGCGGATGCCGCCGGGGCGTACGACGATGTGGCCGATCTCGCCCGCGAAGCCGTGCGCGCCCGCCTCCACGCGGCCGTCGATGCCGATCGCGCCCGCGATGCCGGTGCCGAGCGGCACGAACAGGAACCGGTTCGCGCCCCGGCCCGCGCCGATCCGGCCCTCCGCGAGCCCGCCGGTGCGCACGTCGTGCCCGAGGGCGACCGGGATCCCGTCCAGCCGCTCGCTGAGCAGGTCCCGCAGGGGTACGTCACGCCAGCCGAGGTTGGCCGAGTACGCGGCGATGCCGCGGTCGGCGTCCACGATGCCGGGCACGGCGACGCCGACCGCCGTCGCGGGCTCGCCGAAGTGGCGTTCGCCGTGCGCGCGCAGGTCCGCGGCGAAGGCGAGGATCGACTCGACGACGGAGTCCGGACCGTGCTCCCGGCCCGTTGCGCGGCGGGCTCGGTGCAGCACGGGGGGTGTCCCCCCGGAGGACGTGGCGTCGACCGCTCCCACGAGGGCGGCCTTCATCCCGGTGCCGCCCACGTCTAGGGCGATGACATGTCTCACGGGTACAGTGTCGCCTCTTACCCGTGAGAGGTCTAGTCCACTCACGTGGTGTAGACCTTAGAGCGAAATTGCGAATCGAAAGTTTGAGATCGCACGTGTGAACCAGCCGTGCGGGACGACAAGGTTGGGGCGACAGCGGTGCAGCGGCGAGTGACAGGTCTGATCGCGGTGGTGTCCGCGCTGGGCATGACGGCGGCCCTCGGCGGCTGCGGCGGTTCCTCCGGATCCGGGGACGTCACGCTGCGGCTGGTCGCGGCGGACTACGGCGACTCCGAGGCGAACAGCTCCCAGAAGTACTGGGACCAGCTGACCAAGGCCTACGAGGCGAAGAACCCCGGGGTCCGGGTCGAGGTGAGCGTCTACTCGTGGAACGAGGTGGACGCCAAGGTCAAGAAGATGGTCGCCGACGGTGACGCACCCGACATGGCGCAGATCGGCGCGTACGCCGACTACGCCGCGAAGGGCCAGCTCTACAGGGCCGACGACCTGCTCTCCATCAACACCCAGGCCGACTTCGTGGGCAGGCTCACCGAGGCGGGCGAGATAGACCGGACGCAGTACGGCATGCCGTTCGCCTCCTCGACGCGCCTGCTCTTCTACAACAAGAAGCTCTTCAGCGAGGCGGGCCTCACCCCGCCGCAGACCTGGAACCAGCTCGCGTCCGACGCCGAGGTCCTCAAGTCGCGTGGCGTGAAGTACCCGTACGCGCTGCCGCTCGGGCCCGAGGAGGCGCAGGCCGAGACGATGATGTGGCTGCTGAGCGGCGGCGACGGCTACACCGACACGGTCGGGTCGTACGGCATCGACTCCAAGCAGAACGTCGAGACCGTCACCTGGCTCAAGGAGAAACTGGTCGAGAAGGGGCTCACCGGACCCGTCGCGCCCGCGAATCTCAACCGCGCGCAGGCCTTTGCCGCGTTCACCCGCGGCGAGGTCGGCATGCTGAACGGCCACCCCACGCTGATGCGGGCCGCCGCGGCGAAGGGCGTGAAGTTCGGCATGGTGCCGATGCCCGGGATCAGCGGGCGGTCCAAGGCCACGATGGGCGTCGCCGACTGGATGATGGCCTTCAGGAAGCCCGGGCACGCCGAACAGGTCGGGAACTTCCTCGACTACGTCTACAGCGAGAAGAACGTGCTCAGGTTCTCGCACGAGTACAACCTGCTGCCGGTGACCACGTCGGCGTCCGAGGCCATGTCCGCGGACAAGTCCGACGCGGATCTTGTCGGCTTCCTCGACGAGTTGCCCAACGCCGAGCTGTATCCCGTGGCCAAGACGTCCTGGGCGTCCGTCAGCGCGGACATCAAGCAGCAGATAGGCAAGGCGGTCGGCCCGAAGGGCAGTCCGGCGGCGATCCTGGGGCAGCTGCAGCGGGCCGCTGCCGCGGAGGAGAGCGCGGGATAGCCCTGTCGGTGGCAGCGGCTACCGTGCCGGGCATGGATGACAGGGAGCTGACCCCCCAGGAACTTGCCGTCCTCGCCCTGGAGCGGCGGGGGTGGTCCACGCCGGGGGCCAAGGAGCGGGCGATACGGGAGGAACTGGGGCTGGCCCCCGTCCGCTACTACCAACTCCTGAACGCCCTCCTGGACGCGCCCCGAGCCCTGGCCCACGACCCGGTGACGATCAACCGCCTGCGCCGGGTGAGGGATGTACGCCGGGCAGAGAGGGAGGGTTGAGGGCTTTTCTCCTCGCCCCCGCCGCCCCTACCCATTCCCGTCCCTTTTCGGGGGCCAGCCCCCGAACCCCCGCTCCTCAAACGCCGGAGGGGCTGATTTTCAGCCCGTCCGGCGTTTGAGGACGAGCGCGTCAGCGCGATACGGGGGTTCGGGGGCGGAGCCCCTGAGGAAGTGACGGGAATGGGTAGGGGCGGCGGGGGCGAAAGACTTCACCCCCGCGGATAAGGTCGCAGCATGGCCAGTCACCCCGAGTCATCGTCGATGCCGACCCCCGTGACCCCGGCGGGCCGAGACGGCCTCGAAGCCATCATCGCGAGGCCCGACAAGGCAGTCCTCGCCTTCGACTTCGACGGCACCCTCGCCCCGATCGTCCCGGACCCCGAACAGGCCCGCGCCCACCCGGACGCCGTACCCGCCCTCGCGGCACTCGCCCCGAAGGTCGCCTCCGTCGCAGTCGTCACCGGAAGGCCGGCCGGAGTGGCCGTACGACACGGCGGCTTCGCCGGAGTCCCGGGCCTGGAGCACCTCGTCGTGCTCGGCCACTACGGGGCGGAACGCTGGGACGCCGTCACCGGCACCGTCCAGGCCCCCGCCCCCCACCCCGGCGTCGCCGAGGCCCGCGCCGAACTCCCCGGCTTCCTCGACTCCATCGGCGCCTGGCAGGGCACGTGGATCGAGGAGAAGGGCAGGGCGGTCGCGGTCCACACCCGCCGCGCCAAGGACCCCCAGGCCGCCTTCGAGGCCCTCCGTGAGCCCCTCACCGAGCTCGCCACCCGCCACGGCCTGATCGTCGAACCGGGAAGAATGGTGCTGGAACTGCGCCCGGCCGGCATGGACAAGGGCGTCGCCCTCGGCGAGTACGTACGCGACATCGGCGCCGAGTCGGTCATGTACTGCGGCGACGACCTGGGCGACCTCCCCGCCTTCGCCGCCGTGGAGAAACTCCGCTCCGACGGCACCCCCGGCCTCCTCGTCTGCAGCGGCAGCAACGAGGTGACGGAACTGTCCGACCGCGCGGACCTGGTGGTGGACGGCCCGGCGGGGGTAGTACGCCTGCTGGCTTCCCTGGCAACTGAGCTGGGCTGAAACCGCGCCCGTCAGGGGCGCGGGGAACGGCGCAATCTTTTAGTCCGCGGACCGCAGCGCCTCAAGCTGGTCCAGGAACCACTGTGCCGGAGGCAGAGCCGTCGCAGCGGCAGCCAACCGCTTGGTCCTCTCCGCCCGTTCACCCGCCGGCATCGTCAACGCCTCGTGCAACGCCCGGGCCGTGCCCGAAACGTCGTACGGGTTCACCACGACCGCGTCCTCGCCCAACTCCTCGTACGCTCCGGCCTCCCGCGAGAGCACCAGCACGCACCCGTCGTCCGACACGACCGGCACCTCCTTGGCGACGAGGTTCATGCCGTCCCGGATGGGGTTGACGAGGGCCACGTCCGCCAGCCGGTAGGAGGCCAGGGAACGCGCGAAGTCGTCCTTGAGGTTCAGCAGGACCGGGGTCCAACCAGGCGTCCCGTACCGGGAGTTGATCTCGTCCGCGACCCGCTGCACCTCTGCCGTGTAGTCGCGGTAGACCGCCAGGTCCTGCCGCGACGGGTACGCGAACGCCACGTGCACCACCCGCTCGCGCCACTCCGGCCGCTCCTCCAGCAGCTCCCGGAACGCCAGCAGCCCGCGCACGATGTTCTTGGACAGCTCGGTCCGGTCCACCCGCACGATCGCCTTACGGGCACTGCCGTCCGGGTCCGTGCCGATCTGCTCGCGCAGTACCGCCAGCCGCTCGTCCACGTCCGGCCGGTGCGAGCGCTCGCGCAGGAAGTCCGCGTCCGCCCCGAGACCGTGCACCCCGATCCGCGTACCGGAGGGGATCCCGGGGCCCAGGACGGCGTGACAGCAGTCCGTGAACGCGTCCGCCCACCGCTGGGTGAGGAACGCGGCCCGGTCCGCCCCGAGGATCCCGCCGAGCACCTTCGCCGCGATGTCGTCCGGCAGCAGCCGGAAGTACTCCGGCGGAGCCCACGGCGTGTGCGAGAAGTGCCCGATCCGCAGGTCCGGGCGGAGCTCGCGGAGCATCCGCGGGACGAGGACCAGGTGGTAGTCCTGCACGAGGACGGCCGCGCCGTCCGCGGCCTCCTCGGCCAGCGCCTCGGCGAAGGCGTGGTTGTACGTCTCGAACGCCGCCCACTGGCGCCGGAACTCCTTGTCGAAGACCGGCTCAAGCGGTGTCTGGTAGAGCAGGTGGTTGACGAACCACAGCACGGAGTTGGCGATGTCGTTGTACGCGGCGGCGTGGGTGTCGGCGTCGATGTCCAGCATCCGTACGCCGTCCTCGCCCACCCCGCGTCGTACGGCCTCGCGGTCGCCGTCGCCGAGGGCCGAGCACACCCACAGGGCGCCCGCGTCCGGGCCGATCGCGGAGAGCCCGGAGACCAGGCCGCCTCCGCCGCGCTTGGCGGTGAGCGCCCCGGTCTCGTCCTGGGTGTACGAGACCGGGCCGCGGTTGGAGGCGACCAGGATGTTGTGGGTGCCACGGGTGGAGACCATGACTCGAAATCTAGCCCCCGCCGTAAACGCTCAAACGTTCCCACCCGCCGCGGGGTCGGGTTTGCGGGCCGTGGAGCGCTACGCGGCCTTTCGTTCCACGTACTCCTCGATGTCCGCCATCGGCGGCCTCTCCTCCATGTCCACCGAATACGTACGCGGCTCGAAGCCGTGCTCGCCGCGTTCGAACTGGGTCAGGGAGGGGCGGATCATGTGGCCGCGGGCCAGGCGGAGCTGGGCGGTGCGGTAGATCGCGGCGGACATGCGGCCCAGGGCCTGCCCGTCCTGGTGGCGGTGTTTGCGGACGCCGACGTCGACCTGGGCCAGCGCGTCCAGGCCCACCAGGTGCAGCGCGTCGACCAGCATGCCCAGCTCGACGCCGTAGCCGACGGGGAACGGGAGCTGTTCGAGGAGGGAGCGGCGGGCCGCGTACTCCCCGCCCAGCGGCTGGACGAACCCGGCCAGCTGCGGCCAGTGCATGTTCAGGAGCGGGCGGGCCATGAGTTCCGTGACCCGGCCCCCCTGACCTGCGGCGGTGCCCAGCGGGCGGTCGTACATCGCCTTGACGAGGTCCACGCCCGGTTCGGTCAGCAGCGGGCCGACGATCCCGGAGACGAAGTCCGCCGAGAACTCCTTCAGGTCCGCGTCGACGAAGGCCACGATGTCCCCGCTGGTGACCAGCAGGGAGCGCCACAGCACCTCGCCCTTGCCGGGGACGGCCGGGATACGGGGCAGGATCTCGTCCCGGTGCACGACACGGGCCCCCGCCTCGGCGGCGACCTCGGAGGTGCGGTCCGTCGAACCCGAGTCGATCACCACGATCTCGTCGACGAGCGGCACCTTCCTGGTCATCAGCTCACGGCGGATGATCGCGACGATCTCGCCGACGGTCTCCTCCTCGTTGAGCGCGGGCAGTACGACACTCACCGTGGAGCCCGTGGCACGCTTCGCGGCGATGAGTTGCTTGAGCGGGCGGTCCTCGACGGACCAGGAGCGCGTGCTCAGCCAGCGCTCGACGTCTTCCAGCACGTGCGGCTCTCCCTTGCGTTCTTCGGGATGCGTGTGTCCGACGCGCGATGGGGGTCCCCCCGCTCGAGCGGAGTCGAGAGTGGGGGAGTGGAGTGCCTCACTGTCATCTCGCGGTTCGGACGGCTCTCTCCACCATCCAGGCCTTCGGTTACAGTCTTGAACAACGCTGATGACCATCGCATGTCGGGGGTCGTTGCGTGTACAACCAAAACCACAACCGAATAGCGCTCATCCAGAGGGGCAGAGGGATACGGCCCGTTGAAGCCCCGGCAACCCTCCGGCCGGTCTCGTCCTGATCATCGTCGATCAGCGCGGCGAGGCTCCCGGCTCGGGAAGGTGCCAAATCCGTCTCACGGCGAAGTGCGTCGTGAGGAAGATGAGGAAAGGGCCTCGCCTCCATGGCTGCGCAGACAGTTGCAAGCACCACGAACTCCACCACCGCGAACTCCGCGAACACCGTCGACCTGGGTCCGGCCACCGCGCTTTCCTGCCGCGAATGCGGCCACCGCGTCCCGCTCGGTCCGGTCTTCGCCTGCGAGGAGTGTTTCGGCCCGCTGGAGATCGCGTACGACTTCTCGGCGTACGACGCCGAGGAGCTCCGCAAGCGGATCGAAGCGGGCCCCGCGAACATCTGGCGGTACGCGCCGCTGCTGCCCGTCCCCGCGGACGTGGCGGACAAGCCCAACATCAACCCCGGCTGGACCAAGCTCGTCCAGGCCGACAACCTCGCGCGCGAGCTGGGTGTCGACGCCGGCAAGCTCTTCGTGAAGGACGACTCCGGGAACCCGACGCACTCCTTCAAGGACCGGGTCGTCGCCCAGGCCATCGAAGCGGCCCGCGCGTTCAACTTCACCACTCTCTCCTGCTCCTCCACCGGCAACCTCGCCGGCGCGGTGGGCGCCGCCGCCGCGCGCGCCGGCTTCCGGTCCTGCGTGTTCATCCCGCACGACCTGGAGCAGGGCAAGGTCGTCATGGCCGCGGTCTACGGCGGCGAGCTCGTCGGCATCGAGGGCAACTACGACGACGTGAACCGCTTCTGCTCCGAGCTGATCGGCGACCCGGCCGGCGAGGGCTGGGGCTTCGTCAACGTCAACCTGCGGCCGTACTACGCGGAGGGCTCCAAGACCCTCGCGTACGAGATCTGCGAGCAGCTCGGCTGGCAGCTGCCGGACCAGCTCGTCGTGCCCATCGCCTCCGGGTCGCAGCTCACGAAGATCGACAAGGGGCTGCAGGAGCTGATCAAGCTCGGGCTCGTCGAGGACAAGCCGTACAAGATCTTCGGTGCGCAGGCCGAGGGCTGCTCGCCGGTGTCCGTGGCGTACAAGGCCGGGCACGACGTCGTACGGCCGCAGAAGCCGAACACGATCGCGAAGTCGCTCGCGATCGGAAATCCGGCGGACGGTCCTTACGTTCTCGATATCGCCCGGCGGACGGGCGGGGCCGTGGAGGACGTGAACGACGAGCAGGTGGTCGACGCGATCAAGTTGCTGGCGCGTACCGAGGGAATCTTTGCGGAGACCGCCGGTGGTGTGACGGTGGGAGTGGCGAAGAAGCTGATCGAGAACGGTCTGCTGGATCCGAGTCTGACCACTGTCGTGCTCAACACCGGTGATGGTCTGAAGACCTTGGACGCGGTTGCTTCCGACACGGGGCTGACCGCGACCATTCGTCCGAACCTGGATTCCTTCCGTGAGGCCGGTCTCGGTTAGTTCGCCGCGCTCCTAAAAGACCGCGCACTTCCCCGCGCCCCTGACGGGGCGCTTCGCACCCGACCGGAGGTCCAACCCCATGAGCGTCAACGTACGTATCCCCACCATCCTGCGCACCTACACGGGCGGCAAGGCCGAGGTCGCTGCCGAGGGGGCGACTCTTGGTGAGGTCATCTCCGATCTGGAGAAGAACCACACCGGTATCGCCGCCCGGGTCCTGGACGACCAGGGGCAGCTGCGGCGGTTCGTCAACGTGTACGTGAACGACGACGACGTGCGTTTCGAGCAGGGGCTGGAGACGGCGACGCCGGACGGGGCCGGGGTGTCGATCATTCCCGCCGTCGCCGGCGGCTGACCGTCGGGGGCCGTGCCGGAGGCTGATCATTACCTTCGGTAACTGCCGTCACCGAGAGTTCATCGAATTGCCCCCTCCGTGAGAGAAGCGGAAGGGGCAATTCTGTATGGTTGAGCGCGGTACAGTTGGGGAACCTGCTTCGATCCGCACGCCGGGCGCATTGAGATCCCGCCCGAAGCCCGACAAGAAGTAGCCAAAGTGCCCCGCCTTTTTGAGCCTTTTATGGCATTCACGGGGCCCGACTTGCCCTGAATCTTCGTGAATTCTTCACATATTCCCGATCAGTCGTGCCCGGAATTCTCGTCGGATTGACCTGTTGCAGACGGCAGTTGGACGGATACATTCAGCCGCGGTCGACGCGTTCCGGCGCACACCCCCAACCGTTGGGGGGTGAGGTCTGACCCGGATCCGCGAAGTGCGGGTCTGTGCAAGGGCCAGTAATAGGGGAGTTAGGCATGGCTCAGGGCACCGTCAAATGGTTCAACGCGGAGAAGGGGTACGGCTTCATCGCGGTCGACGGTGGTGCGGATGTTTTCGTCCACTACAGCGCGATTCAGATGGACGGCTACCGCACCCTGGAAGAGGGTCAGCGGGTCGATTTTGAGATCTCGCAAGGCCAGAAGGGGCCGCAGGCGGACATGGTCCGACTGGCGACCGGCTGAAGCACGCGCCGACTTACTGCAGCGACGTTCTTCTTCCGAAGGGCTCGTACCCCCCGGGGTGCGGGCCCTTCGGCACGCCCGCACCCCGTGCGCGCCGTACGCGCGCTCTCTTCCCACCTGCTCCCACCTGCGGATCATCCTGAGCCGCTTGCACTCGCATGGGTCGAGTGCTAATCATTGGCGTTAGCACTCTGAAGGTGAGAGTGATAACGAGGACCGGGTCGGTGAGGCCCGCAGGCCGGGTGGGGCAAGGAACCACGAGGTCGGCAGGCCGTCCGTCGCGGGCGCGGGCGCGGTCCTGGAGATTCCACCCCAGTCCGGGAGGACCACTTCACATGGCCAAGATCATCGCGTTCGACGAGGAGGCACGGCGCGGTCTCGAGCGCGGGATGAACCAGCTCGCCGACGCCGTCAAGGTCACCCTTGGTCCCAAGGGTCGCAACGTCGTCCTCGAGAAGAAGTGGGGCGCCCCCACGATCACCAACGATGGTGTTTCCATCGCCAAGGAGATCGAGCTCGAGGACCCGTACGAGAAGATCGGCGCTGAGCTGGTCAAGGAAGTCGCCAAGAAGACGGACGACGTCGCCGGTGACGGTACGACCACCGCGACCGTTCTGGCGCAGGCGCTGGTCCGCGAGGGCCTTCGCAACGTCGCCGCCGGCGCCAACCCGATGGCTCTCAAGCGCGGTATCGAGAAGGCCGTCGAGGCCGTCTCCGGTGCCCTCCTTGAGCAGGCCAAGGATGTCGAGACCAAGGAGCAGATCGCTTCGACGGCCTCCATCTCCGCCGCCGACACCCAGATCGGCGAGCTCATCGCCGAGGCGATGGACAAGGTCGGCAAGGAAGGCGTCATCACGGTCGAGGAGTCCCAGACCTTCGGTCTGGAGCTCGAGCTCACCGAGGGCATGCGCTTCGACAAGGGCTACATCTCGGCGTACTTCGCGACCGACATGGAGCGTATGGAGGCCGTCCTCGACGACCCCTACATCCTGATCGCCAACTCGAAGATCGCCAACGTCAAGGACCTGCTCCCGCTCCTGGAGAAGGTCATGCAGTCGGGCAAGCCGCTGCTGATCATCGCCGAGGACGTCGAGGGCGAGGCCCTGTCGACCCTGGTCGTCAACAAGATCCGTGGCACCTTCAAGTCCGTCGCCGTCAAGGCTCCGGGCTTCGGTGACCGCCGCAAGGCGATGCTGAACGACATCGCCATCCTCACGGGCGGCGAGGTCATCTCCGAGGAGGTCGGCCTCAAGCTGGAGAACACCGGCCTGGAGCTGCTCGGCCGCGCTCGCAAGATCGTCATCACCAAGGACGAGACGACGATCGTGGACGGCTCGGGTTCGGCGGACCAGGTTGCCGGTCGCGTCAACCAGATCCGTGCCGAGATCGAGAACTCGGACTCGGACTACGACCGCGAGAAGCTCCAGGAGCGCCTGGCGAAGCTGGCCGGCGGCGTGGCCGTCATCAAGGCCGGTGCCGCCACCGAGGTCGAGCTCAAGGAGCGCAAGCACCGCATCGAGGACGCCGTTCGCAACGCGAAGGCGGCCGTCGAGGAGGGCATCGTCGCCGGTGGTGGCGTGGCCCTGCTCCAGGCCTCCTCGGTCTTCGAGAAGCTGGACCTCGATGGTGACGAGGCGACCGGCGCCAACGCCGTGAAGCTCGCCCTGGAGGCCCCGCTCAAGCAGATCGCCGTCAACGGCGGCCTGGAGGGTGGCGTCATCGTCGAGAAGGTGCGCAACCTTCCCGTCGGCCACGGCCTCAACGCCGCGACCGGTGAGTACGTCGACATGATCGCCGAAGGCATCATCGACCCGGCGAAGGTCACGCGCTCTGCCCTGCAGAACGCCGCGTCCATCGCCGCGCTGTTCCTCACCACCGAGGCCGTCATCGCCGACAAGCCGGAGAAGGCCGGCGCCGGCGCCGGCGCCGGTGGCGGCATGCCGGGCGGTGACATGGACTTCTGAGCCCCTGCGTAAGCAGAAAGGCTCGGCGGTTCATCGCAGCAGGCAGTACTTCGCAGTACGCAGTACTCCGCATCGCGCGGTACTTCGCATTACGCGAACGAGGGCGGCATCCCATTCCAGGGGTGCCGCCCTCGGGCGTGTCCGGGGTCACAGGGGCGTGCGGCGTGGTGACGGAATGCGCTGAGGGCCGGGGCGGTTGTCGTGTGGAGTGGTTCATGCGTGTGCACATACCAATGGGGATGCGCGCACACGCACATGGATCCGCAGATCGTCCGCCCGACCGACCGCTCGACCACTCCACCCCACGAGGAGCCCCTACGTGACTGTCGCCCCCTCCGCCTCCCGTGCGGCCGAGATCCTTTCCCGGCCCGTCTCCCTCAACGGCCTGACCGTTCCGAACCGGATCGCGATGGCGCCGATGACCCGGCAGTTCTCGCCGGGCGGTGTTCCGGGGGAGGACGTGGCGTCGTACTACGCGCGCCGTGCCGCCGCCGGGGTCGGCCTGATCGTCACCGAGGGCACGTACGTGGGCCATGACTCGGCCGGGCAGCGCGACGACATCCCGCGTTTCCACGGTGAGGAGCAGCTGGCCGGGTGGGCGAGGGTCGCCGAGGCCGTGCACGCGGCGGGCGGGAAGATCGTGCCGCAGCTGTGGCACATCGGGAGCGTGCGCAGGGCCGGCGAGCCGCCGTTCGCGGACGCCCCGTCCGTCAGCCCGTCCGGCATCCACACGGAGGGCGCCGAGGTCACCGGCAGGGCCATGACCCAGCTGGACCTGGACGACGTCATCCAGGCCTTCGCGGAGGCCGCTGCCGCCGCCGAGCGCATCGGCTTCGACGGGGTCGAACTGCACGGCGCGCACGGCTACCTGATCGACCAGTTCCTGTGGGCGGGCACGAACCGTCGCACGGACGCGTACGGCGGTGACCTCGTCGCGCGGACGAAGTTCGCCGCGGAGATCGTGGCCGCCGTGCGCGCCGCCGTCTCGCCGACCTTCCCGATCCTCTTCCGCTTCTCGCAGTGGAAGCAGCAGGCGTACGAGGCACGCCTCGCCGAGACGCCGGAGGAGCTGGAGGCGCTGCTGACCCCGCTCGCAGCGGCCGGTGTGGACGCCTTCCACGCCTCCACCCGCCGCTACTGGCTCCCGGAGTTCGACGGCTCGGACCTGAACCTGGCCGGCTGGACGAAGAAGCTGACGGGCAAGCCGGTCATCACCGTCGGCTCGGTCGGCCTCGACGGCGACTTCCTCAAGGGCCTCCAGGGCGAGGGCGCCCCGGCCAGGGGCCTCGACGACCTGCTGGACCGACTGGAGAGCGACGAGTTCGACATGGTCGCCGTGGGCCGCGCCCTCCTCCAGGACCCGCAGTGGGCGGCCAAGGTCCTCGACGGCAGGTCCGACGAACTGGGCGCGTACGACGCGGCGTCACTGGGCTCGCTGAGCTGACCCACCACCGACCGTTGTCGTACGGCGAGGGCGGCACCCCTTCTTGCGGGGCGCCGCCCTCGGCGTTGCAGGGCCGTCAGTCCGCGTAGTCCTTCAGCTTCTCGGTTTTCAGGGTGATGCCGACGGGCTCGGGGATCTCCACGGTGGCTCCCCACGGGTAGGAGGGGGCCTGCTGGTAGCGGCCGTCCTTCGGCTCGCTGAACACGGTGACGGTGTTGTTGTCGCGGTCGATGAGGAGGTAGACGGGGATGTCGGCCTCCGCGTAGCCGACGGGCTTGTCGATGCGGTCCCGCTGGTCGGTGTCGCGGTCGTGGGAGGTGATTTCGACGGCCATGAGAGCGCCGTCGGTCTCGGACCACTCGCCGTCGTCCCTGAAGTGGTCCACTGGCGCCAGGAAACCGTCCGTGCGTGCGCGACCCTTGCGGTAGGCCTCCGCCTTGACGCCCCGCTCGGGCGCGAGGTCCAGGTCGGGGCGTTGCTGCATGCACTGGCGGAGCAGCCACATAAAGATCGACGTGTGCTTGCCGTCCGGCATTGCCTTGACCCTTAGTTTTCCGTCGATGTACTCAAGCCGCACGGTTTCGGGTGCCCGGCTTTCCAGCTCCTCGAAGTCCTCGACGTCGAGTGGGTACTTGCTGGACAGCCGCCCTCCGAGGAATTCGAGCTTCACGCGCTTCGGCGCCTTGCGAGCAAGCTCTTCGAAGTCCTCGACGGACATCTGCGGGTGTTCGGTGGTGCCAGGGGTCATGGTTTTCCTCCTCCCTTCCATCGTGCCCCGGCTGTGTGCCTTCGGACTGTTGGAGCGGTCATACGCGTGGCCTTTCACCTCGGGAGGCCATCGCCGCGCGGGCTGCGGCGGCGTGGGCGTGGACTGCGGTGGAAGTCAGCGGGACGGATGGCCCAGGTGGCCCGGCCTCGCCCCGGCACGGCCCGCAGACGCCTCCCGGCAGGGCCTCCGGGCGGCCCGGTGTGCCGCACTTCGCGCACTCCAGTACGCGGAGAGGTGGGCGTCGCGGCGGAGTCGGCCCCGGTTCCGGTGGGAGCTTTGCGGTGAGGCGGGTTCGGACGATGGCCGCCGGGCTGTGGACCGGGACCGGGAGGCCCGCCGTCAGGGCCTGGAGTACGTGTTCGTCGCTCGCACCCCTCGCGAACCACTCCGTGAGCAGCGGGGCGAGTTCCGCGCAGGCCGCCTTGGAGAGCGACAGCGATGGCGCGGTGCGGCCGAGGGCCGCGAGCAGGATGTACGCGCGGGAGCGGGTGGGGCCGCCCTGCCCGGCAGGGGGTTCCTGCGGTTCCTTCGGTACGTCGCCCCTCGTGAACGCCGCCCACCAGTCGTCGTCCCGTGCCGTTCGCGAGAACCACGTTCGGGTGATCCAGCGGGGGCTTCCCGAGTCGGCCAGGTGTTCGCGTCCCCGGCGCAAGTGGCCTGCCCGCTGGAGGTTGTTGAGCACCGTGCGGAGTGCGCACTGGCCGTACGGGAGTGTCTTGGCCAGCGTCTTTACGGAGATGTCGGCGCCGCCGGGGAGCCGGTCGATGTACGCGGCGACGGCGGCTTCGCGGGGTGGAAGGTGCGCGAAGTCGTGGGCCGTACGGGGGAGTTGGTCCGGGGCCTCGCGTTTTCCGTAACCCGGGTTGGCCATCGGGTGCGGCGGGGTCGCGTGCGCGGGCAGGAAGGCAGGACTAGGCTTGGCGTCAGCCATGGGATCGACTCGCATTCGATCTTGTTGGTCAAGCCCCCGCGGGTGCCTGCAAGCGCCGAGCGGGGGCTGTTCGTTATCCGGGCACGCTAGACCCGTGTAACTGTCCGTGGCAAGTCGGTCGCGTCGAGTCAACTCGCAGGGAGGGTGGGTGGGTTGAGACCCACCACCCAATCCTCAGAAGCAGGGCTCGAAGCTCGGCGCTTGAGCTTCGGGGCGAGGGCTGCCTAGTCCTGCTTGAGGTCTTCGACGAACGCCGACCATGCCTCGGCCCGGAACTTGAGCTTCGGGCCGAGGGGGTTCTTGGAGTCGCGCACGGGGACGTGGGTGGGGTGGCCGGGGGCCACTTCCAGGCAGTCGGCGCCGCTCCCACCGCTGTACGTCGACTTGCGCCAGCGGCCGACCTCCAGGCAGTTGCCGCCCTCGCCGCCGCTGTAGCTCGACTTGTGCCACGTGGCTGCACTCAGGTCGTACTCAAGGGTGCTGTGCTCCATGTTCGTAATCCTGCGCCACTGACTCCAGCAGGGCTAGCGAATCTTGAGGCGAATGAGCTGCTGCCTGAAGGAGGCCGAACGTCAGGGTGTGGCGGGCGACCGTGGCTGGGTCGTCCAGCAGCTTTCCCATGTCCGGACCCTCGACGAAGGAGAGCGATGGGGCGTCCTCGAACTCCATGAGCTTCAGGGCGCCGGTCATCGACGCGTGTGCCCCTGCGCCAAACGGCAGCACCTGCACGATGATCCGGTGCCTGCGAGCCAGGTCCGCCACGTGCCGGAGGGCCCCCGCCATCTCCGCGCCGCCGACCTCTCGTCGTAGAACGGCTTCGTCGAGAATCGCCCACAACAACGGGGTTGTTGGATCGTCGAGGAGATGGGCGCGTTCGAGGCGTGCCGCCACCAGGGGGTCGATCTCGGCCTTCGGCGCCGTCGGCTTGTAGGCGCGGAATACGGCTTCCGCGTAGGCCCTGGTCTGCAACAACCCGGGGATCAGCAGGGTCGCGTACTCCCTGATCGCAGTAGCGATCGCCTCTGCCTCCGCAGCTTCCGCGAAGTGATCCGGGTACTTGGACTTCGCGAGTGCCTTGCAATTCCGCTCGAAGAAGCCGTTCGTGTCGAGGATCTCGTCTATCTGGGCGGCGTATTCGAGGTGGAGGCGTCGTGTCCCCGCTTCCAACTGGCCGATGAACGAGCCGCTGACGAACAAGGGCTCGCCCAACTCGCTCTGGCTGAGCCCCTTCCTCTCGCGGGCGTGACGCAACTCGGCGCCGATCAGGGCGCGAGGTGATGAGGACGGGTCAAGATCCTTCGGGCCGGCCATGCGCAACTCCCTGTCCCACAGGTTGGGTTGTTGGGGCGCCGTCTCTGGCCAGGTTAGAGCCCTACCGGACACGCTGTGTGGTGAACGTGAACACTCAGAGTGGAGGCAGGGCGCGATGGAGATGACGTCGAGTGAGCGGGTGCGGTCGACGGCGGAGGCCGTGGCGTGCCTTCGGGCGGCCCTGGAGGCGGCGGGCGTCGCGCTGCCGTCGCTGGGCGTCGACCCGGTGACAGCGGCCACCGGCGAACCGTACGCCCTGGTGGAGCTGGGGCGTTGCAACGTACGGACGGCGGTCCGGCTGGCCGACGCGCTGCGCGGGGCGGCGGCGGGTGGGGACGCGTGAGCCGGGAGTACGCGGTCGACCTGCGCGACGGTCGGGTCGGGCAGGTCATGGGGCGCGAGGGCGGCTACGTACAGCTGCGGCCCGTGGGTGGTGGCCGGGAGTGGGACTGTCCGCCGGAGGCGGTGGGCGAGGCTCCGGTCGGGGAGGTGCTGCGGGCACGGGTCCGGCGGCTCAACTGGGAGGGCCGGCTGCCGTGACGAACGGTCGGCCGGGCCTCGTACGCGTGGCTATTGTCTTGCGAGTCTCATGCCGTGACTCCAAGTGGGCCCCGGGCAGGCCGCTGACCAGCGGATTCGGTGCGGTTGTGAGGAACGGGCCGGAACTCACGAGACATTAGGCGCCGTGACGCCCTGGGTGTGGGAGAGGATCGCCCTGGTGAGTATGGGGAGGAGCCGGGGCGGGAGGGCGTGGCCCATGCCGGGGATCTCGGTGAGGTGGGCGCCTCGGATCGCCTGGGTGAGGTGCTGTGCGTGCGGCGGCGGGAACACGGGTTCGGCCGGGGCGAGGATGACCTGTACGGGCACCTCGGTCGTCGCGAGTGCCTCCGTGCGCAGCATGCCGGAGTCGTCGGCGAGGGCGTGTGCGGGTGACGTGGTGTGGCGGCCGGCGTGCTCGATGATGCGTCGTTCGAGATCGCGGAAGTGCGGCGCGTCGAAGGGGAGTTGATCCCCGGAGAGCGCTTGCCAGTGCGTCACGCGCCGGTCCAGTTCGGCTTCCGGGCCGTGGTCCTCGACGGGTTGCGACCACAGTTCCAGCACCTCGGGGGAGATGCCGGGGAGTTCCTCGGCCGGGAGGACGGTTCCGTCGGGGCGGGTGTAGGGGGTGGTGCTGAGCGCAGCCGTTCCGATCAGGGTGGCGCTCAGTACGCGGTCGGGGTGGTCCGCGATGAGCAGTTGGGTCAGCATGCCGCCGAGCGACAGCCCCACGAGATGGGCCCGCTCCACGCCGAGGCCGTCCAGCACCGCGACGGCGTCCTCGGCCAAGTCGGTGATGCGGTACGGCCGTTGCTCGTACGACCAGGTGGAGCGGCCTGTGTCGCGGTGGTCGTACCGGATCACGCGGTGGCGGGCGGCGAGGGCGTCGACCAGCGGCTCGGGCCAGCCGAGACCGGAGGCGCCCGCGCCCATGATCAGGAGGAGGGGCGGGGCATCGGGGGCGCCGCGCTGCTCGGTCCAGAGGTGCACGTCGGGGGCGACGGTGAGTAGCTGTTCCATGATGTGCAACGATACGTCTCGTCTCGTTGCAAGGCAATAGAAGGCAATAGCAGGCAATAGGAAGGCAATAGGAAGGCCGCCGCAGGGCGGGCTCGGTGCGGCTGCGGGTCCGGCGGCTCAACTGGGAGGGGCGGCTGCCGTGACGGGCCTACCGGTGAAGAGGCGGTGTTCCATCCCTGCACGATTCGGCGGGTGGAAATGCAGAAGCGCCGCTCGCACCTCGGGAGTACGGTCAGTGGCTGGAGGTTCGGGCATGGGTGGAGATGGGGTACCCGGGCAACACCGCACGCGTTGACGTGGTTTCGACTGTGACCTGTTGTCGCGTGCTGCTCGGTTCTGCGGCACGACGCGGCGACGTCCCTGGGGATGTCGCCTGATTCCCGTTTCCCTCGGCTCATCGGCCCGAACCGGGCGTGGGGTGAGTCGTGCCTGCGGCCCGAAGGGCTACCTCTCCATGCCTCTTGTTGTTCTTGCCTGCCTGGCCTATGTGAGCATGGCGCTGCCCGACAGCGTGCTCGGCATCGCCTGGCCCTCCATGAGTGCCGACTTCCATCAGCCCCTGGGAACTCTGGGGCTGCTCCTGCCGTTCGGTATCGCCGCCACGGTGCTGTCGAGCACCATGACCGGGCGCATTCTCACCCGCATGCACATCGGCCAGATGCTGTCAGCAAGCACGGTCCTGTCCGTGGTCGCTCTGCTCGGCTACAGCCTCGCGCCCTCCTTTTGGTGGGTGGTGGCGGCGACCGTCGTCCTGGGACTGGCATCGGGCGCGGTCGACTCCGGTCTCAACGCCTACGCGGCACGCCGGTTCGGAGCCCGTCACATCACCTGGATGCACGCCTGCTACGGGCTGGGCGCCGGCCTGGGGCCAGTAGCAGTCGCCGGCGCTCTGAGTTTCAGCCCGCAGTGGCGATGGGCCTACGTCGTGATCGCCGCGGTGCAACTGCTGCTCGCCTGCGCGTTCCTGCGAACCGGGCGCCTCTGGGCCGACCGTCCGAACGAACCTGGAGCGGCAGAGGCCCGTACGCGCGCGACAGCCCCGACGCGCGGCTGCGGCCGACCGGCCGGATCGCGTCGGTATGTCGTCGCGATGAGCGCGGCAGTGTTCGCCTTCCACATCGGTCTCGAAGCGAGCATCGGACTGTGGGCGTACGTCTTCCTCACCACGGGGCGCGGACTCTCGCCCGCGACCGCTGGGATGGTGGTGTCGGGCTTCTGGGCCGCCATGTTCCTGGGCCGCCTCGTCCTCGGTCCAGTTGCCGAACGCGCCGGTGCCGCACGCGTTCTCTCCTGTTCCGTCGCGGGAGTCGTCGGCGGCGCCGCCATGACGGCTGTGCCCGGCCCGGCGGTCCTTGCCCTCGCCGGACTGCTGGTCCTTGGACTCGCGGCAGCACCGGTCTTCCCTCTGCTGACCCTCACCACGGCCGAACGTGTCGGGCAGGACAGAGCGGACAGGACCATCGGCTTTCAGATCGCCGCATCCCAGATCGGTGCCGCTGTTCTTCCTGCCGGAATGGGCCTGCTTGTTCAGCACGTCGGCGCGACCGCTTTGGGACCAGCTCTACTCGCCCTCGCCCTCTGCATGGCAACCGGCTACGGCCTGCGCGTACGCCTGACCGCCTCTGCAGGTACACCGATCGCCCCGTAGACCAGATCCCAGCTGTCCTGCGCCGGTGCTGCCTACTCGATCGCGGTGCTGACGGAGGTGCGGGCGCACCATCTCAGGGCTCCCGCGTGAGCGGCTTTGCGTGGTGTCGGCGTGTGAACTTTTCGATGGCCGCCGGGGTGACGGGGGTGAAGAAGTTGACGAGGTTGCCGTCGGGGTCACGGAACAGCAGTGACCGGTTGCCCCAGGGCATCGTGGTGGGCTCGGTGACGAAGTCGGTGACGAAGCCGGTCAGGTTCTGGTGGACGCGGTCCACGTCGTCGACGAGGAACTCGGTGATCACGCTGTGGTTGTCCGCAGGGCGGGCAGAGCCCGGGGCGAACAGCGGGACGGTGCGGGTGCCGGCGATCGCGAGGGTGGCGCCCGCTGTGTCGAGTTCGGCGAAGTCCTCGGTGGCCCACGTCGCCCGCGCCCCTGTGGCTCGCTCGTAGAACTCGACGAGGCGTGCCACGTCGCTGGTGATGATGCGGATCGAGACGAAGTCCATGGGGATCTCCTTGGCTGTGCTGGAGGGGTGCACTGCGCAGGCTAGGAGAAATAGTGGACAGAATCGGTCCTGTATTCGCATTAGGTTGTGCACATGCCCCGACCCACTGCCCGCGTGCTGACACTCCTGGAGCTGCTGCAGTCGGGCGGCACCCGGACGGTGGCCGAACTGGCCGACCGGCTCGGCGTCGAAGGGCGCACCGTGCGGCGGTATGTGGGCCAGCTGATCGACCTGGATGTGCCCGTGGAATCGGTGCGCGGCCGCTACGGCGGGTACCGGCTCGCTCCCGGGTACCGCTTGCCTCCGCTCATGCTCAGCGACGACGAGGCGCTGGCCGTGCTGCTCGGCCTGGTCGCCGGCCGCCGAGCAGGGCTGACGACGACGGAGCACACGGCGAGCGAGACGGCATCGGCGAAGATCCGGCGGGTGCTGCCCAAGCACATCGCCCGTCGGCTCGACACACTTCTGGAGGCTCTCGCCTTCACGGATCAGCCCGGCGAGTCCGACACTCCGGACGCCGGGGTCCTGCTCACCATCGCCGATGCGGTGCGCCACCGCCGACCGGTCTCGATCCGCTACACCGACCGCGACGGTCGGCGCAGCGAACGCACGCTGCACGCGTACGGGATCGTCGCCCATGCGGGCCGGTGGTACGTCACGGGCAAGGACACCCGGATCGGCGAGGACCGAACCCTCCGGCTCGATCGCATCGCGGACGCGCGGACCCTGCCCGGCTCATTCGAAGCGCCCGTGGGTCCTGGTCCGGCACAGCGCGTGTTGTCGGCGTTCGCCACGGCCGAGTACCGGCATGAGGTGACCTTGCGGATCCACGGGACAGTCGAGCAGATCCGCGCCCGCCTTCCCGCCGGCGTCGCGAGCCTGGAGGAGCACGAGCCCGCGGCAGGCCAGGACCGGGCGACCGAGCGCTGGCTGCGCGTCGAGCTGCGGGCGGAGCGGCTCGACTGGTTGCCTCCAGTACTCGCCTCACTCGACCGGCCGTTCGTCATCGAGCGCCCCGACGAACTGCGCGACCTCGTCACCGCGCTCGCCGATCGCCTCGCGTCCTACGCCCGCCAAGCCTGACCGCGAGGAACGGATGTCGACCCGGTGGCCGCGGCGACCGGTGAGCCGTACGTGCTGGTGGAGTTGGGCCGGTGCAACGTACGGGCGGCGTGCCGTCGTGGCCGGCCCTTCTCGCAGGCTGGAGTGTGCAGTTGACGGCTCGTCCGGTTCTACAGGTCGGCCACGAGAAGCCGGTAGCCGACGTCGAGGGCTTCGCGGTCGAGCAGGTCGGCGTGGCGTTGGTGCCACCGGCCGGAGGACAGGTCGTCCGACAGCCGGGCCAGGCCCGGCCGGATGACTTCGTCGCCGGTCTGGGCGAGCAGTGAGATACCGGCCCGCATTTCCGGGTCGAGGTATGCCTCGGGTCGGCGCCAGAAGGCGGCGAGGAATCCGTCGGTGCAGTCGTGCGGGACGGGGACGGTTTCGGTGCGGGCGCCTCCCAGCAGTGCGACCAGGCGGTCGACCGCGACGGCTCGTGTGCCGTCGAACGCGGCTGCTTCGGGCAGGTACTCGTCCAGCAGCCAGAACCTGTGGTTGATGTCCGGGTCGAAGGTGAGGATGACGATCCGTTGCCTGGCGATTCGGCGGAGTTCGCCGATACCGGCTTCCAGGTCGCTCCAGTGATGCACGGTCAGGAGGGCCATCACCGCATCGGCCGAGTCGTCGGCGAGCGGGATCGACTCCGCGGACGCTTCCAGAGCCCGCGCGGATCCGGCCGGACGCTGCGCGATCATCACTGAGCTGGGTTCGACAGCCAGTACCGTTTGCGGTGGTTCGTAGGAGCCTGTGCCGGCTCCCACGTTGATCACGGTGGCGGCACCACCGAGGGCTTGATGGATCCTGGCGGCGATTCGGGGATCCGGTCGCCGCGTGGAAGCGTAGGTCGCACCGATGCTGTTGTAAGTCGCCACATCGCAGGGTATGCGCTTTCCACCGGAACCCGGAAGTACTCGCGGCGATGTCGGTTCGCGCCATTTTCGAGCTGTTCGATCGTCAACTGCTACCTGAAACGGTCGACAACCGGTGCCCGCTTCCAGGTCGTTCCGGGTCGGTCCCGTCCCGGTCGGTCCCGGTCGTTCCTGGTCTCACTCCTGGCCGACGAGGCCGGATTCCCAGGCCCAGGCGGCGATCTCCACCCGGTTCCGGGCGTGCAGCTTGGCCTGCACGTTGCCCAGGTGGGTCTTCACCGTCCCCACCGTGATGGTCAGTGCGGCGGCGATCTCCGCGTTGGTACGTCCCCGGGCCACCAGACGTACGAGGTCCAGCTCGCGTGCCGACAGGGGGCTCGGCGCCACCCGACGGCCGGGCGCCTGAGCGTTCAGCCGGCGCAGCAGCCGCACCGTGACGGAGGGGCTGACCAGCGCTTCACCCGAGGCCGCCGCCCGCACGGCCTCGACGAGCAGGGCCGGACCGGAGTCCTTGATCAGGAAACCGCAGGCACCGTCGCGCAGCGCGCGGTGGACGTACTCGTCGTCGTCGAAGGTCGTCGCCACGACAACCTTCGGCGGGTCGACGGCGCCGGGGCGGTTCAGTCGGCGCAGCGCGTCGAGGCCGTCGAGGCGGGGCATCCGGATGTCCATCAGCACCACGTCTGGGCGGTACCGCTCGGCGAGTTCCACCGCCTGAAGGCCGTCCACCGCTTCGGCCACGACCTCGATGTCGTCCTCGGCGCCCAGGATCATCGAGAATCCGGCGCGGACCATGGCCTGGTCGTCGGCGATCAGTACCCGGATGGTCAACGGGTCCCTCCGCCCGGGACACGAACCAGGGCCGGGGCCGTGACCGGAACCTGGGCCGGGGCCGCCGGAACGGTGGCTTCGACGCTC
The DNA here is from genome assembly GCF_044334695.1 of Streptomyces sp. NPDC020747. NCBI lineage: Bacteria > Bacillati > Actinomycetota > Actinomycetes > Kitasatosporales > Streptomycetaceae > Streptomyces > Streptomyces sp. NPDC020747. The sequence goes on along the minus strand of NZ_JBIRTJ010000006.1, from coordinate 222,475 downwards.
CAGCCGCCCTCCGCGACCGGGCCCGTCCGGAGGTCACCACCGACCATGTGCACCCGTTCGGCCAGCCCTCGCAGCCCGAACCCACCGCCGGAGGTACGGCGGCGCGGCCGGCCGTCGTCACTGACCCGTACCGTGACGCCGTCGCCGCACCGGACCGCGCGCACCCGCACCTCGGTGCAGCCCTGGGCGTGTTTGCGTACGTTGGTCAGGGCCTCCATCACCACCCGGTGGGCGGTGGTGGTCACCTCCACCGGCAGGTCGTCGAACGGACCCGTCAGTTCGAGCCGGGCCGACGCGCCGCCGACCGCCGAGAACTCCTCGACGAGCGAGCGCACCTCCGCCATCCCGGCCAACGGCGCGAGGGCCGGTTCCCCGTCGGTGTCCCGCAGCATCCCGACCATCTGCCGCATGGACGTCAGCGCCTCCGACCCGGCGTGTTCGATCCGCTCCAGCGCCGGTGGCACCAGCTCCGGCCGCCGCTGCGCGATCGCCAGCGCGCCCTGCGCCTGCACCACGATCCCGGTCACGTGGTGGGCGACGAAGTCGTGCAGATCACGGGCGAACTCGGCCCGCTGCTCAAGACGCAGCGTCGCCGCCCGCCGCCGCCGGTCCGCCACGACCAGCCGCCAGGCGACGCCGCCACCCAGCACCGCGGTCGCCCCGACGGCGAGGAACAGCGCCACGATGACGCTGTTCTCCCCGACCGCGACCGCCAACGGCCGCAGCACGATCGCCGCCCACAGCAGCGGAGGCGCCGCCCACACCACCCAGCTCCGCCGCCCGCGCAGCGTGACAAGCAGCATCAGCCACAGCAGCGCCGTCGGCTCCGCGAGTCCGTACGCGTCCGAGGCCAGGGGATCCGGAGCGCTGCCGGGACCGACGCGCAACAGGACCGAGACCGCCAGCGACGTCACCCCCGCCAGAGCACCGGCCACGGGCAGGGCCCGCGCACCGAGCCACGGCGTGCCGACGACAGCGACCACCGCCGCCAGGGCGCCGACCGGCTTGGCGGAACGGTTGCCGAATCTGTCGTCGAGGCCCAGCGCCGGGTAGTCGAACCGCAACGCCAGGCACACCAGCGCCGTCCACACCAGCCACGCCGACCATTCCGCCCAGGGCCGCCGGACGCCGCGTGCCGCTCTGCCGAAAGTCGTAGCGGGCGGCGTGAGATCTGACTTTCGGCCGATCCGGTGCTCCGGACCGCCGGGCAGAGTCGACTTCGTCAGGCCGGTTACGCGATCCGTCACACCAAGGAGCATGCCATGAGCGGGATCACCTTCCGCGTCGAATCCGTCGAGGTGCTCGGGCCGCTCCTCGCCGCCTTCACCGTGCTCTTCGCCGTTCGTGCCACCCGTCGACGTCCGGGCTGGCACGGCAGGCCCGCGCTCACCCGGCTCGTGGCCGTCCTGTACGCGGCGGGTGCCCTGCACTTCACCCTGTTCCCGATCATCGTGGACCGGGCCCAGAACCTCTCCCCCTGGACCAGTCAGGTCCAGCCGATCCCCCTCATGGGCCTCCTCGGCATGGATGTCTCGTTCCCGCTCAACGTGTTCCTGTTCCTCCCCTTCGGAATGCTGCTCCCCCTCATGACCCGTCGGGAACTCGGCCCGGGGCGGGCCGCCCTCCGCGCCCTGGCCGTGAGCGCCACGATCGAGCTCATCCAACTCGGCATGTACATCCTGTTCAGCAACGGCCGAGGGGCGGATGTCGACGACCTCGTCACCAACACCCTCGGCGCCGCGCTCGGCTGTCTCTTCCTCCGCCTCGCACTCCGCTCCACCACCCTCTCCACCCCCACCCGCACCTTCGCTCTCCCGGGCACCGCCTTCGCCTCCCCCACCCCCGAAGCCCGGCCCACCCCGACAGTGGATCGGACCGTCTGACGGCCGACGCCCGTATCGGCGGCCTGTCTCAGACGTCGTACTCGTCCGGGATACGCATCCCGGGGCCGCCGACCTCCGTGCCGCGCGGGGTCGCGCGGTCCTTCGGTTCCTCCCAGGCCTCCTGGCGGCCGAGCGCGGTGAGGTCGAGCCAGCGGTAGCCGTTGTGGAACTCCTCGATGCCACGGCCGAAGGTCGAGTACGTGTGGAACACCTCGTCGTCCACCCGCAGGAACGCGCTGATGCCCGGCCAGTCGCCGCGCATGCTCTGCGACCAGGGCATTCCGGCCTCGGCGAGCTCGGCCTCGGTGCGGTGGAAGACCTGGACCGGGGCGACGCGGTCGTCGACCGTCGCGTGGAAGTCGTAGTTGAAGTCGCCGCCCGCCGAGGAGTACCAGGGGAACGTCCAGCCCATTCGCTCGCGGTAGGCGGCGAGCTTCGCGTACGGCGCGCGGCTCACCGCGGCCAGCGTCGTGTCGCGGGCGTGCAGCTGCCGCAGTCCGGAGATGCCGTCGGCGGCGGAGGAGCAGCTCGGGCAGCCCGTGTCGCGGGGGTGTTCGTTGCCGTCGGCGTCGATGTCGTACGTCCACATGAAGTGGTGCATGACCAGCTGGGGCCGCCCCTCGAACAGGTCGAGCAGGGACACGGTCCCGTCCGGGCCCTCGAAGGTGTACGGCTTGTCGACGCGGACCATCGGCAGGCGCCGCCGGTCGGCGTTCACCCGGTCGCGTGCCCGGGTGAGCTCCTTCTCCTTCGCCAGCAGTTCCTTGCGGGCCGCGAGCCAGTCCTCGCGTGACACCACCTCGGGCAGGTTTCCCATCGTCGCCATCGCGGGCCTCCCAGCTGCTCTCGTCGAACTCAGGACTCCACGAACTCAAGCCTCGACGAACACGACCGTCTCGTCGAGCGGTGCCCGGCCCGTACGGGTGTATTCCACCGCGGTGTCCTCGAACCCGATCGACATGCCGCAGAAGAGGAGGAGCTCGTCCGGGGGCGACAGGACCTCCGCGACGGTCCGGTGGTACTTCGCCCACGCCATCTGCGTACAGCTGTGCAGCCCCTCGGCGCGGAGCAGCAGCATGACGGTCTGCAGATACATGCCGACGTCGGACCACTGGGCCGGGCCCAGGTCGCGGTCGATGTAGCAGAACAGGGCGGCGGGCGCGCCGAAGCACTCCCAGTTCGCGGCGGCGGCCCGCTGGCGTGCCTCCAGGTCGTCGCGCGCGATGCCGAGCGCGCCGTAGCGCTGCTCGCCGAAGGCGGACCGGCGCTCGCGGTACGGGGACTTCAGCCCTGGCGGGTACATCTCGTACTCCGGCTCGTCCCAGGGGTCGCCCGCGGCCAGCCGCTCGCCGGCGCGCTTCTTGAGCTCGGCCAGCGGCCCGCGGGTCACCACGTAGGCGTGCCACGGCTGGAGGTTCGACGCGGACGGCGCCCAGGCCGCGGCGGACAACACCCGCTCCAGTACCTCCCCCGGGACATGCCGGTCGGTGAACTCGCGCACCGCCCGTCGGCTCGTGACCGCCTCATAGACGTCCAAGGCCGCCTACCTCCCAACTGCTCATCGCAACTGCTCGTCACTGCTCGACGTCACTGCTCGACGTCCCTGTTTTAGTCTCGACCACGACGGTATCATTCGATACCTTCTCGTGTTTAACTGTCGTCGAGTACGAATCCTCTGCCCCGGCTCCGGCCCGGGCACCGTTCCTTGGAGAAAGCGCATGACCACGCTGCTGCACATCGACTCGTCCGTGCTCCCCGGCGGGGCGTCCTCGTCCCGTTCGGTCGCGGACGCCTTCCGCAGGACCTGGGAGGAGCAGCACCCGGAGGGCAGGGTGATCCACCGCGACCTCGCCGCCCACCCGGTACCGCACATCACCGCCGCCGGCTGGTCCGCCGGGTTCACCGACCCGTCCGAGCGCACGCCGGAGCAGGCCGCCGCGTTCGGTGAGCGCGTGAGGCTCATCGAGGAACTGGAGCGGGCGGACGCCGTCCTGATCGGCGCCCCCATGCACAACTACTCGATCCCGTCGACCCTCAAGGCGTGGCTCGACAACGTGTTCCTGCTCGGCCGCACGGCGGGCGAGGCCCCCTCCGCCCAGGGCACCCCGGTCGTCGTCGTGGCCAGCCGTGGCGGCTCCTACGCGCCGGGCACCCCGCGCGAGGGCTTCGAGTTCGTGCAGAACTACCTGGAGGTCGTCCTCCAGGGTGCCCTCGGCCTGGACCTCGAATTCATCGTCCCGGAGCTCACCATGGCCCCCCGCAACCCGGCCATGTCCGAGCTGATCCCCCTCTACGAGGCCTCCCGCGAGCGCGCCTTCGCCGATGCGACCGCCAAGGCCAAGGCGCTCGCGGAACGCCTCGCCGCGTAACCCGCCTCCGGGCCCCGGGCGCGTCTACGCCTCGCCGTCGGCGGGGTAGGCGAACCGGGTCAGCAGCTCCGTCAGCTGCTCCCGCTCGCCGGGCCCCAGGTCGGCGACCAGGCGGTCGGCCGGTGCCGCCGCCCCCGCGTGGGCCGCGTCGAAGAGCTCGACGCCCTGAGGTGTGATCTCCACCGCCCGCACCCGCCGGTCCCCGGGAACGGACCTGCGTACGGCGAGACCCTTGCGCTCCAGGTCGTCGACGACCCGCATGATTCCCGCCTTGTCCGTCCCCGTCGCCGCGGCCAGGTCCCGCTGCACGGTGGGACCGCGGTCGACCAGCACGATCAGCACGGCGAAATGCCGCAGCTCGATGCCGAGCGGCCGGAGCGCCTCCGACATCACCGCGGCCGCGCGCCAGTGCGCCTGCCGCAGCAGCAGGCCGAGAGCGAAGGGCGAGGTGTCCCCGGGGCGGTCGGTCGCACGCGAGGCGGCGGCGGTGGCGGGGTGGGGAGCTTCGGCGGTCATGAGGGCATGCTACCGCTGTCAATTCAATCGATACGGTATCGATTGAAACGGTGTGTGGGTGCCCGTGGTGTTCCCCACCGGCTGGTTCTCCCCACCGGCTAGAGGGTTCCCCACCGGCTAGAGGTTCCCCATCGGCTCGATGTCGATCTTCACCGGGGTGCCCCAGATCCGCAGCACCTCGTAGTCGGTGAACTCGTGCACCAGCCGGTAGGCCATGCTCGGGCGGGGGCCCCGGCGCTGGGCGGCGAGATACAGCTCCGCCTCGTGTTTGTCGCGGCGGGGTGTGCCGCAGAGCTGCCAGGTCTGGCCGGTCCACAGCTCGGGCAGCCAGCGCTGCTGGGGCTGGGGCCGGTCGCCCCGTACGCCGTAACGCGACTTCGTGCGCTCCACGAGCTCGTCCGGGGCGGTCGGACGGCCCTGCGGGAACGAGTCGTTGACCTTCGAACGGCGGGCGAGGCGGCGACGGGTCTCGCAGAGCAGACACAGGTCCGGGGCGTCCTGGTCGACCGGGCCCGTGGGGTGCTCCGGGCAGCGTGTGGTCGGGGCCGCCGTCGTGACGGTCTCCTCCAGCAGGTCGAGGGCCCGCTTGAGGTCGGCCTTCACCTCGTGCAGTTTCGCGTCCTGCGTGTCGGAGGACAGGGCGTCCCCGTGCTCGCCGAGCACCCGCAGGGCACGGCCCAGAGCGGTCAGTTGCGCGTGGTTCACGGTTTTGGCGTCCCTTCCTTTTGGCTCCTCCACCCTCGCACGTCCCACTGACAGTCCGGGGAGAGCCAAAAGACTATGGACGGAGCGCTGCCGCCAGTGCCGCTCTCAGGTGGCCGTCGCTCTCCTCCAGGAGGCGGGCCGCCGTGGGGCCGTCCACGTCGCCCAGGATGGTGAGGATGGCGTTCTTGACCTCGCCGTCCGTTGCCGCGAGGGCTGCCTCGATCTCCTCGTCGGAGGCGCCGGTGGCGAGCGAGACGATACGGCGGGAGCGGGCGCGCAGCTTCTCGTTCGAGGCGCGTACGTCGACCATGAGGTTCCCGTACGTCTTGCCCAGCCGGATCATCGTGATCGTCGAGAGCATGTTGAGGACGAGCTTCTGTGCCGTGCCGGCCTTCAGCCGGGTGGAGCCGGTCAGCAGCTCGGGGCCCACGACCACCTCGATGCCGTGATCGGCCGCAGCCGCCAGGGCACTGTCCGCGTTGCAGGACAGGCCGACCGTGAGGGCGCCGAGCGCCCGGGCGTGCTCCACCGCGCCGATCGCGTACGGGGTGCGGCCCGAGGCGGAGACGCCCACGACCACGTCGTCCGCCGTGAGGTCCAGGGCGGAGAGGTCCTCCACGGCCAGCTCCGCCGAGTCCTCCGCGCCCTCGATCGACGTCGTCATCGCCGCCGGGCCGCCCGCGACCAGGCCGACGACCTCGGAGGGGTCGGTGTTGAAGGTGGGCGGGCACTCGGACGCGTCCAGCACCCCGAGCCGCCCGGCGGTGCCCGCGCCCGCGTAGACCAGCCGCCCGCCGCGCCCCAGCCGCTCCGCGATGGCGTCGATCGCCGCCGCGATGCTCGGCAGCTGCGCGGCGACCGCGCCCGGCACGGTCGCGTCCTCCCCGTTCATGAGCTTCGCGATGTCCAGCGTGGGCAACTGATCGATCTCGGACAACTCGGGCCGAAAGGCCTCGGTGGTCAGGCTCTCCAACTCGGCCCGCACATCACGGAAGTCGGAGCGCGAGGAGCGAGACGAGTGCGAGGGGGCGTCGGTGGCATCGGCGCTGGAGGTCATGTGCGACGGCTCTTTCTGGTGCGGGGCGTTCTGGTGCTTGATCTCGTTACGGTTCGGTCGGGCGCCCCGTAACGGGCGCGGGGCTGTGTACATGTGCGGCTCCGCCGCATGGGCGCGACCGGCCCCCACTCACCCGCAGCTACCCACCGGCCCCGGACCGCGGCTATCGAGTCGTGCTCCGGTGGCGGTGCGCCAGCGCCTCGTACGACGCCGACAACGCAGGCGCCGCGGTCTCGTACGTCCGCTGCGCGACCCCGATGAACAGGCAGTCCACCACCAGCAGTTGACTGGTCCGCGAGGACATCGCGGCCGGCCGCAGCTCGCTCTCCCGGGCCGTGGACGTGGTGAGGATGTGATCCGCGTACTGGGTGACGGGACCGCCCGGACGCCCGGTGATCGCGACCGTCGTGGCCCCGCGCTCGAACGCGACCCGCAACGGCTCGATGACATCACCCGTCGACCCGGAGTGCGTGATCGAGATCGCCACGTCCTTGGCCCGCAGCTGCACGGCGTTCGTCACCGCGAGGTGCGGGTCGCTGTGCGCCTGCGCTATGAGCCCGATCCGCAGGAGCTTCTGGGCCAGGTCCTGCGCGACGAGGCCGGACGCCCCGACGCCGTACACGTCGATACGACGGGCGGCCGCGAGGGCGGCGACCGCCGCGCCGAGCTGGACCGTGTCCAGTCCGGCCGCCGTGTCGGCGAGCGTCTGCTGTTCGTCGTACGCGAGCTTGGCGACCACGTCCGCGATCGGGTCGTCGACCGCGATGTCGGCCGTCACGGCGGGGGCGCGGCCCGACTGCTGCTGGGCGGCGAGCCCGGCGAGGGCCAGGCGCAGATCGCGGTAGCCGGGGTAGCCGAGGAGGCGGGCCGTACGGACGACGGTCGCCTCGCTGGTACCGGTCAGTTCCGCGAGGCCGGTGACCGTGAGTGCCGCGCAGCCGGCGGGGTCGGCGGCCACGGCCTCGGCGACGCGCTGCATGGAGCGGGTCATGGAAGGCGCGAGTGTGCGCACCTTCGCTGCCAGGGCCGCGGGGGCCGGCGGGGCCTCGCCCGCGAAAATTTCCTTCACTTCTTGGGTCACGTATGAAAGATATTTTCGCCGCGGGGGAGGGTCAAGGGGTGGGTTCCGCGTCCGCGCGCCGGTGGGGGCCGGTCGCGCCCATACCGCGGAGCCGCACCTGCGTCACAGCCCGTGCCCCTTACGAGGACCGGCAATCCGCTGCCCGGGTGACGCACAATGGACGTATGGATTCTCCGCCCTCCCCCCATCCCATCAGCCCCTTGGAGCAGGCGTTGCACGCGGCGCGGGCGCTCGTGCTTGCCGATCTCGCCGCCGGTGAGGTCGCCGAGCCGGACGTCGTCTCGTACGTCGAGGAATCGGTGGTGCAGCGGCGCTGGTGGGTGGAGCAGTGGCCGGAGGGGGCCGACTACGTGGCGGGGCTCGTCGCCCAGGACGTACAGGACGCGCTCCTCGAACGGCACGGGCGCTGGCCGCTGTGTCCCGTCTGCGGTGCCGGTGATCCCCACGCGCTGGAAGTGGAGCCGGAGTTGGGGGCCGACCCGCACTGGGTGTGCCACAAGGCGGGGGTGAAGGTCTCGGCGGTGGGCGCGCTCCAGGCGGCCGGCGGCGGGACCGGTAGTGCCGGTGGAGGGGCGCCCTCCTCGTGACCGTCTACATCGACCCGCCCGACTGGCCGGGGCACGGCCGTATGTGGTCCCACCTCGTCAGCGACGTCTCGTACGACGAACTGCACGACTTCGCCCGCAGGTTGGGCGCCCCCGCCCGGGCCTTCGAGCGTGATCACTACGACATCCCCTCGCACCGGTACGAGGACGCGGTGGCGGCCGGGGCCGTGCAGGTCCGCAGCCGTGACGTGGTGCGGCTGCTGCTCGCCTCCGGGCTGCGCAGGCCCAAGGGGCGGGCCGTACCCGGGAGTTGACGGGCCCGACACCTCTCCGGCGCCGGCCGCGCACCCATCACTCGCGCGGGGCCACCACTCACGCAGCCGTCACTCGCGCGGAGTTCAGCCCCGCAGCTCGTACGCGTACTGCTCGCCGTCGCCGTCCCCGTCCGCCCCGCTCACCCGGGTGAAGCCCGCGCGGGACAGCACGCTCTGGGAAGGGGCGTTGACGCGGTCCACCGTGGCGAACAGGGACGTGACGTCGTCGCGGGTCAGGGCCCAGGCGGACAGGGTGCGCAGGGCCTCGGCGGCGTAGCCGTTGCCGCGGGCGGACTCGGCCAGGTCGTAGCCGACCTCGGCGCGGCCCTCCTCGTCGGGGGCGCCGTGGAAGCCCATGCCGCCGACCGCGCGGCCGTCCTCGCGGCGCACCAGGACGAACAGGCCGAACTCCGGGCGGTGCACCCCGGCCTCGTACGCCTTCGTCACCATGCCGGCGGCGTCCCGCGTGCCCTCGAAGGGGCCGTCCTCCGTCCACTCGAAGCCGCCGGTGCCGCCCGTGCGGAGGTCGGCGGCGGCCGCGGGAGTGACGCCCTGGAGGGTGAGGCGGTCGGCGGGGATCACGAGGTTGTTGTTCCAGCGCCAGTCGGTGACGGGCGGGCGGCCGGGCAGGTCGCCGCGGCCCGTGGCCCACAGGAGCGTGCGCCAGTGGTCGGCTCCGGTCGCGGGCCGGACGTGCGGGAAGATCCGGGTGAGCACCGCCTCGCAGAGCGCCGCCGGGGGCTCGTACGCGACGCCCAGGCCCTCGGCGATGTCGTGCGTGTGCGCGAGCACCTCGGTGACGCCCATCGCGGCGAAGCCCTCGCGGTTCGCGCTGCGGAAGGGGTACGGGTGGAAGGCGCGGGCCTCTCGCGGGGCGGTCCGGACGGCTGCCGCGAGCAGGGTGCCGGTCGCCTCGACGACCTGGAGGACGTCCTCGGGGCTCTCGCACTCGTCCAAGTTGATCTCGAACGGTACGTAACGGTCGGTGGGGAGGCCCGCCAACTGCCCCGCGTAAGCGATGCAGTCCGACGCGATGTGCTCCGCCGTTAGACGGCAACTCCAGTCCAGGCGGCCCGCCTTGACGCTCCAGTCCCGGTCGGCCACGCTCCGCAGTGTCGCCACCGCGTCCGCGACCGCCTCTTCCACCTGATCCCCGCCCATGGCCAGCATGCGGGCGAGAATAGGTGATCAGTTCGTGGAACGGGACTGATTAATCGGCTCGTTGGGTGCGGTGGCGGAGGGCGCTGTGGCGGTGGAGGCCTGCGCTCCGGCGATCACCACTCGCGAGGCCGCCGTACGCCGGTGCAGGCGCAGCGAGACCGCCGTCACCGCGCCCGCCGTGACCGTCAGGGCCGCGCCCGCCCAGGCCGGGGAGGCGAAGCCGAGGCCCGCGTCGATGACGGCACCGCCGATCCAGGGGCCGCCGGTGTTGCCGAGGTTGAAGGCCGCTGTGGTGGTGGCACCGGCCAGGGTCGGGGCCTTGCCCGCGACGTTGAACATCCGGGCGTTGAGGGCCGGGGCCGTGTAGAAGGCGGAGACACCCAGGAGGAAGGCGATGGTGACGGCGGCGACGGCGTACTGCCCGAGCAGCGCCAGCGCGACCAGCAGCACGGACGAGGCCGCGATGCCGGAGAGCAGTACCCCGAAGAGGTGCGCGTCCGCGATCCGGCCCCCGATCATCGTGCCGATCAGCGCCCCGACGCCGAACAGCCCGAGCACCACGGGCACCCAGCTGTCGTCGAGCCCGGACACGTCGGTCAGCAGCGGCGCGAGATAGCTGAACGCGCAGAAGACACCGCCCGCGGCGAACGCGATCAGCGTGATGGAGAGCCAGACCTGCCGGTCGCGGTAGATCCCCAGCTCCCGCCTGAGCTGCGGCTTCTCGTCGGGGAGCGGGATACGGGGGATGAGTGTGGCCACTCCGACCAGCGCGACCGCGGAGGCCGCGCCGACCGCCCAGAACGCCGAACGCCAGCCGAGGCTCTCGCCCAGGAACGCGCCCGCCGGGACACCGAGGACGTTGGCGATGGACAGGCCGCCGATCATCACGGCGAGGGCGCGGGCCCGGGCGTTGACCGGGACCATGGCGATGGCCACGGCCGCGCCGACCGCCCAGAACCCGGCGCACGCCAGCGCGCTCACGACCCGGGACGCGAAGAGCACGGCGTAGTTCGGGGCGAGGGCGCCCGCGATCTGTCCGACCCCGAAGACCGCGATGAGCGAGATCAGGGTCGTACGACGGGGCAGCCGCAGCGTCGCCACGGCCAGCAGCGGCGCCCCCACCACCATGCCGACGGCGAAGGCGGATATCAGGAGCCCCGCGCGCGGAATCGACACGTTCATGTCGTCCGCGACGGCGGGCAGCAGGCCGGAGAGCATGAACTCACTGGTGCCCAGTGCGAAGACGGAGAGCCCGAGGACGTAGACGGCCAGGGGCATACGGGTGCGGGTGCTGGTGTGGGCAGGCGTGGCGGAGCCGGCGCTCGTGGGGACGGGCATATCAGGTGCCAACCTCATGGATGGGCCTGTCATTCCATCGGCTGCCGTTCAGCCCGTCAACAGGCCGAGCTCCGACTCCAGGTTCCGGCGTGCCGGACCCTCCCATTCCCTTGTCCCGTACGGGGTGTGGAAGAGGCGGGGCAGGTCCAGAAGCTGTCGCAGGACGGCCGCGCGGCCCTCGCGGAAGGCTTCCGGAGGGACGAAGGAGTACTCCTCGCGGACGGCGGCCGTGTAGTCGGCGTACGCGGCCTGGGGCGCGGCGAGGATCGCCAGGTCGGCGTCGCAGAGGACCTGGCCGTTGGGGTCGTCGTCGGCCGGGGCGTGCGTGACGGTCAGGCGGACGAGACGGGCGACCTCCGCCGTGCCGGCCGCCGAGACACCGGCCTCGGGCAGCGCGCGCTCGGCGAGCCGCGCGGACCGCTCCTCGTTCTCGGACCGGTCGGGCAGATAGACCGCGTCATGGAACCACGCGGCCAGCCGCACCAGGTCGGCGTCCGCCGCGTACTTCTCGCGCGCCTCCAGCACATCGATGTGGTCCAGGACCGCCGTCAGATGCTCGACCGTGTGATACCGCCGCTGCGGCTCCGCCCAGCGGGAGAGGAGGTTGTCGGCGTAGGGGGCGGGGTCCGGGCCGTCGTCCGTCCCACGGCTCGCCCGGAGGGTACGGACCCAGCGGGCGCGCAGGGCGCCGAGCGGGTCGGCGCTATTGGCGGTGTCGGGGGTGTCGAGGTTTGCCATGGGGTCATTCTCCGCCGGTCCACTGTCCATACTCCGGGTGCCCCTCAGCGCCCCATAGGGGCCAGGCCGATCGGTCCCGGTCCGTCGGTTCGTGGTGGTGAGCGCGTAGGCTGACTATTGGACTAGACCTGTAGCCGCCCGAGGGAAGAGGTCCTATGAGTGAGCGTGCAGTCCTGGAGGTGATCGCCCTCGGTGTCGAGGACGCGGTCGCCGCCGAGGCCGGAGGCGCGGACCGGCTGGAACTGGTCACCGACATGGCCGCCGACGGGCTGACCCCGCCGGTCGCGACCTACGCGGGGATCAGGGCCGCCGTCGGTATCTCGCTGCGCGTGATGCTGCGCCTGGCCGACGGTTTCGATGCCGGGGACGTACGAGAGCTCGTACGGGCGGCTCGGGAGCTGCGGGGCGCCGGGGCGGACGAGTTCGTACTCGGGTTCCTGGACGAGACGGGGGAGCCGGACCTGCCCGCGCTGGAGGCGGTGCTCGCCGAGCTGGACGGCTGCCGCTGGACGTTCCACCGGGCGATCGACCGCGCGGCCGACCGCGACGCGCTGCGCAAGAGCCTCGCCGACCTGCCCGGCCTGGACGCCTACCTCACGGCGGGGTCGGCGGCGGGCGTGGACGAGGGCCTGGCCACGCTCCTCGCGGAGGCGGCCCGCCGCGGCGAACCGGGGTACGAGCCCCGGCTCCTCGTCGGCGGCGGCCTCCGCCTCGACCACGTACCGCGGCTGCGTGCCGCCGGTGTCGACGCCTTCCACATCGGGGGAGCGGCCCGGCCCGACGGCTGGGACGTGCCGGTCTCGGCGGAGGCGGTACGGGAGTGGCGGACGGCACTGGACGCGTAGGCGCTCCGCCGGGGCGCGGTGCTTCAACCGCGGGTGAGTGGGGGCTGGTTGCGCAGTTCCCCGCGTCCTGGCCTGTCAGCTCTCTGACCGGGGCTGCGACAACTGGGGCGGCAGCGGGGCCGTGTGGGTCACGATCAGGCCCGAGACCGCTCGGGTCAGGGACACGTACAGGCGGCGCAGGCCCGTGCGTTCGTCCGGTTCGCCGTCGACGACGGCCCGGGGTTCGTCCAGGACCACGTAGTCGTACTCCAGTCCCTTGGCGAGCGAGGCCGGGACCAGGGTGAGGCGGGTGGTGAGGGTCGTCTCCTCGCCGGGGCCCAGGTAGGGGAGCCCGGCCGCCGTCAGCGCCTCGGCAAGCAGCGGCACGCGTGCGTCGGCCGCGATCAGGCCGACCGAACCCTCGTTGCGCAGCAACTCCTCGCAGGCGGCGACGACTTCGGTGCCCGCGGTGGCCTCGATGGCAGCGGCGTCCGTGGCGTCCGCGGTGGCCGGGCGGACCTCGAAGAAGCCCGGGTTCTCGCGGACCGACGCCACCGGGGTCAGGCCGGGCGCGATGTGGGGGAGGAGCCGGGACGCGTAGGCGATGACGTCCGTCGGCACGCGGAAACCGGCCGTCAGCTCCTCGACGACCGCGTCCCCCTTGCCCAGGTGGGTCAGCGCCTCGTCCCAACTCCGCGTCGCCCAGGGCGTCGTGCCCTGCGCCAGATCCCCGAGCACGGTCGCCGAACCGGTCGTGCAGCGCCGCCCCACCGCCCGGTACTGCATGGGGGAGAGGTCCTGCGCCTCGTCGAGCACCACGTGCCCGAGGGAGTGCGTGCGCTGTACGAGGTCGGTGGCCTCGTCGATCAACACGGCGTCCGCGGCGGCCCACTTGGCGGACTTCACCGACCGTACGGGCCTGGCCCACAGGATCGTCTTCTGCTCGTCCTCGGTGAGGACGCCCTCCGCGTGGACGGCCAGGAAGTCGGCGTCGGAGAGCAGGCGCAGCACGAGCTTCGCGGGATCGACCGGCGGCCAGAGAGCCTTCACCGCCGCCTTCACCGCGGTGTCGCGGGCCACGGCGTCCTGCACCCGGTCGTCCGGGGCCTCGCCCGACCGCTCCATCTGCACCAGCACGGCGTGCGCGATGCGCTGCGGCAGGGCCTCGCGGGCGGCGCCGTACCGGATGTCCCGGTCGAGCAACTCCCGGACGATGACTTCGAGTTCGTACGCCGGAACGCGCCAGCGCCGCGAACCGCGGACCACCATGACCGGCTCGGTGGGCATGGTCACGTGCGAGCGGACGGCCCGGCGCAGCACCTCGGCCATCCGGGCGTCGCCCTTGACGACCGCGGCCGGTGCCTCGTCCCTGCCCCGTACCTCCACATGCCCGACCAGGTCGTCGACCGTGGCCTGCTTGACCTCCAACTCGCCCAGCGCGGGCAGCACTTGCTCGATGTAGTGGAGGAAGGACGCGTTCGGCCCGATGACCAGGGTGCCGGTGCGGGCGAGCCGGTCGCGGTGGGCGTAGAGGAGATAGGCGACCCGGTGCAGGCCGACCGCCGTCTTCCCGGTGCCCGGACCGCCCTGCACGCAGACCGAGCCGCCGAGACCGGACCGTACGATCTCGTCCTGCTCGGGCTGGATCGTCGCCACGATGTCGCGCATCGGGCCGACGCGCGGGCGCTCGATCTCCTGCTGGAGCAGCTTGCTGGTGGCGGCCGCCTCGGCGGGGTCGGAGAGGTGCTCGTCCTCGTACGCGGTGAGGTCGCCCGCCGTGTAGCCGAAGCGGCGGCGCAGCGCGATGTCCAGCGGGTTCTTCTTGGAGGCCCGGTAGAAGGGCTGGGACACCGGGGCACGCCAGTCGATCACCATCGGGTCCCCGTCGGCGTCGTGCACGTGCCGGCGCCCGATGTAGAAGCGCTCGCCCTCCGCGCCCTCCGCCTGGTCCGCGCCCGGGGAGTGCAGATAGTCGAGGCGGCCGAAGAAGAGCGGGGTGTGCGAGAGGTCCGCGAGCGCCTTGACGCGCTCGTCGATCTGGCGGGAGAGGACCTCCGCGTTGACCCAGTTCGCGGTGACGTCCCGGATGTCGAGCGACTCGACGTCCTCGCGCATCGAGCGGAGGGCGGCGCGGGAGTGGGTGAGGTGGGCGCGCTCGCGGGAGAGCGGGTCGTCGGACTCGGACGAACCGGGGACCGGCATGGCGGGGTCGGGCATGGCGGGGTCGGACGGGCTGGACACGGGTGATGCCTCCGGGGCCTGGAGCCTGCTGCGTGGGTGTGCCTCATCGCCGTATGGCGGGGCTGTCGCCGTATGGCCGGGCTGTGTGTGCCGACCGGTTTCCGTCCGGGCGGCGGCACTCCGCGAGGGAGGCGGGCAAGAGCGAAGATCCTAGGCGAGAGGGGGTGACGGGGGCCAACCATTATTCGCGGCGACCGAACCCGGGATCCGTACGGCCGACCGCGTACGACACCTGCCGTCCCCTAGGGGACGGGGTCCCCCTCCCTACGGGGCACGTGTCACCCCGGAGTCGTACGCGCGGACGACGGAGGTTCGGTCCGCAGACCGATGAAAGCGGAGGGCGGAAATTCCACTATGGATACATGAGCGCAGCGACCTTCACCCCAGCCCCCGTCAGTCCCGGCCCACCCCCGGGAGCCACCGCCCTCCGGGGCAGCCACCACCACCGCCTCGGCGACGCCCTCCGCGCGGTCAAGGTCTTCGCGACCGCGACCCTGAGCGTGGTGCTCCTGGGCGAATACGAAGAGGAGGCGGGCGTACGCCGCCGGTAACCGCGCCCCTTCAGGGGCGCGGGACCGTGTACATGTGCGGAGCGAACCCTCAGCTGTCCGCGAGCAGCTCGTCCGCGTCCACGATGCGATACGCGTACCCCTGCTCCGCCAGGAACCGCTGCCGATGCGCGGCGAAGTCCTGATCGATCGTGTCCCGAGCCACCACCGAGTAGAAGTGCGCCTGGTGCCCGTCGGCCTTCGGCCGCAGCACCCGCCCGAGCCGCTGCGCCTCCTCCTGGCGGGACCCGAACGTCCCGGACACCTGGATCGCGACCGTCGCCTCCGGCAGGTCGATCGAGAAGTTCGCCACCTTCGACACCACGAGCACACTGATCTCGCCCTGCCGAAACGCCTCGAAGAGCTTCTCGCGCTGCGCGTTCGACGTCTCACCCTTGATGACAGGCGCGTCCAAGTGCTCGCCCAACTCGTCGAGTTGGTCGATGTACTGCCCGATGACAAGGATCTGCTGCCCGGCGAACCGCCGCACCAGCGCCTCCGTCACCTTCCGCTTCGTCACGGTCGTCGCGCAGAAGCGGTACTTCTCCTCCGTCTCGGCGGTCGCGTACGCGAGGCGCTCGGCGTCCGTGAGATTGACACGGACCTCCACGCAGTCCGCGGGCGCGATGTACCCCTGCGCCTCGATCTCCTTCCACGGAGCGTCGAAACGCTTCGGGCCGATCAACGAGAACACGTCCGACTCACGGCCGTCCTCCCGCACCAGCGTGGCCGTCAGGCCCAGGCGCCGACGCGCCTGGAGGTCCGCCGTGAACTTGAAGACCGGCGCGGGCAGCAGATGCACCTCGTCGTAGACGATCAGGCCCCAGTCGCGGGAGTCGAACAGCTCCAGGTGCGGATAGACACCCTTCCGCTTCGTCGTCAGGACCTGGTACGTCGCGATGGTGACCGGGCGGATCTCCTTCCGCGTACCGCTGTACTCCCCGATCTCCTCCTCGGTCAGCGAGGTCCGCTTCACCAGCTCGTGCTTCCACTGCCGGGCGGAGACGGTGTTCGTGACGAGGATCAGGGTCGTGGCCTTCGCCTGGGCCATGGACCCGGCGCCGACCAGCGTCTTTCCGGCGCCGCAGGGGAGTACGACCACCCCTGACCCGCCGTGCCAGAAGTTCTCCACCGCCTGCTTCTGGTACGGCCGCAGCGCCCAGCCGTCCTCGGCCAGCTCGATGGGGTGCGCCTCGCCGTCCACGTACCCGGCGAGGTCCTCGGCCGGCCAGCCCAGCCTCAGCAGCGTCTGCTTGATCTGGCCGCGCTCGGAGGGGTGCACGGCGACCGTGTCCGGGTCGATCCGGGCGCCGACCAGCGGAATGACCCGCTTCGAGCGGAGGATCTCCTCCAGCACGGGCCGGTCGGTGGTCGTGAGGACGAGGCCGTGCGCCGGGTCCTTGCTCAGCGTCAGGCGGCCGTAGCGGTCCATCGTCTCGGCGATGTCGACCAGCAGCGCGTGCGGCACCGGATAACGGCTGTACTGCACGAGCGCGTCCACGACCTGCTCGGCGTCGTGCCCGGCCGCGCGCGCGTTCCACAGCCCGAGCGGCGTCAGCCGGTAGGTGTGGATGTGCTCCGGCGCCCGCTCCAGCTCGGCGAAGGGTGCGATGGAACGACGGCACTCGTCGGCCAGCTCGTGGTCGACCTCCAGGAGCAGCGTCTTGTCGGACTGGACGATGAGTGGACCATTCACGCGTGCGTCCCCTTCTGCACAGCTGTGCGGTGTGCACGGCCAAACGTCCAGTGTGCCTGATCGTCCTCGCCGCACGCCTCGAACCGGATGGCGCCCCCTCCTGTCCTACTGGATGTCTATTCATTCCAATGAGTGGTGGGAATTCAGATTTACGGCCGCGGACCCGAAGAATGGCGATCCCCGCAGGTCACTGCCCCAGGTCACCGCCCAGGGAGAGCCACCGTTGTCCGGACCCGGTCACAGCCACATCCACGCCCCGCCGCACGCGCCTCCGCCGGCCTCACCGGCCGCCGCGCTGCCGGTCGTCTCCCAGCCGTCCACGACGCTCGGGTACGCCCTCTTCGCCACCCGCTGGCTGCAGGCCCCGCTCTACTTCGGGCTGGTGGCCGCGCAGGGCGTGTACGTCTACAAGTTCTTCAACGAGCTGTGGAATTTAATTCTCCGGTGCGTGACCGGGCAGGCGAACGAGACGTACGTCATGCTCGCCGTGCTGAAGCTGGTCGACGTCGTCATGATCGCGAACCTGCTGATCATGGTGATCGTCGGGGGGTACGAGACCTTCGTCTCCCGGATCGGTCTCCAGGGCCACCGTGACCAGCCGGAATGGCTCTCGCACGTCAACTCCAACGTCCTGAAGGTGAAGCTCGCCACCGCCATCGTGGGCATCTCCTCCGTCCACCTGCTCCAGATGTTCGTGGACGTGCACCACACCTCGCAGCACTCGCTGCTGTGGGGGACGGTGATCCACATGGCCTTCATCGCCTCGGCGGCGATCCTGGCGTACATGTCGGGGCCGATGGCGGAGCACGGGGACCGCTCGCACAAGGGGCACGGGCACGGGCACGGGCACGGTGGAGCCTGCGGGGAGCATTCCGGCTCGACCGTCCCGGCCGAGTTCTCGACCTCGACCTCCATCTCGGCGGCGGACACGCGGGCCCCGGTCCCGATTCCGGTCCCGATTCCGGCCCAGGCGACGGATTCGTACCTGTCCTCGTCCCCGTACGAGAACTCCTCCTACGAAACCGGCGCCGAGACCCGGATCCGTGCCGCCCGTTTTCCCTCCCGGAAGCAGTTGGAGGAGTTCGACGAGGATCATCCGCGGGACTTCGACCGGGAGGTGCTGGCCCGGCTCGGCAAGCTGGACTTCGTCGCCGCGCGGCGGAACGTGGTGTTCGTGGGGCCGCCCGGCACCGGCAAGACGCATCTCGCCGTCGGCCTCGGTGTGCGGGCCTGCCAGGCGGGGCACCAGGTGCTGTTCGCGACCGCCGCCCAGTGGGCCGCGCGGCTGACCGGGGCGCGGGCGGCCGGGCGGCTCGCCGAGGAGCTGGCCGCGCTGGACGCCCACCCGCTGCTGATCGTGGACGAGGTCGGCTACACCCCGTTCGACGCGGACACCGCCCATCTCTTCTTCCAGCTCGTCGCCCACCGCTACGAGCGGGCCTCGCTGATCGTGACCGGCGACCGCCCGCTCGGCCGCTGGGACGAGATCTTCGGCGGCGCCGCCCCCGCGATGGTCGACCGCCTCGCGCACCACGCGGAGATCGTCCGCCTCGAAGGGGACAGCTACCGGATGCGCCGGGCTACTTCAGCGTGGGCAGAGTGATGTTGTTGACCAGCGGTCCCTCGACGCTGACCCCCTCGGTGACGAGCGGTTCGACGGCGGCGACCGGGATGGGCAGCGGCAGCGCGGGCTGAGCGGCGGCGGCCTGCGGGGCGAGCACGCCGACGAGCGCGGCCGAGGCGAAGAGTGTGGCGGTGGCGGCGGTACGGATCGCGGCACGGCGCGTGGTGCGGGTCGAGGCACGGGGCGCGGTGCGGGTCCGGACGTTGGAACGCATGGGGTTTCTGAAGCCTTTCGAATGCCGCTGAGGCGGGGGTGGGGGCCCTCGGAGGGGACGGGCCGGACTCGGGTGCCGAGTCCGGCCCGCGGGGCGTACGGCGCGCGCGGGGGCGGCCTCAGAGGGTCAGGCCCCCGCCGAGATCGATACCGATCGCGGCGGCCTGTGACGCGAGTGCGCCGAGCAGCGCGGCGGTACCGATCAGAACGGTGGCGACACGGCGAGCAGTGCGCATGGGACTACCTCCTGGTTGTGATCAGGCCGGTGCCCGATCAGGACGTCCAGTGGCTGCCCCGCGACTCGCGCCGCGATGCGGGAGGTCCCCGAAGGTCCCTCATGGGTGGGAAGCGTCCGGCGTGGCGCGCATGAACCGCCGCGTACACCCGGACGAGTGAGACGGGGCAGGCCCCGGGCAGGGAGCTGCCTCAGGCCTGCTCGTCCGCCAGTTCCGCGACGCCCGTCACCCGGTGCAGCGGATAGGTGCGGACCTCGTCCGCGGTGTGGTCGTACGCCGTCACGAAGCCGCCCTCCACCTTGACCGGGGCGATGACGCGCTGGCTGGCGGAGCCCTCGGCGTTGACGTACCCGATCCAGAGGGTGTCGCCGGTGAGGACCGCGGCCTGCATGGTGGCGAGGGTCTCGGCGGAGGTGGTGCGGGGGAGCGTGCCGCCTCGGCCGGGAGCGGTGGAGGCGGTGGGCTTGTGCGGGGTCGTGGAGGCCAGGTCGCCCGCGCGGATGGCCCGGATCGCGGCGCCCAGCAGGGTGGTGTCGGGGGACGGCGGACCGTCCGGGACCGGCTCGGGCGCCGTGCGCGGGGGCGTGCGGTGGGCGTGCGCGCGGGTGATCAGTACGTCGCCCTCGGCGGACTCGGCGGCCGGCGCGAAGCCCATCGAGCGCAGCCCTTCGAGCAGCGTCGCCGGGTCGGCCTGCGCGGCCAGCACCGTGGGCGCGAGGCGGCGCAGGCGCAGCCCCTGGGAGCGCTTGTCGGCGAGGATCTCGTTCAGCACGGCGTCGTCGTCGCACCGGACGTACGCCGACGCCGAGCCGATCCGCAGATGACCGTGTCTGCGCGCCACGTCGTCGATCAGGTAGCTGAGCGGCTGCGGAACCGGCGTACGGGAGTGCTCGGAGAGGAAGGCGTGCAGGTCCGAGGCCGAGCGGCCCGCGTCCAGCGCCCGGCGGACGGAGCCCGGCGTGAAGCGGTACACCGTCGCCCCGCCCTTCGACTCCACGTCCGCGAGGACGTCCAGCGTGTCCGCCAGCGGGCGTTGCAGCGGGCCGGGGGCCACCGCCGTCAGGTCCGCCTGGAGGAGCACGTGGTCGAGGGGCTCGGGGAGCAGGGGCGCGAGCAGCTTGCCGGCTCGGGCGGCGGCGGAGGCCAGTTCGGCGGGTGAGCGGGGCTGCGGAGGGGGCGCGGGGTGGTGCCTGTGGTGGTGGACGGGGAGTTTGTCGCCCGGGCCGGAGTCGGTCTCCGGGGAGCCCGTCTCCGGGGCGGCCGTGCTCGGTTGCGCCCCGATCAGCGCCCGCCCGTGCGCCGACAGCGCCCCCCGACCGGTGATCCCCAGAGACTCGGCCTCGGACAGCGTCCACCGGGCGAGCCGGGCCCGCAGGTCGTCCGAGGACGCGGCCCCGCGCAGCGCGCGCTCCCAGTGGAGGCGGGCGACGACGGAGTCCGGGGACGCGGAGGCGCCCTCGGGAAGCGCGGCCAGCAGCGTCAGCACGCGGTGGCGGACCTCGGGGGCGGCCGAGCGGTCGAGGCCCGGGCCCAGCGCCGACAGCGTGCGCTCCTTGGCGTCCCGGCCGCCGATCACGCCCGCGGTGCGGGTGGCGGACAGCCAGGCCGTGGCCAGCCGCGTCCAGCGCCCGGCCGACGGGAGCTCCAGCCACTCGTCGTACGCCGGGGTCGCCGCGTACCGCTCGTCGGCCTCGCCGTCCGACGCCAACAGGCCTGCCGCGTAGGCGAGTTCGACCCAGAAGGCGGTGACCGGCTCCGACAGGTCCAGGGCCGCAGCGGTGCGCTTGAGGTCCCGTACGCTCAGGCCGCCCGCGCGCAGGACGGTCGGGCCGCCCTCGTCCCAGTCCTTCAGCAGCTCCTCGATGGTCGCGAGCGAGGTGTAGGCCTGGCCGGCCGCCGTCGTGTCCACAACCTGTGGACGGTGCGTGGTGGCGGGCTCGACCGCCGGTGGCAGGGGCTGGGTGTCGCGATGGGCGCGGCCCGCCCGGAGATGGAGGGCGACCTCGCGGGGCAGTACGACCGTGCCGGGCGCCGTCGGCAGGAGCAGACCGCGGTCCAGGAGCCACCGCAGGCGCGCGGCCGGTTCGGCGGTCACCTGGCCGTAGGGCGGGCCCCAGACCAGCCGGGACAGGACGTCCAGGGAGTCGGGCGGGGCCGCGGCGAGCAGCTCCGCCATCCGGGCACGGTCGGCGAAGAGGCCGGTCAGGGACGCCACCGCCGACACCGCGTCGTGCGTTGTCGGCAGCCCCGCCGCCGTGAGGATCTCCTGGATCCGGCCGGGGGACATGCCCGACGTGGCCTCCGCGACTGTCGGCCCGAGACCCGTGGGGGACGGGTGCTGCGGCGAGGGCGCGAGCAGCTCGCGGACGGTACGCACCAGACGGAGCCGGTCGTCCGGGCCCCACACCAGGGCCTGTTCGCGCAGGGCGGCCAGGGCGTGCGGGAACGCCCCGACGACCGCGGGGTCGCTCTCGTCGCCGGCCAGCAGCGCCAGGAGCGTCCCGCGGTCCGCCGGCTCCGGGGCCACGGCCAGCGCTTCCGCCGTCTGGAGCGTGAACCGGTCCAGGCGTTCCAGGGCGCGGATCACCGAGGCGCGGGTGCCGGCACGGGTGGCGAGCTGGGTGAGGTCGGTGGGCACGGGCGTGATGAGGTCCGGGCGGGCGCGCAGCAGCGCGGCGAGGGAACCGTCGTCCTTCGCGCGGAGCGCCTCCGCGAGGGACCGCGGGGCCACCTGCTTCTCATCGCTGCTCATCCGCTCAACGGTAGCGGGTGGCGGGCCCGCCAGGGGCCGTGTGCCGGGGCCCGGAGCCTGTGCACCGGGCGGACGCCTGGCGGGCGGACGTTTCCCGGACGGCCACGCGATGACCTTCGGGCTGACCTTCGGCATGACCTCGGGACGAACATCGTCAGGAGGATCAGGGCACTCCCGGCGACACTCCACCCGCACCGGTCACTCTGGGCACCCGGTCAACTGTTCCGCCGGTCAAGGGGATTGGAGGATCCGGGAACGGACCTCGCCTTCGACGCGTGTGCGAGCCGACCTGACCCGCGTCCGTGCCCACCGCCCTGCGCTAACGTCGTCCCACGGGGTATTCGACGCACCCGCCCCGGAGGGGACTTCGTGGGTATCGAGAGCGACCAGGTCGTCTACGAGTATCTGAGCCGTGTCGGTGACGTGGCTCAGCAACGGCAGTTGCCGTCGGGCATCCGCATGCGCCTGGTCTCGGAGCTGCGCAACGAGATCGACAGGCGCCGGGCCAAGGCGACGGTCGACAGCCCGGCCGCGGTCCGCCGCATCCTCGAACGGCTCGGCACCCCCGAGTCGGTCGTCGCCGCCGCGAACGCCGACACCGGCGGGGGCGAGGGCCCGTCCGAGCCCCGCGCGGCCGTCCCCACCCAGCGCGCCCAGGAACCCGAGCCGCGGCCGAAGCGGCTGCGCCGGGTCGTTCCCCGGCCGCGCCCCGCGGAGTCCGACGTCCCCGCGACTGCCGACGCCGCGCCCTCCCCGCCGCACCTCGCGAGCGCGGAGGAACTCGGGTCCGGGCAGCCCGACTGGTGGCGGGTGGAGAGCAGCCCGTTCGGGTCGGTGGACAGTGTGCCCGGGTTCACGGGCGGCATCGAGATCCCCGAACTGCTCAAGCCACCGCCCCGCGAGACGGACGAGCCGGACGAGCCGGACCCGAAGCCCGCGGCACCCGTCGTACCCGCGGCACCCGTCGAGGCCGCCGAGGCGGACACTGCGGCCGGGAAGAGGACCCGCCGTCTCGTCCCCCGGCTGCGCCCCGTCGGCGGCGGCTGGACGAACCCCCTGCTGCTGCTCGCCGCGGCCCTGCTGGTCGCGGGCGCCGCCATCGGCAACCTCGTCATGCTCGGCCTCGGCTGGCTCATCGCCTACCTCTCGCGCCGCCTCAGCCCCACCGAGTCGAAGTGGGCCGTCCTCGGCGTCCCCGGTCTGGCCGCCACCGCGGGCATCGTCTGGCTCTGGGGCCGTACGGAGGGCCGCTGGGGCACTCCCATCGCCGACGGCCACATGAACGACGCGGTGACCGAGACCTGGCCCTGGGTCCTACGCGGCGCGGCTATCGCTTCGGCGCTGTACCTGGTGTGGAGGTCGCAGCGGCCGAGGTAGGGGTGGCTGAGCCGGCGGAGCTCTCCGGGGCGCCTTCCTGGGCCGGGACACGGGCATCGCCGCCCCGCCACGGCGCCCCCGGCACCACCAGCGGTGACCCCGTCACCGGATCCGGCACGACCACGCACTCCAGGCCGAAGACCTCCCGTACGAGATCGGCCGTGACGATCTCCGACGGCGTCCCGGAGGCGACGATCTGCCCCTCCTTCATGGCGACGAGGTGGTCGGCGTAGCGGGCGGCCTGGTTGAGGTCGTGGAGGACGACGACGACCGTGCGGCCGCGGTCATGGTTCAACTGGCGCACCAGGTCCAGGACTTCCACCTGGTGGGCGATGTCGAGGTAGGTCGTCGGCTCGTCCAGGAGCAGCAGTTCGGTCTCCTGCGCGAGCGCCATCGCGATCCAGACCCGCTGCCGCTGCCCGCCCGACAGCTCGTCCACGGGCCGCTCGGCCAGCGAGGCCACGTCCGTACGCTCCATCGCCTCCGTCACGGCCCGTTCGTCCGCCTCCGACCACTGCTGCCACCAGCTCTGGTGCGGCTGCCGCCCGCGCGAGACGAGGTCCGCGACCGTGATCGCCTCGGGCGCGACCGGCGTCTGCGGCAGCAGCCCGATCTGCTGGGCGATCCGCTTGGTGGGCAGCTTGGCGAGCGAGGCCCCGTCCAGGAGCACGGCCCCGCCCTTCGGCTTCAGCAGCCGCCCGAGCGCACGCAAAGTGGTCGATTTGCCACAGGCGTTGGGCCCGACGACGACGGTCACCCGGCCGTCCGGGATCGCGAGGTCCAGCTCGCGCACCACCGTGCGGTCCTCGTACGCGAGCGTCAGCCCACGCGCCGACAGCCTGCTCATGCCCTGCCCCTCATCCCGATGCCTTGCCACATGCCCTGCCTCACGCCTTGACCCCAGAACGGACGGTACGGCTCCGGACGATGAGCCAGATCAGATACGGCGCCCCCACGGCCGCCGTGAACACCCCCACCGGCACCTCGGTCGGCGAGAACAGCTTCCGCCCCAGCAGATCGGCCAGTACGACGATGACGGCACCCAGCAGCCCCGAACACAGCAACGGGATCTGTGCCGTACGGGTCATCCGCCGGGCGATCTGCGGAGCCAGCAGCGCCACGAAGTCGACGGGCCCCGCCGCCCCGGTCGCCACCGACGCGAGAACGACCCCGAGCACCACGAGCCCCAGCCGTACCCGGTTCAGCCGCACACCGAGCGCCGTCGCCGTGTCGTCGTCCAGACCGACCGCCCGCTGCGCCCGGGCCGCCCACGCGACGGCCGGTACGAGCACCAGCAGCGTCCAGCCCAGCGGCGCGGCCTCCGCCCAGCCGCGGCCGTTCAGCGAGCCCGTCATCCAGATCTGTGCCTGCTGGGCGACCAGATAGTCGCCCTTCGTCATGAAGAGCGTGGTCACCGAGCGCAGCGCGATCGCGAACCCGATCCCGATGAGCACGAACCGCGTGGCGTGCAGCCCGCCGCGCCAGGCGAAGACGTACACGAGCGCGGCGGCCAGCAGCCCGCCGACGACGGACAGATACGGCAGGACCGTGTACGAGGTCACCCCGAACGTCATCGCGCCCACCGTCAGCGCGCTCGCGCCCTGGCTGATCCCGATGATGTCCGGGCTGGCGAGCGGATTGCGGGCCACGGTCTGGATCAGCCCGCCCGCGACCCCGAAGGCCGCCCCGACGAGCAGCCCGACCACCAGCCGGGGCGCCCGCAGCGTCCCGACCACCAGCTCGTCCGCCGACGGCCGCCCCGTCAGGACCTTCAGCACCTCACCGGGCGCGACGAAGCTCTCGCCGACACAGAGGTACGCGAGACAGGCCGCCGCGAGCAGTAGGGCGAGGCCCGCGCCCACGGCGACCGCCCGCCGGTGCAGCAGGAAGGTGGCCCGCCGGGCGCGGAGTACGGAGTACCCGGCGGAGGCGGTGGTGGTGGCTCCTCCGGCAGTGGAGGTCTTGGCCGTCGGGGTGGTCGTCGCGTCCGTCGTCACGCCGGTACCGCCTTCCTGCGGACGAGCCCGACCAGGAACGGCACCCCGATCAGCGCCGTCATCACGCCCGCCGGGACCTCGCTCGGCGGGAACAGCACCCGGCCGACGGTGTCCGAGACGAGCAGCATGGTCGGGCCGAGGAGCGCGGCGAGCGGCAGCACCCACCGGTGGGCGGGCCCCACGATCGCGCGGGCGATGTGCGGAACGGCCAGCCCGATGAAGGCGAGGGGCCCGGCCGCGGCGACCCCGACCCCGGTGAGGACGGTGGCCCCGAGCCCGCCGACGATCCGTACCGTCGCGACCCGCTGCCCCAGCCCCTGGGCGACGTCCTCGCCGAGCGCGAGCGCGTCGAGCCCACGGGCGACCGACAGTACGAGCACGGCCCCGACCAGCAGGAACGGCCACACCTGACCGACGATCTCCGCGTCCCGCCCCGACAGCGAGCCCACCTGCCAGAAGCGGAATTCGTCCAGCGCGGAGGCCTTGGTGGTGAGCACGCCGGTGGTGACCGACACGAGCAGCGCGTTGATCGCGGCGCCGCCCAGCGCGAGCTTCACGGGCGTCGCGCCGCCCCGCCCGCTGGACGCGATCGCGTACACCGCGACCGACGCGACGGCCGCGCCCGCGAAGGCGAACCACACGTACCCCGTGAGCGTGTGGATCCCCGCGAACGCGATGGCGAGGACGACCCCGACCGAGGCGCCCTGGCTGATGCCGAGGATGCCGGGGTCGGCGATGGGGTTGCGGGTGATCCCCTGGAGGACCGTGCCCGCGAGCGCGAGCCCCGCGCCGACCATGAGACCGATGAGGGTACGGGGGACGCGCAGGCCGCGTACGACTTCGGCGGCGTCGCTGTGACCGCCGTTCAGCAGTGCGTCCAGCACGGCGGAGGGTGGGACGGCGCGGGCACCGACGGCCAGGCTGAACAGGATCGCCAGCAGCAGTGCCAGTACGGCTGCCGCCAGGGCGACTGTGCGTCTGGCTTGCATGGCTGGTGCTCCGCTGGGCTGGACGTTGGTTCGGTAAGGCTTGGCTGAGTCTATGTGGCGGTTGTGGGGCGCCGGCTGCGGGTGGGTGGGGGCCGGTCGCGCCCACGCGGCGGAGCCGCGAGTGTCTGCGGTCCCGCGCCCCTTACCGGGCACGATGGCTGGGCACAATGGACCATATGACTTCTCGTGCGCTGACCGTCGGCTTCGATCTCGACATGACCCTCATCGACTCC
Source organism: Streptomyces sp. NPDC020747 (assembly GCF_044334695.1). Classification (NCBI taxonomy): domain Bacteria; kingdom Bacillati; phylum Actinomycetota; class Actinomycetes; order Kitasatosporales; family Streptomycetaceae; genus Streptomyces; species Streptomyces sp. NPDC020747. Next base: position 196,038 of record NZ_JBIRTJ010000006.1, on the reverse strand, counting down.
CGGCCCGGTATCCACGCCTGCTACCAGGCACTTTCCGCGCGGACCGGGACGTACATCGATGCCGATCTGGCCGTCACGAGGCTCGGGCCGCCGCTCGCGGAGGAGCTGGTGAACTGGTTCCCGGCCGAGCAGGTGGAGGCCATGGCGGACGTCTACCGGGAGATGTACCCCACACACGCCGTCGCCCCGACGCCCGCGATGGCCGGCGCCCGCGAGGCCATAGCGGCGGTACGGGAGGCCGGCGGCCGGGCCATCGTCGTCACCGCCAAGTACGAGCCGAATGCGAAGCTGCATCTCAGCCATCTCGGCATCGAGCCCGACGCCGTCATCGGCGGCCTGTGGGCCGAGAGCAAGGCGGAGGCCCTGCGCGAGTACGACGCGGGCGTCTACGTCGGCGACCACACCGGCGACGTACGAGGAGCCCGCACCGCGAACGCCCTGTCGGTGGCGGTCGCCACGGGCCCGTGCGACGCGGAGGAACTGCGCGCGGCGGGAGCGGACGTGGTTCTCACGGACCTGACGGAGTTCCCGAGTTGGCTGGCGGGATACGTGAACGCGCCCCTTTAGGGGGCGTGACCAGCCTCCACCGGGCCCGCGGCCGACCAACGGCCAAGAGGTTCAGGAACCTTCACGCGCCCGCCGCCGCCCACTGGCGATCGACTGGAACACCCCCGCCCCCGCGATGAGGAATCCAACCCCCATCAACATGCTCAACCCGAACATGTACGTAGGAAAGGGCGTCGTACCCAGCAACAGTGGGGCAACGGTGACCAGTGTGGCCAAGGCGCCGACGAAGAACACGATGGCACCGGCACGGATCAGTCCGTCTCCGGTCGCGGCGGAATTCGTTTGGGTTTTGTCACGCACCCGACCAGGGTAGTTCCCTGCGCGGAGGAACAATCCGGCGACGTCTGGTCAGCAGCCGCCGGACCATCAGCGTCTCTGATCAGCGAAGCGATCCCAGCCCGGTGCGTTGTGCCGGTCGGGGGCCTTGCGGTGGCGCAGCGGGGTGCGGCAGCGGGGACAGTGCCGGTCCGACGCCCCGCTGTAGTGCTGTAAGCGCCCTGATCTCCTCTCCACTCTCGACTGCGTGAGGGAGGGAGAGGCCTCTTGCGTGTGGAAGTTTGACCGGCTTGGCTGTTCAACTCTGGACGTACTGACCATCGTTGAGAATCTGGACGCCGGTGGAATCGCGGCTGGGCATGCTCACTGGCACTCTCACCGGTAACTACTCGCCCAGAGGGAGAGCGAGTTCTCGTTTACGACGGGGGTTGCCTTTGCTGAGCCTGAGCGAGACAAGTTTGTGGAGCGCACGCGTGCCGGAATCGATGCCGCCAAGGCTCTCGGTGTCTCCCGTGCCACCCTCTACCGGCCCATCGGATAGCCCCTCACACTTCCCCCACTACTTTGAGCCTCTGCCGCCACAGGCAGGGGCTGAGTCTCGTTTTAAGGCGTGTTGGGTTGGAGAGACCCCCGGTAAGGTTTCATGACGGCAGTTCAAGGGCGTCCGGGTCCGTCCGGGAGTGATCGAGGGAGTGTGTGCTTTGCCGACTGGCAAGGTCAAGTGGTTCAACAGCGAGAAGGGCTTCGGCTTTCTCTCCCGCGACGACGGCGGCGACGTCTTCGTTCATTCCTCGGTCCTGCCCGCCGGAGTCGATGTTCTCAAGCCGGGTCAGCGCGTGGAGTTCGGCGTGGTCGCCGGACAGCGCGGTGACCAGGCGCTTTCGGTGACGATCCTGGACCCCACCCCGTCCGTCGCGGCCGCCCAGCGCCGTAAGCCGGACGAACTGGCGTCCATCGTGCAGGACTTGACGACCCTCCTCGAAAACATCACGCCCATGCTGGAAAGGGGCCGCTACCCCGACAAGGCCTCCGGCGCGAAGATCGCGGGCCTGCTCCGCGCGGTGGCGGACCAACTGGACGTCTAGGGACCCGCGTTCGCGGATTTCCGGCACGGGGCTTCCGCGCCCGCGCCCCTTCGGGGGAGCGGGCGCGGCTTTTCAGGGAAAGGAAAGCGCGTCCGGCGCGAGAGCCGGCACCAGCCCCTCGGCCGCCGCACGCGTCAACAGCCCCCGGACCGCCGCGTACCCGTCCTCGCCGAGGTCGGCGGTGAACTCGTTGACGTACAGCCCGATGTGCTGGTTCGCGACGGAGACGTCCATCTCCTGGGCGTGCTCCATGACGTACGCCCGCGACGCCTCGGGGTCGTCCCAGGCGGCCCGCACCGACGTACGGGCGGACTCGGCGAGCAGCCGCAAGGTGTCGTCGCCCAGCGACCGCCTGGCGATGATCGCGCCGAGCGGGATCGGCAGGCCCGTCGTCGACTCCCAGTGCTCGCCCATGTCCGCGAGCTTGTGCAGCCCGTAGTTCTGGTAGGTGAAGCGCGCCTCGTGGATCACCAGGCCCGCGTCGACCTTGCCGTCCCGTACCGCCGGCATGATCTCGTGGAACGGCATGACGACGATCTCGCCTACCCCGCCGGGCACGGTGTCCGCGGCCCACAGGCGGAACAGCAGGTAGGCCGTCGACCGCTCGCTCGGCACGGCGACCGTGCGCCCGGTGAGGTCCACGCCGGGCTCCCGGGTCAGCACCAGCGGCCCGCAGCCCCGCCCCAGCGCGCCCCCGCAGGGCAGCAGGGCCCATTCGTCCAGGACGTACGGCAGGACGGCGTACGACACCTTCAGGACGTCGAACTCGCCGCGTTCCGCCATGCCGTTGGTGATGTCGATGTCCGCGAAGGTCACGTCCAGCGCGGGTGCGCCCGGGATCCGGCCGTGCGCCCACGCGTCGAAGACGAAGGTGTCGTTCGGACAGGGCGAGTACGCGATCTTCAGCGGCTCGGCACCGGTACCGGTCTCGTTCTCATTGAGTGCGGTCATGTGGGTTCCAACTCTCCAATGCGGGCGCGAGCTTCCCGAACGCCCCGGTGAGTGCCGCGAGGGCGTCCCCGATCCGCCAGGCGGCGCGGTCGCGGGGCCCGACGGGGTTGGACACGGCACGGATCTCCAGCACGGGCACACCGTGCGCGGTGGCCGCCTCGGCGACCCCGAACCCCTCCATCGCCTCGGCGAGCGCCCGTGGATGGCACCGGCGCAGTTCGGCGGCGCGGTCGGCGCTTCCGGTCACGGTGTTGACGGTGAGAACAGCACCGGTACGCGCTCCGGTGACGGCCGCGACCGCTCGTACGAGTGATTGCGGTGGACGGTGGGTGACGGCCCCGAAGCCCAGTTCGGTGACCGGGACGAATCCGTCCGCGGTCTCGGCGCCGAGGTCCGCCGCGGTGATCTCGTCGGCGAGGACGAGCGACCCGACGGGCGCCCCGGGCTGGAAGCCGCCCCCGATACCGGCGGAGACGACCAGGTCGTACGGCCCGTACGGCCCGTACGGCCCGTCCGGGTTGTCGGTCAGGGCGGCTGCCGTGAGCGCCGCCGCGGTCGACGCGGCGGCGGACGCCGGGCCCACGCCCGCGGCGAGCAGATCGAAGACGGGGGAGCCGCCCGGCGGGGACGCCACCCTGCTCAGGGTCGCCCCCGGAATCGCGTACTCACGGGCCGGGGAGGGCGCGAACGCCGCGGCCACCGCGTCCCGTTCGACGAGGACCGCGGTGGCTACGAGGACACGCATGCGCGGCGGATCAGCCGGCTCAGGCGTCGGCGTTCTCGAGCTTGAAGTTCCAGACGCCCGCGAACTTCGAGTCGGCCTTGTTCTGCTGGACGATGCTGATGTTCAGCGTCTTCGGCGCGGGCTGGCCCTGCTGGCTCGCGAAGAGGTCGACACCCTCGAAGGAGTAGTACGTCTTCTTGAACGGGTCGGTGACGCGCTGACCGTTGATCCACAGGGCCCAGCCCTCGTCCGCGATCTCCGGGTCGACACCGATCCGCAGCGTCTCGCCCTGCGGGACGCTGATCGTGTCGGAGGCCTTCTCGCGGGCGCACTTGGTGGCTTCCGCGCGGCCGATGTTGTCGCCGTCCTTGTAGCACTCGGCCTCGGTGCTGACCGAGTCGTTGCCGATCGTGACGGTGGCCATCGGCGTCGGCTTGTCACAGGCGGACAGGACGAGAAGTCCGGCGGAAACGGCGCCGGCGGCGGCGACGGCGCGGCGACGGCGCGCAAGGGGACGCTGGGAGCTCATGCCCGAAGGCTATCGGGCGGCCCCGGCACCCCACCTACGCGGGTGGGGTACGCGGCGTGCCGCACCTGAAAAACCCAGTCAGGGACGCTCACGCCACCCGCGCGTGCTGCCGCCCCCCGCGGCGGGCCGCGCTCAGCAGCCCCCGGACCGTGGTGAGCCAGCCGACGGCGACGATCCCGGCGGCCACCGACATCCCGAGCGTGCCGTAGAGCGGCAGCGCGATCCCGACCGCGCCACCGACCACCCACGCCATCTGCAACAGCGTCTCGGAGCGGGCGAACGCGGACGTGCGGACCAGTTCCGGCACGTCCCGCTGGATCAGCGCGTCCAGCGACAGCTTGGACAGCGCCTGCGCGAATCCGGCGAACGCGGCGAGTATCGCGACGAGGATCACCCCGAAGAACACCGCGGCCGTGATCGCGACACCCAGCACCACCGCGATCACCGTCACGATGATCAGCTCCGGGGACCGGGTTCTCAGCGCCGCCCCGACCGCCGTGCCGAGCGCGTTGCCCGCGCCCGCCGAGACGCCCACTATCCCCAGCGAGACCGCCGCGCTCGCACCGGCCAGCGGATGCTCGCGCAGCAGGAACGCGAGGAAGAAGATCAGGAACCCGGAGAGACAGCGCAGCGACGCGTTCGCGGCGAGCGCGTGCGTGACCGCCGTGCCGACCGTACGCAGCCCCGGGCGCTTCGGCGTTTTCAGGTGCGGCCCGTGCAGGTGCTGCTCGTCCGCGGCGAGCAGGGCCTTGTCCTCGCCCTTGGCCGAGTCGACCTTGTGCGGGAGCTGGAACGACAGGAACGTACCCGCCACGAAGATCACGAAGGCGCCGTAGAGCGGATAGCGCGGCCCGAGCGCCTGCAGCCCCGCCCCGATCGGGGCGGCCACACCGGTGGCGAGGAGGCCGCCGAGGGTGACCCGCGAGTTCGCCTTCACCAGGGAGAACGCGGGTGGCAGGAGCCGGGGCACCACCGCGCTTCTGACCACGCCGTACGCCTTCGACGCCACCAGGACGCCGAGGGCCGCCGGGTAGAGCTCGATGCTGCCCGTGACGACCGCGCTCGACAGCAGCAGGGCCATGAACGCGCGGGCGATGAACGCGCCCGCCATCGCGGCCCGGCGGCCGTGCGGGAGGCGGTCCAGGAGCGGCCCGATGACCGGGGCGAGGAGTGCGAACGGGGCCATGGTGATCGCGAGATAGAGCGCCACGCGGCCGCGGGCCTCGTCCGTCGGCACCGAGAAGAAGACCGTGGAGGCGAGCGCGACGGTGATCATCATGTCGCCGGCGCCGTTCACCCCGTGGAGTTCGATCAGCTTGCCGAGGCCCGACTCGCCCGCGCCGTGCGCGTGTGTCGCCTTTCTGATGCCCCTCGCCGTCCCCGTGAACGGCAGGTGCAGGGCACGCCCGACGGAACGGACGGCCCCGCGCACCGGGCCCGATCCGCTCGTTCGTCCCGCCCCGGCCCCACCGATCCCGGTGGCACCGTGGGGCGACCTTGCGGCTGCCACTCCGCAATAGTGCCCCGAGAACGGCGTATGTAGTGCGGTTACCGCGCGTATAGGGGCTGAGTGGGCGCTGTGAGTTGCGCCGCGGCGCGGCGGCCGACAGAGGGCCGTGGAGCGGATCCAGCGGGATGCGCGGGGTGGGAAACGGGTGGGGAACGGACGGGGAACGAGTGAGGAACGGGTGAGGAAACCGCCGGAGAGCTGTGCGGAAAGGGCTGCCGAGCGGCCGGGCCGGGGCCCTCGGAGTGGGCGGAGCCACGCCGCCGCGGAGCGGCGAAGTGAACGCCGGTGTAGGCCAGGCGCCAGCGAGACGGTAGCGTGCGTAGCGCGCCCGCGGCGGTTGTTCTCGGCCGCGCGCCTCTCGGCCATCCCGCAGAATGGATGACGTAGGTGCGCCCGAGTGCGATCGGGCGCGGACGTCGACGCGGCCCTCCGGTCCGCTCCGTCCGCACCCCCGTCGAGGGACGGCGCACTCGTGAGACGGCGTAGGAGAGAAGCGATACCTGTGAGCGCGACAACGCGAAGCCGAACCCCCGACCGTCTGTGCGCCGAGGCCGTCGACCTCGCCCGGGCCGCCGCCGAGGAGGCCGCCGTACCAGGCGTCGTCGGCGAGCACGCGGGAATGGTCAGCGAAGGGGACCGCGTCGTCACGCACTTCTTCGAGTGCAAGGACCTGGGCTATCGCGGCTGGCGCTGGGCCGTGACCGTGGCCCGGGCCTCGCGGGCGAAGCTCGTCACCCTCGACGAGACGGTCCTGCTGCCGGGAGCGGACGCACTGCAGGCGCCCGAGTGGGTGCCGTGGAGCGAGCGGCTCCGGCCCGGGGACATGGGTCCGGGGGACCTGCTGCCCACGGACGCGGAGGATCTGCGCCTGGAGGCGGGGTTCTCCGGCGAGGACGAGCCCGCGCCGAACTCGCTGATCTCCGAGGAGATGGCCGAGCTCGTGGAGGCGGAGGACGCCGAGGTCACGGCCGGGACACCGGCCGCGCTGCCGGCCGTGCCGACCCGCGGGTCGATCGCCTCCGTCGCCGAGGAGCTCGGGATGCGGCGGGCGCGGGTGCTCTCGCGGTACGGGCTGCATGTCGCCGCCGACCGCTGGGAGGACTCGTACGGGCCCAAGACCGCGATGGCCCAGGCCGCTCCCGCCACGTGCGTCAGCTGTGGCTTCCTGAACCCCATCGGGGGCTCGCTCGGGCAGGCGTTCGGCCTGTGTGCGAACGAGTTCTCGCCGGCGGACGGGCGCGTGGTGTCGCTGTCGTACGGGTGCGGCGGTCACTCGGAGGCCGCGGTCATGCCCTCACCGCCGCGGCCGGCTCCGCCGGTGATCGACGAGACCCGGGTGGACCCGTTCCCCCTCCGCCCGTCCCCGGACTCGGGCTCCGTGTCCGTCGGCCCGGACGAATCCTCGGCGGACTTCGGCCACTCCTAGGCTGCCCTCTGGCTGCCGCCGGCTCGCTGTGATGTGCGGGTTGCCCGTGGCTGAGTGCGCCCACGCGGCGGAGCCGCACATGTCACAGCCCCGCGCCCCTGGGGTGGGTGGGTGTTCGGGTGGTGTGTCGGGTGCGGGTGCGTTTCGGCTGAGCGCGCAGTTCCCCGCGCCCCTAAAAGCAGGCGGTGCGGCCCGCGCCCCTTAGGGGCGCGGGGAACTGCGCGGGCAACACCCACTGCCCCGCGGTGAACCCAGGGCATCAGCCACTCACCCCCCCCCAGGGGCGCGGGGAACTGCCCGACCAACCCCACCCCCGTCGGCCAGGCATGCCTCCCGCCGAGCCCCCTGCAAGGGAACCCGCGGTACCTTCTTGCCGCGACCGAGCCACCGCGTGCGGCCGTACAACGTAAGGGAGAGTAACCGTGAGCAAGTTCGTGCGGCCGGCTGCCGAGGGCGCGGATCCGTTCGGGACGGCGAGGCTCCGGCGCGGGGTGCTGGACGCCTGGGCGACGAGTCCGGCGCGGTTCCGCGAGGACGCCAACGCCGAGGAGGACCTGGTCCTCGGCGGCTACCGGGACCGGCTGGTGGTCGAGCTCGCGCAGAACGCCGCCGACGCCGCCGCCCGGGCCGGAGTGCCGGGCCGGCTCCGCCTCACCCTCCGCGACGGCGTCCTCGTCGCCGCCAACACCGGCGCCCCGCTGGACGCGACGGGCGTCGAGTCCCTCTCCACACTGCGCGCCTCCGCCAAGCGGGACGAGAACGACAGCGCGGTCGGCCGCTTCGGCGTCGGCTTCGCGTCCGTGCTCGCGGTGACCGACGAACCCGCCCTCGTGGGGCGGCACGGAGGCGTCCGCTGGTCCCTCGTCGAGGCCCGCGAACTCGCCACCGACATCGCCCGCCACAGCCCCGGCCTCGGCGACGAACTGCGGCGCCGCGACGGTCATGTGCCGCTGCTCCGGCTGCCGTTCGCGGCCGAGGGCACCGCCCCGGACTCGTACGACAGCGTCGTGATCCTGCCGCTGCGGGACGCGGCGGCCGAGGATCTCGCCGAGCGGCTGCTCGGGGGAGTCGACGACGCGCTGCTGCTGGCCCTGCCCGGGCTTGCGGAAGTCGTCGTGGAGGCCGGGGACGGGAGCGTACGGACCGTCCGGCGCCGCGCCGACGCGGATACCGACGGCGATGTGGTCGTCGAGGACTCCCGCGACGGTACGACCCGCTGGCGTACCGTCTCCGCGCACGGCGCCCTGGAGCCCGCGCTGCTCGCCGACCGGCCCGTCGAGGAGCGGCTGCGCCCCCACTGGTCGGTCACCTGGGCCGTTCCGGTCGACGCCGACGGGACTCCGGGCAAGCCCCGCACCAGCCCCGTCGTGCACGCGCCCACGCCCAGTGACGAACCCCTCGGTGTGCCCGCGCTGCTCATCGCCTCGCTCCCGCTCGACACCACCCGCCGGCACGCCGCCCCCGGCCCGCTGACCGACTTCCTGATGCAGCGCGCGGCGGACGCGTACGCCGAACTGCTCGCCGACTGGCGGCCGGTGACCCCCGGGATCATCGGCCTCGTGCCGGGCTCGCTCGGCAAGGGCGAGCTCGACGGGACCCTGCGCCAGGCGATCCTCGACCGGCTGCCGCGTACCGCCTTCCTGCCGCCCGCGGTCGAGCCGACCGGCGATGACGATGATGACGAGGACTCCGGCCTTCCGGAGGCTCTGCGGCCCCGTGACGCCGAGGTGGTGGAGGGGGCGGGCGCCGAGACCGTGCAGGTCCTCGCCGAGGTGCTGCCCAGTCTGCTGCCCGCCGGGCTCGAACGGCGGGTGGAACTGCGGACGTTGGGCGTCGCGCGGGTACCGCTGACCGAGGCGATCGACCGGCTGGCCGGACTGGAGAAGGACCCGGCGTGGTGGCGGCGGTTCTACGACAGCCTCGCCGGCGTCGACCCGGACCGGCTCACGGGGCTCCCGGTGCCGCTCGCGGACGGGCGTACGACGATCGGGCCCCGGCAGGTCCTGCTGCCCGCCGCGGACGGTGAACGGGCCGCCCCGGAGGCCCTGGTGCGCCTCGCCCGCCTCGGTCTCAAGGTCGCCCACCCGGACGCCGCCCATCCGCTCCTGGAGAAGCTGGGCGCCCTGCCCGCCACCCCGCGGGCCGTCCTCACCACCCCGCAGGTCCGCGCGGCCGTCGCCGCCTCCCTCGACGACGACGGCGGTGCCTGGGACGAGGACGCCCCGGACGCCGAGGAGCTGGCCGACACCGTCCTCGCGCTCGTCCGCGACGCGGGCCTCGCACCCGGCGACGAACCCTGGCTCGGCGCCCTCGCCCTCCCCGACGAGGAGGGCGAACTCGCCCCCGCCGGCGAACTCGTCCTGCCCGGCAGCCCGTTCGCCCAGGTGATGCGCGAGGACGAACTCGCCTCCGTGGACGCCGAGTTGGCCGAGCGCTGGGGCGAACAGCCGCTCGCCGCCTGCGGGGTGCTGGCCAACTTCACCCTCGTACGTGCCACGGATGTCGTCCTCGATCCCGACGAACTGGAGCCGCGGGAAGGGGAGTTCGCCGAGCCCGACGACGCGGGGCTCCTCGACGCCGTGGACGTGTGGTGCGAGGACGTCCTCGACCGGCTGCCCGACTCGCCGGTGCCGCCCGTCGCCACGGAACTCGTCGCCGTACGCGACCTCGACCTGGTGGACGAGGACCGCTGGCCCGAGGCCCTCGCCCTGCTCTCCCGCCCGCCGCTGCGGGACGCCCTCACCCAGCCGGTCCGCCTCCTGCTGCCCGACGGGACGCACGAGATCGTCCGGCCGTACACCGCCTGGTGGCTGCGCGGGAACCCGGTCCTCGACGGCCGCCGCCCGGCCGGCCTGCGCGCCGAGGGCGGCGACCCGCTCCTGCACGGCCTGTACGACGCCGCCGACGCCACCGGCTTCAACGACGAGCAGGTCCTGCGGGCCCTCGGCGTCCGCACCTCCGTCGCCGCCCTCCTCGCCGAACCGGGCGGGGCCGCCGAGCTCCTCGACCGCCTCGCCGACCCCGACCGCGAGGTCACCTCGTCCCAACTGCACGCCCTCTACAGCGCGTTGGCCGACCTCGACCCCGAACAGGTCACCCTGCCCGACGAGTTGCGGGCCGTGGTGGACGGCCGGGTGACCGTCGTGGAAGCGGCCGACGCCATGGTCGTCGACTCGCCCGACCTGCTGCCCTTCACCGCCGGCACCCCGCTGCTCCCCGTCCGCCCGTCCCGCGCCGCCGACCTCGCCGAGCTGTTCCAGGTCCGGCGGCTGAGCGAGTCGGTCACCGGCGAGGTGACGAGCGAGGGCGTCGAACACGACGTCCCGGAGTCCGTACGGGTCCTGCTGGGCCCCTCCACCCCCACGACGTACGTCGAGCACGAGGAACTCTTCGTCGACGAGACCGAACTCGACTGGCGCCGCACCCGCGACGGCGTACTGCACGCCGCCACCGTGGAGGGCGTCGCCGCGGGCCTCGCCTGGGCGGCCGGACAGTGGCCACGCCGCTTCGAGGTCGGCGCGCTCCTGGAGGACCCGTCCAGGACGGAGGAACTGGCACGGGACCGCTGGTTCGACTGAGGGGCCTTGAAGGGCCCTTGGCCCCGGAGTTCGGCAGAGGCGCCCGGGGCCACTGATGTGATCTGGGCAACATAGGCACCAGAAGTTCACAACTCGTACAACCATTCGTTCCCTTCGTGGATCTGATCACCGCGAGCCCTCGGGCTCCGCAGTCTCAATGACCGGATCTCGCGTGACATGGCTTCGCCGCGAGGTCCCTCTCCACGTGGGGAACGCATGCGTATACGTGCCACCCTGGGCGTCGTCACCGGTGCCCTGGCCCTGTCCGTCCTCGCCGTACCGGCCGCTCAGGCCGACGACTCGGCGGGCGACACCAAGATCTCGAACGTCGTGGTCAACGGCGGCAAGGACGTCGTCGGCGGCGCGACCGGGAAGAAGACCTTCACGGTCAGCTTCACCGCCACGGACAACTCGGGCATCGACTGGGCCCAGGCGATCCTCTACCACGGCTCGGACATCGAGTCGTCCGACAGCGGCGCCGTCGCCAACAGCAGCGACGGCCGCGCCACCTGCACCGAGGTCAACGCCACGACCTCGACCTGCAAGTCGAGCTTCACCGTCGAGGCGGGCGAGAACCTGATCAACTCGGTGGCCGGCGGCTGGAAGGTCTGGGCGCTCGCCGCGGGCGTCGACGCCAACTATGTCCAGAAGGACAACGCCAAGGGCTTCAAGGTCAAGCGCGCCTCCAAGCTGACCGTCAACGCCTCGCCGGAGCCCGTGAAGAAGGGCAAGACCATCACGGTCAAGGGCAACCTGACCCGTGCCAACTGGGACACGGGCAAGTACGCGGGCTACACCGTGCAGTCGGTGAAGCTGCAGTTCAAGAAGAAGGGCACGACGACCTACAAGGACGTCAAGACGGTCAAGTCCGGTTCGGCCGGCGCCCTGAAGACCACCGTCAAGGCCTCGGTCGACGGCTACTTCCGCTACAACTTCGCGGGTACGACGACCACTCCGGCCGTCGCGGCCGCGGGTGACTTCATCGACGTGAAGTAGGCCCCTCGGGTCCGTAGGCAGGCCCCTCGGTTGTGTGGGGGTGAGTGGTGATGACGATCTTGGTCACGTGTACGCAAAAGATTCACCTCGCGTACAACCATTCACCCCCGTCACGCATCTGATCACTACGGGTCAACAGACTCTTGATCACTTCGGCCCCGACGTGAGGACGAATGCCGTCCGGGGCCCTTTCTCCATCAGGGGAACGCATGCGTATACGTGCCACCGTGGCCGCCGTCACCGGCGCCCTGGCTCTCTCCGCCTTCGCCGTTCCGGCCGCTCAGGCCGACGACTCCGCCATCTCGCGCGCGGACGTCGCGAAGGTGCTCGACTCCGCCCACGCCGCCGCCGGCAAGAACGGCGCCCGTATCGCCGCCGCGGACGACGCGCCGTACGCCCTCGACGCGAGCTTCTCGAACGTGAAGGTCAACGGCGGCAAGGCGATCGTCGCCGGCACCAGCAAGCACGTCACCGTCCCGACGACGTTCACGCTGACGCACGGCGCCGACGTCGACATCGCCGCCGACGACTTCGTCTTCGACCTGGAGATCTACCGCGGTTCCTACGACTCGCCGGACAACTACCTGTTCGGCGACCTCTACCCGACCTGCACGCCGGTCTCCACCACCGTCGCGTCCTGCAAGGGCACCATCGACGTCCGTCCGGGCGACGACGAGCTCATCAACTCCGACGCGGGCACGTGGAACGCCAACGCCTACGCCGTCGCCTTCAACGGCCAGGACCCGACCGCCGACGACTTCGACGTCACCAAGGTCGGTTACGCCGAGGTCGCCAAGGCCGGCACCACCAAAGTCCAGCGCTTCTCCAAGCTGACCGTCAACGCCTCGCCCGAGCCCGTGAAGAAGGGCAAGACCATCACGGTCAAGGGCAACCTGACGCGCGCCAACTGGGAGACCAACAAGTACGCGGGCTACACCGTCCAGTCGGTGAAGCTCCAGTTCAAGAAGAAGGGCACGTCCACCTACGCGGACGTCAAGACGGTCAAGTCCGGTTCGGCCGGCGCCCTGAAGACCACCGTCAAGGCTGCCGCCGACGGCTACTTCCGCTACAACTTCGCGGGCACGACGACCACTCCGGCCGTCAAGGCCGCGGGCGACTTCGTCGACGTGAAGTAACCCTCCCGCCTTGCCACCACTGGCCCCACGCCCTGACGGGTGTGGGGCCAGTGGCGTGGAGAGGAGGGAGTTGGCGGGGCTTTTGCCTTTAGGGGCGCGGGGAACTGCGCGGGCACCCCCCCACTCACCCGCACCCATAAGCCGGGCCTCACCAACCCCCCGCCCCAAGCGCCGCGCTCACGCGGGAAAGCGGCGGTCCACCCACCTCCACACGAACTCCAGTGACGCCGAAGCCACCACCGCGATACCGACGGCGGTCCACGGCATGGTCGTCCCGACCAGCTTCAGCGCGAAGAACTCCTGGAGCCACGGCACGACGAGCACGATGACGAACCCGAGCCCCATCGCGGCAACGAGCCCCACCCGCCACCACGTGTACGGCCGCGCGATGATCGCAAGGACCCACATCGCGATCAGGAACAGGGTCAGCGTCGCCGCACTGGTCTCCGCGTCCAACGCCCCGTCCCCCGTGTAGTGGTGACGGGCGATCAGATACGTGGCGAAGGTGGCGACCGCCGCGACGACCCCGCCCGGGATCGAGTACCGCATCACCCGCCGCACGAAGTGCGGGCGAGCCCGCTCCTTGTTGGGCGCCAGGGCCAGGAAGAACGCCGGCACCCCGATCGTCAGCGTCGACAACAGGGTCAAGTGGCGCGGCAGGAACGGGTACTCCACCTGCGAGCACACCACCATCACCGCGAGCAGCACCGAGTACACGGTCTTGACCAGGAACAGCGTCGCGACCCGGGTGATGTTCCCGATGACCCGCCGTCCCTCGGCGACGACGGACGGCAGGGTCGCGAAGCTGTTGTTCAGCAGCACGATCTGGGCGACGGCCCGGGTTGCCTCCGACCCGGACCCCATCGCGACCCCGATGTCGGCGTCCTTGAGGGCGAGCACGTCGTTGACGCCGTCGCCGGTCATCGCGACGGTGTGGCCGTTCGACTGGAGGGCGCCCACCATGTCCCGCTTCTGCTGCGGTGTGACGCGCCCGAACACCGTCCCCTCGTCCAGCGCCCTGGCCATCTCCTCCCGCTCGGTGGGCAGCCGCCGCGCGTCGACCGTCGCGGAGGCACCGGCCAGCCCGAGCTTGGCGGCGACCGCGCCGACCGACACCGCGTTGTCGCCGGAGATCACCTTGGCCCGTACGTCCTGCTCCTCGAAGTACCGCAGGGTGTCGGCCGCGTCGGGCCGCAGCCGCTGCTCCAGGACGACGAGCGCGGTCGGCCGGGCGCCCTCCTGGACCAGCGGGTCGTCGAGGTCCTTGTCGGCGCGGGCCAGCAGCAGCACCCGCAGCCCCTGCTCGTTGAGCTGCTCGGTCTCGGCGAGGGCCGGGTCCTCGGGCGGCAGCAGTACGTCCGGGGCGCCCAGCAGCCACGTACTCGACTCGCCGTCGCCCTCGCTGAAGGACGCCCCGCTGTACTTGCGCGCGGAGGAAAAAGGCAGCGCCTGGACGCAGCGCCAGTCCTTCTGGTCCGGGTAGGCGTCGATGATGGCCTGGAGCGAGGCGTTCGGCCGCGGGTCGGACTCCCCGAGGGCGCCCAGCACCTTCCGTACGTACGACTCGTCGGTGCCGCCCAGCGGACGCAGCTCGGTGACGTCCATGCCGCCCTCGGTCAGCGTGCCGGTCTTGTCGAGGCAGACCGTGTCGACGCGGGCGAGGCCCTCGATGGCCGGGAGTTCCTGGACGAGGCACTGTTTCCGGCCGAGCCGGATGACCCCGATCGCGAAGGCGACGGAGGTGAGGAGGACCAGCCCCTCCGGGACCATGGGCACGATGCCGCCGACGGCTCGGGCGATCGACGCCTTGAAGTCGTCGTTCTTGACGACGAGTTGGGTGATGGCCAGGCCGATCGCGGCCGGGATCATCATCCACGTCACGTACTTGAGGATCGTGGAGATACCGGTCCGCAGCTCGGAGTGGACGAGCGTGAAGCGGCTCGCCTCCTCGGCGAGCTGCACCGCGTACGCCTCGCGCCCCACCTTCGTCGCGGTGAACGCGCCGCCGCCCGCCACCACGAAGCTGCCCGACATCACCTGGTCGCCGGGCTGTTTGACGACCGGGTCGGCCTCGCCGGTGAGCAGCGACTCGTCGATCTCCAGACCGTCGGCCTCGACGCACTCGCCGTCCACGACGATCTTGTCGCCCGGCCCGATCTCGATCAGGTCCCCGAGCACGATCTCGGAGGTGCCGACCTCGGCGGCGGTCCCGTCCCTGCGGACGGTCGGCCGCGCCTCGCCGATCACCGCCAGCGAGTCCAGGGTCTTCTTCGCGCGCAGCTCCTGGATGATGCCGATCCCGGTGTTCGCGAGGATCACATAGCCGAACAGGCTGTCCTGGAACGGCGCGACGAACATCATGATCAGCCAGAGCACACCGATGATCGCGTTGAACCGGGTGAAGACGTTCGCCCGGACGATGTCGGCCGTGGAGCGACTGCTGCGCACGGGTACGTCGTTGACCTCGCCCCGCGCCACCCGTTCGGCGACCTCGGCCGCGGTGAGGCCCACCGCCCTCGGCGCGGGGGCGGGTATGGGATGGGGATGCACAGGGTCGAGTTCGGCGCCCGCGTCGATGTGCGTCATGCATCCGACGGTACGGCGGGACATACGGCTTCACCCGCCGAGTGCGGCAAAGATCCGACCAGGGGAGGACCCGGGATGATGCCGTGGTTGTACGGACCCGAGCGGAAGCCGCTACTCCGTGACCGGTCGCTCGGGCTGCGCGGCCTCGTCCCTCTTGATCGCCGCCTCACGGCCCCGCACGTACCAGATGCCGATCAGGCCGAGGCCCGCGCCGGCCAGACAGGTCCAGAGCCACCACAGGTGTCCGTGGTCGTCGAACCAGTTGTAGAAGGGCAGCTGTGCCAGGAAGAGGACGAACCAGAGGACCGTGCCACCGACGACGGTGGCGACCACGGGACCCTCCAGGGGTTCCGGCGCCTCGTGTTTCGGGGATCCCGAAAAAAACCCTGCCATGGGCACAGCTTACGAGGTGATCAGGACCATGCGCGGGCGGTCATGTCTACGCGCGGAGATAGCGTTCCTGATGACGTATGTTCATACTGAAACTGTTTCTTTCTGGCCACTTCTGTTCGTATGAAACTCCAAATCACGCAACTCCAAATCACGAAACGCCACCTGGGCATCGGGGATGTCCGCCGGCGATGAGGTCCCCGCATGCCCACCTCGGCCCCCGCCAAGGCCTCCGCGCCCAAGCAGCCGGACCCCCGGTCCGGCTCCGGCGCGCTCGACCGCTACTTCCGGATCTCGGAGCGCGACAGCACGCTGTCGCGCGAGATCCGCGGCGGTTTCGCCACCTTCTTCGCGATGGCCTACATCATCGTGCTGAACCCGATCATCCTGGGCAGCGCGAAGGACATGTACGGGCACCAGCTGGACAACGGCCAGCTGGTCACCGCGACCGTGCTGACGGCCGCGTTCACCACGCTCCTGATGGGCGTCATCGGCAACGTACCGATCGCGCTCGCCGCCGGTCTCGGCGTGAACACCGTCGTCGCGCTCCAGCTCGCGCCCCGGATGTCCTGGCCGGACGCCATGGGCATGGTGGTGCTCGCGGGGTTCGTGGTGATGCTGCTCGTCGCCACCGGTCTGCGTGAGCGCGTGATGAACGCCGTGCCGCTCGGCCTGCGCAAGGGCAACGCGATCGGCATCGGCCTGTTCATCATGCTGATCGGCCTGGTCGACTCGGGCTTCGTCTCGCGCATCCCGGACGCCGCCCACACGACCGTGCCGCTGCAGCTCGGCGGGACCGGTCACCTCGACGGCTGGCCCGTACTGGTCTTCGTGCTCGGCACGCTCCTCACGCTCGCGCTGATCGTGCGCAAGGTGCCGGGCGCGATCCTGATCTCGATCGTCGCCATGACCGTCGTCGCGCTCGTCATCAACGCCGTCGCCACGGTGCCCTCCTGGGGTCTGACCACCCCGAAGTGGCCCGGCAACCCGGTCGCCGGCCCCGACTTCGGGCTCGTCGGGCAGGTCAGCCTCTTCGGCGGCTTCGGCAAGGTCGGCGTACTGACCGGTGTGCTGTTCGTCTTCACGGTCCTGCTGTCGTGCTTCTTCGACGCGATGGGCACGATCATGGGCGTCGGCGACGAGGCGAAGCTGACCGACAAGGACGGCAACATGCCGGGCATCAGCAAGGTGCTCTTCGTCGACGGCATCGCGGTCGCCGCGGGCGGCGCCACCTCGTCCTCCGCGACCACCTGCTTCGTGGAGTCCACGGCGGGCGTCGGCGAGGGGGCGCGCACCGGTTTCGCGAACGTCGTTACCGGTGGGCTCTTCGGTGTCGCGCTCTTCCTGACCCCCGTCGCCACGATGGTCCCGTCCCAGGCCGCCACGCCCGCGCTGCTCGCGGTCGGCTTCCTGATCCTGTCCGGCTCGATCCGCCAGATCGACTGGAACGACCACACCATCGCGATCCCGGCGTTCGTGACGATGCTGATGATGCCGTTCACGTACTCGATCACGAACGGCATCGGCATGGGCTTCATCACGTTCGTCGTGCTGCGGCTGGCGGCCGGGCGCGGGCGGGACGTACCGGTCGCGATGTACGTGGTGTCGGCGGTGTTCGCCTTCTACTACCTGATGCCGGCGCTGGGCCTGACCTGAGCGCCGGCCCGGGCGCAGGGTCCGACCTGGGCCTCGGCCGGCTGCGGTCTCACGTGACCCCGTGGAACATTCGCGCTCACGTGACCCCGTAGAACTTTTCCGTCTCCTCGACCGCGGTCTGGAACCGCTCGTCGAAGTCGTCGCGAACGAGCGTCCGGACGACGTAGTCCTGGACGCTCATTCCCCTTTTCGCCGCATGGTGCCGGAGCCGATCGAGCAGCTCCCCGTCTATCCGCAGGCTGAGCACACTGGTCCCCATGCGGTCGAGGGTTGCCGTATCCGGCCCGTCGCCGGGTTACTTTCCGGAGTGATCTCACTCGTATGAGTGATGAAAGGCGTCAGTGGCCCGATTCACGGGCATCAGGCGTGCACTCGGGTGGTCTTTAGCGAGAGTAATGAGTTACTCTAAGGAACATGCCTGACCTGACCCATGGCGACGACGTTGCCGCCGTGAACTCCCTGCGATCCGCCGTGATGCGCCTGTCACGTCGACTCAAGCACCAGCGGGTCGACGAGTCGCTGAGCCCGACCGAGATGTCGGTGCTCGGCACCCTCGCCCGCTGCGGCACGGCCACCCCGGGCGAGCTCGCCCGCAAGGAGCATGTGCAGCCGCCCTCGATGACCCGCATCGTGGCGCTCCTCGAAGCCAAGGGCCTGGTCAAGCTGGAGCCGCATCCCGAGGACCGGCGCCAGAAGGTCGTCACACAGACCGAGCGGGCCGAGGCCATGCTCGACGAGAGCCGCCGCAAGCGGAACGCGTGGCTGGCCGGACTGGTCGAGGGCCTCGACGAGGACGACTGGGCGAAACTCCGCGAGGCCGCCCCCGTCCTGGAGAAGCTCGCGCATCTGTAACCGCGCGCACCCGCACGCCGCGCGCACCGAACCCACCCCCGTCCAAGGAGGCGAACGCCGTTGAGTACGGGACCCGGAGCAGACTCCGCCCCCGCACCTGCCGCCCACAACTCCCCGTCCGCTCCCAAGCCCCGCTCCTCGATGTTCAGCTCGCTGAAGATCAGGAACTACCGGCTGTTCTTCACCGGCCAGGTCGTCTCCAACACCGGCACCTGGATGCAGCGCATCGCCCAGGACTGGCTGGTGCTGAGCCTCACCGGTTCATCCGCCGCCGTCGGTTTCACCACGGCCCTGCAGTTCCTGCCGATGCTGCTCTTCGGTCTCTACGGCGGTGTCCTCGTGGACCGCCTCCCCAAGCGCCCGACACTGCTGGCCACCCAGACCGCCATGGGCCTCACCGGCCTCGCGCTCGCCTTCCTCACCATCTCCGGCCACGTCCAGGTCTGGCACGTATACGTCGCCGCCTTCGCCGTCGGCCTCGCCACGGTGATCGACAACCCGGCCCGGCAGTCCTTCGTCTCCGAGATGGTCGGCCCCGAGCAGCTGCAGAACGCGGTCAGCCTCAACTCCGCCAACTTCCAGTCCGCCCGCCTGGTCGGCCCCGCCGTCGCGGGCCTGCTGATCACGAGCGTGGGCACGGGCTGGGCGTTCCTGCTCAACGGACTGTCGTTCGTCGCGCCCATCGCCGGTCTGCTCCTGATGCGCTCCCGCGAGCTCAACCAGGTCGAGCGCACCCCGCGCGGCAAGGGCCAGCTCCGCGAGGGCCTGCGCTATGTCGCGGGCCGCCCGGACCTGATGTGGCCGATCATCCTCGTCGGCTTCATCGGCACCTTCGGCTTCAACTTCCCGGTCTGGCTCTCCGCCTACGCGGACGACGTCTTCCACGCCGGCGCCGGTGCGTACAGCCTCTTCAACACGCTGATGGCCGTCGGGTCGCTCGCGGGCGCGCTGCTCGCCGCCCGGCGTGGCACGGCCCGGGCGCGCGTGCTGGTCGCGGCGGCCGTCGCCTTCGGTGTCCTGGAGATCGTGGCCGCCCTGGCCCCGTCCTACTGGCTGTTCGCCCTGCTCATGATCCCGATCGGGATCGCCGGCCTGACCGTCAACGTCACGGCGAACACCGCGGTCCAGATGGGCACCGACCCGGCCATGCGCGGCCGCGTCATGGCCCTGTTCATGATGGTCTTCATGGGCGGTACGCCACTGGGGGCGCCCGTCGTCGGCTGGATCACCGACGCCTACGGCCCCCGGGTCGGCTTCGCCATCGGCGGAGTCGTCTCGGCCCTGGCCGCCATCACCGTCGGCCTGGCCCTGGCCCGTGTGGGCGGCCTGCGCCTGTCGGTGCGCTGGCACCACGGCCACCCACAGGTCCGCTTCGTACCGAGGGAGCGGGCGCTGGCCACCGCGGCGTAGACCTGTCGAGCAGTCATGGCGCGGGCCGTGTGCCCGGTGATCCGTTCCCTGGAAGGGTGACGCCATGAGACTCTTCGCCGCCGTGCTGCCCCCGGAGAACGTGACCGCCGAACTGGCCTCGGTGGTCGACGAGTTGAGGAACCTGCCCGGGGCCGGCCGCGGGCTGCGCTGGACGGGCCTGCCCGGCTGGCACTTCACGCTCGCGTTCTACGGAGAGGTCGACGACGAACTCGTACCGGAGCTGTCCGCCCGGCTGGAGCGGTCGGCGCGGCGGACGGACCCGTTCCCCCTGTCCCTGCGGGGCGGCGGCCGGTTCGGGGGCCGCGCGTTGTGGGCGGGCGCGGCGGGGGACGTACGTACGTTGCGGCTGCTCGCCGAGCGGGCGGGGGCGGCCGGGCGGAAGGCCGGGGTGGAGCGGGAGGAGCACCGGCGCTACCGGCCGCATCTCACGCTGGCGCGGAGCCGGGAGGAGGCCGACTTCACTCCGTACGTGGCCGTGCTCGACCGGTTCGAGGGGCGGGCGTGGACGGTCGGCGAGCTGTGCCTGATGCGGAGCCGGCTGCCCGCCTCGGGGGTGCCGGGGGAGCAGCCGCGGTATGAGGTGCACGGGCGGTGGCCCCTCGGCGGACCGCCCGACGGGTCCCTCGCCTGACCTCTCGCCCGACCCCTCGCCGGGGTGGCTGAGGGAGGGGCGGTTAGGCTCGGTGGCGTGGACCCGAAGACGCGTAACCGGATCATGGCCGGTGTTCTTGTGCTGATGTTCGTTGTGGTGGCGATGGCGGCGGCCGTCGGTAGGTGACCGGCCGCCGCTGCCGTTGAGCTCCGGCGGGTTGCGCGGCTGCGGCGCCGTCGTGGCTGGTTGCGCCCACGATGGGGGTCCCCCCGCTCGAGCGAAGCCGAGAGTGGGGGAGGAGCCGCATATGTCACAGCCCCGCGCCCCTTACGGTGCTACCAGGCGAAGGCCTCCGGGGACGGGCCCGGGCCCGGGAAGATCTCGTCGAGGCCGGTCAGTACGTCCTCGCTCAGTTCCAGTTCGACGGCCCTGAGGGCGGAGTCCAGTTGTTCGGCCGTGCGCGGGCCGACGATCGGGCCGGTGACGCCGGGGCGGGTGAGGAGCCAGGCCAGGGCCGCCTCGCCGGGCTCGATGCCGTGCTTGTCGAGCAGGTCCTCGTACGACTGGATCTGCGCGCGGACGGCGGTGTCGGCGAGGGCGTCGGCGGCCCGGCCGCTCGCCCGGCGCCCGCCCTGGATCTCCTTCTTGATGACACCGCCGAGCAGGCCGCCGTGCAGCGGGGACCACGGGATGACACCGAGCCCGTACTCCTGCGCGGCCGGGATGACCTCCATCTCGGCGCGGCGCTCGGCGAGGTTGTAGAGGCACTGCTCGCTGACGAGCCCGATGGTGCCGCCGCGCCGGTCGGCGATCTCGTTGGCCTGGGCGATCTTGTAGCCGGGGAAGTTGGAGGACCCGACGTAGAGGATCTTGCCCTGCTGTACGAGTACGTCGATGGCCTGCCAGATCTCCTCGAAGGGAGTGCGGCGGTCGATGTGATGGAACTGGTAGACGTCGATGTAGTCGGTCTGGAGCCGCTTCAGGCTCGCGTCGACCGCGCGGCGGATGTTGAGCGCGGAGAGCTTGTCGTGGTTGGGCCAGGCGTCGCCCTCGGCGGCCATGTTCCCGTACACCTTGGTGGCGAGCACGACCTTGTCGCGCCGCTCGCCGCCCTTGGCGAACCAGTTCCCGATGATCTCTTCGGTACGGCCCTTGTTCTCGCCCCAGCCGTACACGTTGGCGGTGTCGAAGTAGTTGATCCCCGCGTCCAGCGCCGCGTCCATGATCGCGTGGCTGTCGGCCTCGTCGGTCTGCGGACCGAAGTTCATCGTCCCGAGTACGAGTCGGCTGACCTTGAGTCCTGTGCGTCCCAGCTGCGTGTACTTCATGGCTCATAGCCAACGTCGTGGAGTGCGCTCTAGGCAACACCACTTCATGGTGTTGACCGGGCCTGCGCCACTGACGGCGCGAAGCGGCTACACGGCGGCCTTCTTCAGGACCTCGATCAAGCTGGTCGCGCTGTTGTCGGCATGGCCGGCTGCCGTGCCCCGCCGGAATATCTCCAGGACCGCCGTCGGCAGCAAGGTGTCGACCCCCGCACTCCTGGCGGTCTGCAGGACATGGTCGACGCTCGCCACACCCATGGCGAGCCTTTCGATGTCGCCCGGGTACTCACCCTTGTCGATCCGCTGTGAGTAGAAGGCCAGGAAGTCCGGCATCCCGGCCAGGACGGATGACGCGGACGGCAGGATCTCCTCGGCCGAGACGCCGTGGGCATCGGCCAGCGCGAGGGCGTGCAGCCAGCCGAGCACCGTCGTCCAGAACAGGTCCATCCCGACCTGGTAGTACACCGCCGCCAGCCCTGGGTCCTCGCCGCGGTAGTCCGTGCCGGTAAGCACCTCCAGGGCCTCCCGGTGCGCGTCGAAGACCTCCTTGGGCCCGCTGTAGAAGGTGGAGAACCCGGGCTGCCCGATGCCCGGGGGTGAAGCCTGCACACCTCCGGTGAGGTACCGGGCACCGTGTCCTGACGCCCACCGCGCGGCGCTGCGGGCACTCTCCGGCGTGTCCGAGCCGAGGTTGACGAGGACCCGGCCGGACAGTGCCTCGGTGGCCGGCTCAAGGACGGCGTACATCGCGTGGTGGTCCGTCAGGCTGAGGATCACCAGTTCGCTCGCGGCGAGCGCGTCGTGGACCGTGGCGGCCCGGTCGGCTCCGGCGTCCGCCAACTCGTCCGCCCTGCCCGCGGTCCGGTTCCAGACGGTGACCCGGTAGCCCCTGTCGAGAAACGCGCTCGACATCGCCCGTCCCATCGGCCCGAGCCCGATGACGGTTACAGCGTGCTTGCTCATGACACTCCTCGGCATCGCACCAAAGCCTGAACGTCCTTCCGGGTGAGGTCTGAACGTGACGTTCCCTCACCGAACGACCTGTGCCGGCTTTCTGAGTACTTCGGTCAGGGCCGAGATGCTGTGGTCGCCGTGACCCGCCGCAGCCGCCCGCTCCACCAGGTCGTGCAGCGGAGCGAGCCAGGCCATGTCGACGTTCGTCTCCTTGGCCAGTTCCATGTCGTGGGCGGCGCCCGCGAGGAAGAGATTCACGGAGGAGGCGGCATCGGTGTAGTCACCGCTGTCGATTTCCGTGGCGTAGACCGGCAGCAGAGACTTGATCATGTCCAGCCACTTCCCGGCGAATCGCACCATGCTGCTCGCCTCCAGCCCGCGAACCCGAACGGCCGCGGCCCCCTGGAAGAAACCGACGAGCGCGGGCAGCAGCATGGCGCCCACGGCCATCTCGTACAGGGCGGCGAGGTCGGTCTCGTCTCCGAGATGGACGGTGTCGCCGCCCAGTACCTTCAGCGTCGTCTCGTACTCGGCGAACACCGTCTTGTCTCCGCTGTAGTACAGCAGCGTGTCCGGCGCTCCCACGGCCTCCGGCACGTTCTTGACCGCTCCGGCCAGAAACCGGACGCCATGGCCGGTCGCCCAGGCAGCCGTGGCGCGGGCGCCGGCGGGCGAACCGCTGTTCAAGGTGACAAGGGCACGCCCGGACAGCGCAGCCGCAGCCGGCTCCAGGGCGGAGCGAGTGTCTTCGAAGGTGGTCAGGCACGTGATGACCAGCGGGCTCGCCTCGACCGCGGCCTCCACCGACCGGGCGTGGACGGCACCCTTGGCCACCAGCGGAGCGGCCTTGGCCGGTGTGCGGTTCCACACCGTTGTCGGGTGCCCCGCGTCGGCGAACGCTCCGGCCAGCGCCCGGCCCATCGACCCCAGCCCGACGACGGTCACGGGTGTGGGGGCAATTTTGGTCATGGGTAACTCCAGTCAGCGGTCGGGTGGTTGAGCAGCCACGCAATCGCCGATCGGTGCGTCGGGCGCGGCTCCCGTTCCATTCTGGAAGCCCACATACATTTGATCAAGTACCTACAATTCTGTTCGGTACCCACACTTTTGTCAGTAGGAGTGCTGATGACCAAGCGGACCTATGTCTGCGGGCTCGACGCCGCCATCGCCGTCATGGGCGGTAAGTGGAAGGGGCTGATCCTGTTTTCGCTCGGTGAGGAGGGGGCGCTGCGTTTCGGAGAGTTGAGGCGGACGGTGTCCGGCATCAGCGAAAGGATGCTGATCCTTCAACTCCGGGAGATGGAGGCCAGCGGCCTGGTGCACCGGGAGGTCCACCACCAGGTTCCGCCCAAGGTGGAGTACTCGCTCACCGATTTCGGCAGCTCACTCAACACCGCACTCGCACCGCTCGGGGAGTGGGGCGAGGACCATATGGAGCGCATCCAGGCCATCCCCTGACTGCTGGACGTCGGAGTCGTCCTCGCCCGCGATGTGGGGTGCCGGTAAGAATGCTGTCACCAGCCGTAAACGGCAGTGATCAGTCCTCGGACCTGGTGGGTTGGGGCAGTTCCGGCGTGCTCGTCGCCTCAGCGAGTGCGAGGCGACCGCCCTTCGGCTCGGGCACGTAGTCGTAGATCGTGTTCGTGGAGACGCCGAGGAGCTTTGCGATCGAGGTGACGGTGTTCTCCGGGCGAGCAGGTCGCGGGCGTGACGTACTTGTTCCTCCGTCATCGCCGGCGGGCGGCCGAGTCGGGCGCCGCGGGCGCGGGCGGCGTCCAGGCCCTCGTTGGTGCCCTGCACGATGAGTTCGCGGATGAACTCCGCGAGCGCCGCGAACACGTGGAAGACCAGGCGCCCGCCGGGCATGGTCGTGTCGAGTGCCTCGTGCAGCGAGGTGAAGCCGATGCCGCGCTTGCGCAGGCCGGACACGATCGCGATGAGGTCCTGGATGGAACGGCCGAGCCGGTCCAGTGACGGGACGACGAGGGTGTCGCCCTCGCGCAGGTAGTCGAGGGCCTTCCACAGTTCCTCGCGTTCGGCGTTCTTGCCGGACTTCTTGTCGGAGAAGATCCGGATGCAGCCCGCTGTGTTGAGTGCGTGGATCTGCCGGTCGAGCAACTGCCCCTTGGTGGACACGCGTGCGTATCCCACGAGGCTGCCGGTCCGTACGGCCGGAACGGGAGCGAGGAGATCGGCGGTGTCGTCGTCCTGGGGTGGCTGCACCCGCCAGATCGTAGAGAAAAAGGTGCTCCTCAAGTTCTTGAGCACATCGACTTTCTGACACCGTTTTATGGGCATGATCCGGCGCCGATCCGGCCGCGCACCATCGCTTACCGATCTTGCTCATCAATCGGTCGATAGGTGAGCGCCGCGCGAACGAGCCGTGTGTTCGCGAACATGCGCGACGCCTTTCGGTCACCCGTGCGCTTGTACGACCTTCGGGTTGTCGGTCCCAGTGCTACTCATCCGGAATTGTTTGGGTGAGGAGCCGACCACGCGACGGAATGCGCTGCTGAACGCGCTCTCGGATTTGTAGCCGATCATGAACGCGAGTTCGGAGATCGTTCGCGTGCCATGACTCAGGGCGTCGCGGGCGAGGCTCATTCTCCACTGGATCAGATAGTCCAGCGGGGTGGTTCCGACCCGGCCCTTGAAGGATGAGGCGAACGCGGAACGTGACATGTGGCTGATAGCGGCCAGCTCTTTGAGTGTCCAGGGGTGTGCTGCGTCGGTGTGCATGGCGCGAAGGGCTGCACCGATACCGTCGTCGTTGAGCGCTCCCAGCCAGCCGGTGGGCTGATCGGCCTGTTCGGCGTGGGCGCGCAGCATGTGGACGAACAGGACCTGTGCGAGGTGGTTCAGGACGAGAGAGCTGCCGGCGGCGGCGGTCCTGGTCTCGGAGACCAGGAGCTCGCTGAGATGTGCCAGGAGCCTGCCGCGGGGATCTGCGGCACGGACAAGCACGAGCAGCGGTAGGACTTGGGTCAGGACTGGGGTCTTCGTGTCCTCGAACGAGAAGTGCCCGCCGCAGAGGTACGTGTCTTCCTCGGCCTCCGGGCCGATGCGTACGACACCGTCCTTGGCGCTCCCCCACAGCGGCTTCGCGGGGCGCGATGGTGCGGTGACTGTGCTGGCCAGGACGTAAGGCGGGGGGTTGCCCAGCAGGTAGAAGTCGCCCTCTTCCAGCAGAACGGGCTTGTGCCCGTCAAGGGTCAGCCAGCATGCGCCGCGCGCGACGACACCAAGCTTGACATGCGAGGACTGATCGAAGCGCAGCGCCCACGGCCCTGCCGCATGAAGACCGGGGTCGATCACGGTGCGAGGGCGCAGAAGACCGATGGCGTCGGCGATCGGATCGCTGGAGCCGAGCACGCCCACCTCCCTTCTGGACGATACGTAAAGAAACAAGGACTACACATGATGCACCGTACCGGGGTGTTCCTGAAGGATGGCTATCGAAGCAGGTCAACACAGAGGGATATGGAGACACTTACATGGGACAGCTTGAGGGCAGGACGGCTGTGGTCACCGGCGGCAGCACCGGAATCGGTCTGGCCACCGCCGCACGTCTGGCAGACGAGGGCGCGCACGTGTTCATCACAGGCCGGCGCAAGACCGAGTTGGACGCCGCCATCGAGACCATCGGAGCATCCAGGGCCACCGCGGTGGCCGGCGACATCTCCGAGGCAGCCGACCTGGACCGGCTCTACGACGCGGTCCGGGCCCGGGGACAGGGACTGGACGTGCTCGTCGCGAACGCGGCGGTCGGTACGTTCGTCACGCTGGAACAGACCACCGAAGACCACTTCGACCAGACCTTCGGAGTCAACGTCCGGGGCACTGTGTTCACCGTGCAGAAGGCGCTCCCGCTGCTCAATGACGGCGCCTCGGTCATCCTGACCTCCTCCACAGCCGCCGACAACGGCATGGAGGCGTTCGGTGCGTACGCGGCGTCCAAGGCCGCCGTCCGGTCATTCGCGCGGACATGGTCCAACGAACTCAAAGGCCGGGGCATCAGGGTCAACGCAGTGTCGCCGGGTGGGGTGGAAACTCCCGGACTCGCCAACATTCTCGGCGGCGAGGAGACACTGTCCGCTGTCAAGGAGAATGTCGCCGCGACCGTGGCCAAGGGCCGCATAGGGCGTCCTGAGGAGGTCGCCGCAGTGGTGGCGTTCCTGGCTTCCGGACAGAGCAGCTACATCGTCGGCGCGAACATCTACGTCGACGGCGGGCAGAACCAGATCTGAGAACTTGATTTCGATTCTTGCTGATCGGTGAGAAACGCCAAGCCTTTGAGCTGCTTCTTCTTCGTTCTTCACGCTCTTGACGCGCGGCGGCGGGGGCAGGGAGGCAGGAAGGGGGGACGGACGGGGTCGGGCGGGGCGGTGTCGGACGCCTGCCTGAGCTAGGTGATCTGTGAGGAACGGTGGTCGTCAATGACTCCGAGATGATGCGCTGGTGCCGGATCAGTCGGTCGTCCACGCGCCTGATCCGCAGTTCGACGGGAAGCCGTGGCTGACCGCATGTTCGCGCGAGCACCTGGCTGAGCTGGTCGAACAGTGCAAACGGCGCCCGTTCGTAGACGCCGAGCTGGTGGCCCGTGTCACCGGCACCGCGTCGGTGGCGGGACTGGACAGCCCTTACGCGTCCGCACCTTCCTCGGCCGGCTCCTCATCGCCCGCTGTACGAGGGCTGGGCACCTTGACCGCGGTGAGGTTGAGGCGGCGGCCATGTCGAGGGTGACCTCGTCGTACGGGCGCACATGGGACCAGAACAGGGGGGTCAGGCCGCGCCGGTCGGCGGGCGTGAGGAGGTCCGCCCACTCCGGCTCGTTCAAGACGTCCTGGAGCATCAGGGTGTTCACGTAGACCAGGACCGATTGCGGAATCCGCAGGCACAGCACGAACATCTCCTGCTCGTCGCGCCGGTTCGAGGCGATCTCCCCGCCCTTGCCTTAGGCGATCACGGAGTTCGCACCGTTGGAGGACTCCATGACGTTCAGGCCCTCCTCGATCTCCCGCTGTAGGTCCCTCAGCCGCAGGTACCGGGCCACGAAGATGGTCTTCTGCGCGCGGCCGACCTCCAGCATCGCCGCGTAGGTGGGATGGGAGGCGTTGCGGGTGAAGCGCCGCAGGATCGCCTCGGTGGACGCCGTCCTGGTTCGGATCGCGGTCGCGTACTTGATCATCTGGTCGTACTGCTGGGTGATGAGTTCCCAGCGGATCGGGCGGGTCAGCGCCGGAGTCGGCTGCGGGTAGGCGTCCGGCTCGCCGGCCACCGGCCGGTACAGCTTCACCTTGTTGATCCGCTTGATACGCGGCAGCAGGTCGAAGTTCAGCAGCCGCGTGATGCCGAACCCGATTTCCGACTGGCCATGCGAATCGGTGTAGTTGGCTTCCAGGTCCATGGTGGTGCCGTGCCCCATCGCGCCCTCGATCATCGCGGCCACCTCGGAGGCGGTGCAGTTGATCAGCTGGGAGTGAATGGCCAGGGACTTCTTCTCGACGTGCCAGTAGATGAGCACTCCGCGGCCGCCGTAGCGCGAGTGCCACTCCGTGAAGAGGTTCTGGTCGTAGGCACGGACATGGGCGGAGTCGGAGGCGACCGCGGTCGAGCCCTGGCCCCACAGCTCTGTGCTGCGGGCGGCGAAGGTGGCGTTCGCGATCTGGACGGCGATGGCGCGGGCTGCCTCCGCCGACAGGTAGCGGCGGCGTACGTAGCGCAGTTCGTCCTCGGTGTGGCCGTGGCCGCCGGACGCCACGGCCTTGATCCCGGTGTTCGTACCGTACGCGTAGGTCAGCTGCCGCGTACCTGGCCGGGATCTGCCTGCGGTCCATCCTCGGCGTTCCCCGTCCTGCGGGCCGCGCTGCTCGTGTGCTACTTCTCCATCGCCGCCGGTTTGCTCCTGCTGCTGCCCACCACCATCACAGGCGGAATCGGCTGGTACGTCGCACCCACCGCGGTCGCGGGCCTCGGCTATGGCATTTCCTTCGCTGTCGTCGCCGACACCGCCGTTGCCGCAGTCCCTCCCGAGCGCGCCGGATCCGCAGGCGCGATCGCGGAGACCAGCAACGAGATCGGCAATGCTCTCGGCATCGCGTTGCTTGATACGCCTGGGGCTTCCCGTGGCCGGCCGGTGCCCGGTAGATGCCGGACACGTCGGGGCCCCACCCCTCGCGACGGGTCGATCAGTCCTGCGGCACGTTCGCCGCGGTCACGTTCTCGATCACGCGGCCGAGTTTGGTCTTGGCCCGGGTCAGGTCCTGGATGCGTGCGGCGATGCGGTCGTGTTCGATGATGAGCTGGTCGAGCATGGCGGGGGTCGCGACGCCGGTGCTCACGCACGGCAGGAGTTCGACGACGGTACGGCTGGAGAGGCCGGCCGCGAAGAGGTCCTGGATGAGCTGGACCCGCTCCAGGGCTTCGTCGGGATACTCACGCTGCCCACCGGACGTCCGCGCCGATTCCAGGAGCCGCTGTTCCTCGTAGTAGCGCAGGGCCCGCACACTGACCCCTGACCGCCTGGCGAGCTGTCCGATGCGCATGACGCAGGTCACTCACTTCCCGCTCGTACCTCACGTTCACGTCAGGTTAAGGCTAGCAATGCCGGCTCCGGGGGCAGCCCTGGGGGTCGCCCGAACCGTTGCCGGCGCCGAGATCGATCATGACCTGGCAGCGGTCACCCCCGCCCGCTCGGCAACCTCGCCCACCCGCGCCCGCCCTCCTCCGGCCGGGCGGCAATTGCGACTTGCACCTCACGTCAACGTCAGGTTCTAGGGTGACGAGCATCGGATGAACACGTCATTCCGGCCCGTCAAAGTAAGGCAGACCATCATGCGCGCAGCCCGGTTCCACGAATACGGCGGAGCGGAGATCCTCGTGGTCGAGCAGGCCCCCGACCCCCACCCCGGACCCGGTGAGATTCGTATCCGCGTCGCGGCGGCCGGCGTCAATCCCATCGACTGGAAACTGCGCTCCGGCGCCCTGCACCAGATCTTCCCCCTGGACCTGCCCGGCATTCCCGGGCGCGACGGCGCCGGTGTGGTCGACGAGATCGGCGACGGGGTGCAGGGGGTGAGCATCGGCGACCGGGTCTTCGGGCTGGGCGGCGTCACCGGCGCGACCGCGGAGCTGCTCATCCTTTCGGCCTGGGCGCGCACCCCCGCCACGTGGAGCGACGAGCAGGCCGCGGGCGCCGGTCTCGCGTCAGTGACCGCGATAGGCGGACTGAACGCGCTCGGCCCCCTCGCGGGGCGCACCCTCCTCGTCGAGGGCGCCGCCGGAGGCGTGGGCAGCGCGGCGGTCGAGATCGCCGTGGCCCAAGGTGCTGCCACCGTGATCGGGACAGCCGGCGAACGCAACCACGAGTTCCTCACCTCTCTCGGCGCCGTTCCCACCACCTACGGCCCCGGCCTCGCGCAGCGCCTCACCACCCTCGCTCCGCACGGCGTCGACATCGTGCTCGACACCGCGGCCTCCGGCTCCCTGGACGACCTCGTCGCGATCGCGGGCGACCCGAAGCGCGTCGTGACGGTCGCCGACCACGAGGGCGGGCAGCGCCTGGGCACGCATGTGGCCCACGCGGTGAACGACTCCGCTCTCCTGTCCGCGGCCGCGGAACTGGGCGGGCAGGGCCGCTACACACCCCGTATCGAACAGGCCTATCCCCTGGAGCGGATCGCCGACGCCCACGCGCACGCCGAGCGCGGACGCACCCGAGGAAAGATCGTGATCTGCATCTGAACAGGCCGATCCGTATCTGGCGGCGTGGATTCACTTCAGGGACACGCTCAGGGCGTACAGCCTGGTGACCTGGGTCGAGCTGCCGTTGTCGTCGCTGATCAGGTAGAGCAGGCGTCGGCCGCGGTCGTCGCCCTTGGTCAGCCGGCCGCCCAGGGCCATTCCCTCCACGTTGTCGAGGAGGGGGTTGGGCTGGGTCTGGCCTTCGGGCGCTTCGAGGTCTCCCGCGGGGCAGTCGGCCAGGTCGAGGACGAGTTTCTTGTTCTGGGTGGCGAATGTGTCGGCGAGTTCGTCGTTCAGGTACTCGATGCCCGTGACGTCCCTCATGCCGGTGAGGGTGACGTCGTAGACGCGGATCCTGTTGCCCATGCCCGCCGAGTACGTGCGCTCCAGGGCGAGCAGCCGGTCGGGGCCGACAGCCACCAGTTCGGTCAGGAAGGCGCCCGCGTCGGCCTCGTACGCGTACTGGCCGTCAAGGGAGTACGAGGCGCCCGCCGAGCCCTTGTAGCGCTGGATGCGCAGCAGGTTGCGCCCCGCCGCGTCGTCGTCGCCCGCCAGCGGTCCCTCCAGCCCCGTGTAGAGGTACCGGCCGTCCGAAGTGGCGGTCAGGGACTCGACGTTGCGGTTTCCGTCGGCCCGCCCGCCCTCGCGCGCGTTCTTCCAGTGTTTCGGGACGGGCAGGGTGCCCAGTTCCTTCCCGTCCCCGACCTGGAACCGGTGGATCGTCGAGTCCTTCTCCGTACTGATCAGCACGGTTTCGCCGCCCTTCTCGACGACCAGACCCTCACCGTCGAAGTCGTCCTTGTACGGCGTGCCGTCCCGGTGCCTGAGGATGCGGATTCCCACCCCGGCCTCGGTGTCGGGGTCGAGACGTCCGGGATCACCGAGCGGTACGCGGAACATCCGGCCCGGCTCGTTGTCCGCCAGCACCCATGCCTGGGCCGGCCCCTCCAGGGCGATCGCGGACAGACCTTCCAGGGGCCCACTCTGGTACTTGGGGGTGTCCACCTTGTTCAGGTTGTCGGAGACGCTCAGCAGTGACACGCCCTTCGACTCGCCGGAGCAGGGCCCGGCCGCTCTTCCCTCCGGCCACCACACCAGCGCCCCGGCGGTCGTGAGAGTCGCGACGACCACGACCGCGACGGCCAGCAGGCACCCGCGCTTCTTCCCGGGTGAGTCCGAAGCCGAGTCCGCCGGTGGTGGGGAGGCGGCTGCGGGGCGCTGCCTGTTCTTCACGAAGAGCAGTGACCCGACGCCGTTCTGGTCCTGCAGCTGTGGCTGCGGTCGCCTCTTCTTCCTCAGTCGGGCGCCGACCTGGCGGAAGATCGTGTTCAGGGGCAGCACCTCCGGACCGTCCGGGATGCCGTGCTCCAGCACCTTCACGAGTTCGCCGGTGAACGCCGTGCACTCCTCGCCCCGAGGGGACAGGGCCTGCTGGGTCCCGGCTGCCGAAGCCACCACGTACGAGCCCTCGACGTCGTCCATGAGCGCCGCGACCTGGAGTGTCTCCTCGGCGGACATGCCGTCGAGCGCCCTGCCGCTGTAGCAGCAGTCCAGCACCACGATGCGACGCCTGGCGAGGCCGTTGTCGCGAATGGCGCGGCGCAGCCACTCGTACGGTACGGCTCCGTCGATCTCCCCGCGTTCCGTCCCCGGAAGTGTCAGGTAGAGCGCGCCGTCAGTGGGGTCGATGAACCCGTGTCCCGCGTAGTAGACGATCAGGGTGTCCTGGGCCGCCAAGGCCGCCTTGCGGACCGGACCGACCAGCTCCTGCTGGGTCACCGGGTTGGACAAGATCTGGCAGGACTCCGCGGGTACGCCCCAGATGTCCGGGTCGGTCAGGGTCTCCTTGAGCCGGGTGAGGTTGTTCGCGACGGCCCGCAGTGGCTCCAGGTCCGTGTACGCGTCCACTCCGATGAGCACGCAGGTCGAACGCGCCGGATCGAGCCGGGAGTTCGTCTCCCCTGGCGTCAGGGGCGTCAGGGGCGTCGGTGTCCTCGGCTTCCTCGGTGTCATCGGTCCACGCGCCGGTCGTCCAGGGCGCGGAGCAGCGCCTCGGCGTCGTCGAGACGGTCCTCGGGGAGCGTGATCCTGACCCCGTCGCGCTCGATGACCATCGTCGAACGGGGTGTGTGTCCCTGCCGCCACGCCGCGATCGCCACCGCGAGGCTGCCGAGCTGGAGTGCGGTGTCCAGGACGATCCCGATGACCTCGAAGCACGGGCCCATCACGTCGGAGTCCGGCTCCTGTGGGCCCGAGCCGACCATCGCGACCTCGACGACCCCCCTCAACTCCCGGTCGTCGCACAGCCACTTGTAGAGCGAACGCCGCTCGGTGTCGTGCCGAGCCCCGTCCATCGTGATCCGGATCTCCATGCTGCTCAGCATCACGCGAGAGGCGGTACGACGTGCGGAAACCAGGGCGGGATACCTCGTCCGGATGGAAGTTCCGGCGAGGCCGGGTCCGACCTGGACGGGCGACCTAGAGTGCGCCCGACTCACCTACGTCACCTCACGTCACCGCTCCGCGAGGAGACCGAGGAAGGTGAGCCAGGTTTTGGGGGCGACCTTGAGGGTGGGGGCGGTGGGGGTGGCGATTTTGGAGTCGCGGATGTGGATGGTGGCGGGATCGGTGGGGCTGGTCTCGGCTATGGCTATTTCGACGCATTCACCCTGGTCGCCGCTGTGGCTGCTCTTGGTCCACTGCACAGCAAGCTCTACGCATTCGCCCTCGCTGCCGCTGTAACTGCTCTTGAACCAGTTGAGATCCGTGGTCATAGCTCCCGCGCCACCTCTTCGATCAGCTTCGCGGACTCCTCGGGAGTGAGGGCCTGTGCCCGCAGAATGCCATATTTGCCGAACAGGTCCCCCAGGTCGGGCTGTTGGCTTACGAAGAAGCCGCCGCGGTGCCCTTCGAGGTAGGCGAGCTGGAGACGCTCGGTTGTCTCCAGCAGGATCATGGGACCGTTCAGTCCGGCATGGGTATGCCGGTCGTGCGGCATGACCTGCACCTCGACATGGCGGAGTCGGCCAATGGCGAGGACGTGGTGCAGTTGCTCCTTGAGCGTCACCGGACCGCCCAACGGCCGCGTGAGTGTGCTCTGTTCGAGGACGTAGCTGACGCTCGGCGAGGGCTTGCGCTCAAAGAGCTGCTGCCGTTCCAGTCGGGACGCGACCCGCCTCTCGACTTCGTCGTCGTCCAGAGTCGGGTAGCGATTGCAGGTGTAGACAGCCCGTGCGTATGCCTCGGTCTGGAGCGAACCTGGAATCAGATGGTTCTGGTACACGTGCAGAGCGGAGGCCTTCTTCTCCTCCGCCAGATAGTCCTCGGTCCAGGGCCGGAGGCCGCTGTCCCCGAACTCCTTCTCCGCCAGCACCAGTAGTGCACCTTGTGCACCCAGCACCTGGTCCGCGGTCTCGACCAGCTTGCCCTTGGGCGGTCGCTCGCCGCGCTCCACCATGGCCACCTGCGACTTGAAATACCCGACGTGACCGCCGAGCCCTTCCTGTGTCATCCCGGCCCGTTCGCGGTGGAACCGCAACAGCACACCGAAGGACTCCGACCCGCGTTCACTGGAGTGCACAGCGACCTCCCCAAGTGCACAGAGGTGCACGGACCTTGCGTAACCCTGGTCACAGTATGTGACCGCCCATAAGCATTTGCTCCATGAACCGGAAAACTCCCCCCGCCACCGTCCACGCCTGGATCCCCGTCTCCGGCCACGGCCTCCGGCACGCCGGCATCCACTTCGACGCCGTACGCGTCGCGGGCGTACTCGCAGAGCAAGTCGCGTACGAACTCATGCAGTTCACGGACTTTCGGGCGGGCCCGATCGTCCGGGAGGTGACGGGGCACCGGTACATGTACTTCCTGTTGCCCCCGCAAAGTGCCACCGGCCACCGCTGGCCCGCCGGGGCGCGTGCCCTGGGGAGGGACGCGCAGGGTTGGGCGTACGTCGGGGTGCCCGCGTTGGGTGGGCTGACCTGGCCGCTGGAGTGGAGGTCGGAGCCGACGCCCGAAGTGCCGTTCGTGGAGGCGGGGTTGCTGCATGAAGTGGTGAGCCGCTTGATCCGTGTTGTACGGTGACCGCGACATCACACTCTGTGTACATCCGCACACGGAGCGGTCCCCGGCGGTGCGGGAACACCAATCCGAGGACCTTCACCACCGAGTGGAATAGAGGTCCACCAGGGATGCTTCGGCATGCTATCGCGCCGGTTCGGCGCTACACGAAGGCTTCGCACGACGTCGTACGGCACTCGCGGCTCAACAGTGACGCGAAAGTGCTGCTGCTGTACGTACAGGGACTGCCCGAGGCCGAGTCCACCGCCCCCAAGCCGCTCAGCGAACACGCGGCCAGGCTGGGGCTGAAGGGCCGGGCTTACCAGAAAGCCAAGCAACTCCTCACCGACTGCGGGTACTTGCACGAGTGGCGTGAGCAGGGTGCGCGGGGCCGCTGGGTCACGGAACAACTCCTCACCAATGTCACCCTCACGCGTGAAGAGGCGACCCGGGCCCGTGGGGGAGGGGCTGACGCGGACGTACCGAGTGAGCGTCCTCCGACGGTCGGCGGGCCGGGGGAGCGGACGGTCGGTGACTCTCCCAGGACAGAAGACCTGGGAGAGAAGAACCTTCCCCACCCACCACCCGAAGACCGAACCCCGGACGCCGACGAAGCGGCCACTGAGGCCATTGCGGCCATCGGCGAGGGGCCAGAGCCAGAGTCCGCCCCAGAGCCAGAGTCCGTCCCCGCCCCTGCGCCCGGCACCGCCCCCGAACTCGCCGAGGCGCAAGGGGTGTTGCTGTCCCTGCGCCACGCGCACCGGGATCTGCTCCTCGGCGTACGGGAGGCGCGTCTCCTGGCCGACGCGGCGGCGGAGTGGCTGCGGCGGGGTGTCTCGGTGCCGGACCTCCGCCGGGCCCTGACGAGCGGCCTTCCGGCGGGCGGTGTCCGTTCGGCGGTCGGGTTCCTGCGGCACCGCCTGATCGAGAAGCTTCCGGCGGCGAGGTGCCAGGTGGCTCCTGCTCCGCCGCCCGAGTGGGCCGCGGCCCCGGCCCGGCGGGGCCTGGTGACCTGCCCGGGCCCCGGCAACGAACACGTCTTCCGCCCCCGCTACGACGAAACCCACTGCCTCCGCTGCCGTACGGCCGCCGCGTTCGAGGCGACTTTCCAGCCGCTCTCCGAAGAGTGGGGGACGCGTGTTCAGGAGTGTGCCGCCGGTGCGTAACGCGTCATACGCCGCTGCCGCGGCCCGGAAGGCGGCGTCGGAGAGGAGCAGGGACATGGCGGCATGGAGCGAGATCCTTCAGGAGGCCCGCGAGGCCGTCGGCTTCACCGGGCCCGTGGTTTCGCGCAACCTTGAGGGGATCCGCGCGGCCCTCCGCCCCGACCGGCTGTCGGACCTCGACACCGAACTGGCGACCCTCTCGGAAGGGTCCGCCTTCGAGGCGTTCCTCGACCACTGGTGGACACAGTCCCTCGCCGACACGGCCACCGACGCGGACGCCAAGGCCCTCGCCATCGACTTCGCCGACCTCGCGACCGCGCTGCGAGCCAAGGCGACCGGCGGCGGCGCGTACACGCAGGCCCAGGTGGAGGACATGCTGAAGGGCAAGGCCTCATGAGGTCGTGCTGATGGTGGGGCGGACACAGGTGTGACGGCTGCGGGGGCGGAAGACGAGGCTGTGGAACCTAATTCGGCAGGTCGCTGTCCCCGCCCAGGTTCGCGATCACTCGGCGCAGGACGTCGAGCGTGGCCACGTACTCCTCCTCGGTGATCCCGGCGTGTGTCTGCTCGTGGGCCCTGAGGTTGCGCTCCTTGGCGCGGATGCGGCCGGCCTCTCCCGCTTCCGTGAGGGTGAGGGTGCCTGTGGTGTCCTCAGTCGTCCAGCCGCGGTTCGCCAGGTCGTCGAAGACCTCGGTGAAGTCGGTGCCCTGGTCGTCGTAGCGGGTGAGCTTGGCGGCGAGTTCGGGGCGGGTCCAGTGGGCCGGGGACGCGGCGACGTGGTTGAGGATCCACCAGTGGGGCTGGGTGAGCGACTCCGTCGCCAGCTCCTTGCGGATCCGGCCCACCACCTCACGGTAGGCGGCGCCCGTCCAGTAGCCGATGGGCTGGGCGGCGAGCTGCTGACGGGGGTACGGGGTGAGCTGCTGTGTGGTCATGTGCCGACCGTAGGAGCTCAAGTTTGGTTGAGGTCAAGAGGGCTGGTCGGGTGCAGCCGAGCTGGAGGAACGGCCTGCGCGCGGGGGACCCTCACCGTGGGAGGGAGATGGTGACCATCAGCCCGCCGCGCTCCCGGGGGACCGCGGTCACATCGCCGCCGTGGGAGCTCGCTATGGCTCGTACGATCGCCAGACCGAGGCCCGAGCCCCGCTCGGAGTCGGTACGGTCCGCTCCCAGGCGGCGGAAAGGCTGGAACAGCGCCTCGATGTCCTGGCCGGCGACCACGGGGCCGGTGTTCTCGACCGTGAGGGTCGCGGCGCCGTCCGGGGCGGTGCGGGTGGTGAGGTGGACCCAGCCGTTCGGCTCGTTGTAGCGGACGGCGTTCTCAAGCAGGTTGTGGATGATGCGTTCCAGCATCACGGCGTTGCCCGAGGTGGTGACGGGCTTGGTGTCGAGCCGAAGGCCGATGCCCGTTTCGGCTGCCTGTGACTGGTGCACCTCAGCGGCGTGACCGGCGAGTTCGGCAAGGTCGACGGGTGTGCGGTCGGCGACCTCCGTCTCGCCCTTGGCCAGCGCGAGGAGGCCGTTGATCAAGCGTTCGTTACGTTCGTTGACGGTGAGCAATGAGGTGCCGAGGCGCTTGGTGTCCTCGGTCGCGGTCTTGCGGCGCAGGGCCACTTCGATGAGGGTCCGGTTGATGGCGAGGGGCGTGCGCAGTTCGTGGGAGGCGTCCGCGATGAATCGCTGCTGGTCCAGGAAGGACTTCTCCAGGCGTCCCATCATCGAGTCGAAGGTGTCGGCGAGCCGGGTCACCTCGTCGCGGGGGCCGGTGAAAGCCAGCCGCTTACTGAGATCGCCGCGGGAGGTGATGCGCTGCGCGGTCTCGGAGATGCGGTTGAGGGGACGCAGCACACGGCCGGCCATCAGATAGCCGAACAGCGTGGCGACGACGGTGAGCACACCCAGAGCGAGGGCGCCCTGGCGGAGCAGGGACTGCAGGGCCGCGGCGTGGAAGCGCTCCCGGAGCTCGCGCAGTTCGGCACTGCGGGCCATTCCGCCGGCGACCTTCTGCGGGAGGTCCGTGGAGGCGGATCCGGGCACAACGGTGAACTCGCCCTCTTTGGTGATCTGCAGGTCCACGCCTTTGAACCGGTCGGCCAGCCCCGCATCGAGCAGCAGGTAGGTCACGCCGAGCAGGATCACCCCGCAGGCCATGAACAGGGCGCCGTACAGGAGCGTGAGCCGGACGCGGATGGGGAGGCGCGGCAGCCTCGGGGTGAGCCTCACGGGATCTGGTACCCCGAGCCCGGGACGGTCTGGATGACCTGCGGCTCCCCGAGTTTCCTGCGCAGCTTCATCACGGTCACGCGGACGACGTTGGTGAACGGGTCGATGTGCTCGTCCCAGGCCCGCTCCAGGAGTTCCTCGGCCGAGACCACTGCGCCGTCCGCCCGCAGCAGTTCGAGCAGGACGGCGAATTCCT
The DNA here is from genome assembly GCF_044334695.1 of Streptomyces sp. NPDC020747. Taxonomy (NCBI): domain Bacteria; kingdom Bacillati; phylum Actinomycetota; class Actinomycetes; order Kitasatosporales; family Streptomycetaceae; genus Streptomyces; species Streptomyces sp. NPDC020747. The sequence goes on along the minus strand of NZ_JBIRTJ010000006.1, from coordinate 158,087 downwards.
TGCGTGCGAGAGATACGTAGTGGCCGTCGCGGTAGACCTCGCGGCGGGCCGTCTCCACCCGCAGGCCGGCCCGTTCGTAGCTGGGCGGGCCCGCGTGCTGGGCGCGGCGGGCCAGGGCGTGGACGCGGGCGACGAGCTCCTCGAAGGCGAAGGGTTTGGTGAGGTAGTCGTCGGCGCCGATGGCGAGCCCCTCGATGCGGGAGGGCACATCGGAGGCGGCGGTGACCATGAGGATGCGGGTCCGGCCGCCGGATTCGACGACGGCCCGGCATACCTCGTCGCCGTGCACGACGGGCAGATCGCGGTCCAGGAGGAGCACGTCGTACTCGTTCACGGAGAGGCGTTCCAGAGCCGAGTCCCCGTCGTGCACGACGTCGACGGCGAACGCCTCCTCGCGCAGCCCCTCGGCGACGGCGTCGGCCAGCATCCGCTCGTCCTCGGCGATCAGCACTCTCATGAGCCCCAGAGTGCCAGAGGCCGGGATAACCAGGACGTAACCGCCTGCGGTTACGGAGGGGAGACCGGGCCCCGCCTCTACTGGTCCCCGACGCCGGGAGAGACCCGGCACAGAAGGGACTGCCGAGCACATGCGTACTATTTCGCGCACCAACTGGGGGCTGCTGGCCGCCGTACCGCTGCTGAGCCTGAGTCTGGCCGCCTGCGGGGGCAGCACCGGCGGGAACGACGACATCGCGTCGGCCGGCGGCGGCAAGAAGGAGAACGGGCAGCAGCTCACGGCTGCCGAGAGGACCAAGAAGTACAACGCCTGCCTGGCCGAGCGGGGCGTGGCACCGGTGAGCGGGAAGGCCGGCGAGGACCCGCTCGAGCAGACCGCGTCGCCCGAGGAGGTGGAGGCCGCGCTCGCGGCGTGCAAGGATTTCGCGCCCACCGCGCAGGACATGCAATCCGGGCAGAAGCCCGACGCGAAGAGGCTCGAACAGGCGCGGAAGTACGTCAAGTGCCTGCGGGCCAACGGCTATGACGCCCCGGACCCCGACCCGGAGACGGGAGGCCTGCCGCTCAACGAGGACGCCATGAAGAACATGGACAAGCTGCAGGCGGCCGCGGAGAAGTGCAAGGACGTCAACCCCGCGTCCAAGAAGTGACGGGCGGGACCGAGATGACGCACACGCCCGAAACCGCAGACGACGCGACGCTCCGGACACACCAGGTTTCCCCTCAGGGAGGCCCGGCAGAGGACCCGTCAGGGGTCTCGGCGGACAGGTCTCCGGACGGCCCGCAGCACGCCCCACCGCGTCGCCGCCGAGCCCGCACCACCGCCGTACTGATCGCTCTCGCGGTCGTCCTGGGCACCGCCGGCATGGCGGCGTACGGCTTCGGCGGCGGCAGCGGCGGCGAGAAGTCCGAGAAGGGCAGCGGCCTGCCGCCGGCGACCACCCCGGCGACCCGCTCCGACCTCGCCCAGCAGGACACCGTCACCGGCAGCCTCGGCTACGGCGACAAGCAACCCCTGCTGAGCGGCGCGTCGGGCACGGTGACCTGGCTGCCGAAGTCCGGCGCCACCGTCGCGCAGGGCCAGAACGCGCTCAAGGCCGACGGGCGGCCCATCCCCCTGATCTACGGTGACACCCCCCTCTACCGCGAACTGCGCGCCGGCACGAAGGGCCCCGACGTCGCCGAGGTGGAACGGGCCCTGGCCGCCTTCGGTTACACCGGCTTCACCGCCGACGAGGAGTACTCCGACAAGACCGCGGCGGCCGTCAAGCGCTGGCAGAAGCGCCTCGGGGTACCACAGACGGGCACGGTCAAGCCCGGGGACCTGATCGTCGCCGAGGGCAAGATACGCGTCACCGGCCACGAGGTACGGAAGGGCCAGATCCTCCAGCCCGGCTCACCCGTGCTGACGTACACCGGCACCGGCCGGCTGGTCGTCGTCGAGCTCGACGCGAAGAAGCAGAAGCTCGTCCGCCGCGGAGACAAGGTCACCGTCGTCCTGCCCGACGGTGCACGCGCGGCCGGAACGGTCTCCTCCGTCGGCAAGGTCGCCAGCACCGAAGGCGGTGACGGTGCTCCGGGAGAGGACGACGGCAAGACCGTCATCAAGGTCACCGTCCGGATCGACAAGAAGGACAAGGGCAAGCTCGGCAGCTACGACGGCGCACCCGTCGATGTGGAGATCACCTCCGAAGAGAAGAAGAACGTGCTGACCGTGCCCATCTCCGCGCTCCTCGCGCTGTCGGAGGGCGGCTACGGCGTCCAGGTCGTCAAGGGCTCCGTCAGCAGCACGGTCGCGGTGGAGACCGGCATGTTCGCGAACGGCCGGGTCGAGATCACCGGCGCCGGCCTGAAGGCGGGCGACAAGGTCGGGGTGCCGCAATGAACCACAACGTCGTACGCCTCGACCACATCACCCGCTCGTACGCCGGCGGCGTCACCGCCCTCGACGGCGTCTCGCTCGACATCCGCCGCGGCGAGCTGGTCGCCATCGTCGGGCCCTCCGGGTCGGGCAAGTCGACCCTGCTCAACATGATCGGCAGCCTGGACCGGCCCAGCAGCGGCACGGTCACCGTCGAGGGCCACGACATCGCCGCCCTGGGCGACCGGGAGCTGTCCGCGCTGCGCGCGCTCAGCATCGGCTTCATCTTCCAGCACTTCCACCTCACCGCGGGCATACGGGCCATCGACAACGTCGCCGAGGGCCTGCTGTACGCGGGCATCCCGCTCACCGAACGCCGCCGCGCGGCCCACACCGCCCTGGAGCGCGTCGGCCTCGGCCACCGCGTGTATCACCGGCCGCACGAGCTGTCCGGCGGGGAGAAGCAGCGCGTCGCGATCGCCCGCGCTCTGGTCGTCGGGCCGAGCCTGCTCCTCGCGGACGAGCCGACCGGCGCCCTGGACTCCCACTCCGGCATCATCGTGATGGACCTGCTGCGCGCCCTGAACGCCGACGGCACCACCGTCGTGATCATCACCCATGACCGGGAGATCGCGGCCTCGCTGCCCCGCCAGGTCCACGTACGCGACGGTCGCATCGTGCACGATTCCGCGCAGGACTCCACCCAGGACGCCCGGCCCGACGCCCGGCCCGGCTCTCAGGCGGTGCCCGCGTGCTGAAGGTCCCCCGCATGAGCACCCGCGACATCGTTCGCGTCGGCGCTTCCGGACTGCGCGCCCGCCCGCTGCGGGTCTTCCTGTCCGCTCTCGGCATCGCCATCGGCATCGCGGCGATGATCGGCGTGGTCGGCATCTCCACCTCCAGCCACGCCGAACTGCAGCGCACCCTCGACCGCCTGGGCACCAACCTCCTCACCGCGACCCCCGGCCAGACCTTCACCGGCGGCGAGGCCAAACTTCCCGAGCGCTCCATCGACATGGCGGGCCGCATCGCCCCGGTCGAGTCCGCGACCGGCACCGGCAAGGTGAAGGCGTACGTCTACCGCAACGACCGCATCCCGGCCGTCGAGACCGGCAGCATCAACGTCAAGGCCGCCCGCATCGACCTCCTGGACACCGTCGGCGGCACACTCGCCCGCGGCGACTGGCTCAACCCCGCCACCGCCAAGTACCCGGCCGTCGTGCTCGGCTCCGGCGCCGCCGACCGCCTGGGCATCGGGGAGGTCGGCGCCGACACCCGGGTCTGGCTCGGTGGCCAGTGGTTCAGCGTGGTCGGCATCCTCGACGAGGCGGAACTGGCACCGGAACTGAACGACAGCGCGCTCGTCGGCTGGGACGCCGCCAAGCGGTACCTGGACTTCGACGGACACCCGACGACGCTCTACGTCCGCACCGCAGACAGTGGGGTCACGGCCGTACGCGACGTCCTCGCCGCCACCGTCAACCCCGAGGCACCCACCGAAGTGACCGTCAGCCGTCCCTCGGACGCTCTCGCCGCCAAGGGCGCCACCGACAAGGCCTTCACCGGCCTGATGCTCGGCCTCGGCGGCGTCGCGCTCCTCGTCGGCGGGGTCGGCGTGGCCAACACCATGGTCATCTCCGTCCTGGAACGCCGCGCCGAAATCGGCCTGCGCCGCGCCCTCGGCGCACGGCGCGGCGACATCCGCACCCAATTCCTCGCGGAATCACAGCTGTTGGCAGGCCTCGGCGGGATCGCCGGAGTCGTCATCGGGGTGGCCGTCACCACCGCGTACGCCGTCTCGCAGGGCTGGCCGGCGGTAGTCCCGCCCTGGGCGATGGCGGGCGGCCTGCTCGCCACGCTGGCCATCGGCGCCCTGGCAGGCCTGTACCCCGCCGTACGGGCGTCTCGTCTAGCCCCGACGGAGGCACTGTCCGGGGCCTGATGCCGGCCCGTACGAACGGAGGCCCGCGTGCCGCAGAGCGAGCTGCGGCACGCGGCGAGGACGGCTGCTCGACCGCTCTTCCCGACCGCCTGCCGGCCCTACGAGTACCAGCGAGGGCAATCGCCGACGTGGTGGAAGCGCTGCGGCGGCAGACCAAGTACGGGTTGAGCGGGGCGGATCGCGTTCAGGGGTGGTCAGTCCCGGGGGAACTCGGCCGTCCTGAGGGTGAGGTCGATGACCGTGCCTGTCATGTCGACGTCCGCGCCGAAGCCGACGGAGGTTTCGATGACGTACTCCCCGTCCTTGGGCTGCGTGAAGAGGTGGCACTTGCCCTGGTATGGGTCGGCGATGAGGTAGACGGGGACCTCAGCGAGTGCGTAGGCGGCCTTCTTGGGGCCGTAGTCGTTCTGGGCCGTTCCCTTCGAGATGACCTCGGCGACGAATTCGACATCCTCGTGACGCCAGCGGCCTTCGAGGCCATCCGTAGCGCCGTCACGCATCTTGACCACGTCGGGGCAGAAGCCGTTCTCGTGACCGGGGAAGTCGATCCGTACGTCGGACAATGCCTCGACGTCCATGCCGAACCTGTCCTCCAACGCCCGGATGACCCTCCGGATGACGTGCCAGTGGACGCTTCGCTGCGGCGTCATGAAGACGTTACCCCCGACGATCTCGACCTTGATTCCCTCGGGGACGGGCATCCGCTCAAGTCGCGCGAACCACTGGTCCAGGCGATCGACGTTCTTGTCGGCCATCTCGATCCTGTCTTCCAGGACGGTCATCGTGGCGCTCCTCCCCGGCCGCTCCTCGGACGAGTACAGCCGCGCAGTACAACGATACGCACGGTGACCAAGGCACGCCGGGATTCGGTCAGCCGCTTTCGGCCTCGTACAGCTCGCCCACGTCCCACGCCTGGTGCATCGCCTCGGCGAAGGCGGCCGCCAGTTTGTGTTCGCCGGAGGCGTTGGGGTGGGTGCCGTCGTACGTGTCGTCGTTGACGTCGTACGAGGGCGGGATCGAGGCCAGGAGGAGGGGGGACGCGGGCTCGTCCAGATCCGCGACCGACTTCGCGAGGAGTTCGTTGAAGAGGCCGACCTCGCGGGCGAAGGGCGCGTCCGTCTCCGCCCTGGTGTTCGGGATCACCGGGAGGACGACCATCGCCACGCGGGGGTTCGCCGAGCGGGCCTCGGCGATGAAGGTGCGGGCGTTCTCCGCCGTCTGGGCCGCGTTCGTGTAGAAGCCCAGGTCGATCAGTCCGAGGGAGACGAGGAGGACGTCCGCGCGGGACTTGCGGACCGCGTCCGCGATCAGCGGGGTCAGGTGGTGCCAGCCCTCGCCCCACCCCGCCAGATGGGCGCGGGGGAAGTCCTGATCGGCGTACTCGTAGGAGTCGGCGTTCTCCGTGGCCTTGTCGTAGAGCGTCTCGCGGGGGCCGACGATCTTGAAGGGGCCGCCGTACGTCGCACGCAGGTGCTGCCACATCCGGTAACGCCAGGTGTGTTCACCCGCGCTTCCGATGGTCATGGAATCGCCGACGGGCATGAACCTGAGCATCCGCTCATCATGGACGATCTGTGTGAGAGGCAGGGTGTGAGGCTGGACACGCCCGCTGAACCGGTGGCGGGGATGGCAGTCTTGGGGCATGCGTCGCTCGCTTGCGTTCCTTTTCGGGGCCCTCCTCGCCGGGGTGCTCGTCGCGCCCGCCGTTGCCGCCGACAGCGCCGGTTCGGAGGGGGCGGACGGGTTCACGATCAAGGATCCCCGGATCACCGAGTCCAGCGGGCTCGTCGCCTCCCGCGCCCACCCGGGCGTCTACTGGACCCACAACGACAGCGACGACGGGGCCTTCCTCTACGCCGTCGACAGCAAGACCGGCGAGACCGTCGCCACGGTCACCATGACGGGCGTCGGCCGCCCCCGCGACGTCGAGGCCATCTCCATGGGCCCGAACGGCCACCTCTACGTCGGCGACATCGGCGACAACCTCGGCGGCACCTGGGACCACGTCTGGATCTACGAACTGCCCGAGCCGAAACAGCTCAAGAACCAGAGCGTCCGCGCCACGCAGTACGACGTGAAGTACGCCGACGGGGCGCGGGACGCCGAGGCGCTGATGGTCCACCCGAAGACCGGGCGCGTCTACATCGTCTCGAAGAACGAGGACGGCGGAGGCCTGTACGAGGGGCCCGCCAAGCTCTCCCCCTCCGGCACCAACACCTTCAAACGCACCGCCCCCATCGACCTCTGGGTCACCGACGGCGCCTTCTCCCCCGACGGCAAGCAGCTCGCCGTACGCGGCTACTTCGGCGGCCTCGCGTACGACTGGAACGGCGGGAAGGTGAAGAAGGAGGGCCGACTGAGCGTGCCCCTCCAGGGCCAGGGCGAGTCCATGGCGTACACCCCCGACGGCTCCACCCTGCTGTACGGGAGCGAGGGCTCCGGCAGTTCGGTCGAACCGGGGAACGTGCCGGGCGGGGGCGGCGGAGACGGCAAGTCCCCTTCCGGGGAAGGCAGTTCGGCCGACGGGGGCAGCGGCGGTGACGGGATGAACGCCGACATCAAGATGGGGGCGGTTGCCCTGGTGGTCGCCCTGGCCGTCATCTACGGGCTCAAGCGGTTGCTGCGGCGCGACTGAGGGCGCCGCCGGCGGGGGTGTTCGACGACGGCTGGCGGTTCGCCGTGGCCCACGGCCTACGCCTCACGCCCGCCCCACGCCTCACGTCCCACGCGCGCCCCCCACCTCGCGCCTCACGCGGCGGACCGCCGGCTGTTCAGGGGGTGGTCGGCCGCATGGACTGGACGGCGCTGTCGATCTCCAGGTCGATCAGCCGCTGCGCCTCGACCGCCTGGTTGTCGAACACGCCGGTGAGTTCGAGGCTCACGATCCCGTGGACCCGCGTCCAGATCAGGATGGCGGCGCGGGCCACACCCGGTGGGGTGTCCGGCCGCTCCTGCGAGCGGGCCCACCGCCGCAACTGCCCGTCCAGGGTGCGGTCGCCGCTGGTGCTGTCGGCCGAGGCGGTGTCCTGGAGGGCCACCAGCATGTCCACGAGCATCGCCATCGCCTGATCCAGCGGAGTCTGCGTGGTGGCCTTGCCGGGCAGGGCGCCGGCCCGCTCGCCGAACAGCATTCCGTAGCGGCGCCGGTAGCGCAGCGCCCAGTCACGGTACGCGGTGACCACCTGCCGCAGCTGGGTGCGCGGCGCCTTCCTGCTGCCCTCCACGGCCTGGCTCATCGCCGCCGCGAGTTGCTGGTAGGACGCGGTTTCCAGGTGCGCCACCAGTGCGTCCCGCGACGGGAAGTAGCGGTAGAGCGCCGGCGCGGACATCGCCATGCTCCGGGCCAGCGCCGCGATCGACAACGCCTGTACGCCGTCCGCGTCGATGATCGCGAACGACGTGTCCTCGATCTCCTGGAGCAACTCGGCCCGTAGCCGCTCGCGCCTGCTTACCGCCCGCGTTTCGTTGGTCATCGTCGCATCGTAACGGATCGTTCTAATACTTACGGATCCAACAGCATGCTACGAGCAGTAACGCATGGCCCGCCTGGAGGCGGCTTCGAGCACCTGGGCCGTGACGGCGGCCTTGATCCGCGCCACCCCGCTTTGAGTTATCCGTTAACGCAGGCTGACAGTCAGGTGCATAGTTACGACCATTAACGGAGCGACGGGCAGTCGCGAAACTCTGAGGGAGTCGGATCATGATCGAGACGAGTGTCACCAACGAGGCCACCGTGACCGCTACCGTGACCGCCACCGAGGTGCTGCTGCCCGGCAAGGTGGACCCGTCCGGTCTGCGACTGGTCCAGCGCGAACTGTCGGCGCCCGCCGCCGGTCAGGCCCTGGTCCGCGTCGAGTCGACTGCCGTGTCCTTCGCCGAGAGCGCGATGCGCCGGGGCCGCTACTTCGGCCAGCCGGCGTTCCCGTTCGTGCCCGGCTACGACCTCGTGGGCGTCGTCGAGGCCGTCGGCCCCGGAGTGGACCGCGCGCTGCTCGGCCGACGGGTGGCCGCACTGACCAAGACCGGCGGCTGGAGCAGCGCCGTCGTGCTGACCGCCGCCGACCTGGTGGAGGTGCCCGACGGGATCGGCGCCGACGAGGCGGAGACGCTGATCGTCAACGGGCTGACCGCGTATCAGATGCTCCACCGCAGCGCGAAGGTGCAGGCCGGGCAGACGGTCCTCGTCACGGGCGCCGCCGGCGGCGTGGGCTCGGTCCTGGTGCAGCTCGCCCGGGACACCGGTGCCCGCGTGATCGGCACGGCCCACCCGCGTCATCACGAGGCGCTGCGCGCCCTGGGCGTGGAGCCGGTCGACTACCGGGACCCCGACCTGGCCGCCCGCGTCCGGGAACTGGCCCCCGACGGGGTGGACGCGGTGTTCGACCACCTCGGCGGCGCGAGTGTCACCCTCTCCTACCGGCTGCTCAACCGCACCGGCACGCTGGTCTCGTACAGCATCGCGGCCGCGCTCGACGACACCAAGCCCGTGATCCTCGACTTCCTGCCGCTGCTGGCCAAGCTGGCGTTCTGGAACTACCTGCCCACCGGCAGGCACGCGAGCTTCTACGACATCTGGGCAGGCTCCGGCAAGCCGGAGTCGGCCAAGCGCGAGGCGTTCCGGGCCCGGATGCGCACCGACCTCGCGCAGGTCTTCGGCCTGCTGCGCGACGGCCGGCTCACCGCGAAGATCGCCGCCCGCTTCCCACTGACCGAGGTCGCCGAGGCCATGGAGCTGGCAGAGTCCTCCGGCCGCACGACGGTCGGCAAGATCACCCTCGTACCCTGAGCGGTGCCCCTTGGCACCGGCCCCGGCCGACAGCTTCTGTCAGGCCTGTTCGGGCACCTTCGCGGCCAGGGTGTCCGCGCGGAACTCCCCTGCGCCGGTGGCGACTTCAGGTGAGCAGGCGACGGCCGGCACGTAGCAGGCCCACGAGCAGGATCAAGGTCTGTGCAGGATCAAGGTCTATGGCTGGAGGTCGCGCTGGTACCAGGTGCCCGACCTGCCGCCGAGGTCGGCCGGGGTGGCAGGGCCGACCGGGACGAAACCGGCCCTGGTCAAGACTTTCCGGGACGCGGCGTTGTCGTGGGAGGTGGCCGCCCGCAGTGTGCACAGGCCGTGTATCGCGGTCGCCGTCCGGCACAGCTCCCGGACGGTCGTGGTCGCCAGGCCGCGGCCGGTGACCCGCTCCGCGACCCGGTAGCCGAGTCTGGCAGTCCCGTCCGCCAGGTCGTACAGGTTGAACCTGCCGAGTACCGAGCCGTCCTCGGCGACGAGCACGTAGAAGGCACAGCTGCCGGTCTCGTGCTCGGCCAGCACGGCGTTGTACCGGTCGGTGAACTGGTCGAAGAAGTCGTCACCACGGTCGGAGACCGAGGCGGCGAAATAGCTGCGGTTCGCCAGCTCGAAGGCCAGGACCGCCGGGGCGTGGCTGATATGCAGCCGCTTCAGCTCGGGCACCGCCCGACTCTAACCAGATCGTGCGCCGAGGCCACCTGAGTTTCCGCCAGTGTCAGACAGCCCCAAGACCAGGTCGGGCAGCGAAGTCCTGCTGGGTGACCGGCAGCTCAGGGGGCGACGGCCTCCTCGAAGGCGACCGGGCCAGTTTCAACGTTCCGGCTTCGGGTCGGGCCGGTGGGTCGGGGCGTATCTGGCGAGCATGGTCTGGACGGCCTGTTCGACGGCGCCGTGGATGTCGGAGGCTGCGGGGTTCCAGTCGGTCAGCAGCATGCGGGGCCACAGGACGTAGTTGGCGATCATGCCGAGGAACTGGTTCGCGGCGCTCGCCGCGTCCGGGACATCAGCGTTGCCCGCCTCGTGCTCGGATTCCAAGTAGTGCTGAACAGAGGTGAAGTAGGGCAGTTTGCCGAGCTCGAACTGCATCCGTCCCAGTTCGGGGAAACGAGGCAGTTCGGCGATGACGATCCGGAACAGGGCTGTCATGCCGGGCCGGCCGACCAGGTCGGCATAGCGGTGGCCGATGGTCGTCAGTCCGGAGCGCAGATCTCCGGTCTGTGGCTGGGCGGCACCGTCGCCGGCGTCACGCTGCCAGGACTCGGTGACGATGGCCTCGAAGAGGGCCGCCTTGGTGGGGAACCGCTTGAACAGGGTGGACTTCGAGACCCCGGCCACTTCGGCGATCCGGGCCAGTGAGGTGCCGTCGTAGCCACGGTCCAGGAACAGTTCTGTGGCTGCGGTGGTGATCGCCTCGCGTTTCTGCTGAGCGACTCTGCGGTGGTGTGCGGAGAGTTCTGCTGCCATGCGGACAGTATGCCGCAGGCCCGAGGCGAGTCACTTGACTCGTCTCGGCGGTCCTGCTTACGGTACGAGAGTAAGGCGAGTCAAGTGACTCGCATCCTATTTGTGGTGCCCGGGTGAATTCCGGTAGCCGCGCGGTGGAGGAACAGTTCATGACGATCGACAAGATCGCCCTGGTGACCGGTGCGAATCGCGGCCTCGGACGCAGCACGGCCATCGCCCTCGCCACACGCGGGGTGCGGGTCGTGGTCACCCACCGCGGTGATGAGGCCGGGGCCGAGAAGACGGTGCAACAGGTGCAGGAGGTGGGTGGGACTGCCGCTGTTCTCCGGCTCGACATCAGCGACGTCTCCTCTTTCGCGTCCTTCACCTCCGAACTGAGCGAGCAGCTGGAGCGCTGGGGTACCTCGCGGCTCGACATCCTGGTCAACAACGCGGGAGTGGGGGTCTTCGGACCGCTGGAGGACGTCACGATCGACGACTTCGACACGGTGATGGGCACCAACCTCCGGGGCACGTTCTTCCTCATCCAGTCACTTGTGCCGCTGCTGACCCAGGGCGGCCGCGTCATCAACGTCTCGACGTCACTGACCCGCCACACCAGCCCCGCCACCTCGGTCTACTCCGCCTCGAAGGCCGCCGTCGAAGCCCTGAGCCGCACCCTCGCCGCGGAACTCGGCCCGCGCGGCATCCGGGTCAACTCCATCGCCCCGGGACCGACCGCCACCGACTTCAACGGTGGAGCGATGCGGGACAACGCCGAGATGCGCCAGGTTCTCGCCGGACAGATCGCGCTCGGCCGCGTCGGCGAACCTGAGGAGATCGGCGACGCCATCGCCACGCTGGCCTCGGAGGGCCTGCGCTGGGTCACCGCCGAGCGAATCGAGGTCTCCGGCGGCGCCCTCCTCTGAACGACCGGGCGACGGCTCATAGAAACGCAGGCAGCGACGGCCCCGACTCACTCCCAGCCGGTCTCGTCCTCGTCCAGCCCCGGCGCATGTCCGCCCGTTGCCCCAGAACTGCACGATGGGCACCTGGGCCCGGGCCTCGGTCAGCTTCGCGTTCGCCGCGGTGGAGGGAGGTGGCCAGGTCCTTCATGCGGGTGGTGCCGTCGCCGAGGTGGACGAAGGCGTCGAGGTGGCCGGTCCAGGAGTGCACCTCGAACAGCAGGTCCGGCAGGTCGATCTCAGGTCCGGCACGGACCATCACTCCACCCGAAGCCACCCGCGAAGTACGTAACTAGCGGCCACCTCTGCGCTCGACCAGTGTCTCCAGCCCGTCCAGGATGCGCTGCAGGCCGAAGTCGAAGTGGTCGAAGTCCGGGCCGAAGGCCTCCTCGGAGAGTGTGGCCATCACGGGGTAGCGGCCGCTGGTCATGACCTTTTCCAGGACCGGGGCCTGCGCGGCCCAGAACTCCGCGTCCGTCAGGCCGGTCCTGCGCTCCGCTTCCTGGGTGTACAGCTGGGAGCGGGCGGCGCCGATGACGTACGAGTCGATCATGATGACCACCGAGACCAGCTCCGGGTCGCTCAGGCCCATGGGCTTGATGCGGGAGATCACCTTCTCCATGCCGTCGATGGCGCTGGGGCCGAGGACCGGGCGGGACTGGTTGACCATCAGCAGCCACGGGTGGCGCTGGTAGAGGGCGAGGCTCTCGCGGCCGACCAACTCCAGGGCCGAGCGCCAGTTGTCGCCGAAGACCGACGTGTCGTCGCCCGTGCGCTGCACGCGGTCCAGCATCAGGTCGAGCAGCTCGCCCTTGCCGGGAACGTACCGGTAGAGGGACATCGTGCCGGTGCCGAGCTCCGTGGAGAGCCGGCGCATCGAGACGGCCTCCAGGCCTTCCGTGTCCGCGATCCGGACCGCCGCTTCCACGATCCGGTCGAGCGTGAGGCCCGGCTTGGGTCCGCGGCTGGGCCGGGGGCCCGTGTCCCACAGCAGGTGGAGGGTGCGGACGATGTCTCCGCTCCCGCTGGTCTCCGTACCGCCCGAACCGCTTGTCATGGACCTCAGAATAATCCCTTGGGCCAGAACTGGGTACGCTGTACTCTCAAAAGGGTACGGTGTACTCAGTTCGGTGGATGGGTCCAGGAATGGGTTTCAGGGATGGGGGAGTGCTGTGAGCGGTTACGCGGTGAGGGCCGAGGGGCTTGAGAAGAGGTACGGGGAGAAGCGGGCGCTCGACGGCTTCGACCTGGCCGTGCGGGAGGGCACGGTGCACGGCCTGCTCGGGCCGAACGGCGCGGGGAAGACGACCGCCGTCCGCATCCTCTCCACGCTGGTGAAGCTGGACGGGGGAAGTGCCCAGGTGGCGGGCCTGGATGTCGCCCGGCAGCCGCGGGAGGTGCGGGCCCGGATCGGGCTCACCGGCCAGTACGCCGCGGTGGACGAGGTGCTCACCGGCCGGCAGAACCTGGAGATGTTCGGGCGGCTGTTCCACCTGGGCGGGCGCCGGGCGCGGCTGCGGGCGGGCGAGCTGCTGGAGCAGTTCGACCTGACCGACGCCGCGGACAAGGGAGTCGGGAAGTACAGCGGCGGCATGCGACGGCGGCTCGACCTCGCCGCGTCGATGATCCTCACCCCGCGCGTGCTGTTCCTGGACGAGCCGACGACCGGCCTCGACCCGCGCGGCCGGGGTGAAGTCTGGGACTCCGTACGGGCGTTGGTGACCGGCGGCACCACCGTGCTGCTGACCACGCAGTATCTGGAGGAGGCCGACAAGCTCGCCTCGCACATCACCGTGATCGACCAGGGACGGTCCATCGCCGACGACACCCCGGACGGGCTGAAGAGCACGGTGGGCGGCGACCGGATCGAGGTCGTCGTCGCCGAGCGCGCCGACATCGCACGGGCGGTGAAGGTCGTCGCCCGCGTCTCGGACGGTGAACCGGAGTCGGACGAGACCGAGTTGAGGGTCCACGCGCCCGTCACCGACCGGGTCGCGGCCCTCACCGAGGTGGCCCGCACCCTCCAGGACGAGGGCGTGCGCGTGGAGGACATCGGCCTGCGCAGGCCGAGCCTCGACGACGTGTTCCTGCGCCTGACCGGCCACCGCACGGCCGCGTCGAACAAGACTGGCGCGTCGAACGAGACGGACGTGTCGAGAGAGAAGGACGTGCCTGACGAGAAAGACGTGCTGAAAGAGAAGGAGGCGGCGGCGTGACCACCCTCGATCCGGCCGCACAGGTCACCCCCGACCCGGCCGCGAAGGCCACCCCCGACCCGGCCCCGCAGAGCGACCACGGCCGCGCGTACTGGGCCCTTGCCGACTGCTGGAACGTCGTCCGGCGCGGGCTCACCCACTACCAGCGCCAACCGATCAACATCGCCTGGCAGTTGGGCTTCCCGATCCTGTCCGTGCTGTTGTACGGGTATGTCTTCGGCAGCGCGATGAAGGTGCCCGGCGGCGGTGACTACCGGGACTTCCTGATGCCGGGCATGTTCGTGATGACGATGGCCTTCGGGTTCATCAACACCGCGACGCTCGTCGTGTACGACTCCACCAAGGGCGTCATCGACCGGTTCCGCTCCATGCCGATGGCGCCGTCCGCGGTCGTCGCCGGGCGCGGGGTCACCGATCTCATCGTCGCCTGCGCCGAGTTGACGATCCTGATGCTCACCGCCGTCGCCATGGGCTGGCGGCCGGACTGGGGCTTCGGCTTCCTGGGGGCCTTCGCGCTGCTGGTGTGGCTGCGGTTCGCGCTGATCTGGCTCGGGGTGTGGCTCGGGCTGCTCGTGCCCAACCCGGAGGCGGCGGGCGGTCTGTTCGCGGTCGCGTTCCCGCTGACGATGATCTCCAGCATCTTCGTCGCCCCGCAGCTCATGCCGGACTGGCTCGGCTTCGTGGCGGCCTGGAACCCGATCTCGTCGACGGCCGCGGCCACCCGCGAACTGTTCGGCACACCGGTGGGCAGCGGCGACTCGTGGGTCGAGCAGCACGCCCTGCTGATGTCGGCCGCCTGGCCGCTGGTCCTCACACTGCTCTTCGTCCCGCTCGCGGTGCGGAGGTTCCAGAAGCTCAGCAAGTAGTCGGTCGTGGGCGGTGTTCGGGACCTCAAGTGTCCCGAATACCGCACGACTTCTTGACGTGTCCACGCTGGATCTCTTCCATGGGGGTGCGCGGTGTGGTGGGAGCGCTCCCACCCGTTCCGGGCCCGCGCCTCCCGAGAGGAAGCAGCGACATGTTCCGCAGCTTGCGAAGAGCGCTGTGTGCTGCCGCCGCGGCGCTCCTGTTACCGCTGGCCGGTGTGCAGACGGTCGCCCACGCCGAACCGGCGGCCGCCGCGGACCGGGCGGCCGTGGCGGCGGCCCCCGGAGCCGGTTACTGGCACACCAGCGGCCGTCAGATCCTGGACGCGGCCGGTCAGTCCGTACGGATCGCCGGTATCAACTGGTTCGGCTTCGAGACCGCCAACCACACCCCGCACGGCCTCTGGGCGCGCGACTACAAGAGCATGATCGACCAGATGAAGTCGCTCGGCTACAACACCGTCCGGCTGCCGTACAGCGACGACCTCTTCAAGAGCGGCACCGTCCCCAACAGCATCGACTTCTCCGGCGGCAAGAACGCCGACCTCCAGGGCCTCGGCTCCCTCCAGATCATGGACAGGATCGTGGCGTACGCGGGTCAGGGCGGCCTCAAGGTCGTACTGGACCGGCATCGTCCGGACGCGGCCGGACAGTCGGCGCTCTGGTACACCTCCGCGGTCCCGGAGTCGACGTGGATCGCCAACCTCAAGGCGCTGGCCACCCGTTACAAGGGCAACCCCACAGTGATCGGCATCGACCTCCACAACGAGCCGCACGATCCGGCCTGTTGGGGCTGCGGCGACACGGCGAGGGACTGGCGGCTGGCCGCCCAGCGCGCCGGGAACGCGGTCCTGTCCGTCAATTCCGAGCTGCTGATCTTCGTGGAGGGCGTGCAGACCTTCAACGGCGTGTCGGGCTGGTGGGGCGGCAACCTGATGGGTGTCGCCCAGTACCCGGTCCAGCTGGACGTCCCGAACCGGGTCGTCTACTCGGCCCACGACTACGCCACGAGCGTGGCCCAGCAGAGCTGGTTCAGCGACCCCACCTTCCCCGCCAACATGCCGGGCATCTGGGACAAGTACTGGGGCTACATCTTCAAGCAGAACATCGCGCCGGTGTGGGTGGGCGAGTTCGGCACGACGCTCCAGTCGACGATCGACCAGAAGTGGCTTGCCGCGCTGGTGAGTTACCTCCGGCCCACGAGCACGTACGGCGCCGACAGCATCTCCTGGACCTTCTGGTCGTGGAACCCCAACTCCGGTGACACGGGCGGGATCCTGAAGGACGACTGGACGACCGTGGACACGGTGAAGGACGGCTACCTGGCGAGTGTGAAGGCGCCGGGCTTCCCGAGCGGCGGGGGTGATCCGGGTGACCCCGGCGACCCTGGTGATCCCGGAGGGGGTACGGCGGCCTGCACCGCCGCCTACACCGTCAGCAGCGACTGGGGCGGCGGCTTCAACGCCGAGGTCAAGGTGACCAATTCGGGCACCACCGCCCTCAAGTCCTGGAAGGTCGCATGGACTTGGCCCGGCGCCCAGAAGGTCACCAGCATGTGGAACGCCTCGTACACGCAGAGCGCGGCGACCGTCACGGCCACCAACGCCGACCACAACGGCGCGGTCGCGGTGGGCGGTTCGGCGAGCTTCGGGTTCGGTGGTGCGCCGGGCGGCGGCGGGGCACCGGCGGTGAGCTGCACGGCGACATGAGACAGGTGGCATGACGCAGGCGGCATGAGACGCGCGACCTGACGCGGACAGGGGCGCCCGGCACAACTGCTGTGCCGGGCGCCCCAGTTGCCGTACGAACGACTGTTACAGCTAAAGCTTCTCGATCACGTAGTCGACGCACTTCGTGAGGGACTCGATGTCCGCCGGGTCGATCGCGGGGAACATGGCGACACGGAGCTGGTTGCGGCCGAGCTTGCGGTAGGGCTCGGTGTCGACGATGCCGTTGGCGCGCAGGACCTTGGCGACGGCGGCCGCGTCGACGTCGTCGGTGAAGTCGATCGTGCCGATGACCTGCGAGCGCTTGGCCGGGTCGGTGACGAACGGGTTCGCGTACTTGACGTCCTCGGCCCAGCCGTACAGCGTGCGCGCGGAGGTCGCCGTGCGGCGGACCGACCAGTCGAGGCCGCCCTGGCCGTTGATCCACTCCAGCTGGTCGTTCAGCAGGAAGAGGGTGGCGAGGGCCGGGGTGTTGTACGTCTGGTTCTTGCGGGAGTTGTCGATCGCCGTGGGCAGGCTGAAGAACTCCGGGACGTGGCGTCCGCTCGCGTGGACGCGCTCGGCCCGCTCGATCGCGGCCGGGGAGAAGATCCCGATCCACAGGCCGCCGTCCGCCGCGAAGGACTTCTGCGGGGCGAAGTAGTAGACGTCCGTCTCGGCGATGTCGACGGGCAGGCCGCCCGCGCCGCTCGTCGCGTCCACGAGGACGAGGGCGCCCTCGTCGGCGCCGGCAACGCGCTTGACGGGGGCCGCGACACCGGTGGAGGTCTCGTTGTGCGTGAGGGCGTACACGTCCACGCCCGACTGGGCGACCGGCTCCGGGTGGGTGCCAGGCTCGGAGGTGATGACGTCCGGGTCGGCGAGCCAGGGCGCGAGCTTGGCGGCCTTCGCGAACTTCGAGCTGAACTCACCGAAGGTGAGGTGCTGCGACTTGTTCTCGATCAGGCCGTGCGTCGCGACGTCCCAGAACGCGGTGGAGCCGCCGTTGCCGAGGACCACCTCGTAGCCCTCGGGGAGCTGGAAGAGGTCGCGCACACCCTCGCGGACCTTCCCCACGAGGTTCTTGACCGGGGCCTGGCGGTGGGACGTGCCCATCAGGGACGTGCCGGTCGCGGCGAGCGCGGTGAGCGACTCCGTACGCACCTTGGAGGGGCCCGCGCCGAAACGGCCGTCGGCGGGCTTGAGGTCAGCGGGGATCTGGATATCAGCCACGACGGGAGCGTAGCCGTTTCCGGAAACCTGGGTGAAACGTCGTCCGTCCGATGAGACGGAGTGGGCGGCATCCCTGCTGCGTGACCCAGCCGCGTCACCCAGCCGTGTCACCCGAGGGCGAGCGGCTGTCGGTGAAGCGCGTCGGTGAGGAACGCGGCCGTCGCGGCCCTGATGAACGAGTTGTCGAACCGGGGATCGTCGTGGCCCGCTCCGGCGACGGTCATCAGCGTCGACTCGCTGCCGGCGCGGGAGAGCCGCGAGTGCAGTGCCTCCGCGTCCGCGAGCCCCGTCAGGCGGTCCCGGTCGCCGTGCACGACGAGACTCGGCCGCGCGGCCTGTGCGGCGAGGGAGATCGGGCTGGCGTCCCTTGCGCGCTTGAGGTACTCGTCGCCCGCGTCACCCTCATCGTGCTTGTCGTCTTCGCCACCGAGGTAGGCCGTTTCCATCGGCTTGCCGAGCAGGAGGGCTTCCATGGGGCTTCTGGATGACGAGGCGTGGAAATCGGTCGGCCCGCAGTAGTGCACGAACGCCCCGAAGAGGTCCGGCCGTCGGAGCGCGGCCAGCGTGGAGAGCGAGGCACCGGCCGAAGAGCCCCAGACTCCGACGGCCTGTGGGTCGAGGCGGAACCGGTTCGCCTCGAAGCGCAGGTACTCGCCGGCCGCGATGACGTCCTCGACGGGCGACGGATAGGAGTGGTCGGGCGCAAGCCGGTAGTCCAGCGTCGCGACGACGAATCCGGCGTCCACGAGTGGCAGTACGCGCTTGTCCACGTCCGTCGTCCGGTCACCGCGCCCCCAGCCGCCTCCGTGTACGTACAGGACCGCCGGGAGTTGCTCGTCATGCGCTGGGCGATGGACATCGAGCATGAGGGGGGTGGTGGCCGTGCCGGTGGCGGTGTTCTCCGGGTGACTGAACACCTGGTCGGGGATGTGTGCGTAGGCCATGGTGATCTCCTCGCGCTTCGAGCGTTTGTCAGGACCGGGCCGGGCCGAACCGCTCCTCGTCGGGGTCGGGCACGGCCAGCAGGAACTCGGCGCCGCCTTCGAGCATTTGGGCTGTTTCGGTCGAGCGCGGGAGCATCGACTTCTCGTAGCCGCGTACGGCGTCGTCGATGGTGGCGGACTGGACGAGTGCGAGCGCGAGTTCACTGGCGTCGAGCATGGCGAGGTTGACGCCGACGCCGAGCGGGGGCATGAGGTGTGCGGCGTCTCCGAGGAGCGCCACGCTGGGCGAGTGCTCCCAGGTGTGCGGCACCGGGAGGGCGAGGATCGGGCGGTCGACGTACGGGCCGTCGTTGTCGGTGATCATCCGGAGTGTCCGTGGTGACCAGGCCGCGAACTCGCCGAGCAGCTGCGCGCGGATGCCCTCGGTGTCCTCGGGGCGGAGCCCCTTCGCCGCGATCCAGTCCACAGGGACGCGCCGCATGATGTAGACGCGCAGGTGGCCGCCGCTGTTCCGCTGCGCGAAGAGGCCACGCTCCCCGTCGGCGGCGTGGGCGCTGCCTTTGCCGACCAGTTCGGAGAGCTCGGGGTGCGCGGTCTCCATGTCGTCGAACCGTGCTTCGAGAAAGCTGACCCCTGTGTAGTGCGGTGTCGCGGGTGACACCGCGGCGCGGACGCGGGAGAAGGCGCCGTCCGCGCCGATCACGAGGTCGGCCTCGACGGCCGTCCCGTCGGTGAACGTCAACGTGCGCGGCCCGTCGGCCGGTCCGCGCACCGAGTCGAGGGTGCGGCCCCACCGAACCGTCCCCGCGGAGAGTGAGCGCAGCAGGAGATCGCGCAGCTGCCCGCGGTCGATCTCGGGGCGGGCCGTTTCGTCCTCGCCCGGCACGTGGTGGGCCTGAATGCTCCCCGCCGGGTCCAGCAGGCGCATCTCCTGCCCCTCGAACCTGGCGAGCGCGAAGAACTCCTCCAGCAGGCCGGCCTCACGGAGTGCGAGCTGGCCGTCGTCCTCGTGCAGGTCGAGCGAGCCGCCCTGGTTCCGGGAGTCGGCGTCCGGATCGCGGTCGTACACGGTCACCGCGATGCCGTGCTGCTGAAGGACGCGAGCGCAGGTGAGGCCTCCCGGGCCTGCGCCGATGACGGCGATGCGCGCGCTTGCGGGTGTCGGAGAGCCCACGGTGGATTCCTTCCGTCGGGCGGGGTTCCGTGACGCCGCGGCGCGGCGATGTCCGGTGCCGAGCCCTGATGGGCGGCGACCCCTGCCGGGACCAGGAAAGCAGCAACGAGTACGAAACTGCAACCGCTCAAGTTTCGTATTCGATGTGCTTTCTGCTTTGTTCCAGTTGTGGGGTACGGTGGTGGCATGCCCGACACCCCGACCGTTGGCCGCCGCGAGCGCAAGAAGGCCGCTACCAGGCAGGCCATCGCAGACGCCGCGCTGGAGCTCTTCCTGGAGCACGGATTCGAGCGGGTGAGCGTCCGTGACGTCGCCGAGAGGGCCGACGTGTCGACGACGACCCTCTTCGCGCACTTCCCGAGCAAGGAGGCGCTGGTGTTCGACCGTGAGGCGGAGGTCGAGGCCGGGCTGACCTCCGCCGTCCGTGAACGGCCCGCGGGTCGGGACGTCGTCGAAGCGCTCCGCGCCCACGCGCTGACGTCCTGGGCGCGGATCGCGTCGGATCCACGCCGGGACCGGTTCACCGCCCTGGTGAACGAAACGCCCGCGCTGCGCGAGTACTGGGAGCGGATGTGGATGCGGCACGCGGGCGCCCTCGGCGCCGCGATCGCGGAGGAACTCGGCCGGGAACCCGATGATCTCGCCTGCGCGGCACTCGCACGGTTCGTCCTGGAGGTCCCGGCCCTGGCCACGGGTCGGCACGATCCACACGCCTCCGTGGAGACGGTGTTCGATCTGCTGATCCACGGTTGGCGGTCGTCGCAGCTCGGCTCAGGGGACGCGACCACGGAGCCCCACGAGGACTGACCCGACCGGTCCCGGTCACGCCGGTTCCGATCGCACCGATCCCGGTCAGCCGGTCTCGAACAGCCGGTCCCGATCAGAGGGTCCCGATCGAACTGTCCTGATCATGCGGACGGGCCCCTGAGGGGCGGGGAGGGTGTGAAGCGCACGGGCAGTTGTGTGAGGCCCCGTAGCCAGGGGGAGGGGCGGCGGGTCAACGACGCGGCGGGGACGGCCAGGTCGATGTCCGGGAGGCGGTCCAGGACGACCTCGATGGCCGTGCGGGCGACGACCTCCGCGATCTCCTGAGCAGGGAACGGACAGCGGTGCTCGCCGTGGCCGAAGGAGAAGTGCGCGCTGTTGCCGCCGGTGAGCGCGGAGCTGTGGGTACGGACCTGCGGATCGTGGTTGGCGGCCTGGAGGCCGAGCAGCAGCAGATCACCGGCGCGGACGGCCCGTCCCCCGAGCCACGTGTCGCGGGCGGCCCAGCGCCCGGCCACGTTCTGGGTGGGCGTGTCCTCCCACAGCACCTCGTTCATGGCCTCGGCGACACTGCGCCGCCCACCGAAGAGCGAGGCCGCGAACCGCTCGTCCGTGAGCATCAGCCGCAGGGAGTTGCCGATCCAGTCGGCGGTCGGCTGGTGTCCCGCGGCCATCATGACCATCAGGTCCTGGGTGATCTCCTCGTGCGTGAAGGGTGAGACGGGTGTGACGGGGGCGCCGGGCGTGAAGCCGCCCGCGCCCCCTCCCGCATGTCCGTGTCCCCGCGCGAGCATCCGGCTGACCACGTCGTCCGCGGGCCGTGCCGCCCGGTCCGCGACCAGGTGGGCCATCGCGGCGGCCACGTGCAACTGCCCGGCGATGGCGTCCTCGTGCCCGTCGACCATGTCGTTGAGGGCGGCGACGAGCCCGGGGCCCTGTTCGTCGGCGAAGCCGTAGAGGGTGGCGAGGACGCGTACGGGGAGCAGGGACGCGTAGTCCGCGACGAGGTCCGTCGCGCCCTTGGCGCACACCGCGTCGATGAGTTCGTCGGCGAACCGCTCGGCGAGGGCGCGCAGTTCGAAGGCGTCGACGGCTTCGAGGGCGTCGCTGACCATCGCCGCCCGCTCGCGGTGGCGTTCGCCGACGGTGTAGAGGATGGACGGCTGGCCGCGGCCGATCAGCGGCAGCAACGGCCAGTCGTCGGGGACCCGGTCCCACTGGTTCCAGAGGCCCGAGTCGCGGCTGAACAGCACGGGATCCCCGGTGACCTGGTGCAGCTCGCGGTAGCCGAGCACGAGCCAGGCCGGGATGTCCCCGTCGAGCAGCACCGACGCCACGGCACCGTGCTCGCGCCTCAACTCCCGGTACAGCTCGGCTGGTTCGGCCAGGAACCGGGGCCCGTTGAGGCGCACGGGGGCGGGGTTCACCGGGACAACTCCTGTGCGGGTGCGGGTGCGGGTGCGGGTGCGGTTGCCTGGGCCTGCGGCGTACCGGCGGCGGCCTGGGCGGCTTCCTGGGCCGCGTACGGACTCCTGGCGGCCCGCACCCTCTCGACGACCTGCGGGTCCTCGGCGAGGTACAGGCTCTTGATGTGCTCGACCAGTGTGATCAGGACACGCTTTCCGGAGTCGCGGGAGCGCGCGTCGCAGTCGACGAGCGGGATGTGCGGGGCGAGGTCGAGGGCGTCGCGGACCTGGTCGGGCGTGTGGGCGGGGCCGCCGAAGTCGTTGCGGGCGACGATGAACGGCGTACCGAGGCGTTCGAGCCGGTCGATGGCGTACCAGGAGTCGTCGATGCGCCGGGTGTCGACGAGGACGACCGCGCCGAGCGCGCCGGTGAAGAGCCGGTCCCAGAGGTACCAGAAGCGCTCCTGGCCGGGCGCGCCGAAGAGGTAGAGCACGGTGCGGGCGCTGAGCGTGATGCGGCCGAAGTCGAAGGCGACGGTCGTCCGGGACTTGCCGGGCACCGCGCTGACGTCGTCGACCGTCCCACCGGCCCCCGTGATCGTCTCCTCGGTGCTGAGCGGGCGGATCTCGCTCACCGAGTGGATCATCGTCGTCTTGCCGACGCCGAAACCGCCCACGACCACGATCTTCAGCCCGTTGTCGGCGGACGCCTCCAGGGGCGTACGGACCTCGGGCGCGCGGTCCTCGGGTGCACGCGCGTCCGACGTTCGGTGCTCGGGCGTACGGTCGTCCGGCGCCCGGTCTTTCGGCGTACGGGCGTCGGACGCACCGCCCCCGGGCGTACCCGTGTCGGGTGTCCGGGTGGTGGCGGTTGGTTCAGAGGTTGCGGAGTCCAACGAGCACCTGCTCCAGGATGTCGGGATCGGGGCGGCCGGCGATTTCGGCCCTGCGCGGGTGGCGGGCGCTGACGCGGCCCTCGGCGAGGAGGTCGGAGAGCAGGATCTTCGTGATGCTGATCGGCAGCCGCAGCTCCGCGGCGACCTCCGCGACGGCGGTGGGCCGTTCGGCGAGGCGCAGGATCGCCGCGTGCTCCGACTGCATGCCGGGGACCGCGGCGCACTCGGCGACGACCAGGGTCACCAGGTCGAACGGGGTTCCGGGCGTGGACCGGCTGCGTCCTTGCGTGACGGTGTAGAGCCGGTCGGGCGCGTCGTCCCTGCCCGGCCGGCTCATGACGTACGTGGCTGCGCGCTCAGTGACGTACGGGGTCGCGAGCTCAGGTGTTCGCCGAGTTGTTCCACGAGCTCGGCCATGTTGTGCCCGACGAGCCCGGGGTCCGCCTCCTCGGCCGTGACCAGGGCCAGATGCGCGCCCTCGCCCGCCTCCACGATGAACAGGACCCCGCCGTAGAACTCGGCCATCGCCGACCGTACGCCCCCGGTGCCGTCCCCGAACTCCATGGACGCCCCCTGGGACAGCGCCTGGATACCGGCGGCGATGGCGGCGAGCTGGTCGGCCTGGTCGACGGAGAGTTCCGGCGTACGGCACAGCTTCAGGCCGTCCCGGGAGAGCACGAGCGCGTGCCGGGCGCCGGGGGTGCGCGCCAGCATGCCCTGCATGAGCCAGATCAGCTTCTCCTCGGTGGAGGCGGAGGAGTAGGCGGTGCGGGAGGAGGTTGCGGCGATGGCGGCCGTGGCCGTGCTGCCGATGGGGCCGGTGGGGCCGGTCATGAAGTGGGGTCGCTTTCCGGGTGGGAGGTGGCAGGGCCTGTACGGGCCTGTACGGGCTCCTCCGCCGACGTCCCTCGGACGGCCTGGCGGAAACTGCTGAAGCGCGCGGCGCGGGTCATGACGTCGTCGGGTGCGGAGCCGGGGGCCTCCGGGGAGTGGGGGGTGCCGTAGCCGTCGGATCCATCGGGACCGTCGGAACCGTCGGGTCTGCCGAGGGCGGCCGGGGGCCGGTTGCGGGAGCGCTGGGCCTCCACTTCGGCCTCCGCCTCGGCGAGGGTGCGGCCCCGGTGGCGTTTGGGGAGGCTGACGAGGGGGTTGGCGACCACCGGCTGGAGCGGGGAGCCGTGGGCCGGCACGGGCTCCGGGTCCAGGTCGGAGAGGGCGTGCGCGGCGGCGTACGACTCCTGGGGGCGGGGCCAGGGCTGCGGCAGGGGCCAGGACTGCGGAGCCGGTTCGGACACTTCGGGCTCGTGGCCGTGACGGGCGGAGTGGGTGCCGTGAGCCGCATGGCGCCCATGGCTCTCGGAGACCTCATGGGCGGCCGGAACCGGGACCCAGGCCACGGCCGGGCCGGGTGCAGAGGCCGAGGTCGGGTTCGCGGTAGGTACCTGGTGCTCGGCCGGTACGTGGCCCGGAGTCGCATCCGGGTCCGAAGGCGGCGTCGGGGCAGGCGCCGAGGGCGAAGGCGAGGGCGAGGACGACGCCCATTCCGGCCTCGGGGCATCGTCCGGGGCCGAAGCGGTTGTCGAGGCCGGCGTCGGTGTCGAGGTCGGCGTCGTGGTGGAGGCCCATGCCGGTGTCGGGGCGGCCTCCGGAGCCGAGGCAGTCGTCGAAGTCGGCATAGAAGCCGATGTTGAAGCCGGGTCCGGGTCCGGACCCGGACCCGGACCGGGAGCCGGAGTCGGCATCCAAGCCGAGGTCGGCCTCGAAGCCGGTGCCTGCGTCGGTGCCTGCGTCGGCGTCGCGGTCGAGGCCGGGCTCGCGAGGATGTCCTGGGGGATGAGCACCAGGACGCCCGTGCCGCCGCGCGCGGAGGGGCGGAAGGAGATCTTCAGGCCGTACTTGCGGGAGAGGCGGCCGACGACCGTGAGGCCGAGCCGGGTGCCGCTGAGGCCGCCGAGTTCGGCCTCCTTACCGGAGACGGCGCGTTCGGCGCGGCGCAGCTGAACGTCGCCCATCACCAGCCCGCTGTCCTCCACGGAGACGATGACTCCGGCCGGAACCTCCTCTACGTAGACGTGCACTTCGGCCGTCGGCGGCGAGAAGTTCGCGGCGTTGTCGAGGATCTCGGCGAGCGCGTGCATCACGCCCTCGGCGGCGTGCCCGGCCACGGCGGCCTCGCTCGACGAGTGCACGCGTACGCGCTGGTAGCCGCTGATACGGCCCATCGCGCCGCGCAGGATCGACTCCATGACGATCGGCCGCGCCCAGCGGCGGCCCGAGCGCGCGCCCGCGAGGACGGCGACGGAGTCGGCGAGACGGCCCGCCTGGGCGGTGCGGTGGTCGAGGTGGAGGAGGTCGGTGAGGACGTCCTCGTCGGCGTGCCGCTCCTCCATGGCGCGAAGGTCGGCCAGCATGCTCGTGGCCAGGGCCTGCAGCCGGCCCGCGGTGTTGGCTGCCGCCGAGATCGCGGCGGTGCGGTCGGTTCTCGCCTGCCGCAGTTCGTCGGCCACGCGCGCGTGCTCGGCGCCGAGGCGGACGCGCTCCCGGTCGAGTTCGGCGGCCAGACGGACCTTCTGGTGGGTGTTCTGCTCCGCGAGGCGGGCGCGTTCCCGGGTGTGCTCGTCGATCAGACGCGCGCGTTCGCGCGCGGACTCCTCGGTGAGGCGGGCGTGCTCCTGGAGCAGGCGGCCGGCCTCCTCGGACACCGCTTCGAGGCGGCGGACGAGTAATCGCGACGTCGCCATGGCGCGGCTCGCCAGGGCGACGGCCGCGCACAGCAGGACGACGCCCGCGCCGCCGCCCCAGGCGAGGGGCACGCGCACGGACGCGGGGGCCAGGGCGACCGCGGCTCCGACGGCGAGCGCCGCGGGTACGGCGGCCAGGAGAGGGGCGAGCACGACGGCACGCAGGCGAGGTCGTTCCCCGCCGAGGTGCGCCGGAGACGGCCGATCTGGGGTGGGGCGCGCTTGCGGGGTGGGCGCGGTCATGAATCGTGTCCTCGGTCGTGTCCTGGGCGGGATGCGACACCTGGTGCTCAACTGGCGGTCACTATATGGGAGTTCGTGATCGGACCGGGCAGGATTCGTGCCCGCTTTCACAAGTCGTCCCCAATCCGGGGGCAGGCCCTCTTTCACTCGCCGGGGGTCACTGTCAGTGACGGGGTGCATTCTTGGAGGCATGACGGAAAAGGATCTCGGGGAGCTGCGGTCGGAGCTGCGGAAAGCCGTGCGCGGAGAGGTCGCCTTCGACGTGACGGCGAGGGCGCTGACCACGATGGACGCGTCCAACTACCGGCGTGTGCCGCTCGGAGTGGTCGCCCCGAGAGACGCCGACGACGTGGCGGCGGCGCTGTCCGTCTGCTCCCGTCTCCGCGTGCCGGTCGTCGCGCGCGGTGGCGGTACGTCGATCGCGGGACAGGCGACCGGCACGGGTGTGGTGCTGGACTTCACCCGCCACATGAACCGCGTCGTGTCCCTGGACGCGCAGGCGCGCACGGCCGTCGTCCAGCCGGGAGTCGTCCTGGACCGTCTCCAGGAGGCGGCCGCGCCGCACGGTCTGCGCTTCGGGCCCGACCCGTCGACCCACAGCCGGTGCACGCTCGGCGGGATGATCGGCAACAACTCGTGCGGGTCGCACTCGGTGGCCTGGGGCACGACGGCCGACAGCGTGCGCGAGCTGTCCGTGGTGACGGCGAGGGGCGAGTTCCTGTCACCGGGCAGGTCCTGGGCCGGTGCTCCGGAGGGGCTGCGGGCGTTGGTGGAGGGCGAGTTGGGGCGGCTGCGCACCGGCTTCCCGGAACTGCCCCGCCGGATCTCGGGGTACGCGTTGGACGCGCTGCTCCCCGAGAAGGGCGCCGACGTCGCCCGCTCCTTCTGCGGCTCCGAGGGCACCCTGGGCGTGCTGACGGAGGCGGTCGTCGCCCTGGTCGAGGCCCCACGCGCGCGTGCGCTGGCCGTGCTGGCGTACGCCGACGAGAGCGCGGCGGCCGAGGCAGCCGCGGGCCTGCTGCCGCACCGGCCGCTGACGGTGGAGGGCATGGCGGCCGATCTCGTACGGGCGGACGCGGGACTGCCAAGGGGCGGCGCCTGGCTGTTCGTGGAGACGGGCGGCGGGACGGCGGCGGAGGCACGCGCGCGTGCGGACGCGATCGTGCGTGCCGCGGACGTCGTCGACTCCCTCGTGGTCACCGACCCGGCCGGTCAGCGGGCCCTGTGGCGCGTCCGCGAGGACGCGAGCGGCACGGCGACCCGGATGCCGGACGGCACCGAGGCCTGGCCCGGCTGGGAGGACTGCGCGGTGCCCCCGGCCCGACTCGGCCCGTACCTGCGGGACTTCAGAGGGCTGCTGACCTCCCACGGCCTGCGCGGCACGCCGTACGGGCACTTCGGGGACGGCTGCATCCATGTACGCATCGACTTCGACCTGCTCTCCCCCGAGGGCATCGGCCGCTTCCGCCGCTTCTCGGAGGAGCTGGCGGAGCTGGTGGTCGCCCACGGCGGCTCGCTCTCCGGAGAGCACGGCGACGGCCAGGCCCGGGCCGAACTGCTCCCGAAGATGTACGGGGAGGAGATGGTCGCCCTCTTCGAGCGGGCCAAGTCGGTGTGGGACCCGGACGATCTGCTGAACCCGGGAATGCTGGTCAGGCCCGCAGCCCTGGACGAGAACCTGAGATTCGCCGTCCTCCCGCGCGAGCCGGTGGACGTGGCCTTCGGCTATCCGCACGACGGCGGGGACTTCTCGGCGGCGGTCCGCAGATGCGTGGGCGTCGCCAAGTGCCGCACGGAGACGGCCGGTCCGGGCTCCGGCGTCATGTGCCCCTCCTTCCGCGCGACCGGCGAGGAGGAGCACTCCACCCGCGGGCGGGCCCGGCTGCTGCACGAAATGCTCGCGGGCGAGGTCGTCACCGACGGCTGGGCGTCCACGGAGGTCCGCGACGCGCTGGACCTGTGCCTGTCCTGCAAGGGCTGCCGCTCCGACTGCCCGGTCGGCGTCGACATGGCCACGTACAAGGCGGAGTTCCTGCACCACCACTACGAGGGCCGTCGGCGACCGGCCGCGCACTACGCGATGGGATGGCTGCCCCTCTGGCTCCGGACGGTGTCCCGCCTGCGCCTGGCCGGCCCGGTCAACTTCCTCGCATCGGTACGCCCGTTGGCGGCCCTCGCCAAGAGACTGGGCGGGATCGCGCCCGAGCGGGAGATTCCGCGGGTGATGGGGGAGACGTTCACCCGGTGGTGGGGCCGCAGGGCCAGGGAGCAGGCACGGCAGGAAATGCGCGCGGGCGTCGAGCACGAAGAGCACGTCGAATACGACGAGCGCGAAGAGCACGCCGAGCACGCCGAGCACGCCGAGTACGCCGAGTACGCCGAGTACGCCGAGTACGAAGAGCGCGTCGAGCGTGAAGAGCACGTCGAGCACCCGGACGGCCTGCCCAAGACGGTCGTCCTCTGGCCGGACACCTTCACGGAGTACCT
Source organism: Streptomyces sp. NPDC020747 (assembly GCF_044334695.1). Lineage (NCBI taxonomy): Bacteria > Bacillati > Actinomycetota > Actinomycetes > Kitasatosporales > Streptomycetaceae > Streptomyces > Streptomyces sp. NPDC020747. The sequence continues at coordinate 129,948 of NZ_JBIRTJ010000006.1, read as the reverse complement.
GTCGCCGTCCGTCGGGAAGGCGGCCGCACGGGTCCTGGAGGCGGCGGGGCTGACGGTGCTGCCGTGGCCGCCTAGGGAGAGGCGGCTTCTGCGGGTGCCGGCCGTGGGCAGGTGGCTTCGGCGGAAGCAGACCAGGGGATTGCGGCCGCTGCCGGGCCGGACGCCGGGCGCCGGGGTGCCGACCGGCCCGGCCACCGGCCTGGTCACCGGGGCGGCTCCGGGGGCGGACCTTGGGGCGGACGGGCGGACGGACCGGGGCGCGGCTCCGGGGGCGGACTCGCGGTCGGATGGGCAGGCCGGTCTGCAGACCGGCCTGGGGGCGGACCTGGAGGTGGACCAGCGGACCGAACCAGGGGCAGACCCGGGCGTGGCCCCAGGGTCGGGCCCGGAGGCGGACCGGCGGGCGGACCCGGGCGCGGACCAGCGGACCGACCCAGGCGCGGACCGGCGGACCGACCCGGGGACGGACCCGCGGGCCGTTCCGCGCTCCGCTCCCCGCGGCCGGGTCTGCTGCGGTCTGACCTACGTCTCGACGGGCCAACTGGACCGCGCCCGCAAGGTGATGCGTCGCACGCTCGACCTGCTGTACCCGCTCGGGGACCCGGCCTTCCCCGGGGAAGGCCCGCCCATCGTCGTCCTCGAACCCAGCTGTGCCGCCGCCCTGCGCACGGACCTGCCCGAGCTGCTGCCCGATGATCCGCGCGCCCATCGTGTGGCGTCGGCGGTCGTGACCTTCGCGGAGGCGCTGGAGCGCCACGCCGACCCGCACTGGACCCCACCCCGCCTGGACCGCCCGGTCGTTGGCCAGACCCACTGCCACCAGCACGCGATCCTCGGCGACGCCCCGGACCGCCGCCTGCGCACGGCAGCGGGCCTGACCGGCGAGCTCTCCGGCGGCTGCTGCGGCCTGGCGGGCAACTTCGGCTTCGAGAAGGGCCACTACGAAGTGTCGGTGGCCTGCGCGGAGGAACAACTGCTGCCGGCGGTCCGGGCGGCCGGGGAGGAACCGGTGATCCTTGCGGACGGCTTCTCGTGCCGCACCCAACTGGAACAGCTCGGAGGCCACAGGGGCAGACACCTCGCCGAGGTGCTGGCGGAGGCTCTGGACGACCCGGAGACCTACTGAACGCGAGACATAGGGCCTGTACCGAATGCGCTGGTCAAGGCCACTCGTTCAAGGGGTTCCAGGCTGGCGGGTCGGCCCTCGTGTACGAGAAACTGTGGGGTGAAATCTGTGGCATCTGACGACTCCCTCGCAACCGCCTCCGAGATACACGCCCACCTTGTCGATCAGTTCAACCGCGCCCTGCGTTCCCCTGAGACGTTCGGACGCGAGGTCTCACTGAACGTCATGATCACAGACCTGCTGTTCGTCGAACGCCGGTCCGAGGCCTTCGCCCCCCAACGGCAGGCTTGGATCGACAGCGGAACTTTCCTGGCCACCGGTGTGATCGGGGCCTACAGGGAATTGATCCCCGGACGCGACTACTACGACGGCATGGCCTCGGTGTACGCGGAATTCGCGCAGCGGTGCGGCCGGCTGGAGTCGGACCGGCTCCTCACGCCCGCCGAGTACGAGGCTCTCAAGGGCTCCGTGCGGTCATGGGTCGAGAAGGACCGCACATGGCCGGACGTGACTGCGGCGTTCGGGCCGCCCTCTGTCCTGTTGGGAGGGGACAACCCCCTGTACGGGAAGACCCTCGGCTACCTCAGCGAGGACACGGAGCAGCCGATGGTGGTCTTCCACCTGTGGAACGGCAGTGCTCCAGGAGTCGACTCCTGGCCGCCCGAGCACGAACAGCCGCTCCTCCTCGCGGTGCGATTCGGTGACGGCCCTTTCCGTGAGACCTTCACCTTCACCCCGGAAGGCGAGCGAAAGAGGCCCGGGCCCCTCTGCCCGCACTAGGGGCACATGCCGGAAGCCGATCTTGCAGTCCCATCAACGACCTGGAGGCCGGCGGCCCCCTGCGGCTCCGCCGCGTAAGCGCGACCAGCTACAACGCCCCCCTGCGCCCAACCGGCCGACATTTCACCGCAGCGTAAGCTGCAAAACTGCTGTACAGTCCTGACCGAGTCCATTACCCTGGACTGGCGAGTCCATCACGCTGCACTGCGGCGTGCAGCCGCTCTTGACCCGAACCACCTGGACGGCCCCGTGAACATCCCCAGCGCTGACCGGTCCCCGTCGGTCGCCGACCCCGCGGCCGCCGTCGCCGGCCCGGCCCCCGTGTCCGACTCGGGAGCCGGCCCGGCGGGCGCCCCGCGAGGGATCCGGGCCCTCGGGCCCGTCGGGCTGGTGCTCGCCGGAGGCATCTCCGTCCAGTTCGGCGGCGCCCTGGCCGTGACCCTGATGCCGCGTACCGGAGCGCTGGGCGTCGTCACGCTCCGCCTCGTGGTCGCCGCGATCGTGATGCTCGTGGTCTGCCGTCCCAGGCTGCGCGGGCACTCGCGCGTCGACTGGAGCACCGTCGTCGTCTTCGGCGTCACGATGGCCGCGATGAACGGCCTCTTCTACCAGTCGGTCGCCCGCATCCCGCTCGGCCCCGCCGTCACGCTGGAAGTGCTCGGCCCCCTCGTGCTCTCGGTGGTGGCCTCCCGCCGCGCCCTCAACTTCGTCTGGGCCGGCCTCGCCCTCGGCGGAGTCTTCCTCCTCGGCGGCGGCGGCTTCGACAGCCTCGACCCGGTCGGTGTCGCGTTCGCCCTGTCGGCCGGAGTCATGTGGGCCGCGTACATCGTCTTCAGCGCCCGTACGGGGCGGCGCTTCCCGCAGGCCGACGGGCTGGCGCTCGCCATGGTGGTCGGGGCCGTGCTGTTCCTGCCGCTGGGCATCGCCGAGTCCGGCGCGAAGCTGCTGGACCCGACCACGATCGCGCTCGGCTCCGCCGTCGCCGTCCTCTCCTCCGTGCTCCCCTACACCCTCGAACTCCTCGCCCTCCGCCGCCTCCCCGCCTCCACCTTCGCCGTCCTCATGAGCCTCGAACCGGCCGTCGCCTCCATCGCCGGCTTCCTCGTCCTGAGCCAGACCCTGTCCATGACAGAGGCCCTGGCGGTCACACTCGTCATCGCGGCGAGCATGGGGGCGGTACGGACACAGGTGGGGCGGGGCAGGGCGAAGGGACTGGACGCGGGGTCGGCGTCCTGACGTACGCCCGGGGACACCCGAGCACGACGGCCTGACCACCTCCGCGGGGTGACCACCTCCGCGGGGTGCGGTGGGGTCGTCAGCGTGGCCGACGTTCACCTCTGCTCGCATCCACCAGATGCGAGAGGCCCAGATGCGTGAGGCCCAGATGCGTGAGGCCCAGACGCGTGAGGCAGGTGCAGGTGAACCGCCCCGGGGTATCCGGCCGTCCCCGCCCTTTGAGGCCCCGGAGCCTCTCGTCCGCCCGTGTCCTTCTCGACCATGGAAATCACGCCCGTGATAGCCACGCTCCTCGGAGCGGGGTTCGGGGCACTCACAACGGCGCTGGTCGCCGTCGTGGTTCGAACGTGCTGGTCGGAGGGGCCGGCGTGCGGGTCGTTGAGCGTGCTCGTGGTGGTGGCGGGCGGGAGTCTGCGGCCTTGATCGTCTGACGGGGGCGGTTTCTGCGGTTCCTGCGCTCTGCGGTGGCCCCACTTTCGACGTGGCGTCGGGACGCTCGATGCAGGTCTCCGTGAAGGGGTGATGCTGGGTGGTGCCCTCGAAAGAAGAGCTGTTCCTGTGCGGCGGATGCCACCATGCCATTCGCGTGCGGGGTGGTCCCGATCAGTCGGGAATCGTGTAGGCGTTCCTGATGCCGCCGACAACTGGCAGCTCGTCGGCAGTCAGGTAGCCCGCGTCGGCGCTGGCCAGGAAGGCGGCTGCCCCGGCGATCTCCTCGAGCGTCGCGAACCGCCCATTGGGGATGTGGGTGAACCGGCGGCTGCGTCCCTCGTCGCCGAGCCTGGCGAACATCTCCCGGATCTCCGGGGTTTCGACCGGGCCGAGAGCGAGGGCGTTGACGCGGATGTTGGCTCGGGCCAGATTCGTCCCAAGGTCGCGCGTGAGCTGCACAACGGCAGCCTTCGCTGCGGAGAACGCCATCTGGGCGGTCGCCGCACCCATTCCAGCCAGGAACGAGCCGGTGTTGATGATGGATCCGCCTGCCGGCCCGTTGGCCCTGATGAGCGGTACCGCGTACTTGCAGGCCAAGACCGTCGGCGTGAGCACCGAGCGGAAGACCTGATCCCAGGTCTCGAGGTCGGTGACCTCGATCGAGGAGTCGCCGCGGTGGAGCGGCCCCGCGTTGTTGTAGAGCACGTCGATGCGACCGAAGTCGTCGGCGATGCGCGCGAACGCCTCGCGGACCTGGCTCTCGTCGGTGAGGTCGGCCTGGTGGAGCGCGGCGCCGGTTTCCACCTCGGCCTGGTCGATTCCCACGACCACGGCGCCTTCGCGGGCGAAGCGTCCGGCGACCGCGGTTCCGATGGCTCCCCCGATCCCTGCGATCACAGCGACCTTCCCGGCGAGGCGGGCTGTTCCTGCGAGCGACTCGTCCATGAATCGACTCCCTATGCTGGTCAACATATAAAGTGTTCGCTGGCATAGGAGGGTACAGTCCCCGGATTGGAGGTGCGTCGATGAACACGCGTCGTGAGCAGACCAGCGCCGAGAGTCGCAGCCGACTGATCGCCGCGGCTGGTGCGCTGTTCGCGGAGAAGGGCTATCGGGCGACGCGGTTCGAGGACGTCGCACAGCGCGCGGGCATCAGTCGCGGCTCGATCCCCTGGCATTTCGGGAACAAGGCGGGGCTGCTCGAAGCGGTGCTGGCGGACTTCTCCCAGCTGGTGTACGGGCAATTCGAGGCATCGACAGCCGATATGGCCGGCTCTGAGCTCCTCGGATCGGTCATCGCCACGCTCGGCGCAGCGCTGCGCATGCCGGAGAGCGCCTTGTTCACCAGCCTTGCTCTGACCGATGAACCAGGCGGTGACGGTACGCAGGCCAGCACCCGGTTGCGGGCGGGTCTTCGTGGGCATCTGGCCACGGTCGGGGCCCGGCTTCCGCTGCGCGCGGGCGTGACCCCCGACGACTTCGCGTTGGCGCTCGTAGCCCATGCCACCGGATTGCATCTGATCTGGCGCAACGACCCGCAGCACGTTGACCTTGATCACGCCCTCGAGATGCTGCGGGACATGCTGGAGAAGGCCTTGCTCGACAACGGGGCCCCGACACGAGCACGGTCGGAAGCCGCAGGGTCGACAACCGTCGATTCCGGTAGGACAGGGCCGATCGAGAGTGGAAGCGGGCTGTAGAGGAGATCCAAGCCGCCTTGGACTCTGCTGGTCCCGCACCGCGGGCCCGGCGCCGACCAGGACGCGCTGCCGCCGGACTACCAGCGGATCCCCGCGATCGTGCGGGGCGCGGGCGGTCCGGTGACGGTCAAGCGGGTCGGCGAGGAGCTGGGGTTGCAGGTGGCGGTGCGGGGAAAGCTGGAGCCGCTGCGCGGGAAGCTGTCCAAGCTCGCAGGGCGGGGCCGGCTGCGCAAGCTGCCCGACGGCCGCTTCACTGCGCGCCTGCGACCTGCGGCGCCGCACGCCGATAGGCGTAACCGCGGTGCCTCCGGCGGCCGTTGACGTTGTGTGACGAACGACAACGAGCCCGCCGAGGGCGTCCATCCTGTGATCGGCGCCAGATCGGCACCCCCGGAAACAGGTATGGGCAGACCGGCGACAAGCGCGTTCTGCCTATGGCGGCGGTCGTCATGGATGCGGTAAAGGGCTCCACCCTCGATGTTCTCGCGACTGAGAGCCGCCTGGGCGCGACGCTCTGCAACACGCGTCAATTATCCAAGCACGCTTGATTGTTTCTTTCCGCGCTGCCATGCTCCTGGGCACACCGCGCCGTACACCGCCGTGCCCGAGGGGAGCGCATCGTGAGCGATCCGACGCCCGTGTTCGACGATCTGCGCGAGGAGAGCGAGGAACTCGAACGGCTGGTGGGGGAGTTGAGCGAGGACGCCTGGGCGCTCGCGACCCCGGCGGTGGGCTGGACCGTCGCCCATCAGATCGCGCACCTCACCTGGACCGACCGGTCGGCGCTGCTCGCGGTGACCGATCTGGAGGCCTTCGCGGTGGAGGTGGAGAAGGCGCTCGCCGCCCCGGAGCGGTTCGTCGACGAGGGTGCCGAGGAGGGCGCCGGGCTGCCGCCCGCACAGCTGCTCGCCGAGTGGCGGGCGGGGCGCGACGCCCTGCACAAGGCACTGTGTTCGGCATCCAGAGGAGTGCGCTTCCCCTGGTACGGGCCGCCCATGTCCGCCGCCTCCATGGCGACGGCCCGCCTTATGGAGACCTGGGCCCACGGCCAGGACATCGCCGACGCGTTGCATGTGATGAGGCCACCCAACGACCGGCTGCGGCATGTGGCGCGCATCGGGGTGCGGGCCCGGGACTTCGCCTTCGGGGTGCGGGGACTCACCCCACCCGAGGAGGAGTTCCGCGTCGAGTTGACGTCACCCTCCGGCGGTGGCGCCTCGTGGACGTACGGCCCCGAGGACGCCGCCCAGCGCGTCACCGGCCCCGCCCTCGACTTCTGCCTGCTCGTCACCCGGCGGGCCCACCGCGCCGACCTCGCCGTACGGGCGCAGGGGCCCGACGCCGACCGCTGGCTCGACATCGCGCAGGCCTTCGCGGGCCCGCCCGGCACCGGCCGCGTACCGAAGAAGGGGACCACCACGGGATGACCGACTCCCCGACAGGCGCAACAGGCGCGACAGTCAGGGCAGGATCGACACCCGCCCCCGCAGCCCGCCCCCTCCGCATCGGCAACGCCTCCGGTTTCTACGGTGACCGGTTCGACGCGATGCGCGAGATGCTCACCGGCGGTCCCCTGGACGTCCTGACCGGCGACTACCTCGCCGAGCTGACCATGCTCATCCTCGGCCGCGACCGCCTCAAGAACCCGGCCGGCGGCTACGCGCGCACCTTCCTGCGGCAGTTGGAGGAGTGTCTCGGGCTCGCGCACGAGAAGGGTGTACGGCTCGTCGCCAACGCCGGCGGCCTCAACCCGGCCGGACTCGCCGACGCCGTACGGGAGTTGGCCCAGCGGCTCGGCATCCCGGCGCGGGTGGCGCACGTCGAGGGTGACGACCTCACCGCACGCCACCCCAAGAGCCTCGCCGCGCACGCCTACCTGGGCGGCGAAGGCATCGCCACCTGCCTCCGCGAGGGCGCGGACATCGTCGTCACCGGCCGTGTCACCGACGCCGCCCTGGTCACGGGACCGGCCGCCGCCCACTTCGGCTGGGCACCGGGTGGGGGTCCCCCCGCGCGAGCGCAGTCGAGCGTGGGGGAGTACGACCGGCTCGCGGGTGCCGTCGTCGCCGGGCACGTGCTGGAGTGCGGCACGCAGGCCACCGGCGGCAACTACGCCTTCTTCGCCGAACACGACCCGGAGCGTCTGCGCCACCCGGGCTTCCCCGTCGCCGAGATCCACGAGGACGGCACGAGCGTCATCACCAAGCACGACGGCACCGGCGGCGTCGTCGACCTCGGCACGGTCACCGCCCAGCTCCTGTACGAGACGTCCGGCGCCCGGTACGCGGGCCCCGACGTCACCGCGCGCCTCGACTCGGTCCGGCTCACCCAGGAGGGCCCCGACCGGGTACGGATCGACGGTGTGCGCGGCGAGGCCCCGCCGCCCACCCTCAAGGTCGGGCTCAACCGGCTCGGCGGTTTCCGCAACGAGGTCGTCTTCGTGCTGACCGGGCTTGACATCGAGAAGAAGGCCGCGTTCGTACGGGCCCAGCTGGAGACCGCGCTCATGGCGGCCAAGTCCCGCCCGGCAGACGTCCGTTGGGAGCTCGCCCGCACCGACCAACCCGACGCCCCCACCGAGGAGACGGCCAGCGCCCTCCTCCGGCTCGTTGTGCGCGACCCCGACCAGGACACCGTCGGCCGGACCCTCAGCGGAGCCGCCGTCGAGCTGGCCCTCGGCAGCTACCCCGGATTCCATGTGTTGGCGCCACCCGGAAAGGGCGTGCCCTATGGGGTCTTCGAGGATGTGTACGTCCCCCATGGCGACGTGGAACATATGGCCGTCCTCCATGACGGGCACCGGATCCATGTGATGCCGGCCCACGACACCCGCGTACTGGAGCCGCTGGAGGAACCCCCGCTGCCCGAACCCCCACCTCCGGGCCCCACCCGCCGCGCCCCTCTCGGCCTCGTCGCCGGAGCCCGCAGCGGCGACAAGGGCGGCAACGCGAACGTCGGCGTCTGGGCCCGCACGGACGACGCCTGGCGCTGGCTGGCGCACACCCTCACCACGGACCGGTTCCGCGAACTCCTGCCGGAAACGGCCGACTTGACCGTCGTACGGCACGTCCTGCCGAACCTGCGCGCCCTCAACTTCGTAGTAGAGGGAGTTCTCGGCGAGGGCGTAGCCGCCCAGCACCGCTTCGACCCGCAGGCCAAGGCCCTCGGCGAATGGCTGCGCTCCCGCCACCTCGACATCCCGGAGGTACTGCTGTGACGGTCCTGGCGTCCGCGCTGGACACCGCCTCCCCGGACTACGCCGCCCACCGCGAGGCCATGCTCGCCAAGCTCACCGAGCTGGACGCGGAGCACGCGAAGGCCCTCGCGGGCGGCGGCGAGAAGTACGTCGCCCGGCACCGGGGGCGCGGCAAACTGCTGGCCCGCGAACGCATCGAGCTGCTCCTCGACCCCGACACCCCCTTCCTGGAGCTGTCACCGCTCGCCGCCTGGGGGAGCGCCTCCCCGGAATACGCGGTCGGCGCCTCGCTCGTCACCGGCATCGGGGTCGTCGAGGGCGTGGAGTGCCTGATCACGGCGAACGACCCGACCGTGCGCGGCGGCGCCAGCAACCCCTGGAGCCTGAAGAAGGCCCTCAGGGCGAACGACATCGCGCTCGCCAACCGCCTGCCCTGCATCAGCCTCGTCGAGTCCGGCGGCGCCGACCTGTCCTCCCAGAAGGAGATCTTCATCCTCGGGGGCGCCATCTTCCGTGACATCACCCGGCTTTCGGCTGCCGGCATCCCGACCGTCGCGGTCGTCTTCGGGAACTCCACGGCCGGTGGCGCGTACATCCCCGGCATGTCCGACCACGTGATCATGGTCAAGGAGCGGGCGAAGGTCTTCCTCGGCGGTCCGCCTCTCGTCAAGATGGCCACCGGCGAGGAGAGCGACGACGAGTCGCTGGGCGGCGCCGAGATGCACGCACGCGTGTCGGGCCTCGCCGACTACTTCGCCGTCGACGAGCAGGACGCCCTCAGGCAGGCGCGTCGCGTCGTCGCCCGCCTCAACCACCGCAAGGCGTACGGCGATCCGGGCCCGGCCGCCCCGCCCAAGTACGACGAGGACGAACTCCTCGGCATCGTCCCCGGGGACCTGCGCACCCCCTTCGACCCCCGCGAGGTCGTCGCGCGCCTGGTCGACGCCTCCGACTTCGACGAGTTCAAGCCGCTGTACGGGAGCAGCCTGGTCACCGGCTGGGCGACCCTCCACGGCTACCCCGTCGGCATCCTCGCCAACGCCCAGGGCGTGCTGTTCAGCCAGGAGTCCCAGAAGGCCGCCCAGTTCATCCAGTTGGCCAACCAGCGGGACATCCCGCTCCTCTTCCTGCACAACACCACCGGCTACATGGTCGGCAAGGAGTACGAGCAGGGCGGCATCATCAAGCACGGCGCGATGATGATCAACGCGGTCAGCAACAGCCGCGTACCCCACCTGTCCGTGCTCATGGGCGCGTCGTACGGAGCCGGTCACTACGGCATGTGCGGCCGCGCCTACGACCCCCGCTTCCTGTTCGCCTGGCCCAGCGCCAAGTCCGCCGTCATGGGCCCCCAGCAGCTCGCGGGCGTCCTGTCGATCGTCGCCCGGCAGTCCGCCGCCGCGAAGGGGCAGCCGTACGACGAGGACGCCGACGCCGCCCTGCGCGCCATGGTCGAGCAGCAGATCGAGTCCGAGTCCCTGCCGATGTTCCTGTCCGGGCGGCTGTACGACGACGGGGTCATCGACCCCCGCGACACCCGCACCGTCCTCGGCCTGTGCCTGTCCGCGATCCACACGGCTCCCTACGAGGGCGCACGCGGCGGCTTCGGCGTCTTCAGGATGTGAGAGGTCCCATGATTTCGAGTGTGCTGGTCGCCAACCGGGGCGAGATCGCCTGCCGAGTCTTCCGAACCTGCCGTGAGTTGGGAATCCGAACCGTCGCCGTGTACTCGGACGCGGACGAAAACGCCCTCCACGCGCGCGTGGCCGACACCGCGGTACGCCTGCCGGGCGCGACGCCCACCGAGACGTATCTGCGCGGCGAGCTGATCGTGAAGGCCGCACTGACGGCCGGCGCGGACGCCGTGCACCCCGGATACGGCTTCCTGTCGGAGAACGCCGACTTCGCGCGGGCCGTCCTCGACGTGGGCCTCGTCTGGATCGGCCCGCCCCCCGAGGCGATCGAGGCGATGGCCTCCAAGACCCGCGCCAAGGAGCTGATGGCGGCCGCCGGAGTGCCGTTGCTCGCGCCCCTGGACCCCGGCGCGGTGACCGAGGCCGATCTGCCGGTCCTGGTGAAGGCGGCGTCCGGCGGCGGCGGCCGCGGCATGCGGATCGTCCGCGAACTCGCCGACCTCAAGAGCGAGTTGAAGGCCGCGTCGACCGAGGCCCGGAGCGCCTTCGAGGACGGCACGGTCTTCGTCGAGCCGTACGTCGAACGCGGACGCCATGTCGAGGTACAGATCGTCGCCGACACCCACGGCACCGTGTGGGCCTACGGCACCCGCGACTGCTCCCTCCAGCGCCGCCACCAGAAGGTCATCGAGGAGGCCCCCGCGCCGGCCCTCGCCCCCGGCGTCGAGCGACGCCTGCGCGCCGCGGCGACGGCCGCCGCCCGCACGATCACCTACACGGGCGCGGGCACCGTCGAGTTCCTGGTCTCCGGGGACGACGTCCACTTCCTGGAGATGAACACCCGCCTCCAGGTCGAACACCCGGTGACCGAGGCCGTGTTCGGCATCGACCTGGTCGCCCTGCAACTGAGCGTCGCCGAGGGAGCGCGCCTGGACGGCGACCCGCCGCAGCCCTCCGGCCACGCGGTCGAGGCCCGCCTCTACGCCGAGGACCCCGCCCGGAACTGGGCCCCGCAGACCGGCACCCTGCACCGTCTCTCCGTACCCGGCATCCGTCTGGACACCGGCTACGAGGACGGCGACACGATCGGCGTCCACTACGACGCCATGCTCGCCAAGGCCGTCGCGTACGCCCCCACGCGCGCGGAGGCCATCCGCCGCCTCGCCGGCGCCCTGGAACGCGCCACGATCCACGGCCCGGTCACCAACCGCGACCTCCTCGTACGCTCCCTGCGCCACGAGGAGTTCACGACGGCCCGCATGGACACGGCCTTCTACGAACGCCACCTCGCCGACCTCACCACGGTCCACCCGGACCCGTACGCCCCCTTGGCCGCCGCCCTCGCGGACGCCCACGGCCGCTCCCGGTTCGGCGGCTGGCGCAACCTGCCCTCCCAGCCCCAGACCAAGCGCTACGCCTCGGCGGACGGCGAACACGAGGTCCACTACCGCCACACCCGCGAGGGCCCGACGGCCGACGGCGTCCGCGTGCTGAGCGCCGCCGCGGATCTCGTCGTACTCGAAATCGACGGCGTACGACGGAAGTTCGACGTCACCCGCCACGACGACCGCGTCTACGTGAACACCACCACGCTCACCGCCCTGCCCCGCTTCCCGGACCCCACCGCCCAACAGGCCCCCGGCTCCCTCCTGGCCCCCATGCCCGGCACGGTCGCCCGCATCGCCGACGGCCTGACCACCGGCTCCGCCGTACAGGCCGGAGACCCCCTCATCTGGCTGGAGGCGATGAAGATGGAACACAAGATCACAGCCCCGGCGACAGGCACGCTCACGGCCCTGCACGCCGTCCCCGGGCAACAGGTGGAGGTGGGCGCCTTGTTGGCGGTCGTCCAGCAAGAGCCGCCCCTTTAGAGGCGTCGAGACCGGCTGTCTTCAGGGGCGCGGGGAACTGCGCGCCCAGCCACAACGCACCCGCACCCTCCAAACGCCACGAGCCCCCTCCCCCTGAGGAGCCCCCAATGACAACGGTCCTCGAAACAGACGAACACAAGGCCCTCCGAGCAGCCGCAGCAGCCCTCGGCGCCCGCTACGGCCGCGACTACCTCACCAAGGTCATCGCCGCGGGCGCCCACCCCGACGAGCTGTGGGCCGAAGCCGCCAAGCTCGGCTACCTGGGCGTCAACCTGCCGGAGGCATACGGCGGCGGAGGCGGCGGAATCGCCGAACTCTCCATCGTCCTGGAGGAGTTGGGAGCCGCGGGCTGCCCCCTCCTCATGATGGTGGTCTCCCCGGCCATCTGCGGCACAGTGATCGCCCGCTTCGGAACGGCGGACCAGAAGCAGGAGTGGCTCCCGGCCCTGGCCGACGGAACCCGCACCATGGCCTTCGGCATCACCGAACCCGACGCCGGCTCCAACAGCCACCGCATCACCACCACGGCCCGCCGCGCACCCGACGGAACCGACTGGATCCTCAAGGGCCGCAAGGTCTTCATCTCCGGCGTGGACATCGCGGACGCCACACTCGTCGTCGGCCGCGCGGAAGACGCCCGTACGGGCAAACTCAAGCCCTGCCTGTTCATCGTCCCGCGCGACGCCCCCGGCTTCGAGCGGCGGCGGATCGACATGGAACTGCACGGCGCGGAGAAGCAGTTCGAGCTGACCCTCGACGACGTACGCCTGCCCGCCGGCGCACTCGTCGGAGACGAGGACGCGGGCCTGCTCCAGCTCTTCGCGGGCCTCAACCCCGAGCGCATCATGACCGCCGCCTTCGCGATCGGCATGGGCCGCTACGCCCTCTCCAGGGCCGTCACCTACGCCCGCGAACGCACCGTGTGGAGGGACCCGATCGGCGCCCACCAGGCCATCGCACACCCCCTGGCGCAGGCCCACATCGAACTCGAACTGGCCCGTCTGATGATGCAGAAAGCGGCCTTCCTGTACGACTCCGGGGACGACGCGGGAGCCGGAGAGGCCGCCAACATGGCCAAGTACGCGGCCGCCGAAGCCTGTGTGAAAGCCGTCGACCAGTCCGTGCACACCCTCGGCGGCAACGGCCTGACCGGCGAGTTCGGCCTCGCGTCCCTCATCACCGCGTCCCGCGTGGCCCGGATCGCCCCCGTCAGCAGGGAGATGATCCTCAACTACGTCTCGCACCAGACCCTGGGCCTGCCGAAGTCCTACTAGCACTATCTCCCCTACCAACTGCAACCTCCGGCTCCCGGAAAGGGCCCGCCATGGCGTTCCGCAGCGAGTACGAAGACGTCCCCGCCGTCGAAGAACCCATCCACGAGGCGGTGCTGGGCCGCGCCGCCTCCCGGGGCGACACGCCCGCGCTGATCGACGGCGTGGACGGAATGACCCTCACCTACGCCCAACTCGACACGTTCCACCGGCGGATCGCCGCCGAACTCGCCGACCTCGGGGTCCGCAAGGGGGACGTGCTGGCGCTGCACAGCCCCAACACCGTCGCCTTCCCGGTGGCGTTCTTCGCCGCCACGCGCGCGGGGGCGTCGGTCACGACCGTGCACCCGCTCGCCACACCCGAGGAGTTCGCCAAGCAGCTGCGGGACTGCAAGGCCGAGTGGATCGTCACCGTGTCACCGCTCCTCGACGCGGCCCGTACGGCGGCCGAACTCGCGGGCGGAGTACGGGAGATCTTCGTCTGCGACCAGGCACCCGGACACCGCTCGCTCTTCGACATGCTGGGCTCCACGGCCCCCGAGCCGCGGATCGACATCGACCCCGCCGAGGACGTGGCGGCCCTCCCCTACTCCTCCGGGACGACCGGCATCCCCAAAGGCGTGATGCTCACCCACCGGAACATCGCCACCAACCTCGCCCAGCTGTCGCCCACCATGCCGATGGGCCCCGGCGACCGCATCCTCGCCGTCCTGCCGTTCTTCCACATCTACGGGCTCACCGCCCTCATGAACGCGCCGCTCAGGCAGGGCGCCACCGTCGTCGTACTGCCGCGCTTCGACCTGGAGACGTTCCTCGCCGCCATCGAGAAACACCGCATCACCGGCCTGTTCGTGGCCCCGCCGATCGTCCTCGCCCTCGCCAAGCACCCGGCCGTCGAGGGCTACGACCTGTCGTCCCTGGAGTACGTCATCAGCTCCGCCGCGCCCCTGGACGCCGAACTGGCGGCGGCCTGTTCGCGCAGGCTGGGACTGCCGCCCGTCGGCCAGGCGTACGGCATGACGGAACTCTCGCCCGGCACGCACGTCGTACCCCGGGACAGCGTGAACCCGCCCCCCGGAAGCGTCGGAAAACTCATCCCCGGCACGGAGATGCGCATCGTCTCCCTCGACGACCCCGGCAAGGACGTCGGTGCCGACGAGCGCGGCGAGATCGTCATCCGCGGACCGCAGGTCATGAAGGGCTACCTCGGCCGCCCCGACGCGACCGCCGCGATGATCGACGAGGACGGCTGGCTGCACACCGGGGACGTCGGGCACGTCGACGCGGACGGCTGGCTGTACGTCGTCGACCGCGTCAAGGAACTCATCAAGTACAAGGGCTTCCAGGTGGCCCCCGCCGAACTGGAGGCCCTCCTGCTCACCCACCCCGGCATCGCCGACGCCGCCGTCATCGGCGTCTACGACAGCGACAACAACGAACGGCCGTACGCGTACGTGGTGCGCCAGCCGGCCGCACAGGGCCTCACCGGGGACGAGGTCATGGCGTACGTCGCCGAGCACGTCGCCCCGTACAAGAAGATCAGGCAGGTCGTCTTCATCGAAGGCGTGCCCAGGGCGGCCTCCGGCAAGATCCTGCGCCGGGAACTGCGAGACCTGAGGGAACTGGGGGAGCACGCATGACGGTGGTACGACGGGAACCGGGGGAGCACGCATGACGGTGGTACGACGGGAACCGGGGGAGCGCGCATGACGGTGGTACGGCGGTCGCACGAGCGCGGGATCACCACCCTCGCGCTCGACGCGCCCGAGCGGCGCAACGCCCTCTCCGCCCGACTGGTGGGGGAGCTGGCGGAGGCGCTCACGGAGTGCGGTGAGGACGACGGCGACGTACGCGCCGTCGTCCTCACCCACACCGGCAACACCTTCAGCGCGGGCGCGGACCTGCGCGACCCTCCGCACCCAGATGTCCTGGTCGGTCTCCTGCGCCAGATCGTCGAACTGTCGAAGCCCGTCGTAGCCCGCGTGACCGGCCACGTGCGCGCGGGCGGCCTCGGACTGCTCGGCGCCTGCGACATCGCCGTCGCCTCCCAGGAGGCCACGTTCGCCTTCACAGAGGTACGCATCGGGGTCGCCCCCGCGGTGATCTCGCTGCCCCTGCTGCCGCGGCTCGACCCGCGCGCCGTGGCCCGCTACTACCTCACGGGAGAACGGTTCGACGCCGCCGAGGCCGCCCGGATCGGCCTCGTCACGGCGGCGGGCGAGGACGCCGACGACGTACTCGCGCCCGTGCTCGACGGGCTGCGGCGATCCTCCCCGCAAGGTCTCGCCGAGACGAAACGGCTGCTCACGGCTAAGGTGCTGGACACCTTCGACCGGGACGCGGCCGACCTCACCGCGCTCTCGGCCCGGCTGTTCTCCTCCCCGCAGGCCCGCGAGGGAATGACGGCCTTCCTCGAACGACGGGATCCTCCATGGGTGTGCTGAACGGTGGCGCGACGACGGGCGGCGCGGTGAACGGCGCGACGACGGCCGAACGCGTACCCAAACAGGACCGCAGCCGGGCCACCCGGCAGCGCCTCCTCGAAGCCGCGGTCGCCTGCCTCGCCGAACACGGCTGGGCAGGCTCCACGGTCTCCGTCGTCGCCGAACGCGCCGGCGTCTCCCGGGGCGCCGCCCAGCACCACTTCCCGACCCGCGAGGACCTCTTCACGGCAGCCGTCGAGTACGTCGCCGAGGAACGCTCCACCGCCCTGCGCGCGCTGTTCCCCGACGGCCCCACGGACCGCCACGCGGTCGTCGCCGCCCTCGTCGACCTCTACACCGGCCCCCTCTTCCGCGCCGCCCTCCACCTCTGGGCAGCCGCCTCCAACGAGGACCAACTACGCCCCCGCGTAACGGAGTTGGAGGCCCACGTGGGCCGCGAGACCCACCGCATAGCCGTGGACCTCCTCAACGCCGACGAATCCCGCCCCGGCGCCCGGGAAACCGTCCAGGGCTTCCTCGACATGTCCCGGGGCCTCGGCCTGGCCAACCTCCTCACGGACGACACGGCCCGCCGGGAGGGCGTGGTACGCCAGTGGGCGAAGATCCTGGACGGGGTACTGGGCTGAGATCCCGGGTGGGTACTGGGCCGAGGGCCTCGCCGGGTGCTGGGCTGAGGGGGCCCTCTCCCTCAAGGACTCAGCCGCTCCACCCGCCACGACCCGTCCTCCTGGGCCACGTACCGCATACGGTCGTGGAGCCGGTTCTCCCGGCCCTGCCAGAACTCCACCGTCTGCGGGGCGACGCGGAAGCCGCCCCAGTTCGGGGGGACCGGGACCTGTTCGCCCTCGGGGTAGCGGGTGGCCAGTTCGGCGTACGCGGTGTCCAGGTCGGCGCGGGAGGAGATCACCGCGGACTGGGTGCTGGTCCAGGCGCCGAGCTGGGAGCCGTGCGGACGGGTACGGAAGTACGCGGCCGTCTCGTCGCGGCCCGTGCGCCGGGCCGTGCCGCTGACGATGACCTGCCGGGCCATCGCGTGCCACGGGAAGAGCAGCGAGACGTACGGATTGGCGGCGAGGTCGCTCGCCTTGCGGGACTCGTAGTTGGTGAAGAAGACGAAACCCTGCTCGTCGTACTGCTTCAGGAGCACCGTGCGGGAGCTGGGCCGCCCCTCGGCGTCCGCGGTGGAGACGACCATGGCGTTCGGCTCGTACAGCAGGCCGTCCCTCGCGGCCAGGGCGAACCAGCGCCCGAACTGCTCCATCGGGTGGTCGGCCAGCTCGGTCTCGTCGAGTCCCTCGGCCCGGTAGTGCTTGCGCATCAACGCCGGGTCGAGGACGGGTTCACGGTCGGTCACGCGGTCATCCTGCCGTATTCCGAAAGGCGGCAGCGGGGCTCACGGCGGGCGTGGCATTCATCACGCCATGGCACTCAGTGCCGCGCACTCTCCCCAAAGGTGGCACCAAGGGATATCGTCCTGCTTCCGAAACGGTTGGGTGACCGCCATCCGGACGGGGCATCACCGGGGTGACGTACGGACCGCGAGTCCACGAGGCGACCGCGGAACCGGACTGCCACACCCATCCCAGACGTATGGTCACGAGCACCCTCGCGCACCACGGAAACGCACACCCCACGAACCAGCTGTCGCACACATCATGAGGAGCCGCCTGATGTCCGACTTCGTACCCGGGCTCGAAGGAGTCGTCGCTTTCGAGACGGAGATCGCCGAACCGGACAAGGAGGGCGGCGCCCTGCGGTACCGGGGCGTCGACATCGAGGATCTGGTCGGCCACGTCTCCTTCGGCAACGTCTGGGGGCTGCTCGTCGACGGAGCCTTCAACCCCGGCCTGCCGCCCGCCGAGCCGTTCCCGATCCCCGTCCACTCCGGCGACATCCGCGTGGACGTCCAGTCCGCGCTCGCCATGCTGGCGCCCGTGTGGGGCCTGCGGCCCCTCCTCGACATCGACGAGCAGCAGGCCCGCGCGGACCTCGCCCGCGCCGCCGTCATGGCGCTCTCGTACGTCGCCCAGTCCGCCCGCGGCCAGGGCCTGGCCATGGTCCCGCAGCGCGAGATCGACAAGGCCC
Source organism: Streptomyces sp. NPDC020747 (assembly GCF_044334695.1). Lineage (NCBI taxonomy): Bacteria > Bacillati > Actinomycetota > Actinomycetes > Kitasatosporales > Streptomycetaceae > Streptomyces > Streptomyces sp. NPDC020747. The sequence goes on along the minus strand of NZ_JBIRTJ010000006.1, from coordinate 112,173 downwards.
GGTCCGTCGTCGAACGCTTCATGATCCGCTGGCGCGGCGAGCCCGACCCCAAGCACGTCGCGGCCGTCGACGCCTACTGGACGTCCGCCGCCGAGCACGGCATGAACGCGTCCACCTTCACCGCCCGCGTCATCGCCTCCACCGGTGCCGACGTGGCGGCGGCCCTCTCGGGCGCCGTCGGCGCCATGTCGGGACCGCTGCACGGCGGCGCCCCCTCCCGCGTCCTCGGCATGATCGAGGAGATCGAGCGCACCGGCGACGCCGACGCCTACGTCCGGCAGGCCCTCGACAAGGGCGAGCGCCTGATGGGCTTCGGCCACCGTGTGTACCGCGCCGAGGACCCCCGCGCACGCGTCCTGCGCCGCACCGCCCGCGAACTCGGCGCCCCCCGCTTCGAGGTCGCCGAGGCCCTGGAGAAGGCGGCCCTGGCGGAACTCCACGCCCGCCGCCTGGACCGCGTCCTCGCCACGAACGTCGAGTTCTGGGCCGCCATCGTCCTCGACTTCGCCGAGGTCCCGGCCCACATGTTCACCTCGATGTTCACCTGCGCCCGCACCGCCGGCTGGTCCGCACACATCCTGGAACAGAAGCGCACGGGCCGTCTCGTCCGCCCCTCCGCCCGCTACGTGGGCCCGGGCACCCGCAACCCGCGCGAGATCGAGGGCTACGAGGACATCGCCCACTGATTTCTCGTGTGTTGACGGCCTATGTGGCGGCTCTCAATGGGGAGCCGCCACACCCGTCTCACGCAGGTCACGCGGGGACCAGCAGCTCCGCGTGATGGCGGGCCGCGACCAGCGGATGCGCCCGCAGCTTGCCCTTCAGCTCGTTCCGTCCGTACTCGGCGAAGAGCGGGTTCGCCGGGTCGCTCGTCATCCCGGGCGCGGCGGAGGCGTACGGGAAGGGCAGCGGCTCGATCCGGGCGTCGAGCCGGGGGTTGTAGAAGAAGGGAACGGAGAACCGCTCGGTGGCACCGGCCGGACTCACCACCCGGTGATTGGTGGCGACGAGATACCCGTCGGTGGCCACCTCCAGCAGCTCACCCAGATTCACCACGAACGCCCCCGGGATCGGCGGCACGTCATGGAACAGCCCGTCCTCGCGCTGCACCTGCAGCCCGCCCACCCGGTCCTGCAGCAGCAGCGTCAGGAACCCGTAGTCCTTGTGCGCCCCGACCCCCTGACCGGCGCCGTCCCCCGCACTGCCCGGATACCGGACCAGCTTCAGATGCGGATGGGCACGCTCGCCGAACACGGGCTCGTAGAAACCGGCGGGCGCCCCGATGGCGGTGAGCAGCTCGCGCAGGAGCCGCGCCGCGACGGAGCTGAGCCGGTCGATCCACGCCAGGGCGGCGCTCCGCAGCTCCGGCAGCGCGGCGGGCCACTGGTTGGGCCCCTCCAGCCACCAGTACGCGGGCTCACCGGGACCGGGTGTCCGGGCGGGCCGTTCCGCCCCTATGTCGAGCTGGTCGCGCCAGTCCCGGCTGCCACCGGTGCGCTCGTCACCGGTCCGCGTATAGCCGCGGAAATGGGGCGAGTTGACGTTGTCGATCGCGAGCCGGTCGGCCTCCGGCAGCGCGAAGAACCGACGCATCGCGTCGAGCAGGGCAGCTGTCTCGCCTTCCGCCACCCCGTGCCCCACGAGCTGGAAGAAACCCACGTCGTGCGCCGCACTGTGCAACTGCGCGTGCAGCAGCGCCCGCGCCTGCGGCCCGCGGCTGGCCGCGGAAAGATCAATGATCGGAAGCTGCTGATACGCCTGATTCAACGAGTTCGTCATGGTGTGCGTCCGCATGGGTTACGGGCCCGGGGCAGCCGCCGAGGATGGGGCGGGCCCGCAGGTGCCAGGTGGAGAAGGGGGGCTGAGGTCAGGCGGAGCGCCGACAGCCCATGCTCGTGACGCGCACGTAGTCCACGTGACGGCGTCGAACGAGCATCGGAAGCATGGCGCAAGAGTACTCCGACTCGCCCAATACGCCAGTGCCGCACCTCACACACCTGCGAAACGCAGACGACCCGCGAACTCTGGTTCCCTCCGAGGAGGGAGCCGGCCGGACTTACCGGCGAGCTCGCGGGTCGGGTGACTGCTGAGATTGGGCCGGCCGCACGCTCATCTCACGCGCTGGTCCGGCACCGCACTGAATGTGGTGACGGGCCGCTAGCCCGCAGCCACCTCGCTGGTCCGGGTTTCAGACATGTACCCGATCACCTCCTTTCGGCGTGCGACACACATTAGGAACCGGATCCGCATCGCTCAACCGGTTTTCGGGACGGCCACGGTCCGGAGCCGTACGACCACCGTCGTCGACCCGGCGGCGGAGCCGCGGCAGGACGGACCCGCTGATCGATCCGTACGCCGACGTACCCGCACACAACGATTTCCTCAATCTTGTGGGAACCAGATGTGGGCTGCGTCACGTTCGAGTTGAATGATTCGTAGTGAGTGATTCGTAGTGAGTGAAGTGAGTGATCAGACGCGCGGGCACACCGCGCAGGACACGCCGACACGGCCTGCAGGGGGTGCCAGGTGAGTGCTTCGCGGCGTAGTGGGACCACGGACGAGCTCGGGCCGCAGGAGCCCGAGCGGGACGGGGCCGATCTGCTCGCCGCTCTGCTCGACGGGATGGACGCGGCGCTGTGCGCGTTCGACGCCGACGGAGTGGTGACGCACTGGAACCGGGAGGCGGAGCGGATCCTCGGCTGGACCGCGGCCGAGGCGGTCGGACGGCAGGGGTTCGCCGGCTGGGCCGTACGGCCCGCGGACGCCGAGGAGGTCGAGGGCCGGCTGCTCTCCGCGATGCAGGCGCCCGGACGGCAGGTCCATGAGTTCGCGCTGCTCACCAAGAGCGGCGGCCGGGTGCTCGTACGGACCCAGTCCGCCGCGGTGCCGGGTCCCGACGGGAAGCCGGCCGGGGTGTACTGCGCCTTCAGCGAGGTGCACGCGCAGATCGATCTGGAGCGGTCGATCGCGCTGAGCGAGGCACTGTTCGACGACGCCTCCTGGGGCGTCGTGCTCGTCGACGCCGATCTGCGGCCCGCCGTCGTCAACGCGCACGCGGCGCGCGCGTTCGGCGCGGGGCGTACGGCCGTACTGGGGCGCCCCCTGGGTGAGCTGCTCGCGCAGGGCGTGGAGGAGCTGGAGAGCGCGCTCACGCACGTTCTCGCGGAGGGCGCTCCGCCCGCGCCCGCCGAGATGTGGGTGACCGTGCGGACCGCTGAGGGTGACCAGCGGCGGTGCTGGCGCAGCGGCTTCCTGCGGCTCGCCTCGCCGCTCGCGGAGGAACCGGTTCCGCTCGGGGTGGGCTGGCTCTTCCAGGACGTGACCGAGGCCAAGCAGACCGAGCAGGAGGCGGCGCTCCTGCGGTTCAGGACCAACCAGCTGCACCGGGCCGCGCGTGCCGCCGCCGAGTGCGAGGACCCGGCGGAGGCGGCGAGCGTCCACCTCGACTTCGCGCTGGCCGGCTTCGCCGATCACGCGCTGATCGACCGGGTGGCCGGTGGCGCCGTGCCTGACGGCGAGGGGCCGGTCCGGCTCGTACGGGCCGCCGCCACGCCCTCCGGGGCGCCGGGGCCGAGTCTTCCCGCGGGGCGGGCGGGGCTGCCGGTGCGGTATGCCGACGGGCATCCGGCGCTTCAGTGCGTGGAGCGGATCGGGTCCGTACGGGCCAGTGCGGGGGCGGCGCGGGCCGGGGCCGGGGCGAGTGAGCCCGAGCGGGCGCGGGAGTGGGCCGTTGCCCGGCAGTGGCCCGCCGACTCCGTGCACGCCCTGTGCGCGGTGCTGCGCAGCCGGGGGCGGACGCTGGGCGTCGTCACGTTCCTGCGTGGCTCCAGTCGTACGCAGTTCGAGCGGCTCGACGCCACGTACGCGGAGGATGTCGCCGTTCGGATCGCGGCGGCGCTGGATCTGGGGGAGGCGTTGGAGGGGCGGGGGTGAGGGGGCTCCGCCCCCCTCCGGAGGATCAACGGCGGTAGAAGATCCGGTCCCCGTATTCCTCGAACACGCGGCCGTTCCACTCGTGGCCGCCGTCCACGTTGCCGGAGCGCAGGAGCGGGGGCTCGATGCCGCGGTCCGCGAGGGTGCCCGCCGCGATGGCCATGACCGCCTGGAGGAGGGCGGAGGTGACGACCGTGGAGGCGGGTGCGAAGGGGGCCGGGACGGTGTCGAGTGTGAGCTCGGCGTCGCCGATCGCGATCTTCGAGTCGAGGACGACGTCGCAGTGGTCCTTCAGATACGTACCCGAGGTGTGCCGGGACTCCGTCTCGGAGGCGTACGCGACCGACGTGACCCCGATGACCCTGAGGCCCAGCGCGCGGGCGTGCATCGCCATCTCCACGGGCAGGGCGTTGCGCCCGGAGAGGGAGACGATCACGAGTACGTCGCCGGAGCGGGCCGGGCTGGTGTCGAGGACGGCGCTCGCCAGGCCGTCGACCCGCTCCAGGGCGGAGCCCAGTGTCGCCGGCACGACGTCCACCCCGACGGCGCCCGGCACGGCGAGCAGGTTCATCAGAGCGAGGCCGCCCGCCCGGTACACGAGGTCCTGCGCGGCCAGCGAGGAGTGCCCGGCGCCGAACGCGAAGAGCCGCCCGCCGTCGGCGACCGTGTCGGCGATCAGTGTCCCGGCGGCCTCGACGGCCCCGGCCTCCTCGTCCCGCACCCGCTGCAGCAGGCCGATCGCGGCGTCGAAGAACTGCCCGGCCAGCTTGCTGTCGCCCATGCGTGAAGCCCTCTCTCACCGTCCGCACCAGGTCGTGTCGCGGATCACGTTGCGGTCTGGACCAGTGCTGTGTCAATACGGTCGGCAGGGGTGACACTGGGTGCTGAGGGCCCCGTTCCGCCCGGCCGAGCTCATGGTCCGGCCGTTCGCGCCGGCACTCGTCACCACGCGGTTTCACCTGCGCGGCACGGTTGTCAGTGGGATGCGTCAGAATTGGTGCCAGGGCCAGCGCACACGCCGGTGAGCCACTCAGCCTCCGGCAGAGCTAATCGAGGGGCACGTATGTCCGGACTGATCGACACCACGGAGATGTATCTCCGCACCATCCTCGAGCTGGAGGAGGAAGGTGTGGTCCCCATGCGCGCCCGGATCGCCGAGCGGCTCGACCAGAGCGGGCCGACGGTCAGCCAGACCGTGGCGCGCATGGAGCGCGACGGGCTGGTGTCCGTCGCCAGCGACCGGCACCTGGAGCTCACGGACGAGGGCCGCCGCCTCGCCACGCGCGTGATGCGCAAGCACCGCCTCGCCGAGTGTCTGCTCGTCGACGTGATCGGTCTGGAGTGGGAGCAGGTGCACGCCGAGGCCTGCCGCTGGGAGCACGTGATGAGCGAGGCGGTCGAGCGGCGCGTGCTCGAACTGCTGCGGCACCCCACCGAGTCGCCGTACGGGAACCCGATCCCGGGCCTGGAGGAGCTGGGCGAGAAGGACGGGGCCGACCCGTTCCTGGACGCCGGCATGGTGTCGCTGGCCGATCTCGACCCCGGGCTCGACGGCAAGACGGTCGTCGTCCGCCGCATCGGTGAGCCGATCCAGACGGACGCGCAGCTGATGTACACGCTGCGGAGGGCGGGCGTGCAGCCCGGGTCCGTCGTCAGCGTGACGGAGTCCGCGGGCGGGGTGCTGGTGGGCAGCGGCGGTGAGGCGGCGGAGCTGGAGTCGGACGTGGCGTCGCACGTGTTCGTCGCGAAGCGGTAGCGCTCCGCCTGGGGCGCGTTGTTCGGCGGCGGGTTGGCTGTGGCTGGTCGCTCCCCCCGCGCCCCTTTCAGAGGCGCCCCTGCGCTGCCCTGCCCGTTCGCGAACCCGTCCTCAACTCCTTTAACACACAACCCAGTTGTCCCACCTCGGTCTTCGCTCAGAATTGAAGATTCAGTGTGCGGAATCGCAGCGGTGGGGCCGTTTGCGTGCGAGGCTGTCGCGAGAGGCATATGACCTGAGAGCTCTTGACCGTGGCGGCAGCGGCGCCGGTGCGCGGTCGGGGAGGGGGCGGGAGGATGTGCCGTGGACGTGAGGAGGGCCCCGGCGCCCTGAGGCGCCGGGGCCTGTCCTCCCCTGTGCTGACCCGGAGCCCCGAGCTCCCAGGGTCATTCCCCACGGACCGTTTTCCCCGAGCGGCCCGCCTCCCGTTGAAGATCTCCCCTCGGCGGCGGCGGTCAATCCTTGAGCGAGGTCACTCGAAGGAGGGGTGTTGCCACCAAGACCCCCATCTTCGAATGCGCATTCGATAGCGTATGAGTGACGGAACCACTACGGATTACGCAGGAAGAACCAGCAGGAGCACCGGTACGACCAGCGCTACGAGTGGGCCGGCCGGTTCGTGCGGGACGACCCGGCCGAGCGGATCAAGGGGGGTGCCAACGTATGGTGCGGCGCATCGATGTGAGCGGTGCGGGTGGCGTACGCCTCGCCGCCTGGGAGTTCGCCGACTCTCCCAAGACCGATCCTCCCAGGGCCGATCCCCTAAGGGCTGAGACGTCCGGGGAGATCGAGCGTGCGCCCGGCGTGCTGTTACTGCACGGCCTCATGGGCCGTGCGTCCCACTGGGCGCCCACCGCCCGCTGGCTCTCCGAGCGGCACCGCGCCGTCGCGCTCGACCAGCGGGGCCACGGCCAGAGCGACAAGCCGCCCGAGGCCTCCTACACCCGAGGGGCGTACGTCGAGGACGCCGAGGCGGCCCTCGAACAGCTGGGCCTCGGCCCGGCCGTCCTCATCGGTCACGCCATGGGCGCCCTGACCGCCTGGCAGCTCGCCGCCAAGCGCCCCGACCTCGTGCGCGGCCTGGTCATCTGCGACATGCGCGCCTCGGCGCTGGGAGCCGCCTCGCAGCGCGAGTGGGAGAACTGGTTCAAGGCCTGGCCGGTCCCCTTCGCCACACTCGCCGACGTACGGAAGTGGTTCGGCGAGGACGACCCCTGGGTGGAGCGCCCGAACCCCTCGCGCGGTGAGTTCTACGCCGAGGTGATGGCCGAGTCGCCGGACGGCTGGCGGCCCGTCTTCGAGCCCGAGCAGATGCTCAAGTCCCGCGAGACCTGGGTGTACGACGCGCACTGGGAGGAGCTGACACAGGTCCGGTGCCCCGCCCTCGTGGTGCGTGGCCTCGACGGCGAGCTGGGCCGGGCCGAGTCCCAGGAGATGGTCCGCGTCCTGCCGAACGGGCAGTACGCGGAGGTGGCCGAAGCGGGGCATCTCGTCCACTACGACCAGCCGGAGGCGTGGCGGGCGGCCGTCGAACCCTTCCTGGACGAGGCGCTCCGCTAGGCCGTAGGCCGTCGGGACAGAGACTGCGCAGTTCCCCGCGCCCCTGGAAAACGGGGCGCGGGCCCATGTCGGTCGGTCAGCCCTTGCTCACCGCCGCGAGGATCTCCGGCAGCTGCCGTGCTGTCCGTGGTGCGGCGAGTCGTAGTCCCGCCAGGGCGATCGCCGCTCCGTAGGCGGTTCCGACCGGGAGGAGCAGCCAGGTCCAGTCCTGGCCGTCCGACGAGACGTTCAGCCAGATGGTGAGGGTGATGACGGGCGCGCACAGCAGGGCCGCCGCGACCATGCCGCCGAAGATCGAGAATCCGGCGAGGCTCGCCTGGCCGGGAGCCACGTTCTTGTAGCTCTCCTGCGGGATCGAGTACGGGAAGCGGGCCGAGGACCAGGCCCCGGTCGCCAGCATCGCGCCGAGCAGCGCGAACGACAGGCCGAACACCTCGGGCAGCGAGCGCCAGTCGCCGAGCAGCGCCGTCGTCAGGACGCACACGAGGGCCGCGTACGGAAGGGTGATCACCAGGAGCGCCAACGCCCGTGCCCGCAGCTCGACATACGCGTCACGGGTCGACGAGATCGTCATCGCGACCATCCAGAACGCGGACGTGTCCTGCCCGAACTGGTTGTACATCTGGATGCCGAGCATGCCCGCCGCGAAGCACGCGAAGTAGACCGAGCCGGTGCCCTGCAGCGCGTTGAACACCGGCACGATCAGACCGATCGCGAGCGAGGTCACCCACGCGGCCTTGGTCTTCGGATCCCGCCACACGTACCGCAGGCTGCGTTCCATGACCGTGCCCGTGCGCCCCGCGGGCAGCAGCCGGCCGAGCCCGGAGGAACGGCCCGCCTTGTCCCGGGAGGGCTCGGCGGCCTGCAGTGTCGAGCCGTCCGGCGAGGTCATCAGCCGGGTCAGACTCCGCTGCCAGAAGGCCAGCAGCACGGCCAGCGCCACCCCGCTCAGGGCGAGTTGGGCAAGTCCGACGGCGTACGAGCCCTCGCTGACGGAGTCCACCGCCCCGAGCGCCGACGCGGGCGGCACCCAGCGGACCACGTCGGCCGCCGGGTCGAGCGTGGACAGACCCGACGAACCGAGCTTCTGCGCCCCGAAGCTGACGACCTGCGCGCCCACCGCGATCACCAGACCGCTCAGGACGGCCAGGTCGCGGCCCTTGCGGCTGGTCAGCAGCCGGGTGTTGGCGGTCGCGACGGTCCGCGCGAGGGCCACGCACACCAGGAGCGCGAGGACGACCGCGACGACGCCGGTGACGTACGCCGCCGCCCCGTGCGCCATCGCGACGACCGAGCCGACGAGCAGGCACAGCGTGAACAGCGGGCCTATGCCGACCAGCGAGGCCACCAGCAGCGCGCGTACGAGCGGCTGCGGGCGCAGTGGCAGCATCACCAGGCGGGTCGGGTCGAGGGTCTCGTCGCCGCCGGAGAAGAAGAGCGGCATGACGGCCCAGCCGAGCGTCAGTACGGCGGTGAGCAGCACCGTCACGGTCATCGCGTGGGTGTTGCCGCGCAGCGCGATCAGGCCGATGAGCTGGAGCGCGGCGAACAGCAGCACGATGACGAGCGACGCCACGTACACCGCCCGCCGCCCCGCCGACTGCCGCAGCCCGTTGCGCAGCAGCGACAGCTTGAGGCGTACGACGACGGGGGTGAGGGAGACGGTCGAAGTGGCGGAGGTCTTCGTGGTGGTCGCGGCGGTCATCGGGCGCCGCCGCCCAGCCAGTCGAGGTCGGAGCCGGTGTCGCGGGCGTTCGCCCCGACGAGTTCGAGGAAGGCCTGCTGGAGGGAGGGCGCCTCGCCGCGCACCTCTGCGAGCGGGCCGTGGGCGCGGATGCGGCCGGCCGCCATCACGGCGACCCAGTCGCACAGCGACTCGACGAGCTCCATCACATGGGAGGAGAAGACGACGGTCGCGCCGGAGGCGGTGTAGCGCTCCAGGACTCCGCGGATCGTCTGCGCGGAGACCGGGTCGACGCCCTCGAACGGCTCGTCCAGGAACAGTACTTCCGGGTTGTGCAGCAGAGCCGCCGCGAGCCCGATCTTCTTGCGCATGCCGGTCGAGTAGTCGACGACGAGTTTGTGCTGGGCGCCGGCCAGGTCGAGCACGTCGAGCAGCTGGGTGGCCCGCTTGTCGACCTCGTCACCGGGCAGTCCGCGCAGCCGCCCCGTGTACGCGAGGAGCTCCCGCCCCGAGAGCCGCTCGAAGAGCCGCAGCCCCTCGGGCAGGACCCCGATCCGGGCCTTGACCTCCGTGGGGTCGCGCCACACGTCGTGTCCGACGACCTCCACGGACCCCTGATCGGGCCGCAGCAGCCCGGTCACCATCGACAGAGTCGTGGTCTTCCCCGCCCCGTTGGGCCCGACCAGCCCGATGAACTGCCCCGCGGGCAGCTCCAGATCGATCCCCGCGACGGCGATCTGCTCCCCGAACCGCTTCCACAGCCCCCGCACCCGCACGGCCACCGCATCACTCACCCGCGCCCCCTCCGTCATGCAGGGCACGATACGGGGGCCGGTGCTCGTTCAGGGGCGCGGGGAACGGCTCCTACCGACGAGCATCCCGCCCGCAGGCGTAGGCCAAGGGCGAGATCAGCTCCTCCGCGTCCGGCAGCCACCGGTTCGCGGGAGTCGGCCGGCAGGCCCACTGCACAGCCCCCCGAGCGCCGAACCGGGTGGGCGGCGCGGCCACGTACGTACCCTCCCCCAGCACGACCAGATCAAGGGAAGCGAGCGGCCACCCGAGCTTGCGCACAAGGTCGGGCACCTTCACGGCGGCGCCCGGCAGCACGAAGAACTGCATCCGCCGGTCCGGCGTACACGTCACAGGCCCGAGCGTCAGCTCCATCCGCCGCATCCGGGCGAGCGCGAGAAACCCCGAGGTCTCGGGGACGTCGATCGCGTCGAACGTCCGCCCCGTGGGCAGCAGGATCGACGCCGACGGCTGCTTCGCCCACAGCCGACGCGCGACGGTCGCACTGCCCGTGGCCTGCGTCGCCCAGTCCTCGCGCGCGGGATGCGCGCCGGGCAGGGCGCACGAGGGCTCGCCGCACGAGCAGCGCTGCACCCCGTCGGCGGCTTCCAGCCACGTGCCTGGGAACACGTCCCAGTGGCGCTCTTCGGCATAGCGCACGGCGATGTCCTGCAGCGACTCGCCTCGCTGCTTCGGGATCTGGGCGGTCTCGGTGCCTGCGATCGTCTCTTCCACGCTGAACTCAACTCCCGCACCCACCAGGGGTTACGCCCACCCGTCTCCCGCCACCGCCCTTCTTGGGAAAACCCTTCGGGCTCGCACCTTCTTTTCCCCCGCGCGCGGGGGAGGAGCACCGATTCCACACGTGGGGCGCATGGATGCATCTGTGGGGGCGCGCATGGGAGGCGGCAGCGGGGGGTGGGTAGCCACCGGAGGGGCGGGCAGCAGCCTTTACCCCGGCAATCCTCACATGTCTCGCATCTTCGGTATGTCCGCGGGGCATTGATCTTCGAGGCCGGATCTTTTCGCTCCCCGCGGGGGTGCGGGAGGTCCCGGTCACTGAGGACTCGTCAACTCGGTGCGTGGGCAGGCACCGCAGCCACAGGGGGTACGCCAATGGCCGCAAGGCCTCTCGTCGCGCGGCAGCCGAACGAACGACTGCAGGCGCTCATCCAGGAAGCGGGCTGTTCCAACGCCGGGCTGGCCCGCCGGGTCAACATGTGCGGCGCGGAGCACGGTCTCGATCTGCGCTACGACAAGACGTCCGTGGCGCGCTGGCTGCGGGGACAGCAGCCGCGCGGGCGGGCGCCCGCGATCATCGCCGAGGCGCTCGGCCGCAAGCTGGGCCGGACGGTCACGATCGACGAGATCGGCATGGCGAACGGCAAGAACCTCGCCTCCGGTGTGGGACTGCAGTTCTCACCGACCGTCCTCGGGGCGATCGAGCAGGTCTGCGAGCTGTGGCGCAGCGACGTGGGGCGGCGGGACTTCCTGTCCGGCTCGTCCGTCGCGGCCTCCGCGCTCGTCGAGCCGAGCCGGGACTGGCTGATCTCCTCGCCGGACGCGCAGGTGTCGCGGGCGGCCGGGCCACGGGTCGGGCAGTCCGACGTGGCGGCGGTGAGCGCGATGACCCAGGCGCTGGTCGACCTCGACCACCAGTACGGCAGCGGGCACGTACGCCCGGTCGTCGTGCACTACCTGAACAGTGTCGTCTCCGGGCTGCTGGCGGGCTCGTACCGGGAAGCGGTCGGGCGTGAACTCTTCGCGGCGGTCGCGCGGTTGACGGAGCTGGCCGGTTACATGGCGGTCGACACCGGCCAGCCGGGGCTCGCGCAGCGGTACTACATCCAGGCGCTGCGGCTCGCGCAGGCGGCGGGCGACCGCGGGTACGGCGGGTACGTGCTCGCCGCGTCCATGAGCCACCTGGCGGCGCAGCTCGGGAATCCGCGCGAGATCGCGCAGTTGGCGCGGGCGGCGCAGGAGGGGGCGCGCGGGCGGGTCACGCCGCGCGCGGAGTCGATGTTCCACGCCGCGGAGGCGCGGGGGCATGCCTTGATGGGTGACGCGCGCTCGGCACAGGTGGCGTCCGGGCGGGCCGTGGCGGCGCTGGAGCAGGCCGATCCGGAGTCCGGCGACGACCCGCGGTGGATCGCGCACTTCGACGAGGCGTATCTGGCCGACGAGTTGGCGCATTGTCACCGGGACCTCGGACAGTCCGAGGCGGCCGCGCGGTGCGCTCAGGAGTCCCTCGCCGGGCACCCCGAGACGCGCGCGAGGCGCCGCGCCATCGGGTACGTACTGCTGGCCACCGCGCAGGTCCAGCAGCGCGAGGTCGAGCAGGCCTGCCACACGGGTCTGCGAGCGGTCGAACTGCTCGGCACGCTGCGGTCCAACCGCGGGGCGGAGTACCTGGACGACTTCCAACAGCGCCTGGAGCCCTACCGGGACGAGCCGGTGGTAAGGGAGTTCGGGGCGCGCATGGACCTTCAGGCGGCGGCCTGACCCGCCGGACGGGCCTGGGCCCACGCGGGAGTGAACGCGGGGTGAACGGAGGGACCTGAGGCGAAAGGAGGCATAAACAGCGTCTTGGGGGGCGGATTCGTTACTGCCGCCCCCGGAGACAGCCGTCACGACCTGTGCTGCGTGGCACCGGGTTGTGGGGACCCGGTAGCGTGAACCGACGATTCCGAAGGTCCCCCATTCGTAGGAGTCCCGGTGACGCACAACGGACAGGACGACGAGCCCTCGGCGCGGCCCGCGCACGAAGGCATCGTGCTGCCGTCCGACGGCGGCGAGCCCCTCCTGCCGGGCCAGACGGGCGACCGCGCCGTTCCGGCGGGCGGTCAGGCCTGGGACCAGCCGTGGGGTCCGGGACCCGCCCAGGGGGCCTCTCCGGAGCCCGGGCAGGGTTGGACGCCGACCGGTGAATGGGGTAGTGCGGGCCAGGACCAGGGCGCGCAGGCGCCCGGCTGGGGCACGCCGCACGCCGACCAGGGCGGGGTCGCTCCGGCCTCGGAGGCGCCCCCGCAGATTTCGAGTTGGACCGCCCCGGCTCCGGACGCGGGAGCACAGCCGTCGGGCTGGGGCACGCCCCCTTCGGGACCGGAAGGCCAAGGAGGCCCGGGCGCCCCGGCTCCGGGCGCCGGTGCGCAGGGCGGATACGCCGGGCAGCCGTCGCAGTACGGGGCACAGGGCACGGCGGGCGGCCCGCAGGCGCCGAACGACAGCGGCTGGCTTCCGCCGCAGACCGCCGGAGCGGGCTCCGTGCCCGAGCAGCGGTCGGGCCCCGGGACACCCCTCCCGCACGAGGGCGCCCCGGCGAACGGGTACGGCGCCCCGCAGACTCCCGGCCCGTACGCACCCGGCAACACCCAGACACAGGGCCCAGCCGGGCCACACACTCCGGGCGACTACAGCTACCCGCAGGCCCACGGCGCCCAGGCGGCACCTCAGCCTCACGCGGGTCACGCGGGTCACGCCGTGCCGCAGCAGGGCGGCCCCGCCGGGTCGCAGGCTCCGGGTGGTTTCGGCCCTCCGCAGGGTCTTGGTGGCCAGGCGGCGCCTCAGCCTTCTGCGGGTCAGCAGCAGGGCGGCCCCGCCGGACCGCAGGGGCCCGGTGGCTACGGCTACCCGCAGGGTCCCGGTGGGCAGACGCCCGCGCCGTACGCCCCCGGTGGGCAGACTGCCGCGCCGTTGCCGCCCGTCGGTCCCGGTGCCGGTGCGTTGCCGCCCGTCGCCGCCGTGGACGAGGGGGCGACGCAGTATCTGCCGCCGGTTCCCGCCTCGCCGTCCGGCGACGAGGGCGCCACACAGCTTCTTCCGCCGGTGGGCCCCGGCGCGCTGCCGCCCGAGACGCCTCCCGCGGGGGCGGCCCCCGCGGGGATGTCCTCCGAGTCCACGCGGTATCTGGGCCGGGTCCGGCCGGACGGGCCGGGACCGGCGTCCGGAGGCCCCGGACCCCTGCCTGCCGCCGTCGACCCCGACGCCCAGCCCACGCAGTTCATCGCGCCCGTACCGGCCCAGCCCGGCGCGGCGCAGTACGGAGTACGCCCGGGCGTACCCGAGGACCGGCAGCAGCCGCCGGCCGAGTTCGACAACCTCTTCCGGGCCGACGCCGGAGGCTCCACGCAGCAGTTGCCCCGAGTCGACCAGCCGCGAGCGAGACAGGGTGCCCCGGCCGGCTTCGGCTCCCCGAACCGTCCCGGTGTCCCGGGTGCCCCCGGCGGCCCGGGCGTGCCCGAGGGGCCCACCGGCCGTGGCGCACGCCGAGGCGCGGCGGACGGTGACAACGGCCGCGGCGGCCGCACCCGTTCCCGCGTGCCCGTGATCGCCGCGGTCGGCGTGGGCATCGCCGTACTCGGTATCGGCGCGGGCGCCCTGCTCAGCGGTGGCGGGGACGACAAGGGGGACGACAACAAGACGGTGGCGGCGACCGGGCCCGCCACGGACGAATCGGCCTCCGCGTCCGCCGACCCGGCCAAGGAACAGGCCGTGGCCCTGGACAAGCTCCTCGCGGACAGCGGCGACAGCCGCGACTCGGTGGTCAAGGCCGTCGGCAACGTACGCAAGTGCGCCAGCCTCGGACAGGCGGCCACCGATCTGCGCGACGCGGCCAAGCAGCGTGACGGCCTGGTCACCAGCCTCGGGGACCTCTCGGTCGACAAGCTGCCGAACTACGCGCAGTTGACCGCCGCGCTCAACAGCGCCTGGAAGGCCTCCTCCGCGGCGGACACCCACTACGCGGCCTGGGCCGACCAGACCGCGGGCAAGAAGGGCTGCCGCAAGGGCCAGGCCCGCAACACGGGCCAGACCGCGGCCGGCAACCGGGAGAGCGGCACCGCGACCACGCAGAAGGCCAAGGCCGCGAAGCTGTGGAACTCCATCGCCCAGACCTACGGACTGACGGAGCGCCAGCCCGGCCAGCTGTGACCGACGGGGCCGGCAGGGCCGGGCAGGGCCCGTGCGGCCCGTATGGCTTACGAGGCCGACGGGGGCCGGTGCCCGGTGGGCGCCGGCCGGTGTCAGGAGGCCTCCGTGTTCTCCAGCACCTTCGACACGTTCACGAACCCCTTGCGGGCCGAGACCAGTTGGCCCTTGCGCACCACCTGGAACGACACGTCCGAGTTGACCAGCCGGGGGAAGCCGCTCGCCGCGGTCAGATCGTCGAAGCTCCAGCTGAGCGTCGGCGTCAGCCCGCCCGTGCTGATCTTCAGGCCGTCGTCGAGCTTCCGCCGGAGCGTCCGCGAGGACACCTCGCCGTCGCCCAGCGACTCGACGATCTTCTTCAGCACCGTGTAGGCGACCCAGGTCGTCTGCACCCCGGGGTCGGACGCGTCGATCCGGTTGTCGCCGAAGGCCTCCTCGCGGATCACCGCGCGCATCGGCTTCCACCGCCTGTCGCTCGACGCCGGGTACCAGCCGGTGACGTACGAGCCCTCGTACGCGCTGCCCGTCGCGTCGATCACCGACTGGTCGACGCTGCCCAGCACGGACGCCGTCCGCACCGTCGGGTACGCCTCGCGGGCACGCCGGAACGAGTCCATGAAGGTGTCCGTGCGGTCCCCGAGCGCGGGCACCACACACCCCTCCTCCGCCGGATCCGCCGTGACCCGCCGCAGCGCCTGGTCGGCGTGGTTCGAGTACTCCGTGGCGTCCTCGGCGGCCCGCTGGTCGACGGCGGCCGAGTGCCCCTCGGCGCTGAGGCCGGAGTCGAGCAGCACGGGCAGCTCGTCGCCGGCGACCGTGTCGGGGCGTACCAGGGTGACGGGGCCGCAGTTGGCGGCGAGCTGCTGCCCGAGGCCGGCCAGGAGGGCGGGCTGGCCGCCGTTGACCGGGTAGGAGAGCGGGCTGGTGAACTCGTCGTCGGTGACGCCGTACCCGCCGAGATACGGGATGCCGGCCGCCTCCAGCGGGGAGAAGAAGGAGCGGGCGTGCTGGCTGTACGAGCCGACGACCGCGACGACGTTCTCGTCGACCGCGCGCCGGGCGCAGGTCGCGGCGGCCACCGTGTCGTTGTGGTCGTTGCAGGTGAGGACCTTGAGCTTGCGGCCGTTGATGCCGCCCTTGGAGTTGATCCAGCGCGCGTAGGTCAGCGCCATGGCGGGCATGCCCGGCTTGTTGGTCGCCTTCGTCCTCTCGGGCGCCCACGTCATGACCGTTATGGTGTCGTCCCCGGAACCCCCCGTGGTACCGGGGACGACACCGCAGCCGACGGCTATGGACGCACACGCCGCCAACGCGCCCGCGGAGAGCGCTCTGGTCCTGGCGGGACGGTGGTGGGCGGGGAGGAGGGTACGGGTGCGTCGCCTGCCGGTCATGGACATGCACCATTCCGTCACACCGCTACGGCCGGTGTGACCCACGGTCAACGTGCGGTGACCAGAAGGTGAACTCCGGGGTGCGGGGCGGGACGAATCGGCGAGAACGTACGATCGGTGACCGTGCAAGGTTCGGAGAACTCTTCCCGTCGCGGGCGTCGCTCATCCACCATGGGCGGCATGCCACTGAACGACATGCCGTGGTGGCGCTGGCGCAGCAATGTGCGCTCCGCGCTGCACATGCTTTCCGACACCGAGTTCCAGCGAGGGGTCTGGCTCGCGGGGGTCGACGGGTACGGGGATGTGACCGACGCCGTCTATCGCCTCGTCGAGGACACCTGGCTGGACAACTGGTCCGCCGAGAAATACGTGGGGACGATCTTCCGGGACTCGCAGGAGGCGGCGCTCGTCGACAGCGCCGTGCTTCGGGTGCTGCGGATCATGCATCAGGTGGGGCCTGATGCTGTCGTCTCTGTTTATCTCGAACATCCGGGGTGGCCTGAGGCCGTGCGGGCCGCTCGGGACGCGCACGTTCGGATGGCGGCGAGTGATGGGGAGGATCCCGATGTGCAGCCCCGGACTCTCGAGGTTCTGCGGATCATGACGCGGTCCGCGTAGGGCTGCCGCTCGGCTGTAGTCCGGCAGGCGGGACGTGTGGCCGGGTGCGGCTCGGTTTGTGGGACCCTGGCGTGCATGAACGAGCAGTCCGTGACCGAGCAGTACGTCCTCACGCTTTCCTGTCCCGACAAGCAGGGCATCGTGCACGCCGTGTCGAGTTATCTCTTCATGACCGGGTGCAACATCGAGGACAGCCAGCAGTTCGGTGACCATGACACGGGGCTCTTCTTCATGCGGGTCCACTTCTCGGCGGAGTCGCCGGTGACGGTGGAGAAGCTGCGGGCCAGCTTCGCGGCGATCGGTGACTCGTTCCAGATGGAGTGGCAGATCCACCGGGCCGAGGACCGGATGCGGGTCGTGCTGATGGTCAGCAAGTTCGGGCACTGCCTGAACGATCTGCTGTTCCGGGCGCGGACCGGGGCGTTGCCCGTCGAGATCGCGGCTGTGGTTTCGAATCACACGGAGTTCGCCGAACTTGTGGCTTCGTATGATGTGCCTTTTCATCATATTCCGGTCACCAAGGACAACAAGGCGCAGGCCGAGGCGCAGTTGCTGGAGTTGGTGCGGGAGCGGGGTGTCGAGCTCGTTGTGCTCGCTCGGTACATGCAGGTGCTCTCTGATGATCTCTGCAAGCAGTTGAGCGGGCGGATCATTAATATCCATCACTCGTTCCTGCCTAGCTTCAAGGGCGCGAAGCCATATCACCAGGCGCACGTTCGTGGTGTGAAGCTCATTGGTGCCACCGCGCACTATGTGACGGCCGACCTCGACGAGGGGCCGATCATCGAGCAGGAGGTCGAGCGGGTGGGGCACCAGGTCACGCCGGAGCAGCTGGTCGCTGTGGGGCGTGACGTGGAGTGCCAGGCGCTGGCCCGGGCCGTGAAGTGGCATGCCGAGCGGCGGATTCTGTTGAACGGGCGGCGGACCGTCGTCTTCGACTGAAGCCGACCGTCGTCTTCGGCTGAAGGGCCGTCGTTTTCGGCTGAGGTGTGTCGCGCCTGTCTTGCGTGGGGGCGCGGGCCGTGCCGGTACGTCGAGTCCGCCGCGGCGGGGTGTACGGCTGTTGGTTTTCGAGGAAGACCTTGCCTGGAGGAGCCGTATGCGGCGGACTTTCGACGTACCGGCACGGCCCGCGCCCTGTGCGTAGGGCGGGTGCGGGTTGGGGGCTGGAGACCATTCGCCCTACATGCGGCTCGTGCGTTATGTGCGGATTGTGCGTTGCATGCGGCTCGTGCGCTAGATGCGGCTCAGTGACGCTGCTGCGAAGAGGACGTCTCTGATTGCCTCTCGGTCGCCCACCTGGCCCGCTGCCGCTTCCTCGGGGGGTACGTGGCCTGCGGCCAGTTGGCAGAACTCGACGCCGTCCAGGGCTATGTGGGCCACCTCGTGGTCGGGGGAGGGCAGGGCGGCGGGGGAGTCCAGGGGGATGAGCCATTCGCCGCCGCCCAGGCCCTCGATCTCCAGGCGGAGGCTGCGGCCCGGGGTGCCGGCCGGGACCAGGTGGCGGGTCTGGCCGGGGGTGGCGAGGCCGGCCTGGCGGCGGGCGGCCAGGGCCGTGGGGAGCATACGGGCGCCCAGGTCGATCATGGCGTGCAGGTGGCTGGGCGACGGCGGTTCGTAGGGGTAGTCGACCGCCTCGGCGATGTCTCCCGCGTGGACCCACGTCTCGAAGGCACGGTCCAGCATCGCGTCCCGCAGCGGGAGTTCGAAGGCGCCGTACGAGACCGGGAGCCGCCCCGAGCCTCCGCCCGCGAAGGCGACCGTGCGGACCAGGTTGTGGGCCTGCTCGCGCCAGGGGCCTCGTACGGAACGGGTGGGCGGGAAGTGCGAGGTGGACCAGAAGGCCTCTGTGCGGTCTGCGGGGGTGGGGGTGTCCGCGGGGGCTTCGAGGGGGTCGTCCAGGCCCAGGGTCACGGCCACCAGGCCGTCCACGGTCAGGAGATGGGCGATCACGCCGGCGACGGTGGTGCGGCGGCTGGCCTGTTCGTCGCCCTCGAACCAGCGCAGGCGTACGGGAGCGTGCCACTCCGAGTCGCCGATGTCCTGGAGGAGGGCGTCCAGGCGGGCCGTCTCCGCGTCGTACGCCGTTGCCCATTCGGGGACCGGGATGCGGGGCGGGCGGCGGCCCAGGCAGCTCTCCAGGACCCGGGTGCGGAGGGTGGGGTCCAGGTCGAGGCTCTCCGGCGGGTGCAGGAGGCCCACCGCGTCGCGCAGGCGCAGGGCCTCGTCCGCGCACGCGCCGCAGGTGCCCAGGTGGTCCTCGACGGCCGCCGTCTCCTCGGGCGAGCAGGCCGCCAGGGCCCAGGCGCCCAGCAGGGCCTTCAGGACCCGGTGTTCGAGGAAGAGGGGTGCCGGGGCCGGCTCGGGGAGGGGAAGGCCCGTGTCCTCGACGGACGAGCGCGGCATGGGTATGCGCGGGGGTTCGTCCGGGGTGTGGGGCGTGCTGGGTTCCGGGGGCTTGGGGCCTGACGGTCCGCCCGGGGTGTTCTCCGGGGGTGAGGTGTCCTTGTGGGGGCCCGTTCCGCCGTTGTGGTCCTCCGGGTCGTCCGGCTGTTCCCCGTACCCGTCGTGTGCCTCCGTGCCCTTCATCCGGCGCCCCCGGACCGGCCCGCGTCGTGGGCCGTGGACAGGAGTTGGAGGCCCAGGCGCAGGCGACGGCGGGCCTCGTCCTCGGTGACGCCGAGGTCGACGGCGGTCTGGCGGTAGTCGCGGCGCTGGAAGTAGGCGAGCTCCAGGGCCGC
The DNA here is from genome assembly GCF_044334695.1 of Streptomyces sp. NPDC020747. Lineage (NCBI taxonomy): Bacteria > Bacillati > Actinomycetota > Actinomycetes > Kitasatosporales > Streptomycetaceae > Streptomyces > Streptomyces sp. NPDC020747. The sequence goes on along the minus strand of NZ_JBIRTJ010000006.1, from coordinate 92,775 downwards.
GCGCAGCGGGGCGGGCATGGACTGGACGATGTAGTCGGCGCGGGCCGCCACCGAGGCCCGGCGGACCTTGCGTTCCAGTTCCTCGGTGCTGCCCGAGCCGTCGTGGGCGAGCGCGGCGGTCTCCGTCGCGCGCAGGCGCTGCACGGCGAGGCGGTGGGTCAGCGTGGCGACCCAGGAGCGCAGAGGGCCCTGCTTGGGGTCGTACGACTCGGGGTTCTCCCAGACATGGGCGAAGACCTCGCGGGTGACACCGTCGGCCGCCCGGTCGTCTCCGAGCACTCGATGGGCGAGGCCGTGCACGAGCGAAGCGAATCGGTCGTAGAACTCACCGAGCGCGGCCGCCTCCCCGCGTGCGAGCCGCTGCTGCATCTTGCGGTCCCAGCGGGGCGGCGCGTCCTTCTTGGTCATGCGGCCCCTCACCCCCGGTCGTGCGGTGCGCCTGTCCCTGTGTCCACCGGATTCTCCTCTCCGGCTTCCTCCCGAATGTAGTCGGCACCCCCGGCGACGCACGCCCCTTTGTGGCAATGCGCGCCCCTCGCGGGGCTGTGGATGGTAGTGCCCCGATCACGCTGTGCGTGCGGCTCCTCACGGTGTGCGTGTGTCTGCCGTGACTTGGCCCGATCAGGATCGACCGTACTAGACCGTTCCCGACCGAAACAGCCCAACTGGGGCACGCTTCGATTTCGCATCCGGTGTTTCATGGAGTGAGGGTGGGGCAGCCGCGCACCAGGGAAGTGACAGGACCACTTCCGGTTCCGTTTCCGGGTCCGCAACGACCAGCGAGGGGCAGGCGCGTGACGCTCAGGGTGACCGACGGCGAGCAGCACGGCTGGGCCGTGCTCCGGGTGTCGGGCGAGATGGATCTGGTGACGTCACCGGTGCTGCGGCAGCGCGTGCACGACGCCGTGGCCGACGGGCGGCACAGTGTTGTCCTCGATCTGTCCGGAGTCCTGTTCTGTGACTCCAGTGGTGTGGGGGTGCTGATCGCCACCCGGCGGCTGCTCCGGTCCTGCCAGGGGCGCCTCCGCTTGATCCTTCCCGCGCAGGGCGCGGTGGACGGTTCACACGTCAACCGGGTGCTGGGTGCCCTCGGCGTGCGTCGGCTCTTCGACGTGTATCCCGATGTCGACGCCGCCGTCGACGACGAACCGGATTCCCTGTCGGCGTGATTCGCGTCACGCCCGGGCCGCGTGGAGGGGAAGATCGTCCCGTGACTCCGCGACGCGGTTGTCGCGGAATTCCTCCGGTCTTGGCACAAGCGCCGTTTTCCCGCTCCCCGGAGGGCCCGGTCGTCGTACGCTCCCAGGCAGACGTACCCACGTGATGTAAGGCGGCCCGAAAAGACAATGGTCAGCACCGAGTACGAGCGAAAGATCGCCGCGCGGTTCGCCACCTTCGATCAGGACGGCAACGGCTATATCGACCGCGAGGACTTCAACGCGGCGACCAAGGCGCTGCTCGCCGAGTTCGGCACGGCGGCCCGGTCCGACAAGGGCCAGGCCCTCTACATCGGCGCCGAAGCCTTCTGGCAGGGCATGGCCGGAATAGCGGACCGGGACGGCGACCAGCGGATCACCCGCGAGGAGTTCGTGGGCGGCGCGGTGAAGCGGCTGCGGGACAACCCCGACCGGTTCGCCGAGATCGCCCGCCCCTTCCTGGACGCGGCGCTCGCCATCGCGGACGGCGACGGGGACACGGCGGCGACCGTCGACGAGATCGCGCGGGCCCTCAAGGCCCTCGGCGCACCCGAGACCGTCGCCACCGCCGCGGCCGGCGCGCTCGACACGGACGCCGACGGCCGGGTCACCGAGCCGGAGATCGTGAGCGCCTTCGCCCGCTACTTCACAGTGCCCGAATAGCGTTCCCTGAGCTTGTACTTGAGCACCTTCCGCAGGGTCTCGTTGCGCGGAAGGGCGTCCACCAGCTCCAGCTGCTCCGGCAGCTTGTGCACGGACAGCCCTTCCGCGCGTAGGTAGTCGGTGACGGCGGCGAGCGTCAACTGCGGGGTCCTGTCCGGTTGTTCGATCACCGCGCATACGCGTTCGCCGCGTTCCGCGTCCGGCAGGCCGATCACCGCCACGTCTCCTACCGCCGGGTGGCGGTGCAGCAGGTCCTCGATCTCCTTCGCCGAGATGTTCTCCCCCTTGCGGATGATGACGTCCTTCAGACGGCCCGTCAGGACCAGGTGGCCGGAGGGTGTGAGGCGCCCGAGGTCTCCCGTGATCAGGAAACCGTCCTCGTCGAAGGCCTGTGCCGTTTGGGCCGGGTCCAGATAACCCGTGCAGACGGCTTCCCCGCGCAGCCTCACCTCCCCGTCCATGATCCGGATCTCCATGCCCTCCGGGGGGCGGCCCTCGGTCGTCGCGAGGTTCTCCACGGAGTCGTCGGGCGAGCCCATCGTGATCATCGGGACCTCGGTCATGCCGTATCCATGGGTCAGTTGGACACCCATCTCCCGTACGACGGCGTGGTGCACCTCGGGCGGCTTCGGTGCCCCGCCGCCCGCGAGGAGGCGCAGGGTGGGGATGAGTCTGGTGTCCGGCTGCTTGCGCTGCTCGGTCAGGAACATCGAGTAGAACGCGGTCGAGCCGCCCGCCACCGTCACCCCGTGCTTGCGGTAGCCCTCCAGGGCGTCCGGCAGCGCGAACTTCTCGAAGAGGACCGCCGGGAAGCCGTACAGCAGCAGCATGACCAGGTAGTCGGGGCCGCCTATGTGCGCGAAGGGGAACGCGATCGAGCCGATGTCGTCGGCCGTCAGGTGCAGCGCGTGGGCGAGGCAGGAACCGCCGGCGATCAGCGAACGGTCCGTGTGCAGAACGCCCTTGGGGTCGGACGTCGTCCCCGAGGTCCAGTAGATCCAGCGCACGTCCGTGCCGCTCGTGGGCGGCGGCGGCAGGACGGACGGGTCCCCTTCGGGGAGGGAGTCGTACGCCTCGAAGACGCCGCGTGCGTCGATGCGTTCGGCCATCGCCGTGTGGTCGAAGCCGCGCCACTCGCCCGGTACGGCGAAATGGGCGGCCCCCGACTCCCGTACGGCGAAGGCGACTTCGCGGTCCCGGTAGAAGGGGATCACCGGGGACTGGACCGCGCCCAGCCTGGCCAGGGCCATCGCGAGGACGACCGTCTCGATGCGGGTGGGCAGTTGCCAGGCGACCACCGTGCCGGGGCGTACGCCCAGGTCATGGAGGCCGGCCGCGGTCCGTTCCGCGCCCGCGCGCAGCTCCTCGAAGGTGAGGGTGCGGTCGTCCTGGAGGAGGACGGGGCGGTCGGGGGTGAGCGCGGCGCGGAGCTCGACGAGTTCCCAGAAGGTGCGGGAGGTGCCCAGTGCGTGTGCGGTGTCGGTCATTGCCCGGTACTCCTCACAGCTGACGGGTAGTCAGATTGGCTGGAGAGCGTAGGGCTCGGCGCCTTGTCGGTCCAGGGGTGCGGGGCTAGCCTTCTAGGGGACCTGTAGCTGACGGTCCGTCAGATACCCGCAGTTGGCCCGGCGGAGGGGACCCATGACCGAACTGCCCCGCATCATCAGCGTCGACGACCATGTGATCGAGCCCGCGAACCTCTTCGAGACCTGGCTGCCGAAGAAGTACCAGGACCGCGGCCCCAAGCCGCTGACGGCCGGGATCGGCGAACTCGCCTATGTGGCGGGCAAGTACCAGATCACGATGGACCCGGACGGGCCGCCGACCGACTGGTGGATCTACGAGGACCTGAAGTTCCCGTACAAGCGCAACATCGCCGCCGTCGGCTTCGACCGGGACGAGATGACGCTTGAGGGCATCACGCGGGCGGAGATGCGGCCCGGCTGCTGGGATCCCGTCGAGCGGCTCAAGGACATGGACGCGAACCATGTCGAGGGTTCGCTCTGCTTCCCGACCTTTCCGCGGTTCTGCGGGCAGACCTTCGCCGAGGCGCACGACAAGGAGGTCGCGCTGGCCTGTGTGCGCGCCTACAACGACTGGATGGTCGAGGAGTGGTGCGGTGACAGCGGTGGCAGGCTGATCCCGCTGTGCCTCATCCCGCTGTGGGACATCGACCTCGCGGTCGCCGAGATCCGGCACAACGCGGCCCGGGGCGTGCGGGCCGTGACCTTCTCCGAGATCCCCACCCACCTCGGGCTGCCGTCCATCCACTCCGGCTACTGGGACCCGTTCTTCGCGGTCTGCCAGGAGACCGGCACGGTCGTCAACATGCACATCGGCAGCAGCAGCCAGATGCCCGCCGCCTCACCCGACGCGCCGCCCGCCGTCCAGGCCTCGCTCAGCTTCAACAACGCCATGGCCTCGATGATGGACTTCCTGTTCAGCGGGGTGCTGGTGAAGTTCCCGCAGCTCAAACTCGCCTACTCCGAAGGGCAGATGGGCTGGATCCCGTACGCCCTGGAGCGCGCCGACGACGTGTGGGAGGAGCACCGGGCCTGGGGCGGGGTGAGGGACCTGATCCCCGAGCCGCCCTCCACCTACTACTACCGGCAGATCTTCTGCTGCTTCTTCCGCGACAAGCACGGCGTCGCGTCGCTGGACGTGGTGGGCCGGGACAACGCGACCTTCGAGACCGACTACCCGCACGTCGACTCGACCTTCCCGCACACCAAGGAGGTCGCCCTCGACCATGTGAAGGGCCTCGACGACGAGACCATCTACAAGCTGATGCGCGGCAACGCCATCCGCATGCTGGGCCTGGACCTCGATAAGTAATGGACCTCTCCTACACGCCCGAGGAACAGGAGTTCCGGGCGCGGCTGCGGGAGTGGCTCGCGAAGGTCCTCCCCGGACTGCCCCCGAAACCCTCGCCCGACGACTGGCCCGGCAGACGCGCGTACGACCTCGGCTGGCAGCGCATGCTCTACGACGCCGGGTACGCGGGGCTCCACTGGCCCGCCGACGCCGGGGGGCGCGGGGCCACGCCCACCCAGCACCTGATCTTCCTGGAGGAGACGGAGAAGGCGGGCGCCCCCTACGTAGGGGCCAACTTCGTCGGGCTGCTGCACGCCGGGCCCACCATCGCGGCCGAGGGCAGCGCCGAGCAGCGGGCGCGCTGGCTACCGCCCGTGCTGCGCGGCGAGGAGGTGTGGTGCCAGGGGTTCAGCGAGCCGGACGCCGGCTCGGACCTCGCGGCGCTGCGCACGCGCGCGTGGCGGGACGGCGACGACTACGTGGTGAGCGGCTCCAAGATCTGGACCTCCCACGCGGAAGTCGCCGACTGGTGCGAGCTGTTGGTGCGGACCGATCCGAAGGCGCCCAAGCACCGGGGGATCTCGTGGCTCGCGATGCCGATGGACGCCCCCGGGATCACGGTCCGTCCGCTGCGTACGCTCGCGGGTTCGACCGAGTTCGCCGAGGTGTTCCTCGACGAGGTGCGGGTGCCCGTCGCCAACCGGGTCGGCGAGGAGAACGACGGCTGGCGCGTGACCATGGTGACGCTGTCCTTCGAGCGCGGCACGGCCTTCGTGGGCGAGGTGGTGGCCTGCCGGCGCGTCCTCGGCGAACTCGCGCGCGAGGCACGGAAGAACGGCCGCTGGGACGATGTGCCACTGCGGCGCAGGCTCGGTCGTCTCAACGCCGAGTTCCGTGCGCTGTGGCGGCTCACTCAGTGGAACGTGAGCGAGTCGGAGCGTTCGGGCGGGGTGCCGGGCGTCGGGGGTTCGGTTTTCAAACTGAGCTACTCGCGCGCGCGGCAGGACCTGTACGACGCGGCGGCCGACGTGCTCGGTCCCGAGGCGCTCGACCTCGACAGCCCGTGGACGCTGGACCGGCTGTCGTCCCTCTCGTACACCATCGCGGCCGGTACCTCGCAGATCCAGCGGAACATCGTGGCCGAACGGATCCTGGGCCTCCCGAAGGGGCGATGACCGTATGGATTTCCAACTCACTGATGATCAACGGGCGTTGCGGGCGGGGGTACGCGAACTGCTGGTCCGGCGCTTCGGGCGGGAGCAGTTGCGGGCCGCCGTGGACGCCCCGGGGCTCGACCGTGCGCTCTGGCGGGAGTTGGGCGAGGCGGGGTTCTTCGCGCTGCGGCTGCCCGAGGCGGAGGGCGGGGTCGGACTGGGACTCCCGGAGGCGGTGCTGGCCTTCGAGGAGGCCGGCCGGGCCCTGCTGACCGGACCGCTCGTGGCCACGCACCTCGCGGCCGGCGAGGTGCCCGGAGCGGCCACCGGCGAGAGCGTCGTCGCGGCCGTCGACGGCACGCTCGTCGAGTGGCTGGACGAGGCCGACGTCGTACGCGGCGATGTGACGGGAGCCGTCGCGATGCGCTCGGCGGACCCGCTCACTCCGCTGCACCGGGTGCCCCGCCTCGCGCCGCCCGACCCGGTGGCCGCGCTGCTGACCGCCGCCGAGCAGTTGGGCTCCGCCTCCCGCACCTGCGAACTGGCCGTGCAACACGCCCGGACCCGTGAGCAGTTCGGCCGGCCGATCGGGGCCTTCCAGGCGGTGAAACACCTGTGCTCCGAGATGCTGGTGCGAGTGGAGGTGGCGCGTGGTGCGGTGTACGCGGCCGCCGTCACGGCCGATCCGCTCGACATCGCGGCGGCCGGACTGCTGGCCGACGAGGCCGCCGAACGCGGCGCCCGCGACTGTCTCCAGGTGCACGGAGGCATGGGTTTCACGTGGGAGTCCGACGTGCACCTTCATCTCAAACGTGCCTGGCTGCGGGCCCGTCGCGGACAGAGCGCGGCCGAGGTCGAGGACGTACTCGCGGAGGATCTGGTGACCGCCGCACCGGGGCCCCGGACGTGAACTGTGCACGTTCATTGCCGTCGATCGTGGCATGACGGAACGGGCCTGAACGGGCAGATGTCACTGAACGTGGCAAACGGGAATTACCGAGCGTTGATATCGGGTTGTGTCCTATGCGTGACTCGTCACGGCCTGGAGTCGGAGCCGTGCTCCGGTACCTTGTGTGGGATGCGAGTGGTTCTGAGGCCGGTCCATCACGGTGTTGCCCCTGAGGCGGCTCCGGATCCGGAGCTGCGTACCGCTCGCGAGGCGGGAAGCAGGACCGTTCCTGCCTGTTCGACTCCCCGTGACGAGCGTCGCACAGTATGCCGCACGCGTACTCCTTCGCGCTGGAATATGCCCGAAGCGCTTGTTGGGGTGACTGTACGTCAACCATGCTGTCTCCCAAGGGAATCACGTTCCGTGAACCCTTTTCTGACCACGATCGTGGCCCTTGCGAGGCGCGAGGCGATGTGTCCGCCGGTTCGGATGGTGTGAGCGGTGCAGGTGCTTCAAGTGCAGCTGGAGATCCGGCCCGACCCCGCAGAGGTGGGGCGGGCCCGGAGGTGGGCCCGTTCGCGGCTCGCGGGGTCCGGGATAGAGGTCGATGAGCCGCTGGCAGAGACGCTGATCCTGCTCGTCTCCGAGCTGGTCACCAACGCGGTGGTGCACACCGGCCGTCCGGCCGTGCTGCGGCTGTCGCTGCCTGACGTCGTGACCGGGACCACCGCCGGAGAGCGGGCCGTGGCGGAAGCCGTTGGCACCGTCCGCCTGGAGGTGCTCGACGCCAGCGCCCGGCCACCCCGCCCCCGGTGCGCGGACGGTGACGCGACCAACGGCCGCGGCCTGGCCCTCGTCGACGGCCTCGCCGACCGCTGGGGCTGGAGCGGCGAGGGCGCCGGCAAGCGTATCTGGTGCGAGGTGGACCGCTGTTCGGCGACGGCGGCGTCCGCGGTGACGTGCGACGCGGCTTCGGCCGCGTACGGGGATCTGACCGCGTACGGGGATCTGGCGTTCGAGGTGGTCTGAGCGAGGCCGTGCCCCTTCGGGGGTGTCGGCGGCTCCTCCCCCACTCTCGGTTTCGATCGAGCGGGGGACCTCATCGTGGGTGCGATCGGTCTGCTGTGATCCGCGCGTGGCATCCGGGCGTTCAGGCGGAGCACGGAAGCACGGGGCCTGAGCCCCCGTTGCTCGATGCGCCGTACCGTGCTTCCACCCGTGACGGTACAAAGAGGTGCGTAAGCCGTGAATCCCCGAACAGGTGTTGACGAGTCGTGTCCGTTTGATCACGCTTGTGGTCAGCGATTCGCCGTGAGGGGACGGCGAGGGTTCCGGTGACGGGAGCCCTTGGCGAGCGTGGGTCGCGATCGGCGTCGGCTCCTCCAGGGTCGGGAGCAGGGCGGGTACGCCGGAGCCGGATGGCGGCGCGCGGTGTCGTGCTCGGGGTGAGGTGGGGTCCCTCCCGCCCGGGCGTGGCCGAGTCTGGGGGCGGCGCGCCGCCAGCCGACCCCTCGGCCGGCGGGAGGCGGAGCCGGTGAGGGTGTCTCAGAGGATCGCGACGGGTGCCACCGGGGTTCCCGTGGCGCCGACGAACGGTTCGGGCATCGCCGACAGCAGGAACGTATGGCTGCCAAGTTCTCCACAGGCTGTGGACAACTCTTCGAGATTCCAGTTCTGGCCTTGGAGCATGCCCATTTCGACCAGATCGAGAGCGTGCACCGGAAGCCACAAGTCCTCTATTTCAGGCGGAAATATCTCAAAGGTGAGGGTGTCGTTCGCGACGGCGGCCACATCGTGTGCGTGGAACCACTCCGGTGTGCGGACGGACAGACCGGGCGACGGGAACGCGTACGCGTGCTTGTCACCCGCCAGGTAGACCTGCATCTGGCCGGTACGTACGAGGACGATGTCGCCCGCGCGGACCTTCGCCCCGGCCAGTTCCTCGGCGGCTTCGAGGTCCTCCGGGGTCACCGCGTGGCCGCCGTCGAGGCGGTCCTTGCCGAGCGCGCGGGCCACGTCCAGGAGGATGCCGCGCGAGACGATGTGGCGGGGCTTGTCGATGCCGCTGAACTCGGCGCCGCCGTGGGCCGTGACGGTGGTCGCGGGACGGCCGTTGTAGATCTTCCCCGAGTGCGAGACATGGGTCAGCGCGTCCCAGTGGGTGGCCGCCTGGAGGCCCATCGTCACGGCGTCGTCGCTGCACGCGACCGTGCCGGGCCCGAACAGCTCCTGGTTGAGCTGCACCATCGCGTGCAGCGGGTTCACCCGGCCCGGGATCATCCCGGTCTGTACGCCGTCCTCCCTGAGCGGGAGCGCGAGCGGGACGCGACGGCCCGTGCGAACCGTCGCCGCGGCCTCGCGCACGACCTCGTCGGTGATCAGGTTCAGCGTGCCGATCTCGTCGTCGGCACCCCAACGTCCCCAGTTGTTCACGCGCTTGGCGATCTCGTGGAACTCGGCCGGCATCGACATGAGTACTCCCCGGGGCTTGTCTCCAGGTATCTGACGGGTCGTAGAATCTGAGTTGAATCTAACGGACCGTCAGAAACTGCGGGAAGGGGCCGGGGCGTGGGGAACTTCTTGGCAGACAAGGTCGTCGCCGTGACAGGGGCGGGACGGGGCATCGGACGCGCGGTGGCGCTGGCCGCCGCGGCCGAGGGCGCACGCGTCGTCGTCAACGACTACGGGGTGTCCATCGAGGGCGCGGAGCCGACCAGCGAGATAGCCGAGACCGTGGTCAAGGAGATCGAGGCGGCCGGCGGGGACGCGGTCGCCGTCGCCGACGACATCTCGACGATGACGGGCGGACAGCGCGTCGTCGACACGGCGCTGGAGACGTACGGGCGGCTCGACGGAGTCGTGTGCGTGGCCGGGATCCTCCGCGAGCGGATGCTCTTCAACATGTCCGAGGAGGAGTGGGATCCGGTCCTCGCCACGCATCTGAAGGGCACGTTCACCGTCTTCCGGGCCGCGTCCGCCATCATGCGGCGGCAGGGCTCCGGCACGCTCATCGGGTTCACCAGCGGCAACCACCAGGGATCCGTCTCGCAGGCCAACTACAGCGCCGCGAAGGGCGGGATCATCTCGCTCGTGCGGAGCGCGGCGCTGGGGCTCCACAAGTACGGGGTCACCGCGAACGCCGTCGCGCCCGTCGCGCGTACGCGGATGTCCGCGAACGTGCCGATGGAGTTGAAGGAGATCGGCGAACCCGAGGACGTGGCCGCGCTCGTGGTGTACCTGCTGTCCGAGCGGGCGCGGGAGGAGCGGATCACCGGTCAGGTCTACACGATCGCCGGGCCGAAGATCGCGGTGTGGGCGCAGCCGAGGGAACTCCGTTCCGGGTACGCGGAGGGGTCCTGGACCCCTGAGCGGATCGCGGACTTCCTGCCGGGGAGTGTGGGGACGGACCCCATGCCCTTGCTTGCGCAGGTGGAGGAGATGGCTCGCGCGGCGCGTTCCAAGAAGGCGCCGTAGGGGCTGGGCTGGGTGGTGGGTGCGGGGCCCTGTGGCTGAGCGCGCCCATGCCGCGGAGCCGCAGATGTCACAGCCCCGCACCCCTAAAAGCTAAAAGACTGCGCAGTTCCCCGCGCCCCTGATCGGGGCGTTGTGGTGGGCGGAGGAGATATGGAGTTCGGTGTCACCGCGGAGGATGAGGCGTTTCGCGTCGAGGTGCGGGGGTGGCTCGGGGAGCGTGTTCCGGGTGCCTTGGACCGGCGGGCGTGGGAACGGGCGCTCGGTGCGGGTGGGTGGATCGGGCTCGGGTGGGGGGAGGGCGGGTACGGGAATCGGCCGGCCGGGCTCAGTCGGCAGGTTGTCTGGGCCGAGGAGTACGCACGGTCGGCGGCGCCACCGCGCTCCGGGCACATCGGGGAGAACCTGCTCGCGCCCACGCTCATCGCTCATGGCAGTGCGGAGCAGAAGTCCCGGTTCCTGCCCGCTATCGCGTCCGGTGACGAGCTCTGGTGCCAGGGGTACAGCGAGCCGGGGGCCGGGTCGGACCTCGCGGGGATTCGTACGGAGGCCGTGCGGGAGGCGGGGACCTACCGGATCAGCGGCCAGAAGATCTGGACCTCGCTCGCCCATGAGGCGGACTGGTGTTTTGTGCTGGCGCGTACGGAGGCGGGGTCGCGGCGGCATCGCGGGCTGAGTTTCCTGCTCGTACCGATGGACCAGCCGGGGCGGATCGAGGTGCGGCCGATTCGTCAGCTGACGGGGACGAGCGAGTTCAACGAGGTCTTCTTCGACGGGGCGCACGCGCGTGTGGAGCACGTCGTCGGGGGCGAGGGCAACGGGTGGCAGGTCGCGATGAGCCTGCTCGGCTTCGAGCGGGGTGTCTCCACTCTCGCCCAGCAGATCGGCTTCGCCCAGGAGTTGGAGCGGGTGGTGGAGACGGCCGTCTCGACGGGTGCGGTGGACGACCCCGTCGTACGGGACTGTCTCGTGCGCCAGTGGGCGGAGTTGCGCGTCATGCGGTGGAACGCCCTGCGGACGCTGGGGAGTTCGGCGGATCAGGTCCAGGTCCAGGGTGCTCCCAGCGTGGCCAAGCTGCTGTGGGGGCGGTGGCATCAGCGGCTCGGGGAGCTGGCGATGCGGGTGCGGGGCGCGGGGGCGGCGGTGGGGCCCGCGGACTGGTCGGCCTCGGCGCCCTACGAACTGGACGCGCTGCAGCACCTGTTCCTGTTCAGCCGGGCCGACACGATCTACGGCGGTTCGGACGAGGTACAGCGCACGATCATCGCCGAGCGCGTGCTCGGCCTTCCCAGGGAACCGAAGGGTTGAGGTGGGCGCGATGCGGCGTGTGAGGGGTGTGACATGCGGGGTGTGATCTTCGACGGCAAGCAGACCCAGGTGGTCGACGACCTGGAGATACGGGAGCCGGGGCCGGGTGAGGTGCTGGTGGCGATCTCCGCGGCGGGGCTGTGCCACAGCGACCTCTCCGTGGTGGACGGGACCATACCTTTCCCCGTACCCGTGGTCCTCGGCCATGAGGGGGCGGGGGTCGTGGAGGCCGTGGGTGTGGGCGTCACCCATGTCCGGCCCGGAGACCATGTCTCCCTCTCCACGCTCGCGAACTGCGGCACGTGCGCGGAGTGCGACCGCGGGCGGCCCACCATGTGCCGCAAGGCCATCGGGATGCCTCAGCGGCCGTTCACACGGGCGGGGCAGCCGTTGTACCAGTTCGCGTCCAACTCCGCCTTCGCGGAACGGACGTTGGTGAAGGCCGTGCAGGCCGTACGGATTCCCGACGACATTCCGATGGCCTCCGCCGCGCTCATCGGGTGCGGGGTGCTGACCGGGGTCGGGGCCGTGCTCAACCGGGCGCGGGTGGACCGCGGGGACAGCGTGGTCGTCATCGGTACCGGGGGGATCGGGCTCAACGTGATCCAGGGGGCGCGGATCGCCGGGGCACTGACGGTGGTCGCGGTGGATTCCAATCCGGCGAAGGAGGAGGTGGCCCGGCGGTTCGGGGCGACGCACTTCCTGTCTTCGACGGAGGGGGTGCGGGAGGTTCTTCCGACCGGGGCCGATCATGCCTTCGAGTGTGTGGGGCGGGTGGAGCTGGTCCGGCAGGCCGTCGATCTGCTCGACCGGCATGGGCAGGCGGTGCTGCTCGGTGTTCCGGCGGCTACGGCCGAGGCGTCCTTCCTTGTCTCGTCGATGTACTTGGACAAGTCGATTCTTGGGTGTCGGTACGGGTCTGCTCGGCCGCAGCGGGATATCGCGTTGTACGCGGAGATGTACCGCGAGGGGCGGTTGTTGCTGGACGAGTTGGTGACCGAGACGTATCCGGTGGAGGACTTCGAGAAGGCGGCGGCCGATGCGGGGGGCGGGCGGGTTGCCCGGGCTGTTCTGACGTTCTGAGTGACGTTGCTGGGGCGAGGGGAGTCGGTCAGCGGAAGGTGCGGCGGTAGGTCGTGGGGGTTACGCCCAGGGTGGACTGGAGGTGCTGGCGCATTGACTGGGGGGTGCCGAAGCCCGAGGCGTGGGCGATCTGGTCGATCGAGAGGTCGGTGGACTCCAGTAGGTGGCGGGCGCGTTCGACGCGTTGCTGGGTGAGCCACTGGCCGGCACTGACGCCGGCCTCCTCGCGGAAGCGGCGGGTGAAGGTGCGCACCGACATGGACTCCTGCTCGGCCATGTCGCGCAACTGGATCGGTTCGTGCAGCCGAGCCAGCGCCCAGGCACGGGCGGCGGTCGTGGACGCCAACTGGGGCTCGGGAACGGGGCGTTGGATGTACTGCGCCTGCCCGCCGTCACGGTGCGGCGGCACGACCGTACGCCGGGCCACCTCGTTGGCCACCGCCGTGCCGTGATCGCGGCGCACGATGTGGATGCACAGGTCGATCCCGGCCGCGACCCCGGCGGACGTCAGCACGTCGCCGTCGTCGATGAACAGCACGTCCGCGTCCACCCGCACCTTCGGGAAGATCCGTTGGAAGTGCTCGGCGGACGCCCAGTGCGTGGTCGCCGGGCGGCCGTCGAGATATCCGGCGGCGGCGAGCACGTACCCGCCCGTGCAGATGGAGACGAGCCGCGTGCCCGGCCGGATCAGCGCGAGGGCCGCGGCCAGCTCGTCCGTGAGCACGCCCTCGGAGTGCACCGGGCCGAGCTCGTACGAGGCCGGGACGACGACGGTGTCGGCGGTGGCGAGGGCCTCCGGGCCGTTCTCCACGAGGATGGAGAAGTCCGCCTCCGCCTCCACCCGGCCCGGCGGCCGGATCGAGCAGGTCACCACCTCGTACAGGCGGCGGCCCTCGGCGTCCTTGGCGCGGCCGAAGATCCGCTGCGGGATGCCCAGCTCGAAGGGGAGGAGGCCGTCCAGGGCGAGGACGACCACGCGGTGGGGCCGGAAGGGGGTCTGCGTACCCATGGCCCGATTCTAGCTAATGCTGTCCTTCTGGCCACTCGTTCGGAGAGTCCGCAGGCCGGAAGCTCTATGACGTGACACAGACAACCGATGCCGCAGCCACTGAGGCCGCTGCCCTTCAGGACTCCGTGCCCGGCAGGCGTCGTCGGCGGATACACCGGGCCTGGTTCGTCGCCGCGGTGACGTTCGTGACGATCATCGGGGCCGCGGCCTTCCGTTCGCTGCCAGGGCTGCTGATCGACCCGCTGCACGCGGAGTTCCGCTGGTCACGCGGCACGATCGGGCTCGCGGTCTCCGTCAACCTCGCGCTGTACGGGCTCACGGCGCCGTTCGCCGCCGCGCTGATGGACCGGTTCGGCATCCGCCGGGTCGTCGCGATCGCGTTGCTCGTGATCGCGGTCGGATCCGGCGCGACGGTGTGGATGACGACCGCGTGGCAACTGCTGCTGTGCTGGGGCCTGTTGGTCGGGCTCGGATCGGGCTCGATGGCGCTCGCCTTCGCCGCCACCGTCACGAACCGCTGGTTCACCGAGCGGCGCGGCCTGGTCACGGGCATCCTCACCGCGGCCTCCGCCTCCGGTCAGCTGATCTTCCTGCCCGTCCTCTCCTGGATCGTGGAGAAGCACGACTGGCGTCCGGCCGCCGTCACCGTCGCCCTGGCGGCCCTCGCGGTCGTGCCCTTCGTCTGGCTGCTGCTGCGCGACCACCCGGCGGACGTGGGCCTGAAGCCGTACGGGGCAACGGAGTTCGTCGAGAAGCCGCCGCCCGTGCCCGGCGCGGCACGACGTACGGTGAAGGTCCTCTTCTCGGCCGCGCGCACCGGCCCGTTCTGGCTGCTGGCCGGAACCTTCGCGATCTGCGGGGCCTCGACCAACGGCCTGATCCAGACCCACTTCGTGCCCGCCGCCCACGACCACGGCATGCCGATCACGGCAGCCGCCTCGCTCCTCGCGGTCATCGGCGTCTTCGACGTCATCGGCACGATCGCCTCCGGCTGGTTCACGGACCGCTTCGACCCGCGCCGCCTGCTGGCGGTCTACTACGCCCTGCGCGGCATCTCCCTCCTCTTCCTCCCCCTTCTGCTGGCCCCCTCGGTCCACCCGCCGATGATCTTCTTCATCATCTTCTACGGCCTCGACTGGGTCGCCACGGTCCCGCCCACCATCGCCCTGTGCCGGGAGCACTACGGCGACGACAGCGCCATCGTCTTCGGCTGGGTCCTCGCCTCCCACCAGGTCGGCGCCGCCCTCGTCGCCTTCCTCGGCGGTGTCGCGCGCGACACCTTCGGCTCGTACGACGTGATGTGGTACGCCTCGGGCGCGCTGTGCGCGGCGGCGGCGCTGATGGCATTGGTGATCCGGCGACGGCCGGTGGCGGTACTCGCCTGAAGCCGTACGGGACCGCCGCCCGGCCTCAGTCGGTGGTGAGGCGGCCGAACCGGCCGCGATGGAACAGCAGGGGCGTGCCGTCACCGTCCGCCGTGCCCAGGGCGTCCACCCTGCCCACCACGATCAGGTGGTCGCCGCCCGTGTGGACGGCGTGGATCGTGCAGTCGATCCAGGCGGGGGCGCCGACGAGGCGCGGTGACCCCGACACCGGGGCCGGTTCGTGGGCGACCCCCGCGAACTTGTCGGCGCCGCTCACCGCGAAGCCGCGGCACAGGTCGCCCTGGTGGGCGCCCAGGACGTTCACGCAGAAGACGCCCGCGCGGGCGATACGCGGCCAGGTCGTCGACGTACGCGCGACCATGAACGCGATCAGCGGCGGGTCGAGCGACAGAGCCGAGAAGGACTGACAGGCGAAGCCGGCCGGTCCTGCCGACTCTCCCTCACCCGCGGGTGCGGTCACGACCGTCACGCCCGTGGCGAAGTTGCCCAGTACGCGGCGGAATTCGGCCGGGTCGATCGGTGCGCGTTCGTCGTCGCCGACCGCGCGCAGGTCCGGGCGTGGGAGCGGTTCGACCCGGCCCGCGGTGTTCGGGGCTCCGGCCGACCTGAGGTACCGGACGGCCGCTGCGGCCATCCCTGCGTGTCCCATCACGCCTTCCATTGAAGCTGACGGGGTGTCAGATTGGAAGGGGTTCGCACCCCCGGCCCTGCGGTACCCGCACCGGCGGGAGTTGACACGAGCGCGGGCTCAGCGGCCGTGGAACTCCGGCCCCCGGCGCTCCACGAACGACTTCACCCCTTCCCCTGCGTCCGCCGTCGTCATGTTGATCTCCTGTGCGGTGGCCTCGGCGGTGAGGGCGGTCGAGCGGTCGGTGTCCAGGGACGCGTTCACCAGTTGCTTGGTGAGGGCGATCGAGCGGGTGGGGCCGGCGGCGAGGCGTTCGGCCCAGGTGCGGGCCGTCTTCTCCAACTCCTCGTCCGGTACGACCCGGTTGACGAGCCCGAGGCGTTCCGCGTCCGCGGCGGTCAGGGCGTCGCCGAAGAACATCAGCTCCTTCGCCCGCCGGGGCCCGATGAGGCGGGGGAGAAGATAGGCGCCGGCGCCGTCCGGGACGAGGCCGCGGCGTACGAACACCTCGATGAACCTCGCCGATTCGGCGGCGATGACCAGGTCGCAGGCGTACGCGAGATGGGCGCCGATGCCGGCCGCGGTGCCGTTCACCGCGGCGATCACCGGTTTCTCGCAGTCGAGGATCGCGGTGATCAGGCGTTGTGCGCCTTGGCGGATGACCCGGGCGACATCTCCGGCGACGCGGTCGCCTGCCGGCGGGCCGCCGCGGAGGTCCGCGCCCGCACAGAACCCGCGGCCTGTAGCCGTGAGGACCACCGCCCGTACGGACGGGTCACCGGAGGCCTCCTCGAACAACTGGACAAGGCGGTCACGTTGGTCGGGGAGGAGGGCGTTCATGGCTTCGGGGCGGTTGAGGGTGATCCATGAGACGTGGTTGGTGATGGTGTGGAGTATCAAGGGGGTGGTCCGATCCGGGTTGTGGGTCAGTGAGTGCGGATGGGGGGCGTGGCCCCTTTGAACGGTGGTCCCACTCTCCGGCAGCCGCCCTCCGGACGAAGGGGTCGTGTCGGGGTTTCCGATCGCAGCACGACCTCCCGAGGGCACCCTGATGGCCCGGGACGACACAGCTGCGATCGGATGCCCCGTCGCGGCCCCGACCCACGACGAACGGCAGGCGCATCTTTAGGGGCGCGAGGAACCGCGCGACCAGCACCCACCCAACCCGCACCCGACAAACCACCGCAAGTCATCCTCAGCGGCAGACAGCCAACGCGTCCAAGGCGACCGCCCCCTGTCCCCGAGGCAGCACCATCAGCGGATTGATGTCCAACTCGGAAAGCTCCCCGTCCAGTTCGAGCGCCATGCGCTGAACCCGCAGGACGACCTCGACGAGCGCGTCGAGGTCGGCCGGAGGCCGCCCGCGGACACCGTCCAACAACGCCCGCCCGCGCAGCTCGGACAGCATCGACCGCGCCTGGTCCTCGCCGAACGGCGGCACCCGCACAGCGCTGTCACGCAGCACCTCGACGAGCACCCCGCCCAGCCCCACCGTCACCGTCGGCCCGAACAGCTCGTCCTGCGTGACACCCACGACCATCTCGACACCGGGCTCGACCATCTGGCACACCAGCACCCCGTCGAGCGGCACGTCCTCGTACCGCGCGATGTCGGTCAGGTCGCGATACGCGTCGCGGACCTGACTCGCGGAGGTCAACCCGATCTTCACCAGGCCGAGTTCGGTCTTGTGGGCGAGCTGCGCGCCGGAGGCCTTCATCACGACGGGGTAGCCGACGAGCCCGGCCGCCCGGACGGACGCCGCCGCACTGGTCACCAACTGCTCGCGCGGCACGCGAATCCCGTACGCCCGCAGCAACTGCTTCGCCGCGTGCTCGCTCAACTGCTGCCCCGGCCGCATCAACGCCTGCGCCTTGCGGAACGAGGGGGACGACGTACGCGGCGCCTCGTCGAACGGCGAGCGGTAGAGCGAGGAGAACCGAGCGTGCTCCAGATGGGCCCGCACCGCCGTGATGCAGTTCGCGAACGTACGGAAGGTGGCCACGCGGGACGACCCGAGCAGGGTCTCCCGGTACGCGGCCTCCGTGCCGACCGGCGAACCCCACACCACGCACACCAGCTTGTCCGTCTGTTCCGCCGCGTCCACCAGATCCTGCGCCAGTTTGTCGCTCATCGGCGGGAAGGGACCCGTGATGGGACAGATCAGCACCCCCACCGCAGGGTCCGCGAGGATCGCGTCGATGATCTTCCGGCCGCGCCAGTCGCCCACCGGATGCCCGCCGTTGTCGACGGGGTTGGACACGTCCAGGTACTCGGGGATCCACTCGTGCAGCTCGGCCTGCTTGCCGGCCGACAGCGTGGGCAGGGAGAGCCCCGCCTCCGACGCCAGGTCCGAGAAGTGCGCGCCCGTGCCGCCCGAGATCGAGTAGACGACCACGCCGTCGGCGGACGGGGGACGGGCACGCGCCAACAACGCGGCCGTGTCCTGGAGTTCGTCGAGGCCGTCGACGCGGATCACGCCGTACTGCCGCATCGCCGCGTCCACCACCGCGTCGGCGCCGGTCAGTTTGCCGGTGTGCGAGGCGGCCGTACGGGCGCCGGTCTCGGTGCGGCCGACCTTGACCGCCACCACCGGCACCCCACGCCGCGCCGCCCGGTCGGCGGCGAGCAGGAAGGACCGCCCGTCCTTCAGCCCCTCGACGTAACAGGCGATGGCTCCTACCTCGGGCTGCTCGGCGAAGTAGGAGATGAAGTCGGCGCTCTCCAGGTCGGCCTCGTTGCCGGTTGGCGCCCAGTGCGAGAGCCGTACGCCCAGCTCCTGCATCGTGAAGACGGGACGCCCCTGGTGGCCGGACTGGGTGATCAGGGCGATCGCCGGTCCGTCCAGGTCGTCGCGGAACTTCTCGAAGGCGTTGAGGTTGGTGTTCGGGCCGAGCAGCCGCAGCCCGGTACGTTCCACGGCGGCGGCCAGCCTGGCCTGCGCGGCGGCGCCCTCCGCGCCGGTCTCGGCGAACCCTGAGGCGAAGGCGACCGCGAACTTCACCTTGGTCTCGGCGAGTTGCTCGATGACGGGCAGTGGATCGGAGACCAGCAGCACTGCCAGGTCGACCTCTTCGGGCAGCTCCCCGACAGTGGCGACGCAGGGAATGCCGAAGACCGACTCACGTGTCGGATGTACCGGATGCAGCCGCGCGCCGACCCGCTCGGCCCAGGCGAGCAGTTGTCGGGTGATGCCGGTGTTCGGCCGCCCCTCGGTGTCCGAGGCGCCGACCACCGCCACGCGCTCGGGGCGGAAGAAGCGGTCGAGATCGGGTACGCCGGCGTACAGCGGACGGCCGCTGACGTCGAGGTCGTCGGTGGCGGCGGGCCTGCCGTGCACGGCAGGGGCCGGTTGCTCGCCGCAGGCGATGACTCGGGCCCGGCGGGAGTCGGTGGTGAGGGTGCCGTGGGTTGATCCAAGCATCGGTCCGCCCGCTCCTGTGTGGCTGCCAATAACTGACGCAGTGTCAGATTACTGAACTGACGGCTCGTCAGGAACGGGTCTGCACGCAAAGAAGTTGTGGCGAGCACAGGGTTTGTACCCGGTGGAGGGTGTGGGGGAACTCCGTTGGGAGGGTGGGTCTTTGGCGGCGGGGGCTGGTCGCGCGGTTCCTCGCGCCCCTGGAGGGCTGCGCGTTCCCCGCGCCCCTGAAAGACTGCGCAGTTCCCCGCGCCCCTAAAAGATTGCGCAGTTCCCCGCGCCCCCGAAAATCTGCGCAGCTCCCGCGCCCCCAAAGGATTGCGCCGTTCCCCGCGTCCCCAAAAAAAGACCGCGCCGTTCCCCGCGCCCCTGGAAGGGCGCGGGCTCGGGCTCGGGGCTCAGCCCGTGATGCGGGACGGGAGTCGTCGGTCCTTGTCCCGGGTGATCGCTCTCGCGATCTTCTCGGCGTCGAGGGCGAGTTCGCGGAACATGCCGCTGATGGGGTTGGTGAAGCCGGTGAAGTAGAGGCCGGGGGCGTTTTTGGGAGTGTGCGGGCCGTGGACCACCGGGCGGCCCCGGCCGTCCAGGACGCCGAGGTGGCCGACCATACCCTCCAGGGAACGCCGGTAGCCGGTCGCGGCGATCACGGCGTCCGGGGCGACGCGGTCGCCGCCCGCGAGGACGACCTTGCCGTCCTCGAAGCCGTCGACCGCGGGCACGACCTCGACGCGGCCCTTGCGGACGGCGTCGATCAGGCCGACGTCCTGCACGGGGATGGCGCCCTCGTTCACGCGGGAGTACAGGCCGGTGTCCGGCCGCGGCAGCCCCTGCGCCGACAGGTCGGGCACGCTGACCTTGGCCAGCGGCCCGGCCATCCGGTCCACCAGGCCGACCGGCAGCCGCCGGCAGAGGACCCCGGTGAACTGGGCCGCCCACCCGGCCGTCGACCGCCGCACGATGTGCGGCGCGGTCCGCACCGAGAGCCGTACGCGCGAGGCGCCGCCCTCGACGAGGTCGACGGCGATCTCGGCACCGGTGTTGCCGACCCCGACGACGAGGACGTCGCGTCCGGCGTAGGGGGCGGGGTTGCGGTACTCGCCGGCGTGCAGGAGTTCGCCCTTGAACGCGTCGCGGCCGGGCCAGTCCGGCACGTGCGGTGTGTGGTTGTAGCCGGTCGCGACGACGACCGCGCTGCCGGTCAGCTCGCGCCCGCCGGTGGCGTGCAGCAGCCAGCCGCTGCCGTCGGCGGAGGGCTCCACGCGGGAGACCTCGACACCCGTGACGATCTCCAGCTCGTGGTACTCGGCGTACTTCTCCAGGTACCGCACCACGTTGTCGCGCGACACCCACCGCCCGAACGAGCGCGGCATCGGCAGGCCCGGCAGCCCGGACAGCCGCCGCGTGGTGTGCAGATGGAGCCGGTCGTAGTGCCGTCGCCAGGACGCCCCGACGCGCTCGGACTTTTCGAGCACGACGGCGCGCACGCCCTGCGCGCGCAGCGCGTGCGCCGCCGCGAGACCGCCCGGGCCGCCGCCGATGACGTACACGGGGCGGTCGGAGAGGGGCTGTGCCGCGGGGTCCCCGGGCGCTGTGGAGTCGGCCATGTGCCTGAGCGTATGCACGTAGTCACTTGATGGGTCTCGGTCAAGCTCGGAATTGGTTGCGGATTGATCACGGCTGTAGGAGGCGTGCGTGGGGCTCGTGACGTAGGGCGTCTGGTTGTGGGGGCTTGGTGAGGCGCGGCTCTTGCGCGTACGCCGTCCGTACGCTGAACTGACGTACCGTCAGATCCCGTTCGGCGGCAGGGGAGTTCATGGACACGATCTGGCTCACCGGGGCGGAATGGGTCGCCGTGCTCCGTATCGGCCTCGGGCTGTGGTGGCTGGAGAGCTGGCGGCACAAGGACAAAAAGGGCTGGTTCGAGCGCGGGACCGGGATCGCGTGGGCGTCGGACGTCGCGGCCAAGCACCGGTGGAACGCGGTGCGCAGTGGCTTCGACACGGTGGTCGCGCCACGGCCGCGCACGATGGCGTACGTCGTCGTGTACGCGGAACTCGCCCTCGGGCTCGGTCTCGTCGTGGGCTTCCTGACCCCGATCGCCCTGGTCGGCGGACTGCTCCTCAACCTCCTCTACCTCGTACTGATGATCCACGACTGGGCCGAGCAGGGGCAGAACGCGATGATGGCGCTGATCTCCCTGGTTGCCCTCTTCGGGATGTCCTGGCAGACGTGGTCGCTGGACAGCGTGGTGGGCTTCTTCTGATGGCCGGGGTTCTGGGGACCGGGTTTCTTCTGGTGGGGGTGCTGTCGTGAGCGGGGCGCGGTTCGATCTGCCGGAGGTCGACGCCTTCACGCGGCCGTACTGGGACGCGGCCGCCGAGGGGCGACTGCTCCTGCGCCGGTGCGGGGCGTGCGGGCGCGTCCACCACTACCCCCGCGAGTTCTGCCCGCGCTGCTGGAGCGAGGACGTCACCTGGGAACCGGCGAGCGGTCGCGCCACGCTCTACACCTGGTCCGTCGTCCACCGCAACGACCTGCCGCCCTTCGGCTCCCGCACGCCGTACGTCGCCGCCGTCGTCGATCTCGCGGAGGGTCCGCGGATGATGACTGAGGTGGTGGGGTGCGGGGAGGAGTCACTGCGGGTGGGGATGGCGCTGGAGGTGGCCTTCCGCGCGGAGGAGGCCGAGGGCGCGGTCAGGGTGGTGGTTCCGGTGTTCCGGCCCGCTTCCGCCTAGCTCGGGCGTCCGTTGTTGAATGGACAGATGACCGACTTGTACGAGTCCCACGGTGCCCGTCCCTTTCCCGAACTCCACGGTCACGGTCTGCGGCTGCGGCCGTGGGACGCGGAGGCCGACCCGGATGTCGAGGCATGGCTGCGGGGGTGCTCCGACCCCGAGTTCAAGCGGTGGAACACCCCGCTCAGGTCGATCGAGGACATGGACGGGGCGCGGGAGTCGCTGCGGGCCCGGGCCAAGGCGGCGGTGGAGGGTGTCGGGGCCTCCTTCCGTGTCACCGACGCGGAGAGCGGGGCGACGCTCGGGCACATCGGGGTCAACGACATCGACCACGTCATACGCGTCGCGCGGGTCGGCTACTGGGTGCTGCCGGAAGCGCGGGGGCGGCAGGTCGCGACGCGTTCGCTGGCGCTGGCCGGGCGGTGGGCGTTCGAGGCGCTCGGGCTGCATCGGCTGGAGCTGGGGCACGCGCTCGGGCACGACGCGTCGTGCCGGGTCGCCGAGCGGTGTGGGTTTCTGTACGAGGGGACGTTGCGGGGGGCGATGTTCGAGGCGGGGCGGCAGGACGCGTTCCGGGATGTGCATCTGCACGCACGGCTCGCCACGGACGGAGAGCCTGTCGACTCGTGACGCCTCGGGTGGGGGCTCCGGCTGTACACGTCGTGGGGCCTAGGGCCACAGCAGTTCGCTGCGCCAAGTGGGTGTGGACTCGGTGCGGCGGTAGGTGAGGCGTACGTGGCGGCGCCGGGGGTCGCCCTGGAAGAACTCCACCTCGTCGGGGGTGAGGACGTACACCGTCCATGAGGGGGCGGGGGCGTCCGGTTCCCGCTGGGCGCGTTGCCAGGCTGCCTCCGAGGCGCGGACCAACTCCTCGTAGGAGCCGAGGACTTCGCTCTGGCGGCCCACCAGCGCGGAGGCGAGGGCGCCGGTCGAGCGGGCGTGCAGGTCGGCGTGGGCGACCTCGGGCGGGGCGACCGTCACCCGGCCGCGCACCCGGATCTGCCGGCCCTGCACGGGCCAGTAGAAGCCGAGCGCCGCGTACGGCCGGGCCGCCAGCTGCCGTCCCTTCCGGCTGCCCGCGTGCGACGCGAAGTGCCAGCCCTCCTCGTCGGCGCCGTGCAGCATCACGGTCCGTACGTCGGGCCGGCCCTCCTCGTCCGCCGTGGCCAGGGACATCGTGTGCGGCTCGGACTGCCCTGCCCCCACCGCCTCCGCGAACCACCGCTCGAACAGCGGCAACGGCTCCGCCGGGGCGGTGTCCGGGGCGAAGCTGGGCAGCTCGGTGTCCCAGACCCGCTGGGCCCTCAGCAGCCGTACGAACTCGGAGGGCGGGGAGGAGGAAGAAGACGAGGAGGCGGACTCTGTGCTCATGGGGTGATTGTCGCGCCTGCCTCCGGCTCGGACCGTACCGAGATCCCAGTTCCGCGGGCCGGAAACGTGGTGCCGCGCGGAGGACGTTCACGGCCGCTCGGCGGGCGTACCCCCCTTCCATGGTGGAGCCAGCACCACCATGGGTTCGGGTGCGGGCTGTCTCGTTGGGGCGGGCGGGCGACGGCATTGTTGAACCCAGTTGATCGCAGGGGTTCACGGCCCCGCCGCCCGGAAGGAACACCCCATGGAGTCGCAGCTCGCGCAGCAGGCGAAGACGGTGGGCGAGGCTGCTCCCGGGCCGTTCGCCTCCTTCGTCCGGTTCGTGGTGTGCGGCGGCGGGATCGGGGTCCTCTCCAGCGGTGCGGTGGCGCTGCTGGCCGACTCGATGCCCTGGGTGGTGGCGAACGCGGTCATCACCGTCGCGTCGACCGTCCTCTGCACGGAGCTGCACGCGCTCTTCACCTTCGGGACCGGTCAGCGGGCGGGCTGGCGCCGGCACTGGCAGTCCGCCGGGTCGGCGACGGCGGCGTACGCGGTGACCTCCCTCGCGATGCTGGTCCTGCACCTCGTGCAGTCGTCGCCCGGGATGCCGACCGAGCAGGCCGTCTACCTCAGCGCCTCCGGGCTCGCCGGGACAGCACGCTTCCTGGTGCTGCGGCTGTTCGTCTTCGCGGGTGCCCGGACCCAGGGGCAGGAGCAGGCACGGGACCAGGGTCTGGAGCAGGTCCGGGACCGGACCTTCGCCCGCAAGGCCGCCGTGGCCCGGCGCCGGGTGGTCTCCGTGCCGACACGCCTGCCGAACCGTGTCCTCAGTCCCGCGGCGCTCGCGGTCGGATCATGAGCTTCGAATCAATGGGCTTCGGATCATGAACTCGGATCGCGAGCCGAGGGCTTCGCCGATCAGTTTCGGGCTAGGACGGTGACCGCCCCAGCACCACCGTCCCCGACGAGCAGAACCAGCCGCCCGTTCCCGAGGCCACCGCCAGTTCCGGCAGGTGGCCGTCGGGGCGGTGGACCTGGCGGTCGCCCGCCTCGCCGCGGAGTTGGCGGACCGCCTCCACGAGGAGGAACAGGCCCCGCATGCCGGGGTGTTGGGCCGACAGGCCACCCCCGTCCGTGTTGACAGGGAAGTCGCCGCCGTCGACCTTCAGGCGGCCCTTCGCGACGAACTCGCCCCCCTCGCCCTTCGCACAGAAGCCGAGGTCCTCCAGCGTCACCAGGGTCATGTAGGTGAAGGCGTCGTAGATCTCGGCGAAGTCGACGTCCTGCGGACCGACTCCCGCCCGCCGGAAGGCGGTTCGCCCGCTCACCGCCGCCGGTGACACCGTGAAGTCGGGCCACTCCGACATCGTCGTGTGGGAGACGTGCTCCCCGGTGCCGAGGACCCAGACGGGAGCCGTACGGCAGTCCTGAACGTACTCCTCGGCCGCCAGCAGGACCGCCGCCCCGCCGTCGGAGCGTATGCAGCAGTGCAGTTTGGTGAAGGGGTCCGCGATCATCGGGCCCGACAGGACGTCGTCGACCGTGATCGGGTCGCGGAACATCGCGTCCGGATTCAGCGCGGCGTTGGCCCGCGCCTGCACCGCCACCGACGCCAACTGCTCCAGAGTCGTGCCGTGTTCGTGCATGTGGCGGCGCGCGGCCATCGCGTACTTGGCGATCAGCGTGTGCCCGTACGGGACTTCGAACTGCAGGGGGCCACGGGCGCCGAACGACAGGTTGCCCGTGCGGCGGCCCGCCTTGATGTCCGCGCGGGCGGTGGACCCGTACACCAACAGAACCGCGTTGGCGTGCCCGGCGGCGATCGCGTCCGCCGCGTGGGCCGCCATGACCTCCCAGGTGGAGCCGCCGACGGAGGTGGAGTCGACCCAGGTGGGCCGCAGGCCCAGATACTCGGCCACCTCGACCGGTGCCAGCGTGCCGAGGCCCGCCGAGGCGAAGCCGTCGATCACCGAGCGGTCCAGGCCCGAGTCGGCCAGGGCCCGGCGGGCGGCCTGGGCGTGGAGCGCGTACGGCGTCGCCTCGTCCACCCGGCCGCAGTCGGAGAGGGACACGCCGACGACCGCCACCTTCCGCTGAGTCATGAATCTGACGGTACATCAGATTCGATGGACTTCGGCAGGGTGCGCAGGGCGTCGCACCTCTGTGCATCTGGCCGCCGCCGCTCTAACATGACGCGCCGTCAGATGCGAAGGAGTGTGCTGCCCATGGACGCCACCTTCACCGCGGAGCAGGAAGAGATCCGCCGCACCCTCCGTGAGCTCCTCCTCAAACGCTGTGGCCCCGAGGAGGTCAGGACCGCCGTGCAGACCGAAGGCGGGTACGACCCCGCGCTCTGGGAGACCCTGGCGCGGCAACTCGGGCTGCCCGGGCTCGCGTTTCCCGAGGCGTACGGAGGAGTCGGCTGCACCGTCACCGAACTCGCCCTGGCCAGTGAGGAGTTGGGGCGGAGTCTCGCCCCCTCACCGCTTCTCGCCACGGCCGTGCTCGGTGTGCCTCTGCTGCTGGCCCTGGGGAGCGAGGGGCAGCGGGCCGCCCTGCTGCCCCGTATCGCCTCCGGCGAACTCACCGCCGCGCTCGCGGTGTCGGGCCCGAGCCTGACCACCGCCCTCGGGCTGACCGGCGACAACCGCGGTGACTGGGCGGGCGGCGGACGCGCGGGAGGCGTACAGGCGCGGCGGACCGACAGCGGGTGGCGGCTGTACGGGCAGGCCGACCAGGTGCTCGACGGGCACAGCGCGGGCCTGCTGATCGTGGCCGCGCACGCCGGTGGCTTCGCCCGCTCCCGGACTCTTCTCTTTCTTGTACGGGACCCGCTCGTCGGGGACTCTCTCGGCCGGGACGGTTCCGGGAGCGCCGGGGTGACCCGCGTACGGCTGACCTCCCTCGACGAGACGCGGTCGCAGGCCCGGATCCAACTGCGGGACGTGGAAGCCGAGTTGCTCGGCGAGGAGGGCGAGTCCGCCGATGTGACCGGGGCGCTCGCCGCCGTCGGTGACTCGGCCGCCGCGGTCCTCGCCGCGGAGGCCGTCGGCGCCGCCGACCGCGTACTGGAGCGGACCGTCGAATACGTCAAGCAGCGCGAGCAGTTCGGGCGCGCGATCGGGTCCTTCCAGGCCGTGAAGCACCGGCTCGCCGACCTGTACGTACAGGTGCAGGCGGCGCGCTCGGCGGCGTACTACGCGGCCTGGGCGACGGGCGCCGGGGAGGAACGCGTGGGCGGGCTCGCGCTGGCCCAGGC
Source organism: Streptomyces sp. NPDC020747 (assembly GCF_044334695.1). Classification (NCBI taxonomy): domain Bacteria; kingdom Bacillati; phylum Actinomycetota; class Actinomycetes; order Kitasatosporales; family Streptomycetaceae; genus Streptomyces; species Streptomyces sp. NPDC020747. The sequence goes on along the minus strand of NZ_JBIRTJ010000006.1, from coordinate 66,410 downwards.
GCTGGAGGCGCTGCGGATCACCGCGTCCGAGGCCGTGCAGCTGCACGGCGGCATCGGGTTCACCTGGGAGCACGAGGCGCATCTGTACTTCAAGCGGGCGGCCGGCGACGAGCTGCTCTTCGGGCCGGTGCACCGGCTGCGGGGGCACGCGGCGGACGCGGCCCGGCTGTTCGGCGGCGGAGAGGTGGCGGTCTGATGGGCGCCGGAGTCAGGATCGTGCAGAAGGTGTCCTCGGCACCCGCGTTCGCGAAGATCGCACCCCATCTCATCCCCGCGCTCGACCGGGCCGTACACCGGCTCACCCGCGGAAAGGTCCTGCTCAGCGCCCAGATGCTGCCCGGTGTCATCCTCACCGCGCGCGGTGCGAAGAGCGGACTGCCCAGGCGTACGCCGCTGGCCTGCATGCCGGAGGGCGGGAAGGGCAAGGAGGGTGCGAGCTGGATCCTCATCGGGTCCAACTTCGGGCGTACGGACCATCCGGCCTGGACCGCCAACCTCCTTGCCCATCCCGAGGCCGAGGTCAGCTGGAAGGGCAGGGACATCCCGGTCACCGCTCATCTTCTGCGGGGCGAGGAGCGGGACACGGTCTGGAAGGCGCTGCTGGAGTTCTGGCCGCCGTACGCGACGTACCAGGCGCGTATCGACCGGGAGATCCGGCTGTTCCGGATCGTCCGGCGGGACGGGGCCGGGAGTTCCCGGAACGCGACAGGCGGCAGCCCACCTGAGTGAACTGCCGCCTGCGTGACAGGACTTGTGCCTGGAAGACCCGGCGTCCGGCGCGGGGGTGCGGCGGACTACTTGGTCGGCTTCTTGCCGGTCACACCCAGATGCACCAACAGGGCGAGGTTCGGCTTCAGTTCGGCCTGCTTCACACCCCAGGTCTGGAAGCCCTTCTGGTGCGAGGCCACCGCCGCGAGCATCGCGACGAGGGAACCCGCCATCGCGGCCGGGCTGACGTCCTTGTCGACCTTGCCCTTCGCCTGAAGCTCCTTGACCGTGTCCGTGAGGGAGTTGTTCACGGAGTTCAGGATCTTCATGCGGATCTTGTAGAAGCGTTTGTCGCCCTCGGCGGCGCCCAGGTCGACGACTCGGAGGATGGCGTCGTTTTTGCGCCAGAACTCCAGGAACCCGTCCACGAGTTCCTGGGCGGTCTGCCAGCCGGCCTTGCCGACCCAGGAGCGTCCTTCGAGGAGTTCGGTCAACCCGGCGCCCTCCGCCGCCATTTGCTCTGCAATCTCCAGGACGGCGCCCTCGACGTCCGGGAAGTACTGATAGAAGGTCGCCGGTGAAGTGCCCGCCTTCCGCGCGACGTCGATGACTTTGACGTCGCGGTAGGGCGAGGAGCTGAGCATCTCGCTGAGGCAGTCGAGCAGCTTCTGCCGCGTCGCCTGCCCGCGTCGACCGGCCACACGGCCGTCGACGGTACGCACTTGTCCTGTCATGCCGTCAGCTTACCGAGGGGTGATCGGAGCGCGATTCGGCCGACTGCAAATGGGGTGCGCGGGCTCTCGGAGAGGGCGTGGAGGGCGGGCGCGGTGGGCGGGCGCCGCCCGCTCTGCGGGATGAGCGGAAGGCCGTTACTTTGGCCGCATGGCTGGATCTGAAGGCTCTGCCGCTTTCGCCGAGGGCGTCCCCTGCTGGATCGACGCCCAGCTTCCGGACGTCGAGGCGGGCAAGCGCTTCTACGGCGAGCTGTTCGGGTGGACCTTCGAGCCCTTCGGCAGGACGGAGGAGCCGACGGGCCCCGGCCCGTACGCGGGCTCCGTGCGGGCGCACCTCGACGGCGAGCCCGTGGCGGCCCTCGTACCGAAGAGGGATGGCCGGATGCCCACCGTGTGGACGGTGTACTTCGCCACCCCGGACGCCGATGACCTGGCCGATCGGATCCGGGAGGCGGGCGGCCAGGTGATCACGGCGCCGGTGCCGGTGGGCCCGTACGGCACGATGGCGCTCGCCGCCGACCCCGAGAGCGCGGTCTTCGGGCTCTGGGAGGGCGGCACGCACCCCGGCTTCGGCAAGCGGCACGGGCCCGGCTCCTTCAGCTGGGTCGAGCTGTACGCCCGGGACACGGCCGTCGCCGACTCCTTCTACGCCGGTCTCTTCCACGACGCCCTCTTCGGCCCCGGCACCACCCGCGACTTCGGCCGGGTCCTCGTCACCGAGGCCTTCCCGGCCGAGATGCCGCCCCATTTCCTCGTCCACTTCGGGGTGGACGACTGCGAGGCCCTGCTCGGGACGGTCGTGCGGCTCGGCGGACGGGTCCAGGCGCCGCCTTTCGACACCTCGTACGGGCGCGTGGCCGTCGTCACGGACAGCCAGGGGGCGTCCTTTGCCTTGCTGCAAACTTGAAATTCGCGGTGCTTCAGTACTGAAGGGCGTACGAACGGTGTGCGCAAAGCTGCGAAAGGCGTCGAAAAACACCGGGCGACGTTGAAAAGCAAGGCGAGCACGGGCCTTTTGTCATAGGACGCGCTAAGACATCCCGATTCGGGCCCGGGTTCGCAACCGGAGCCGCGGCCAGGAAGAATCGGGGTGCGTGCCGCCGGAGCGGTTCGGTGGTGAGACGCTGCGCAGTGGCCGAAGCTGCGGCTGGAGCGGTGGCTGGAAGCGCAGCCGCGTACGGGGAGGTGGCAGGCAAGTGGTGGATCAGCTGACACAGCACGATCCGCGGCGGATCGGGCCGTTCGAGGTGCTGGGACGGCTGGGAGCCGGCGGCATGGGGCTGGTCTATCTCGCGCGCTCGGCCTCGGGCCGGCGGGTGGCGATCAAGACGGTCAGGACGGAGCTCGCCGAGGACCAGCTGTTCCGGGTCCGCTTCTCGCGCGAGGTGGAGGCGGCCCGCGCCGTCTCCGGCTTCTACACGGCCGCCGTGGTCGACGCCGACGCGCGCGCCGCCGTGCCCTGGCTGGCCACCGCCTACGTGCCCGCACCCTCCCTCGAAGAGATAGTGACCGAGTGCGGGCCGATGCCCGCCCAGGCGGTCCGCTGGCTCGCGGCGGGTGTCGCCGAGGCCCTGCAGTCCATCCACGGGGCCGGTCTCGTCCACCGCGACCTGAAACCGTCGAACGTCCTCGTGGTGGAGGACGGGCCGCGCGTCATCGACTTCGGTATCGCCTCCGGGGTGTCGAACACACGTCTGACGATGACCAACGTCGCCGTCGGCACCCCCGCCTACATGTCGCCCGAGCAGGCGAAGGACTCCCGCAGCGTGACCGGCGCGAGCGACGTCTTCTCGCTCGGCTCGATGCTCGTCTTCGCCGCCACCGGCCACGCGCCCTTCCACGGCGCGAACCCCGTCGAGACCGTCTTCATGCTGCTGCGCGAGGGCCCGGACCTCGAAGGACTCCCGGACGAGCTGCGTCCGCTGATCGAGTCCTGTATGCAGATGGAGGCCACGGCCCGCCCCAACCCGGCCGACCTCCAGGCCCAGCTCGCACCCCACCTCTTCGGCTCCGGCTCCGACGACAGCGGTACCGCGTCCGCGTGGCTGCCCGAGCGGGCCGTCGGCCTCATCGAGCAGCGCCGCGGCGGCCGCCCGGCGGCCAAGCCGTCCTCCGGCCGCAGCGGCGGCCGTGGCGCCCCCGTGGTGCCGCCCCCGCCGCCCCACGACCCGCCTCCGGTCCCGGTCGGGGCCGGCACCGGCAGGCACGGCGGAGCGCCCGACACCGGGCCCGTACGCCTCGCGGGCGGCCAGGTGCCCATCGGCCCCGGCCCGCGCGTCGCCGACGCCCGCGCCGCCGCCGTGAAGGCACCTCCTCCCGAGGCCGGCCTCGCCGCCTCCTGGTCCCGGCCGCGCCCCGGCGTGAACGGCGCCGACCTCCCCGGCGCCGGACCCGTCCCGGTACCCGCACCGGCCCCCGGCCCCGACTCCGCCACCGCCTGGCGGCCGTGGCGCTTCCGCATGTCGAACGACGTGTGGGGCACCCCCGCCGTCGCCGGCGACCTCGTCTACGTCACGTCCTTCGAGGTGCACGCCCTGGACGTGGCCACCGGCCGGCGCCGCTTCAAGACCCGGGACGTCGCCTGGTCCATGGCGGTCGCGGGCGGCCGCGTCCACGCCTCCGACGGCCCCACCCTCTTCGCCCTGGACGCCCGCGAGGGCACCGACCTGTGGCGGCTGCCGACCGACGCCTGGGTGTACTCCCTCAAGGCCGACCGCGGCACCGTCGTCACCGGCACCCGCGGCGGCGGCGTACAGGCCTGGGAGGCCGCCAACGGCCAGAAGCTCTGGGAGATCACCGGCGCCCAGACCGACTTCGAGTCGCCCGAGGCCGGACCCGCCGTCCACGACGGCACGGTCTACGTCTGGAAGGACGCCCGGCTGCGCGCCCTGGAGGCCCGCACCGGCGAGGAGCGCTGGTCGTACCCCATCGGGGACGCGGCGTCCTGCGGCGGCGTGCCCGTCCGCATCACCCAGGCCGACGACGGCTACGTGTACGTGTCCGCCGGCACCCGGGTCCTCGCCATCGACGTCGCCGGCGGCCACGTCCGCTGGCACTTCGAGGCGCCCGCCGTCTTCCTCAGCCCGCCGACCTTCGCGCCCGGGCCCGCCGTCACGGGCGGCGGGATCTACCTCGCCGACTACCTCGGCACGGTGTACGCCCTCGACGCCACGGACGGCCGCGACCGGTGGCGCATCGCCACGGAGGCCCGGTCCTCGCTCGATCCCGTGCTCGTCTCCGCGGGGCACGTCCACGTGGGGTCAGGCAAGGGCCTCTACACCCTCGACGCCGTCACCGGTACGCCCAAGTGGCGCTTCCAGGCGGGCGGCGACGTCGTGGGCGCACCCGCCGTCGCCGACGGCCGGATCCACTTCGGTTCCACCGACCACCTGCTCTACACCCTCAAGGCCGACGACGGCCGCCTGCGCTGGAAGCTCGCGACCGGCGGAGAGATCACCGGGGCGCCCGTCGTGAAGGACGGCGTGGTGTACGCGTGCAGCAAGGACCGGTGCGTGTACGCCCTGGACGCGGAGAAGGGGACGGGGACGGCCCGCGCCTGACAGGCGCGGGCCCAGGTGGCGCTCAGCGGTAGTCCATCGGCGGACCGTCGAGCGTCGGTACCGCCGGATCCGGCGGGGGTACGTACACGGGCTCCGCCCGAACCCCCCGCCCCCGCAGGACCACGGAAGCCAGCAGCAGCAGAAGGCCACCGCCGAAGGCGAGCCCCGTGCCGGCGCCCAGGCCCTCGCCCGCGTCACCAGAGATGACGAGGCTCCCCGCGGCCTGCCCCACCCGGACGAGCCAGAGCACGGTGAAGCCGAGGACGATCACGCCGGCCAGGGCCACCAGCAGCCGCGACCGGAGCAGCAGCCCGACCAGCGTGATCAGCGCGGCGCCCGCGAAGGGCAGGAAGAGCGAGGCGAAGAGCTCGGCGGGGACGTCGGTGACGCCGGCCGCGGAGAAGAGGTCGCCCAGGCGGTAGTGCCTGCCGTGACGGCCGTCGTACCAGGCACGGAAGGGGCTCCATACGGCGGCCGTCGCTCCGGCGAGAGCCAGGACGGACCCGAGCAGGTTGCGGACCATGCGCGGACCTCCGTTCCCGGGCTCTCGACGCAGACGCTACGCCGGGTGGCCGACCCCCGCCACGCGACGGCCACGCTCAGTGACGGCGAGTGCGGGGGAGGCCCGGCGTGGTGGTCAGCGGGTCCGGAACTCCGTGCGGCGGCCGGTGAACAGTCCCGCCTGCGCCTCGTCCGGAAGGTTGCCCATCGACACGAGATGCGGGGCGTGCGCCAGCGCGGCCGTCCGCGTCGCCTCCTTCGCCGCCCATACGGCCCGTACGGTCCCCTGCACGGCCTCGGTCGGACAGGAGGCGATGACGTCCGCGCACCGCACGGCGGCGGCCAGCGCCTCACCGGGCGCCGTGAGCTCGCTGACCAGCCCCACCTCGTACGCCCGCCGCGCGGAGACCCGCTCGGCCGTGCCCATCAGCGCCATCCGGGCGACCTCCCCGAACGGCATCCGCTGCGCCAGGAGGATGGACTCGTACGCGCTGACCATGCCGTACGTGGTGTGCGGATCGAAGAAGGTGGCCGTCTCGTCGGCGATCACGAAGTCGGCCTCGCCGATCAGATAGAAGGCCCCGCCGCAGGCCATCCCGTTCACGGCGGCGATGACCGGCTTCCACAGGTCGCACGCCTTCGGCCCGATGCGGATCAGCGGATCGTCCACCATGTAGGGGGAGTCGGGCTGCGGGACCTCGGCGCCGCGGTCGAGCCCCGTACAGAAGGCCCGACCGCCCGCGCCCGTCAGCACGATCGCGCGCACGGAGTCGTCGAACCTGAACTCCCGCCAGGCGGCGGTCAGTTCGGCGGCCGTGTCGAGGTCGATGGCGTTGAGCTTCTCGGGCCGGTCGAGGGTGACGACCGCGACGCCGGTGTCCTTGTCGGCGGAGATGTCCAGAGTCATGGCCGCTCCAGTACCCAGCGGGGCAGCCCGCCGCCCCCGCCGCCCTCACCGTCCGCGAAGACCACCTGCACCTTCGCCCCGATCCGGATCCGCTCCTGGGCGACGGAGTCGAGCGGCGCCCGCGGCCCGGTGACGAGATTCCCGACGAGCCGGATGCGGGGAGCGTCCGCCAGTTCGACGAGGATCACGTTGTACGGGGCCTGCGCCGCGTAGTCGGGCAGGAGAGGCGGATGGGGGATCACGTACGACCAGACGCGGCCCTTGCCGCTCATCCTGCGCCACTCGCTGTCGAAGGAGTGGCAGTGCGGGCAGCAGGGCCTGGGCGGGAAACGGAGTTCGCCGCAGTCGGGCTCGGCGCAGGCCTGGACGCGCAGCTCGCCCCGGGCGGCGTACTCCCAGAAGGGGGCGCCGTCGTCGTCCACGACAGGTGTGAGCATGTCGGCTCCTCGGAAACTCGGTCGGTCAGGTCCTCAGGAGCAGGGCGGACGTCGGTACGCCCTCGCCCGCCGTGACCAGGCAGGTGGCGGCGTCCGGGACCTGCGCGGTACTCGTGCCCCTCAGCTGCTTCACGCCCTCGTTGATGAGGTTGAAGCCGTGGACGTACGCCTCCGAGAGGCCGCCGCCGCTCGTGTTCATCGGCAGCCGCCCGCCGATCTCCAGGGCGCCGCCCTCCGTGAACGCGCCGCCCTCGCCCCGGCCGCAGAAGCCGTATCCCTCCAGGGAGAGCGGTATGAGGGGGGTGAACGCGTCGTAGATCTGGGCGACGTCGACGTCGTCCGGGGTGAAGTCGGAGTGTTTCCACAGGTGTCGGGCCGCGGTCCAGGCCGGGCCGGTCAGCGGGTCGTCGTTCCAGTAGTTGACCATGCCGTGGTGCTGGGCGGGCAGGCCCTGGGCGGCCGAGTGGACGTACACGGGCCGCTGCCGGCAGTCGCGCGCCCGCTCGGCGGAGACGATGACGCAGGCCAACGCGCCGTCCGTCTCAAGGCAGTTGTCGAAGAGGCAGAGGGGCTCGCTGATCCACCGCGAGGTCATATACATGTCCCGGGTCAGCGGCCGCTCGTACATCATCGCCGCGGGGTTCTGGTTGGCCCGGTTGCGGCAGGCGAGGGCGACGTTGAAGAGGTGGTCGCGGGTCGCCCCGTACTCGTGCAGATAGCGGCGGGTGAGCATGGCGATCTCGTCGGCCGGCCGCAGGAGACCGAAGGGGCGGGTCCACTGGGCGGGGGTGGGGAGTTGGACCGCGGTGTTCTTCCACGGGCGTGGGCCGCTGCCCCGTTTCCGTGACCGCCAGGCGACGCCGACCGTGGCCTGCCCGGTGGCGACGGCGGCGGCCAGATGCGCGACGGTGGCGCACGAACCGCCGCCCCCGTAACCGATCTTGCTGAAGAAGGTGAGGTCGCCGAAGCCGACGGCCTTCGCCACCTCCACCTCGTCGGTCTCCTCCATCGTGTAGGAGGCGAGCGCGTCGACCTCGGCGGGGGAGATCCCGGCGTCGTCGAGCGCGGCGAGGATCGCCCGGCAGGCCAACGCCTTCTCGCTCTCGGGGAGTTGTTTGGCGAAGGGGGTCTGCCCGATTCCTACGACGGCCGTGGCGTCCTTGAGTCCTGCCCCTGTCATGGGCGCACCTCCACCGTGGTCCACGAATGCTGACAGGGCGTCAGGCTACAGCTAATCTGACGGGTAGTCAGCTAGTGGGAGTCGACCGTGGGGAGGCTCGTTGTGCGCGGTGACATGGAGTGGGGCACCATTCCGGGGCTGGTGCGGGGGGCGGCCGAGCGGTACGCCGACGTGGAGGCGGTCGTCGAGGGCCGCACACGCGTCTCGTACGCGGAGTTGGGCGCCCGGGTGGAACGCGCGGCGGCGGCCTGCGTCGCGAACGGCGTCGACCCCGGTGACCGCGTGGCCATCTGGGCGCCCAACACCCTGGACTGGATCGTCTCCTCGCTGGGCGCGGTGTCGGCGGGCGCGGTCCTCGTACCGCTGAACACCCGCTTCAAGGGCACGGAAGCGGCGTACATCCTCTCCCGGAGCCGGGCGAAACTGCTGTTCGTGACGGGCACGTTCCTGGGGACGTCGTACGTGGCGTCGCTGCGGCGGGCGGCCGGGGACGTGCCGGGTTCCGCGGGGCCGGAGCCGGAGCCGGGGGCGGGTGCCGTGGGTCCGCTGCCCGGACTCCCGCACCTGGAGCAGGTGGTGGTGCTCTCGGACGACGCCCCGGCCGACTTCCGCACCTGGAAGGACTTCCTGGCGAGCGGCGACAGGGTGGACGCGGCGGACGTACGGGCCAGGGCCTCGGCGGTCGAGTCGTCCTCTCCCTCGGACATCGTCTACACCTCGGGCACGACCGGCCGCCCCAAGGGCGCGGTGATCACCCACGCGCAGACCCTGCGGGCGTACGAGGTGTGGAGCGAGCTCGCGGGCCTCCGCCAGGGCGACCGCTATCTGATCGTGAACCCCTTCTTCCACACCTTCGGCTACAAGGCCGGTGTGATCGCCTGTCTGATGCGGGGCGCGACGATGATCCCGCAGCCGGTGTTCAACGTGGACACGGTCCTCGCGAACGTGGCCTCGGAACGGATCTCCGTCCTGCCCGGCCCGCCCACCCTCCACCAGTCGATCCTGGACCACCCGGGCCGCGACGCGTACGACCTCTCGCCGCTGCGCCTGGTGGTGACGGGCGCCGCGGTGGTGCCGTTGCGCCTGGTGGAGCGGCTGCGGGAGGAACTCGGGGTGGGGACCGTTCTCACCGCCTACGGCCTCTCCGAGGCGAGCGGGATCGTCTCGATGTGCCGGCGCGGGGACGAGCCGGGCGTGATCGCGTCGACCTCCGGCCGCGCGATCCCGGGCACGGAGGTGCGGGTGGTGGACGCGGCGGGTGCCTCCGTGGCCCCCGGCGCCCAGGGCGAGGTCCTGGTCCGCGGCTTCAACGTGATGGGCGGCTACTACGAGGACGCCCGGGCCACCTCAGAGGTCCTCACCTTCGACGGCTGGCTCCGCACGGGCGACGTCGGCGTCCTGGACCCGGCGGGCAACCTCCGGATCACCGACCGCATCAAGGACATGTTCATCGTCGGCGGCTTCAACGCGTACCCGGCCGAGATAGAGCAACTCCTCGGCCTCCACCCGGATGTGGCCGACGTGGCGGTGATCGGAGTACCGGACGCGCGGCTGGGCGAGGTCGGCAGGGCGTACGTCGTGCGGCGGCCGGGGGCCGTGGCGACCGGGGACGACCTCATTGCCTGGGCCCGACGGGAGATGGCGAACTACAAGGTGCCCAGGACGGTGGAGTTCGTGGGCGAACTGCCGCGCAACGCCAGCGGCAAGGTCGTCAAGGGCGAGCTGCGGGGGCGCTGAGGGGCTGGTCCGGAAACGGGAGTACGGGCAGACGCGCGGCCGGATCGTCCCGGCCGCGCGTCTGCCCGTACTCCCGTTTCCGTTCTCCTCGCGCCCCGCGCTATTCGCGGGCGGACAGTGCATGGGCGGGGGCCGTGCGCAGTGCCTGGCGGGTGGGGAGTTCGACCGTGATGAACGCGGTGCAGATCACGGTCAGTGCGACGGCGGGGAGCAGCCACACCGGGCCCGCGGGCCACGGCCGGTCCAGGAAGCCGATGCCGAGCAGCGCGAGGGGGATCGCGGAGAGCAGCAGGCCGGTGGTGACGGCGGCGACCCCGATCACCGCGGCCTCGCGGCGCATCATCGCGAGGATCTGGCGCGGCGTGGTGCCGTTGAGGCGGAGCGTGGCGATCTCGCCCTGCCGCTGGGCGGTGGTGGCGACCAGCTTGTTGGCGATGCTGAGGAGGAGGTAGCCGAGGAGTACGACGATGAGGGCCAGGTTGATCCAGATCTCCGGCGGCGCGTCGCTCAGGCTGCCTCCCGATCCGGTGTCGGTGGGCTCCAGGGCCAGGCCCGGGCGGCCCGCGGCGAGGGCGGTGAGAGCGCGCTGGGCCTTCTCGGTGCCGTCGGTGCGGACGAGGATGCTCTGGTCGAGGCCCGTGGTGGTGTGGCCCTTGGTCAGGTCGTGGGAGAGGGCGAGCGGGCCGAAGCCGAGGGCGCGGTCGTAGACGGCGACGATCTTGGGGCTGACCCGGGTGCCGTCCCCGAGGACCAGGGTGATGCGGCTGCCGAGTCCCGAGCCGGGGGTGCGGGCGACCTCGGTGCTGACGGCGACCGTGTCGCCGGTGAGCCTGGCCAGGCTGCCGTTCCGTACGCCGAGGTCGAGGACGCCCGACGCGGCCGGGGTCAGGATCTTCGCCGAGCCGGCTTCGACGACCGGGTCGCCGAACTGCTTGTACTCCCGGATCACGGTCGTGTCGCCGACCGGGGCCGCCGCCTCGACGCCGGGGGTCCTGGTGACGGTGGCGAGGGTGCCGGCGGGCAGGCCGCCGAGGCCCGGCGCGGTCAGCCGCTGCTGGGCGAGGGTGCCGGTGCGGGTGTCCTGGGCGGTGGCGCTCATGACGGTCGTCTGGGCCAGCGTGTAGGTCAGGACGAACACGACCGCCATGGCCAGGGCGCTGACGACCCCGGAGAGCCGCAGTGCGTAGCCGCGGATGTTGGACACCGCGAGCCAGGTCGGCGCCGAGACCCCGGGCCGCAGCCGTCGGCTCGCCGCGTTGCCGATGCCCCGGACCAGGGCGGGGCCCGCGAGGGCCAGGCCGATCGCTCCGATGACGCCGGCCATGGAGGTGGCCGTCGCGCCGATGGCCGTACGGCTCAGCAGCGGTACGACCGACAGCGTGGTCGCGGCGACGATCAGCAGCAGCCCGCAGCGGGCGCGCGTCTTCGACGGGGTGCGGGGTTCGCTGCGCGACTCGGCGACCGCCTCGGTGGCGGGCATGCGCGAGGTGCGCCACGCGGCGCATCGGGCCGACACCTGCACGGCGAGGCCGAGGAGCAGCACGGTGGCGAGGGCGGGCAGCGGGCTGAACGTGAGCGGCAGGGCCTCCGGGATCACCCCGCGGTCGACCAGCATGGTCCGGAACTGTCCGGCCAGCAGGTAGCCGAGGCCGACCCCGGGCACGACCGCCACGGCGGCGATGATGGAGGCCTGTCCGGCCGCAAGTCGCCTGATCTGCCGGGGAGTCGCACCGACGGCCCGCATCAGGGCCAGGTCGCGGCGCTGGCCGCCGATCGACACGGCGAGCGCGCTCGCCATCACGAACCCGATGATCAGCATGATGATCCCGGCGAGCGAACTGGCCAGCAGGATCAGCAGGGAACGGGCGGCGCCCGCGCCGGGGGAGGCGATGTCGCCGCGCTCGGAGCCGGTGGAGACGACCAGCGGGGCGGCGGCCTCGGTGTTCTTGCCGGCGGCAGTCTTCTTGCCGGTGTCCTTGATCTTCTCGCGGGCCGCCGCGGCCACCGAGGCCTCGGCGCCGGGCTCGGTGCGCAGGGCGACCAGGTCCACGGTCCCGGCGCGCTCTCCGTCGGCGCGGCCGGACAGCCGTACGGCCGTCGGGTCGGCGAAGAGGATTCCGGCGTCCGGTGCCTTCACCAGCGCCGTGACGCGGTACTCGGCGGCGGCGCGGCCGGCGGCGACGACCTTGACGCTGTCGCCCACCCGGACTCCCGCGGTGGCGGCCGTGGCGCTGTCGAGAGCGACCTCGCCGGCGCCGGCCGGAGCGGAGCCGTCGACCTTCGCGTCCACGATCAGCTTCGTCGAGGACCAGCCGTGCCCGGCCGTCCGCGGGTCCTCGGTCGGTACGACCCGGCCGTCGGCGTCGACGAGGGCGGCGGGGAAGCCGATGTCGCCGACCGCCGAGGTGACGCCGGGCAGTTGGGCCAGCTCGTCGACCAACTCGGCCGGGACCGCGCCGCGCTCCGTGAGCGCGATCGGCAGGTCGGCGCCCGCGTCGAAGCTCTGCTCGGTGGAGACCACGACCTGCGCGCCTGCCAGGCGCCCGGCCGGCAGCTGGGAGCGGAATCCGGACTCGGCCATCACTCCGGTGCCGGTGATGAGGGCCGCTCCGCCGAGGACCGCGCACGCCACCGCCAGCAGGGCGGTGATCCGGTGTCCGGCCATCCGGACCGCGAGATACAGCATGGTTCTAGACCTCTCCGAGCTTGACGAGACGGTCGGCCAGTTCGGGTGCGGTGGGCTGGTACAGGCGCTCGACCACCCGGCCGTCGGCCATCACCACCGCGTGGTGCGCCTGGGCGGCGGCGGCCGGGTCGTGGGTGACCATCACCACCGTCTGGCGCAGCTCGTCGACGAGCTCGCGCAGCAGGCCGAGCACCTCGTGGGCGCTGCGCAGATCCAGCGCTCCGGTCGGTTCGTCGGCGAACACGACGGCCGGCTTGGCCACCAACGCCCGTACGATCGCGGCCCGTTGCTGCTGCCCGCCGGAGAGCTCGGCGGGCCGGTGCGACAGCCGGTCGGCGATACCGACCCGCTCGACCAGCGCCCCCAGCCACTCCCGGTCGGGGGCCCGCCCCGCCAGACGCAGCGGCAGCGTGATGTTGTCGGCGATGCTGAGGGCGGGGACCAGGTTGTAGGACTGGAACACGAACCCGATGTGCTCGCGGCGCAGTTCGGTGCGGCGGGTCTCGTTCAGCCCGCCGATCTCCCGGCCGCCGATCCGGATGCTGCCCGAGGTCGGCGAGTCGAGACCGGCCGCGCAGTGCATCAGCGTGCTCTTGCCGGACCCCGAGGGACCCATCACGGCGAGGAACGTGCCGTGCTCCACGGCCAGCGACACGTTGTCGAGGGCGTGGACGCCTCCCGCGTACGTCTTGCTGACGTTCTCCAGCACGATGGCGGGAGCGGTCCGCGTCGCCGTCGGGAGGCCGGCCCCCGCCTGGACGCCGCTCATCGCCGGCCCCGAAGGTGGCGGGTGACGAGGGCGGTCACGCACAGCGCGGTGACGCCGCCGCAGGCCAGGTGGATCTGGGTGGAGGCGGCACCGTAGGAGGCCACCATGTTGCCGACGGTGCTGATGACCAGCACCAGCCAGAGCACCGTACGCACGACGTCGTTGCGGGTGACGTCGGTCTTCGCCGGGTCCGTGCCCTCGGCGCCGCTGGTGAGGCGGTAGGGGTCCGTGGTGGCCATCGCTGTCCCTCTTCGGATTCTTCGAACTCTCCGGACCCTGGGGCGGGTCTCGCTGACATCACCGAAGTTACGGATCAGCACCCTGTGCGGCCGAGCCCGCCAGCAGCCCGACTCGGGGTACAGCAGGCTGTACCTCTAGGCTCCTGAACCGAGCCCCGGGCCCGTGACTGGCCCCCGGGCTCGTGAACCGTCAGAACCGCGCTGCGGCAGAAGGCCGTTGGCGCACGTGTGAAGGCAAGAGGGAAGGGAGGGGGCGGATGTCGACCTCGACCCGGCACGGTGAGCCGGTCGACGCGGGCGCGGGACGGCCCGGGATCAGGGCAAGCGCGATCCGGACCGCCGAGGCCGCGGGCGCCGCGCTCGGACAGCTCATCGGCGGGCTCGGGACCGCGGTGCTGGCGCTGGCCATGCTGTTCTGGCTGGCCGTCACCGCCGTGACGTCCGTCGTGGGCGTCGGACTGCTCATGGCCCCCGCCGCGCTGCGCACCCTGCACTCCCTCGCCGACCGTGAACGCCGCCGGCTCGCCCGGTGGGGTCCCGAGATCATCGGGCCCGACCCCTCCCCGACCCGGCTGCGGCTCGCCCTCGTCGACCCAGCCACCCGGGGGGAGCTGCGCTGGCTGGCCCGGCACGGCACGCTCGGGCTGCTGCTCGGCCTGATCGCGCTGCTGCTGCCGCTGATGGCCGCACGCGACGCGCTGTTCCCGCTGTACTGGCGCTTCATGCCGGAGAGCACGTCCAGTACGTCCGTGGGCCTCGGCCAGGCCCAGGGCTGGCCCGACGCCCTGGCCGTGACTCTGCTGGGGCTCGGCTGGATCGCCATCATCCTGGGCCTCACCCCCGCCATGGCACGGCTCCAGGCCCGCCCGGGACGCGCCCTCCTCGCGGCCGGACCCGACACCGACCTGTCCCTGCGCGTCGCCGAACTCACCGCCACCCGGGCGGCCGCCCTGGACGCGCACGCCACCGAACTGCGGCGCATCGAGCGCTCGTTGCACGACGGCACCCAGAACCGGCTCGTCACCGTCACCGTGCTGCTCGGCGCGGCCCGCCGCATGGTGGCCCGCGACCCGGCGGGCGCCGACGAACTCCTCGAACGGGCCCAGAGCGCCGCCGAGCAGGCCCTCTCCGAGCTGCGCTCGGTCGCCCGGGGCATCCTGCCGCCCGTACTGGCCGACCGCGGCCTCGAAGGCGCGCTCACCGGACTTGCCGCGAGCTGCCCGGTGCCCTGCCGGATCGACGTCGAGGCGCCCGAGCGGTGCGCCGCGTCCGTGGAGGCCAGCGCTTACTTCGTGGTCGCCGAGACGCTCACCAACATCGCCAAGCACAGCGGGGCGACGAGCGCCACCGTCACGGTCCGCAGCCGCGGCGGGCGGCTGCGACTGGACATCACCGACGACGGCCGCGGCGGCGCCGACGAGGCCGGCGGCTCCGGGCTCACCGGCATCCGCCGCCGGATAGCGGCCCACGACGGCACCCTCGACCTGGCCAGCCCACCGGGCGGCCCGACGACTCTCAAGGTGGACATGCCATGCGGATTGTGATCGCCGAGGACGACCCGTTGCTGCGGGAGGGGCTCGCGCTGCTGCTGCGCGCCGAGGGACTGGACGTGGTGGCCACCGCCGGCACCGCCGACGGCATCCTCGACGCCATCGACACCCACAAGCCGGACGTCGCCATCCTCGACGTACGGATGCCGCCGACGCACACCGACGAGGGGATAGTCGCGGCCGTCGAGGCGAGACGCCGCAGGCCCGATCTGGCGGTCCTCGTCCTGTCGGCGTACGTCGAGCAGTCCTTCGCCACGGATCTGCTCGCCGGCGGGGTCACCGGGCTCGGCTACATGCTGAAGGAACGGGTCGGGAGGGTCGAGGAGTTCCTCGACGCGCTCAACCGGGTGGCCGCCGGGGGCACGGCCATCGACCCGGAGGTCGTCGCGCAGCTCTTCACGCGCAGCCGCCAGGACACCCGCCTGGAACGGCTCAGCCCGCGCGAGCGCGACGTGCTCGGACTGATGGCGGAGGGCCTGGGCAACGGCGCCATCGCCGAACGGCTCGTCGTCACGGACGGCGCCGTCCACAAGCACATCCGCAGCATCTTCGCCAAGCTCGACCTGTCGCCCGCCGACCAGGTGGACCGGCGGGTCGCGGCGGTCCTGCGCTACCTCGACGACGCCCGCCGCCGCACCTGACGTACCGTCACCCACCTTTGGTCTAAGCAGTGTTGGCCGAGGTCAGGCCCGGTCGGGTACAGCAGGCACTACCGGCACGGGGGAGTGGGCACCCGTACCGAAGGGCCAGGCTGCCGGATCGTGGCGTACGGCCGGAATTCCTAAGTTGGTGATCACACCGCAACGGCGGTACGACGACCGACCCGCTAGGAGCCCGCCCGCATGAAGACGAAGCTGACCTCCCGAATTGTGGCCACGACGCTGGTGACCGCCCTGGCCGGTATCGGACTGACCCTCCCCGCGGCGGGCGCGACAGGGCCGGCGGCGAAGCCGACGCTCAACAAGACGCACGGCAAGGCGCACGACAAGGCGCTTCAGGCGGACGTGGACGCGATCCTGAAGACCGGGACCGTGGGTGTCCTGGCCCAGTCGACGGGTCCGCGGGGCTCCCGGTACGCCAACGCCGGGCTGGCCGACAAGGCCACCGGCGCCGCCGCCCGCTCCGGCGACCGGTTCCGTATCGCGAGCGCCAGCAAGACGTTCGTCGCCACGGTGATACTTCAACTCGTCGGTGAGGGACGCCTGTCGCTGGACGACAGCGTGGAGCACTGGCTGCCGGGAGTCGTCTCGGGCAACGGCAACGACGGCAGCAAGATCACCGTACGGCAGCTGCTCCAGCACACCAGCGGACTGTTCAACTACACCGCGGACTTCGCCCCGTTGACCAGCGTGGCCGCCTACCAGGAGGGCCGCTACACCACCTGGACCCCGGAGCAGCTGGTCGGCATCGCGATGCGGCACGCCCCGGAGTTCGAGCCCGGTGCCAAGTGGTCGTACTCCAACACCAACTACATCCTCGCCGGGATGATCATCGAGAAGGTCACCGGGCACAGCTGGGAGCAGCAGGTCACCAAGCGAATCATCCGCCCGCTGGGCCTGCACAACACCTCTGCCCCGACCACGGACTCCCGGATCGCCGGCCGCCACATGCACGGCTACTCCGACTTCGGGAAGACCGGGCCGACGATCGACGCCACCGCGTTCAACCCCTCCGCGGCGGGTGCGGCCGGCGCCATGATCGGTACGACGGCCGACCTGACCCGCTTCTACAAGGCGCTCCTGGGCGGCAAGCTGCTCCGCCCGGCGCAGCTCGCGGCGATGAAGAAGACCGTACGGGCCGAAGAGGTCGACCCGGTGTGGCCCGGCGCGCGCTACGGCCTGGGCCTGATGCAGATCCCGCTGACCTGCGGCGGCTCCTACTACAGCCACGCGGGCGACCTCCCCGGCTCCACCACCCGTAATGGCATCAGCCCGGACGGCCGCCGCGTGGTGGTCCTGCACGCGACCGGCGACGGCGCCTCCGACCTGTCCACCGAGCAGGCCCAGAACGACCTGATCGACGGCGAACTCTGCGCCTGAGACCGGGTCCCTCCGGCCGCGACGGCCCTTCCCCCAGGGCCGTCGCGGCCTTTTCCTGCCTCCGGTTCCTACCTCCGGCGCCTCACGAGGGGCGCCCCGGGCCCGATGCGTTCCGCGATCCTCCTGGCCCTCCTGGTCCTCCCCGGAGTTTCGAGAGGGCGGCGTGGATCTCCTCGACCATTTTCCCGGGGCGGTGGAAGACGTCCGCCGCGGTGTAGCGGAGGAGAAGGCGGACCTCGGGGCACTGGAGGACCTCGTTGAAGCGGGCGATGTCCCGGCGGTGGGACTCCCGGCTGCCGTGGTACGCGTACCCCTCGATCTCGACGGCCAGTCCCTCGGCCCGGAAGAGGAAGTCCAGGTAGCGGCGGCGGCCGTTGGGCGTAAGGAGTTCGGCCTGGCTCTCCGGGCGAAGGCCCGCGTCGTCCAGGCGCAGGCGCGCGACGGTCTCGGCGGGTGAACCCGCGTTCGGGTCGGCCAGCCGGAACCAGCGGCGGCCTCTGTCCGCCCCGCGCATGGGGGCTTCGAGCGCGAGGGCGATCGCGGACCAGGTGGTGAGCGGCGGGCGGCGGACGCCTCCGACCCTTCGCCGGGTGAGGGCGGACTCGACGGCGACGAGGGCCTCGTCGCGGGGCCCGCCCCGGAGGAGATCGGCGAGCGTACGCCCGACGTCCGTCACACGCAGGCCACCGCGCAGGACCGCGTACTCCTTTTCGAGGGCCATGCGGTGGACGAGCATGCCCTCGCCCTGGCGGCGAATCACGCACTCGGGGTCGATGAACTCCAGGGGGCCGCGCTCCACGCGGCCAAGCATTTCAATGCCCCAGAGCGCGGCCGCCGAGCGGTGGCTCACGACGAGTTGTGGCCGCGTGAGTTGCACGGCCCGCAGGCGCACCCGAAGATCCACGTCCCGCCCCGGCTCGGCCCAGGCCCCCTTACGAACGGGGGTCCACCCGTCCCTCCTGAGCGCCCGGGAAAGCGCCCGCCGCCCCCACCCGGCTTCAAGAGCACGACAGGAGAGCAGCACCCCACCCTCAGCAAGAGCGCCTAGAGATTCCCCATGATCCACCCACCCAGAATCCCCCAACGCCCCCCACCCACCCCCGCCCCTGTGGACAACGCTGGGCGCGAGTGGGCGGCTGGGAGGGGATTGGAAGGCTTGGGACGGCTGGAGGTGGCTGAGGAGGCGGGTGGGTGTCCCGAACCTTCCAGTCACCTAGTCCGGCGAGTGCGCGGAGGGGAGGGGGCTGAGTTTGGTTGGGGGCGGGCCCGCCCCCGTATCCGGGCAGACTTCGGCCGCGGTGGCTCCCCCTCCGCGCCACCGCGGCCGATCCCCGTCGGGATGAAGGTCTTTACTTGCTGCCGTCGAGGTCGAGTGCCGGCGGGGAGGGCATGCCGTTGTCGAGCGTGGTGACCTCGGGGTCCTTGACCGGCGGCGCGGGCATCCCGTTGTCCTGCGTGGTGACGCCCGAGTCCTTCGCGGGCGGCGTCGGCATCCCGTTGTCGAGCGGAGTCACGACCGGGTCCTTGGCAGGCGGCGACGGCATGCCGTTGTCCTGAGTGGTGAGGTCCGTTTCCTTCTTCGTCTCGCTCATGGGCCTGAATCCCTCCGTTGTGGTGACGAGTAAGGAACGCCCGTCCAGAGACTCCCCCGAGGGTCGCTGGACGGGCGTTCGGAGCCGCACATCAGCCGTTGGGCTCCTGGTCAGACCGTCTGCCCCCCGACGCGACGGTGTGACACGTATGAGAGTGCCGGGCGGAGATAAACGAATGCTGAACGTCCGCTACTGCCCGGTCACCGGCACGCCGTTCACGCCGCGGTGGCGGGCGTGAGCAGCGCGCGGACCTCCTCGGCCTGCGCGGCACCGCCGTGCTGTTCGTAGAGGCTGAGCGCCTCGCGCCAGCAGACCCTGGCCCGGTCCACCTGCCCCAGCATGGTGAGGGCCCGGCCCAGGAGTGTCAGCACGGTGCCCTGCATGCGGTCGCCGCCGATGCAGCCGAGCGCGAGGGCCTGCTCGGCGTGCTGCGCCGCCTGTGCGGGGCGGCGGGCGGCCAGGTGCACCTCGGCGATCCGGAAGTTGGTCGTCCCCTCCCAGAGCCGCTGCCGGTGGCTGCCGAAGACGGAGAGGGCGTCGGAGAACTGGCTGAGGGCCTCGGTGTGACGGCCGGCCCTCGTCAGGGCGATGCCCAGGGTGAAGTGACCGTTGGCGAGGCGCAGGGTCTGGCCGATCTCCAGGTACGCCGCAAGGGCGCGCTGCGCTATCTCCACCGCCATGGCGACGTTCCCCATGCCCAGGTGGGCCCGCGACAGGTTGCACAGGCTGAGCGCTTCGAGGGGCCGGTTGCCGATAGTGGCGTACCCCTCGATCGCCCGCTCGAAGAACGGCTTGCCGTCCGCGTACTGCTCCTGGTGCATGAGGGTGAGCCCGCGGTCGTTGGCCGCCCAGCTCATGGCCATGGCGTCCTGGGCGGAGGCGGCGAGTTCCATGGCGAGCTGCGCCTGCTCGGCGGCCTGCTGGATACGGCCGGAGACCAGCAGCGGGTGGGTGAGCGTCGTCCGCGCTCTCCCCTCCGCACGCGCGTCCCCCGCGACCCGCGTGGCGTCGCACATCGCCCTCGCGGTTGCCTCGTACTGGTGCGAGTTCGCGCCCGACTCGGTGAGATCCCTGGCGGCCCACAGCAGATCCACCGCCCGCCGCAACCGGTCCGTGTCCGCGGACTGGCGTACGCAGGCCAGCAGTGGCGAGGCCTCGTTGTAGAGCCAGTCGAGGGCGGCGCTGCCCTCGGTGAACCGCAGTCCCGGGTACTCGGCCGCCTCCAGGTGGTCCACCAGCCGGTCCCCGGGCCGCTCGATCGCGTACACGACCGAGGTCGTGGCCAGGTAGAAGTCGAGCAGCCGGGACATCGCCCCCGCCCGCTCGCCGGGCGGCTGTTCGTCCCGCTCGGCGCACGCACGCGCGTAGAGCCGGACCAGGTCGTGGTAGCGGTAGCGGCCGGGCGCCGCCGATTCCAGCAGTGAGGTGTCGACGAGGGATTCGAGCAGGTCCTCGGTCGCCTCGACCGGGAGGTCCAGCACCGCCGCGGCGGCGGCCAGGGAGATGTCGGGACCGTCCGCGAGGCCCAGCAGCCGGAACGCGCGGGCCTGGGCCGGCTCCAACTGGCCGTATCCCAGCTCGAAGGTCGCCTTCACGGCAAGGTCGCCCGCCTGGAGCTCGTCCAGGCGTCGCCGCTCGTCGGCGAGCTTCGCCGCGAGGACCGAGACCGTCCACGTACGCCTGGCCGCCAGGCGGGAGGCGGCGATCCTGATCGCGAGAGGCAGGAAGCCGCACGCCGCCACCACGTCCAGTGCCGCTTCCCTCTCCGCGGCGACCCGTTCCGCGCCCACGATCTTCGTGAAGAGCTGGAGGGCCTCCTCGGGAGACATCACATCGAGGTCGACCAGGTGGGCCCCGACCAGGTCCACCATCCGCACCCGGGAGGTGATCAGCGCGGCGCAGCCTTCCGTGCCCGGCAGCAGCGGGCGCACCTGCGCCGCGTCCCGGGCGTTGTCCAGCAGCACCAGCACCCGCCGGCCGTCCAGCACCGAGCGGAACAGCGCCGCCCGTTCCTCCAGGGAGTCCGGTATCGCCGAGTCCGCCGTGCCCAGGGCCCGCAGGAAGGCGCCCAGTACCGTCTCCGGCTCGGCCGCCCGTGCCCCGGCGCCTTGCAGGTCCACGTACAGCTGCCCGTCGGGGAATGCCACGCGGGCCCGGTGCGCAACGTGCACCGCGAGTGTCGTCTTGCCCACGCCGCCGATGCCCGCCAGTGCCGACACCGCCATGACCCGGCCCTCGGCGGAGGCCAGCACATCGCCCAGTTCGGAGACGAAGGAGGCCCGGCCGGTGAAGTCGGAGACCGTGGCGGGCAGTTGCGCGGGGCGCACGGGGGCGGCGGTCGGCTCCGCCACCGGAGCGGACGGTTCCGCCAGGTTCGGGTCCGCCTGGAGGATCCGCTGCTGGAGTTCCCTCAGACCGGGGCGCGGGTCGACCCCCAGTTCGTCCGCGAGCAGGCGTCGGGTGTCCGCGTAGACCGCGAGCGCCTCCGCCTGGCGGCCGGACCGGTAGAGCGCCAGCATCAGCAGTTCCCGGAGCCGCTCCCGCAACGGATGCGCGGCCGTCAGGGCCGTCAGCTCCGAGACCGCCTCCGCGTGGCAGCCCTGCTCCAGGTCCATGTCCAGCCGGGACTCCAGGAGTTGGAGGCGCCATTCCTCAAGGCGTGCCCGTTGCGTCTCGGCGTACGGCCCCGGAACGCTCGCCAGCGGCTCGCCGTCCCACAGGCTCAACGTCTTGTTGAGGAGGGCGCGGGCGTGACACAGGTCCCCGGAGTTCTTCGCCTTCTCGGCGTCGGTCGCCAACTCCTGGGCCAGGGCCAGGTCGAGCGCCCCGTCGCCCAGGGAACGGATGGCGTACCCGCCCGACTCGCTGACCAGGACGTCCGGGTCCAGAACCTTCCGCAACCGCGACGCGTACGTCCGCACCGCGGCCAACGCCTGTGAAGGCGACTCCTCCCCCCACAGCGCGTCGATCAGTTCGCCCGCCGTCGCCGTGCGGCCCTCGCGGAGCAGCAGGGCCGCCAGCAGGGCACGTTGCTGAGGGGACCCGGTGGGCAAGGAATCCGCCCCACGCCAGGCGCGCACCGGGCCGAGCACGCTGAAGCGGAGCGCCGCCGAATCCTCGGGACGCCCCTGCTCCGGTACTCGCGGTACACCGTCCATCGCTGCCCCCTGCCGAAACGTCATGACAACCAGGCCAGTTTGCCTTGTTCATGGCGGATGCGTCAGCCGTGGGAGATACCGATCACAGGCCGCCGTGCCGAGTGGCGCAAGCCCTCACAGGGCCCACACCCCCTCCCCGCAACCCCGTGACGAGGTTCTCGCATTCCAGAGAGCCGCCGCGCGATAGCTGACGGGCCGTCAGATCGGCGCTACCGTACAACACATGGAGACCTTCCCGAAGATCATCTCGGTGGACGACCACACGGTGGAGCCCCCCAACGTCTGGCGGGACCGGCTCCCGTCGCAGTACCGGGACCGGGGCCCGCGCATCGTCCGCGCCCCGCTCAAGGAAATGACCTTCCTGGGCGGCAAGTTCGCCCCGGTCATGGGCAACCCCGGGGACGACGGCCCGATCGGCGACTGGTGGGTCTACGAGGACCTGCACCGCCCCCTCACCCGTCTCGACACCGCCGTCGGCTACGACAGGGACGAGATCAAACTCGAAGTCATCACCTACGAGCAGATGCGCCCGGGGTCGTACGACGTCCCGCAGCGGCTGGCCGACATGGACGTCAACCACGTCCAGTCCGCCCTCTGCTTCCCCACCTTCCCCCGCTTCTGCGGCCAGACCTTCACCGAGGCCAAGGACCGGGAACTGGGGCTCCTCTCGGTGCGCGCCTACAACGACTGGATGGTCGACGAGTGGTGCGGCCCCGATGCCGCGGGCCGGCTGATACCGCTCACCCTCATACCGCTGTGGGACGCGGAGCTCGCCGCGCGGGAGGTGCGGCGCAACGCCGCCCGCGGGGTACGGGCCGTCGCCTTCTCCGAGATACCTCCGCACCTCGGACTGCCCTCCGTTCATACGGACGAATGGGATCCGTTCCTCGCCGCGTGCGACGAGACGGGCACGGTCATCGCCATGCACATCGGGTCGAGCAGCCGGATGCCCTCCACCTCCGCCGACGCCCCGCCGGCCGTCGGCTCCACCATCACCTTCGCCAACTGCTGTTTCTCGATGGTCGACTGGCTGATGAGCGGCAAGTTCGAGCGCTTCCCGAACCTCAAGGTCATGTATGCGGAGGGCCAGATCGGCTGGATCCCGTACATCCTCGAACGCGCGGACGTCGTCTGGGAGGAGAACCGCGGCTGGGGCGGCGTCGCCGACAAGGTCCACCGGCCGCCGTCCGAACTCTTCACCGAGCACGTGTACGGCTGCTTCTTCGACGATGCCTTCGGGCTGAGGAACCTCGACGCCATCGGCGTGGGGAACGTGCTGTACGAGACCGACTACCCCCACTCCGACTCCACTTGGCCCAAGTCGCGGGAGGTCGGCGAGGCGCAGATGGGTCACCTGGACGCGGACGTCGTCGACCGGATCGTACGGCGCAACGCGATCGAGCTCCTGGGGCTGACCGAGGACGGGCTGTGGGCCGGACCGGGCGGTGCCCGTTGAGTACACCCTTCTCCTATGGGATGCAGCTCCCCGTCCAGTCCCAGAGCACCCTCTACGCGGAGGCGTGGGAGGCGGACGCGGGTCCCGCCGATCTCGTCGAGATCGCCCGCACGGCCGACCGGTCCGGCTTCGACTACGTCGCGAGCTGCGACCACGTCGCCATCCCGCGCCGCCTCGCGTCCGCGATGAGCACGGTCTGGTACGACCCCGTCGCCACCCTCGCCTTTCTGGCCTCGGTCACCGAGCGCGTACGGCTGTTGAGCCATGTCGCGGTCGTCGGGCTGCGGCACCCGCTGCTCACCGCCAAGCAGTACGCGACCCTCGACCACCTGAGCGGCGGGCGCCTGATCCTCGGGGTCGGTGCCGGACACGTACAGGAGGAGTTCGAGGTCCTCGGGGTGGACTTCGAACGGCGCGGGGCCGTGCTCGACGAGTGCGTCGACGCGCTGCGGGCCGCGCTCGGACCCGATGAATTTCCCACCCACCACGGGAAGTTGTACGACTTCGAGGGGCTCGGGCAGCGGCCCAGGCCCGCGCAGGAACGGGTGCCCGTCTGGGTCGGCGGGTCCTCGCCCGCCGCCGTCCGGCGGGCCGCGGTCAGGGGTGACGGGTGGCTGCCGCAGGGCGATCCGCGGGAGCGGCTGCCTGAGCAGATCGCCCGTGTCCGACGGCTGAGGGAGGACGCGGGGGTCGTCGGGCCCTTCACCGTCGGCGCCATCACCGAGCCGTTGTACGTGGGGGAGCCGGGGTGGAGCGTGGGGCGCCGCACCCTCACCGGAGCCCCCGAGGTGCTCGCCGAGTCGCTGCGCGCGTACCGGGCGATGGGGGTGCATCAGATCCAGATACGGTTCCGCAGCCGGAGCGGTACCGAACTCACCGACCAGATGGCCGCGTTCGGCGCCGAGGTCGCCCCGCTGCTGTAGGCCACTCCCGGGAGGCCTGCCCCTGGAAGACCTGTTCCTGGGGAACCTGTCTGACAGCCAGACAGTTTGTTATTGAAACTTCGAACAAATTCCGCCCGTGCCGCGTATGTAAGGACGTCATGGCTTCGGCGGAAGGACACGCGAAGTGCGATCCCCCCGGCACGTCCGAACTTCCAAGCACAGCGCACAGCACAGCGACCAGCACGGCTCCGCGCACGTCGGCACCCCCGCGCCGGCGGACACCTCCCACAAGCTGTCCGTCGCCCTGGCCTGCGCCGACGGCGGCCGGCCGAACGAGGACTGGCCCCACGAGGACTGGCCGGCCCCGGACGATCCGTACGTGGGCCGGGTGCTGCGCCTGTCCCCGCCCTACCGCGCGCTCCGGGAACGTCCTTCGGAGGGCGCGGTGGACGTCGTCGTTCTCCGCTGCGAGGACCCGTCGACCGCCTTCGCGGGGCTGCTGAAGGCCATGGGCGCGATGAGCGCCCCGGTGATCGTCCTCAGCCCCCGGCGGGACACCGAGACGGTGGTCGAGGTGTTCCGGGGCGGCGCGGGCTATCTGGTCGAGGGCGACTACTGCACCCACATGCTGTCCTCGGCGGTGATGGCTGCCACGATCGGCCACACCTACCTGTCGCCGACCGCGTGCGCCGCGCTGCGTGACGCGGCCCGGCGGACGCCGGGCGGCGGGGAGGCGACGGAACGGATGCGCGCCCTGCTCTCGCCCCGGGAGCGGGAGATCATGGAACTGCTCTCGACCGGGCTCGGCGCACAGGAGATCGGCCTGAGGCTGGGGCTGAGCGGGAAGACCGTCCGCAACAACCTCAGCAACATCTACGCCAAGCTGGACGCCCGCGGCGGCACGGACGCGGTGCTGCGGTGGCTCGGGGCCCCGTACAGCGACAGCCTGGGCTCCCTCGGCTCCACGGGATCGACCGCGCGCTGAGGCGGCGGGCGGCACGGTGGTGTCCGCGTGTCCGTGCCGGTGGGTACGGACACGGAGAAGCCCCCGCGTGATTCGCGGGGGCCGTTCGTGCCTTGTTGCCGTTGCCGCGTTTCGCGGCGGGTCGCTCCCGATTACGGCGGTCGCGCCCGCTGTGCGGCTGTGGGTCCTGCCTACGGCGCCGGGATCTCGGACAGCGGGATCTCGACGTCCGCGACGTTCGCGCCGCCTTCTTCGAATCCGGGTTCCGTGCGGATGCTGTTGGCCGAGTTCTGGATTCCGCTCGCCTCGGGAGTTCCGCACTTCACGTTGCGCAGCCAGAGGCGGCCGTCGGGGGTGCCGTTCTTCAGGAGCTGCGGATAGAAGACGTGCACGCTCGTGCCGCCCTCGCTGGGGGAGAAGAACACCTTCTGGCCGTTCTGCTCCTCCTTGTACGTGGCCTTGAGGAATCCGCTCACATCGGTGCGCTTCTCGGACCACATGAAAAAGCCGAGGTGGTCGGCCTTCACGGTGTCGGTCCTGGAGAAGTCGAATCCGGTTCCCGTGTCGTCACGCTTGATGCTGAATTCCGACGTGTTGAACTTGGCGCCGATCTCGAAGAACGAGTTGCTCAGCTTCGAGTCCGCGGCGGCCGTGAACCCGTCCTCCAGGGTGATGGACCTCGTCACCGAGGCGGCCACGCTGAAGTCCTTCGTGGCGGCGGTCGTCGATCCGCAGTTGTCCGTCACGGTGGAGACGCGCTTGTTCGCGCCCAGGCTGTTCCTCTTCACCTGGACGTCGACGAATTGACAGTCGTCCAGTTTCGCGGAGTTCTCCGCGCAGTCCTTGGACACCTCGGAGGGGGTGGCGGCACCCGCCTGGTTCATCAGCGGAACGGCCACCGCGGCGGCGACCACCGGGGCCAGCATGAGGGCGATGCGCTTCTTCTTGCTCCGGTGATGTCCCTTGCGGCCGGTGCGTGTCATGGTGCGTCTCCTTGGAGGAAGTGGGGGAGGGGGAGGGGGTCGTCAGCAGTCCGTCAGGACCGGCTTGGCGACTCCGTCCGCGATTCCGGGGGCGCCGGCGGCTCCCGCCAGGACGACGGGTCCCTCGATGACCTCGGGCGCCGCGAAGTTCTTCTCGGGGCTGGGATTGACGGCGAAGCTCCCCGGATCGGCGTCGATCCGCACCCGCCATTCGCCCGTCATGCGCTGCATCTTCGGCGTGAACTCCATGTGCAGGACCTTGCCGACCGGGACTTCCCTCGTCTCCGTGTCGCCGGCCGTGACGGTCCTGACGGTCAGGTCGGTCGTCGCCTTGTGCTTGAGCCAGGACCCGCTCAGAGCACCGAAGAGGCCGCCGCTCGCGCCCTGTTGTGTCGCGGTGTACTTGCCCTCGCCCTGGCCCACGGTCGACTTCCAGGCGATGCTGACCTTCGCCGGCTCGGTGGCGTTCGGCTCGCAGTTCGGGAAGTCGATCGAGGCCTTCTCCTTGGGGCCGTCGAAGGTCTCGAACTTCGTCTCGGCGAAATCGCAGTTGTCGGCCTGGAATCCGTCTGCGAACGCGCCGCCGAAATCGCTCACCGACTGTTGTTTTCCGCTGAGGACCGCGGACCTCTCGCACATCGTCATGATCTGTTCCGGCGTCTTCTCCTCGGCCGCGTTCGCCGAGGGCAGCAGGGTGACGACCGCCGCGCCGGTGGCGAGTGCGGACCCAATGGCGACGAGTCGGATCTTCTTGTTCTTCAGGGCCCTCTTGGCCACGACTTGCTCCGTCCTTGGGCGCTTCTTTGCCTTGCCGAGAAAGGATTATTGGTCCGCCCCGGCGGACCCGACAGAGTCAAATGTCCCTACCGGCCGGTTACTTGACGTGTGCATTGCGACACACCGCGAAACTCTCGAAGCGTCCCCGACGTGCCCTCGAAGAGCCCCCGGAGGGCCCCGGACGGGTCATCTGTGTGGACTCCCGACCCCTTGCCTGACGATGCGTCAGATACGACCATGGGCGTGCCCGTCACTCGTGTGACGGTGCGTCAGAAATGGTCCACGTGTCCGCGTCCCCGAAGGAGAAACCCATGGGCAAGCTCGACGGGCGGGTCGTACTCGTCACCGGCGCCGCACGAGGCCAGGGCGAGCAGGAGGCGCGGCTCTTCGCGGCCGAGGGCGCCAAGGTCGTCGTCGCGGACGTGCTCGACGACCAGGGGGAGAAGCTGGCCAAGGAGCTGGGCGCGCTCTTCGTTCACCTGGACGTGAGCCGGGAGGACGACTGGGCGTCCGCGGTGGCCGCCGCGAAGGAGGCGTACGGGAAGGTCGACGGGCTCGTCAACAACGCGGGCATCCTGCGCTTCAACTCCCTCGTCGACACGCCCCTCGACGAGTTCATGCAGGTCGTGCAGGTGAACCAGGTCGGCGTCTTCCTCGGCGTCAAGACCCTGGCCCCCGAGATCGAGGCGGCCGGCGGCGGGACCATCGTCAACACCGCCTCGTACACCGGGGTGACGGGCATGGCGTACGTCGGCGCGTACAGCGCGACCAAGCACGCGATCGTCGGCCTCACGCGCGTGGCCGCGCTGGAACTGGCCCCCAAGGGCATCCGCGTCAACGCCGTCTGTCCGGGCGCCATCGACACCGCGATGAGCAACCCGGCCCTGCTCGACCCGACGGCGGACGCCGAGGCGTCCTCGGCCGGTGTCGAGCAGCTCTACCGCAAGCTCGTGCCGATGGGCCGGATCGGGAAGCCCGAGGAGGTGGCCCGGCTCGCCCTCTTCCTCTCCTGCGAGGACTCCTCGTACATCACCGGGCAGCCGTTCGTGATCGACGGGGGCTGGCTGGCGGGCGTCAGCGTCATGTGACGGTCCATCAGGTATTGACGCCTCGCGGGCGCGGTGCAACAGTCGGCGGCAGGTGAATCTGACGGTGCGTCAGGTTCGGCAGGATGACGGACAGGGGACGGTGAACCTCCTTGGAATTCGGGCTCTTTGTACAGGGATACGTGGGCAAGCGGGCCGAGACCGATCCGCTCGCGGAGCACAAGGCGCTGATGGAGGAGACCGAGTACGTCATCCAGGCGGACAAGTCCGGCTTCAAGTACGCGTGGGCGTCCGAGCACCACTTCCTGGAGGAGTACTCCCACCTCTCCGCCAACGACGTCTTCCTCGGCTACCTCGCGCACGCGACGGAGCGGATCCACCTCGGGTCGGGCATCTTCAACCCGCTCGCCCAGGTCAACCATCCCGTGAAGGTCGCCGAGAAGGTCGCCATGCTCGACCATCTCACCGAGAACCGCTTCGAGTTCGGCAGCGGACGCGGCGCCGGCTCGCACGAGATCCTCGGCTTCCTTCCCGGCATCACCGACATGAACTACACCAAGGAGATCTGGGAAGAGACCATCGCCGAGTTCCCGAAGATGTGGCTCCAGGACGAGTACGTCGGGTTCAAGGGCAAGCACTGGCAGCTGCCCCCGCGGAAGATCCTGCCCAAGCCGTACGGGAAGTCGCACCCCGCGATGTGGTACGCCGCCGGGTCGCCGCCCTCCTACTCCATGGCCGCCCGCAAGGGGCTCGGGGTGCTCGGCTTCAGCGTGCAGAAGGTCTCCGACATGGAGTGGGTGCTTGAGCAGTACAAGACCGCCGTCGTGGACGCGGAGCCGATCGGGGACTTCGTCAACGACAACGTGATGGTGACGACGACCGCGATCTGCGCGCCCACGCACGACGAGGCGATCCGGATCGCCGTGAGCGGCGGGCTGCACTACCTGCCGTCGCTGGTGTTCCGGTACCACGACACGTTCCCGCGGCCCGAGGGCTTCCCCGTGTGGCCGGAGACGCTGCCCGAGTACAACGAGGAGTTCATCGAACTGCTCATCGCCGAGGAGCTGTTGATCTGCGGGGACCCGGACGAGGTGCTCACGCAGTGCAAGCGGTGGGAGCAGGCCGGGGCCGACCAGCTCAGTTTCGGGCTGCCGGTCGGGGTGCCCAAGGCGGACACGCTCCAGACGATCAAGCTGATCGGCGAGCAGGTGATTCCGAAGATCGACACGGATCCCGTCCATCGGACCACCCGGTTCCGCGGGGCGGTCTGAGGGCCGTCGGAGGGTGCGGGTCGCCAGAAGGCTCAGGGAGAGAAGGGTTTCGTCGTGCTTGACCATCTGATCAAAGGCGTGACCGTCGTCGATGGGTCGGGTGGGCCCGCCTTCACCGCCGATGTGGGGATACGGGACGGCCGGATCGCCGTGATCGGCGGCCGGGTCACCGAGGAGGCGCGTACGAGTGAGGACGCGAGTGGGCTCGTACTCGCGCCCGGGTTCGTCGATCCCCACACTCACTACGACGCGCAGCTCTTCTGGGACCCGTACGCCACGCCCTCTCTGAACCACGGGGTGACGACGGTCGCGGGTGGCAACTGTGGCTTCACTCTTGCCCCGTTGAATCCTTCGCGGCCCGAGGACGCCGACTACACGCGGCGGATGATGTCCAAGGTCGAGGGGATGTCGCTGGTCGCGCTGGAGGAGGGGACGCCGTGGAGCTGGCACTCCTTCGGGGAGTATCTCGATGCCCTGGAGGGGCGGATCGCGGTCAACGCGGGCTTCATGGTGGGGCATTGTGCGCTCAGGCGGTACGTGATGGGGCCGGAGGCCGTCGGCGGGCAGCCGACCGGTGAGCAGCTGTCGCAGATGCTCACGCTGCTCCACGAGGCGATGGAGGCCGGTGCCTGGGGGCTCTCCACCACGCAGTCGTCCACCCACTCCGACGGGGACGGGAAGCCCGTCGCCTCGCGGCACGCGAAGCCGGCCGAACTGCTCGCGCTCTCCCGGGCGGTGGGCGATCACGAGGGCACGCAGATCGAGGCCATCGTGGCGGGCTGTCTCGACCAGTTCAGCGACGACGAGATCGATCTGTTCGTGGAGATGAGCGCGGCGGCGGGACGTCCGCTGAACTGGAACGTCCTGACGATCGACGCGGCCGTCCCCGAGCGCGTGCCGCGTCAGCTGGCGGCAAGTGAGCGGGCCCGTAAGGCGGGTGGCCGGATCGTGGCCCTCACGATGCCGATCCTCACGCCGATGAACATGTCGCTGGGGACCTTCTGCGCGCTGAACCTGATACCCGGGTGGGGCGACGTGCTCGGCCTCCCCGTGCCCGAACGGATCGCGAAACTCCGGGACCCCGTGGTCCGTTCGGAGATGCTGCGGCGGGCCGACTCCAAGGAGGCCGGTGTCTTCCGGCGCCTCGCCGACTTCGGGCGGTACGTCATCGGGGACACCTACAGCGAGGCGAACGAGGGCCTCACCGGCCGGGTCGTACGGGACATCGCGGCCGAGCGCGGCCAGGAACCGTTCGAGTGCATCATCGAGATCTGCGCCAACGACGGTATGCGTACGGTCCTTTGGCCCATGCCGACCGACAACGACCCCGACTCGTGGTCGCTGCGCCAGGAGACGTGGCGGCACGAGGACGTGATGCTCGGCGGGTCGGACGCGGGCGCCCATCTGGACCGGATGTGCGGGGCGCCGTACACGACCCGGTTCATCGGGGACTGTCTGCGGGGCCGGAAGCTGACGACCCTGGAGCAGGCCGTGAAGATGCTCACGGACGACCCGGCGCGGCTCTTCGGACTGCGTGAGCGCGGACGGATCACGGAGGGCTTCCACGCGGACCTCGTGCTCTTCGACCCGGACCGCATCGACGCCGGAAAGGCCACCCTGGTGCACGACCTGCCGGGAGACAGCCCGCGCCTCGACTCGAAGGCGATCGGCATAACGGCCGTCTGGGTCAACGGAGTCGAGGCGATACGGGGCGACGTGGTGAGCGGTGCCGTACCGGGCAGGGTGCTGCGGTCGGGCCGGGACACCCGCACGGTGAGTACGAAGTGACGCGGCGGCGGCGGGCGCGGAGGGTCAAGTGACGGACGGGCAGCGGCTGTTCATCGGCGGTTCGTGGGTGGAGCCGGACGGCGGCCACTACGAGGTGATCGACCCGGCGACCGAGGGTGTCGTCGGGCTGGCTCCGGAGGCCTCGCGGGACCAGGTGCGCGCGGCGGCCGCGGCGGCTCGCGAGGCCTTCCGGGCATGGTCGCGCACGGCACCCGAGGAGCGGGCCGCCGTCCTGCACCGGGCGGCCGAGGAGATCCGGCGCAACCTCGTCCCGTACGCCGAACTGGCCCAGGCCGAGACCGGCGCCACGACCGGTACCGCGCGCGGGATGCAGGTGGGTGTCGGGGCGGCCAGATTCGAGCGGTACGCGCGCGTGGAGCCCGTCGAGGAGCCGTTGCCCCCGCAGATCAACGAGGCGGGCCCGTTCGGCAGGGCGGCGGTGATGGGAGCCCTGGCGGTACGCCAGCCGGTGGGCGTGGTCACCTGCATCACCTCGTACAACAACCCCTGGGCGAACCCGGCCGGCAAGATCGCCCCGGCGCTCGCGATGGGCAACACGGTCGTCGTGAAGCCCGCCCCGCAGGACCCGCTCTCCGTGTACCGGATGGCTCAGGCGCTGGAGGCCGCGGGAGTGCCACCGGGGGTCGTGAACGTCGTCAGCGGTTCGCGCGCCGAGGTCGGCGAGGCGGCCGTCGACTCGGACGACGTCGACATGGTGAGCTTCACCGGTTCGACCGCAGTCGGACGGCGCATCGCCGAGGTGTGCGGGCGCGGTATGAAACGGCAGTTGATGGAGCTGGGCGGAAAGGGCGCGGCGGTCGTCTTCGAGGACGCGGACCTGGAGTCGGCGGTCCGCGGCATCGGAACCACCTTCTCCTTCTACAGCGGACAGATCTGCACGGCCCCGACAAGGGTGCTCGCGCAGCGTCCGGTCTACGACCGGCTGGTGGCCCAACTTTCCGCGTACGTCGGCTATTTGAAGGTGGGGGATCCGCGGGCGGAGGACACGGTCGTCGGCCCGGTCATCTCCGCCGCCCACCGGGACCGGATCGAGTCGTACGTCGAACTGGGCCGCAAGGAGGGGGCGCGGGTGGCGGCGGGCGGTGAACGGCCGCCGTCCGACCGGGGTTTCTACGTCGCCCCGACCCTTCTCGCCGACTGCACGCCCGACATGAGGGTGGTCCGCGAGGAGATCTTCGGCCCGGTCGTCGTGGTCCTCCCCTTCGACGACGAGGACGAAGCGGTCGAGCTCGCCAACGACAGCGACTACGGCCTCATCGACTACGTCTGGTCCGGCGACGTGGCCCGCGCCTTCCGCGTGGCCCGGCAGCTGCGGGCCGGCGGCGTCGGCGTCAACACGGTCGGCCGCAACATGGAGGCCCCGTTCGGCGGCTTCAAACAGAGCGGGGTGGGCCGCGACGTCGGCTCGTACGCCCTGCACGCGTACTCGGAACTCCAGTCACTGGTGTGGCCGGGCTGATCGGATCCCGCCCGGACCACGACACCGTAGCGATGCTACGGCCGAGGGTAGCGTTGCTATCGAATCGGTGTTAGCGTTGCTTCTGTCGGGGAGTGAAACCCGTTCCCCCGCCACGACAGGAGCACCGGCATGAGCGACCAGCAGCCCATCACCCCCACTCCCACCACTGACCGCGTCGCGATCGTCACCGGCGGGTCCCGCGGTATCGGCCGTGAGACCGCGGAGCGGCTCGCGGGTGACGGCTTCGCGGTCGTCGTGAACTTCGCGGGGAATCAGACCGAGGCCGACAAGACGGTCGCGGCGATCACCGAGGCGGGCGGGCGGGCGCTCGCCTTCCGGGCCGACGTGGCGGACGAGACCGAGGTGGCGGCGCTCTTCGACGCCGCGGAGTCGACGTACGGCGGGGTCGACGTGGTCGTCCACGCGGCCGGCGTCATGACACTGGCCCCGCTCGCCGACTTCGACCTCGACGCCCTGGACCGGATGCACCGCACGAACATCCGCGGCACGTTCGTCGTCGACCAGCAGGCCGTGCGCCGGCTCCGCGAGGGCGGCGCGGTCGTCAACTTCTCCAGCTCCGTGCTGGCCCTCGCCATCCCCGGCTACAGCGCGTACGCCGCCAGCAAGGGCGCCGTCGAGGCCATGACGCTGATCCTCGCCCGCGAGCTGCGCGGCCGGGACATCACGGTGAACGCGGTGGCCCCCGGCCCGACCGCCACCGCCCTGTTCCTGGACGGCAAGGACGAGGAGACCATCGCGAGGATGGCCGCCCAGCCGCCGCTGGAGCGCCTCGGCACCCCGGACGACATCGCCGGGGTCGTGTCCTTCCTCGCCGGCCCGGCCGGCCGCTGGGTCAACGGCCAGGTGCTCCGCGCCAACGGCGGCATCGCCTAAGCCCCCTTCTCTCCTCAGGAGTTCCGTCATGGGCAGGACGATCGTCATCACGGGCGCCGGTTCGGGATTCGGCGCGCTCGCCGCACGGGCGCTGGCCGACGCGGGTCACACGGTCTACGCGGCGATGCGCGACACGGCAGGGCGCAACGCGAGCCGGGTCGCGGAGGCCGAGGCGTACGCGGCCGAGCACCAAGTGGATCTGCGGACGGTCGAGTTGGACGTCCTCTCGCAGGAGTCCGCGGACGCCGCCGTCGCCACGGTCCTGTCCGAGGCCGGCACGCTGGACGTGGTCGTCCACAACGCGGGCCACATGGTGACCGGCCCGACCGAGGCCTTCACCCCCGAGGAACTGGCCGCGGTGTACGACACGAACGTGCTCGGCACCCAGCGGGTCAACCGCGCCGCGCTGCCCCGCCTGCGGGCCCAGGAGCACGGCCTGGTGCTCTGGATCGGCTCGACCTCGACCCGGGGCGGCACCCCGCCCTACCTCGCGCCGTACTTCGCCGCGAAGGCCGCGACGGACGCGCTCGCGGTGTCGTACGCGGCCGAGCTGGCCCGCTTCGGCATAGAGACGACCATCGTCGTGCCGGGCGCCTTCACCTCGGGCACGAACCACTTCGCGACCGGCGGCCACCCCGCCGAGCAGGCGGTCCTGCCCGCCTACGAGGAGCGGTACGCGGGCCTGATGGACCAGGTCGCCCAGCGCCTCGCCGCCCTCGCGCCCGCCGACGCCCCCGCGTCCCTGGTGGCCGACGCGATCGTCGAGGTCGTCGACACCCCGCACGGCGAGCGGCCCTTCCGGGTCCACGTCGACCCCGCGAACGACGGGTCGGAGGAGGTCAGCCTGGTCGCGGACCGCATCCGCGCCGAGTTCCTGACCCGCATAGGCCTGGACGACCTCCTCGCCCCGCACGGGACGGCGGCGTGACCCCGGCCCGGACCGCGTCGGCTAGCGTCGCTCCCGTGAGTACGAAAGCGCGCATTCTCGAAGTGGCGGCGGCCCTCGTCGCCGAGTCGCCGGACGGGGACGTCTCCACCCGGGCCGTGTGCGAGGCGGCAGGTGTCGGCGCTCCCGCCCTCTACCGCCACTTCGGGGACAAGGAGGGCCTCCTGTCGGCGGTCGTCGACCACGGCTGGGACAAGTACCTCGCGACCAAGCGCGACCGCGCCCCCGACACGGACCCCGTCCAGGACCTGCGGGACGGCTGGGACACCCACGTCGAGTTCGCCCTGCACAACCCGAACCTGTACCGCCTGATGAACTCCCCGGCGATGCGTACGCCCCCGGCGGCGGCCCTGGAGTCCCACCGCATCCTCACGGCGGACCTCCAACGGGCCGCCGAACAAGGCAAGTTGCGCCTCGCCCCCGAGCTGGCCGCCCAGATCATCATGTCCGCCAGCGTCGGCGTGGCCCTGATGCTGGTCTCCCGCCCGGCGACGTTCACCGACGTCTCGGTGTCCCGCCGGCTGCGGGACGGGGTCCACGCCACGGTCTTCACACCGGACGTGATGACGGCTCCGACAGCGTCCCCCGACCCCTCGACACCCGAGGCGGAAGCGCCGAAGACGGCAGGAGCGGCAGGAACGACCGACGCCGACGAGTCCCGCCTCCCCGCCACGGCGGCCCGGCTGAACGCCCTCCTCCGCCAGGCCCAGGCCCAGGCCCCGGTCCTCAGCCCCGCCGAGGACGCCCTGCTCACGGAGTGGCTGGACCGCATCTCGAACGCCCCCCGGAGCTAGGCGGTTCTCCTCTCCCTTCTCCTCTCCATGCCGGACCCGACGCCCTTCGTGGGAACTCGGGGTCGACTCCCGAACCGGGTCACGAATTCGGCGCCGTCGTGCTTGAATTCCCAGTTCGTACGATCTTGACGGGGTGGCCGGGCACCGTGCCTTCCGCTCCGACCGGGGGACAGGGGACGGGGACCGATGGACCACGCGACTGAGGTGTTCCAGCCACTGCAGGCGGACGATCCGCCGACGGTGGCCGGCTACCGCCTCGCCGCCCGGCTCGGCGCGGGAGGCATGGGCCGGGTCTATCTGTCGCACACCCAGGGCGGCAGACCGGTGGCGATCAAGGTGATCCGGCCGGAGCTGGCCGACGACCCGACCTTCCGGCGGGGGTTCCGCAGGGAGATAAAGGCGGCCCAGCGGGTCCGGGGCGCGTACACCGCGGAGCTGATCGACGGCGACGCGGACGGCGTACCGCCCTGGCTGGCCACGCTGTACGTGCCCGGCCCCTCGCTGGCGGAGGCCGTCGCCCGGCGCGGACCACTGCCGGTGCCCGCGGTGCTGTGGCTGATGGCGGGGGTGGCCGAGGCCCTCCAGGCCATCCATGCCGCCGGAATCGTGCACCGGGACCTGAAGCCGTCCAACGTGCTGCTGGCCGCCGACGGGCCGCGGGTGATCGACTTCGGTATCTCGCTGGCCGCGGGCATCACCTCGCACACAGCCACGGGAGCCACCGTCGGCACGCCCCAGTTCATGGCTCCCGAGCAGGCGTCCGGGGGCGAGGTCACGACGGCGACCGACGTGTTCGCGCTCGGCCAGACAGCGGCGTTCGCGGCGCTGGGCGAGCCGTTGTACGGGGACGGCAACTCGGTCGGAGTGCTGTACCGGATCGTGCACTCGGAACCCGACCTGTCCCTGCTGCCCGCGCAGCTCCGTCCGCTGATGGCCAGGTGCCTGGCGGCCGACCCGGGGGAGCGGGCCACTCCGGCGGAGGTCGTCGAGTGGTGTCGGCAGCGGCTGGGCCGGGACGCCGACGCGGGCGCCGGGCCGGCCGTCTGGCGGGAGGTGATGGGACCGGAGGTGACGGTTCCGTCCCCGGTTCCCCACCCGACCCCGGTGCACACGATGCCGTTGCTCCCGCAGCCGCAGCTGCAGCGGCGTCCTCAGCCGAGGGGGCCGGACGAGCGGCGGCCCCTCGGACGGCGTACCAGGATTCTCTTGGCCGTCGCGACGGTGGGTGCGCTGCTGGCGGCGGGCGTGGCATGGACGACCCTGGACGTGTCGGACCGGCTCCGCGACCGGAACGCGGCCGAGTCCTCGACGTCCGGCTCGGGGGACTCCGAACGGTCGTCGGCGTCCTCATCGGCGTCCTCATCGGCATCCGGGCGGTCCTCGGGGTCGGGAGCCGGGGGCCGGACATCAGGAGGGGCGTCGAGCCCCTCCCCGACCGCGTCCGGGCCGCCGAAGGCGATCGCGTACCCCGTGCTGATGCTGAGTGCGACGAAACCCCTGGATATGAAGGATCCCTACCGCTACGCCAAGGCCGACAAGGACATCAAGGACACCAGGAGCGCCAACGAGCGCAAGGCGGACATCCGCTTCGTCTGCAGGCAGACCTGCGCGCTGGAGAGCGACACGAGTGTGATCAACTGGGTGCCCTCAGAGACGCCGGGCGCCACCATCGAGTCGTGCCGCATTGCCCTCGCCGACGCCGAGCACAAGCTCCCGCTCGCGATCGTGGCGGCCGGCAGCGAGATCTGCTTCAAGCAACCTTCCGGAGACATCGGACTGTTCGTGGTCCAGGTGAAGTCGACGGTGCTGCCGGACATTGGTTTCGTTTCCGGGGACCTGACGGTCTGGCGGCGGGCGGCCTAGGCGGTTTCGTCGGCCGAGCTCAGTCCGTCAGATCCACCCGCACGGTCAGCAGGTTCGTGCCGACCGCCCGGACCGCGGCGCTGTTCATGCGGGGGAGGGACTTCAGCCGGGTGCGGGCGTCGTCCTCGTGCAGCAGGTGGGCGGTGCCGTGGTGCCACCGGCCCTTGTCGCGGACGCGCACGCTCGGGTTCGCCTGGATGTTCCGCACGTACTGCGACTTCTCGCCGTACTCGGACACGATCCAGAACTCCTGGCCGATCCGCCGCCCGCCGACCGGTGTCCGTCGCGGCAGCCCCGACTTGCGCCCGGTGGTCTCCAACAGCGTCTGGAACGGCAGCAGTCTGGACACCGGGTTGGCGACCCACCGCTGGATCGTCGTGACGACGCGGAACTTGGTCTCGTGGAGGCGTGACATGTCGTTGTGATCCTCGTCCTGGACGGTTGTCGGCCGAGGCCGTCGGTCGGTCGATTGATCGACCGGTCGTGAGGATAGGGCTCGGGCGGCCGGTTCGGCCCGCCGGGGTTGCGGCCGAGGGCGTACTACGGGTTCAGGACGATCTTTCCGGCGACGGTGCCGGACTCGGCCAGACGCAGGGCGTCGGCGACGCGGGAGAGCGGCAGCTGCGCGGCGATCCGGGCGGTGATGTCACCGCGCTGGAGGGCCGCGAGGACCTGGGTGAGGTCGGCGCGCAGCCGGGCCCGGAACCGGTTCTTGCCCAGGGCCCGTCCGGCCCAGATGTTGAAGAAGTAGGCGCGGCGGCGGTTGGGCAGCGCGTTCCACAGCCAGATCCGGCCGAGCAGCTTGAGTACGGGCAGCTGCTTGGAGCCCTCGTCGTCCCGGGTGGAGGCGCTGCCGTAGGAGACGAGCGTGCCGCCGGGCGCGAGGAGGTGCCAGGAGTCGGTCGCGCTGCGCCCGCCGACGTGGTCGAAGACGGCGTCCACTCCGCCGGGGGCGAGTTCACGGACCCGGGCGGGGATGTCCTCGGTGCGGTAGTCGACGGGGGTGACGCCCTGGGCCCGCAGCGCGTCGTGGTGGCGCGCGGACGCCGTGCCGATCACCTTCGCGCCCGCGGCCCGGGCAAGCTGGACCAGGACCGAGCCGACGCCGCCGTTGGCGCCGTGCACCAGGACGGTCTGCCCGGCGCGGACGCGGGCCTTGCGGTGCAGCATCTGCCAGGCGGTGATGCCGTTGACCACCAGCGTCTCGGCCTCCGCCGCGCCGACCCCGTCGGGCACCGGCACGACGTCCGCCGCGTCGACGAGTACGTGGCTGGCCCAGCCGCCGACCTTGACCAGCGCGGCCACCCGGGTGCCGGCCAGGCCCGGCTCGACGCCCTCACCGGTCGCGGCCACGGTCCCGACCAGGTCGTAGCCGGGGACGAAGGGGAAATCCGGCTGGTCGTAGTAGCGGCCGCGGCGCATCTGCTGCTCGGCGAAGGAGACGCCGGTCGCCTCCATCCGGATCAGGACCTGGCCGGGGCCCGCGGTGGGTACGGCTCCGTGCCGGATCTCCAGCCCTTCCGGCTCCACCTTGCCCGGCAGGACGACCTCGACGAGTCCTTCGGCGTTCATGACTGCCTCCACTGTGTTCTGCGCTCTGTTTTCCGCGCTCTGTGTTCGGGTTCCGCGTGAGTTACTCTCTCTCGCTTCTGTTAGAAGTTATAACTCCACGAGAAAGGTGACGTCAAGGGCTTCAGTGATAGCCTCTAACTAAATCTTGAGCTTGTATCTGACGAGCGTCCCCACGAGCACGGAAGGCGGCAGGTCATGGCGGAGACCGGTACGACGACCCCGCGAGAGCGCTACCGCACCCAGGTGCGTACGGAGATCAAGGAACGCGCGTGGGAGCAGATCGCCACGGCGGGCGCGACCGCGCTCTCCCTCAACGCGATCGCCAAGCAGCTGGGCATGAGCGGCCCCGCGCTCTACCGGTACTTCGCCGGCCGCGACGAGCTGATCACCGAGCTGATCAGGGACGCGTACAGCAGCCTCGCCGAGACCCTCAAGGCAGCCGCCGAGTCCGGCGCCGACCTCACCGCACTCGCGCACGCCCTGCGCGAGTGGGCCCTCGCGGACCCCCACCGCTACTTCCTCGTCTACGGCACACCCGTACCCGGTTATCACGCGCCGGACGACGTCACCGGAATCGCGCAGGACATCATGGCGACCCTGCTCGACGCCTGCGCCGCACTGCCCTCGGACCGTCCCGCGACGCCGTTCGACACCCACCTCGAAAGCCACCGCCAGTGGGCGGCCGGCCACCCCGCCCCGCCCGCCGTACTCCACCGGGGCCTGGCCCTCTGGACCCGCCTGCACGGCGTCCTGTCCCTGGAGCTCGCCGGTCACTTCACGGGGATGGGCTTCGACCCCGCGCTGCTGTACGCGGCCGAACTGGACGACCTGCTGAGCCGCTGACCACGCCGTGCCGGGTCGTGCCCGGCCGGGGCGTGCCGGTCGGCTCCGGCACCTCTCCCGTGATGCCGCCGGTTCGGGAAACCGCCGTGGGGAGAGGCCGGGTGGCCGCATGGGCAGGTCGGCGCGGATTCGCGAGGCTCTTCCCATGATGAACAAGAGCAAGCGAAACATCGCCCTGACCGCCGTCTCCGGCGTGGTGCTCGGGCTCACCCTGCCGCTCACCGCGACCGCTTCGACCGCCCCGACTGCCGTACGAACCAAGCCTCTTGACTGGGTGAAATGCGAGGGGAGCGGGTTCGGCCAGGGGCAGGAGTGCGCGACCGTCGACGTGCCCATGGACTACGCCGACCCCGGGGGCGAGGAGATCGGTATCGCCGTCTCCCGAATCCGGAGCGAGAAGCCGGCCGTACGCCGCGGGGTCTTACTGCTGATACCCGGCGGGCCCGGCGGCAGCAGTCTCGAAGAGCAGTCGGCGAAGGCACGGACACTGCCCCGGCAGGTGCGGGAGGCGTACGACCTGGTCGTGTTCGACCCTCGGGGCAACGGGCGTTCCGCGCCGGTGAGTTGTGGGTTCGAGCGGCGGGACCTGGCCGCGTCCGTGTTCCGGCCGTGGCCCGTCGGC
This sequence comes from Streptomyces sp. NPDC020747, assembly GCF_044334695.1. Taxonomy (NCBI): domain Bacteria; kingdom Bacillati; phylum Actinomycetota; class Actinomycetes; order Kitasatosporales; family Streptomycetaceae; genus Streptomyces; species Streptomyces sp. NPDC020747. The sequence continues at coordinate 26,430 of NZ_JBIRTJ010000006.1, read as the reverse complement.
CCGGACGGGTCCGTCGCCGGGAACATGACCGCCGCCCGGCGGATGGCCGGCGCCTGTGAGCGCAACGGCGGGGAGTTGCTGCGGCACATCGGTACCGTCGCCAACGCGCACGACGTCGACCGGATCCGGGCGGCGCTCGGCGAGCGGAAGCTGTCCGCCTGGGGCGTCTCCTACGGCTCCTATCTCGGCGCCGTCTACAGCCAGTTGTTCCCCCACCGCACCGACCGGTTCGTCCTGGACAGCAATCTGGACGCCAACGCGGACGCCCACGACGGCCAGGTCTCCCGTGGTTTGTGGGCCGGGTTCGAGCAGGGCGTCGAGGACGTCTTCCCCGAGTTCGCCAAGTGGGCCTCGGCGCCCGGGAATCCGTACCGGCTGGCCGACACGGCGGCCGAGGTGCGGCCGATGTTCCTGCGGCTCGCCGCACGCCTCGACCGTGAGCCGATCCCCTGGCCCGGCGCCAGTCCGGCCGAGCTGAACGGCAACGTGCTGCGGCAGAGCCTGCTCGACGCGTTCTACGACCCCGAGGGCTTCCCGGCGGCGGCCCGGCTGATCCTGGCCGCCCGGAAGGGCACCGTGCCGCCCGCGCCCGAGGCGCCCCCGGAGGCGCTGTTGCAGAACGGCCTGGCCGTCGCCTCCGCGACCTTCTGCAACGAGGGCAAGTGGCCCTCGTCGGCCGCCCGTTACCAGAAGGAGGTCGACGAGAGCCGCGCCAAGTACCCGCTGACCGCCGGGATGCCGAGGAACGCGACCCTCTGTGCCGCCTGGCCGTATCCGCCGAAGCAGGACCCGGTACGGATCACCGACCGCGGCCCCTCCACCGTCCTCATGGTCCAGAACGAGCGCGACCCCGCCGCCCCGCTCGCCGGTGCCCGCGAGCTCCGCGCCGCCCTCGGCAGGCGTGCCGTCATGGTGACCGTGAACGCCACCGGACACGACGCCTACCTCGGCAACGGCAACGCCTGCGGGGACGCGGCCGTCACCCGCTTCCTGGCGACGGGGGAACGGCCCGCCAGGGACACGTACTGCCGATAGGTGCGGAGTTGCCCTTGGGTACTGTCCATAAGTGCAGAACTGCCCCTGCATACAGGAGTACCGACAGGTACAGGACGGCCAATCGGTATATGGCCGTCGATAGACACAGGTCTCCCACACGCCGCTCGCACCCCTCCCCTATCCTCAGGCGAACGGGCCGCCGGGGGAGAGGGAGCACGCATGGATGGGTTGGACCCGGCTGATCCGGGCTGGATCGGTGGTTATCGACTGCTCGGCAGACTGGGTGAAGGCGGCATGGGCCGGGTGTACCTGGCCCGTTCCGAGCGCGGCCGTACGGTCGCGGTCAAGGTCGTCAAGGAGGAGCTGGCCCGCACGCCGGACTTCAGGCAGCGCTTCGCGCTGGAGGTGAAGGCCGCACAGCGGGTCGGCGGCGAGTGGACGGCACCCGTGCTCGACGCCGACACCGAGGCGCCGACGCCCTGGGTCGCCACCGGCTACGTCGCCGGGCCCTCGCTCGCCGAGGTGGTGGACAAGCAGTACGGGCCGCTGCCTCCGAAGTCCGTACGGGCGCTGGCGATCGGGCTCGTCCGCGCGCTCCAGGCCATCCACGGCGCGGGGCTCGTGCACCGCGACCTCAAGCCCACCAACGTGCTGGTGACGATCGACGGGCCCCGCGTCATCGACTTCGGCATCGCGCGCGCCCTCGACACGACCACCCAGCCCGGCGCCGGCCTCACCATGACGGGCGTTGTCGTGGGGTCGCCGGGCTTCATGTCGCCCGAGCAGGTGCGCGGGGAGCGGGTGACGTTCGCGAGTGACGTCTTCTGCCTCGGCGCCGTGCTGGCGTACACCGTGACGGGGCGGCTGCCCTTCGGCGCCGGCGAGGGCGGGATCCACTCGCTGCTCTTCCGCATCGCGTCGGGGGAGGCGGACATCGTGGGGATACCCGAGCCGTGGAACGGGCTGATATCGGCGTGCCTCGACAAGGACCCGGCCCAACGGCCCACGCTGGACATGCTGTTGACGTCCATCGACGGCATCGAGGGTGCGGAGGGCACGGGCGGCGCGTGGCTGCCGGGCGAGGTGCTGGCCGAGCTGGGCCGGCACGCCGTACGGCTCCTGAACAGCGAGGACCCGCAGAGCCACGCACTCGCCGGACAGGCGACGGGCCCCGGCCAGGGAGCCGCCGCCGCGCAGAGTCCGGCCCCGGTACAGGGCCTCGCGCAGAGTCCCGCACCCGCGGCCTGGCCCGCACCTGCCCCAGCCCCGGTGCAGGGCTTCGGTCCGCCCGTCGCGTTCGACCCGTCGAGGCCCCCGTGGCAGAGCAGCCCCCCGCCGGGCAGTCCCCAGCCGGGTAGCCTCCCGCAGGACGGCTTTCAGTCGGGTCGGTCGGGCGGCCTCCAACCTGACAGTCTCCCGCCGGACGGCTTCCCGCAGGGCGGGCCACAGGGCTTTCCGCAGGGCGGGCCGCAGGCGCAGCACCACTCCCTGCCCGACTCCCGTCGGCTGTCCAACTCCCGGCAGGTTTCCGCCCGTTCGGCAAAGGGGCTGGCGGCGGTGCTGTCCGTGCTGCTCGGCCTCTACACGCTGCCCCTGCTGCTCCGGGTCGTCGTCCTCCTGGTGGCCGACGTCCAGCTCGGCGCGGTGGACGCCGGGTCCGCCCCGAACGCCGCCACGGACTTCGAGGCCCTGAAACTGGCGTCGGTGGCGTCCGAGCTCCTCGACGCGCTGGTGGGCACGGCCGTCGTGATCGTGTGGCTGTTCTGGTTCCGGCGCATGCGCAACAACGCCGAGGCCTTCGAGCCGGGGCGCGTCCGTCACTCACGCGGGATGGCGGCCGGCTCCTGGTTCATTCCGTTCGTCAACCTCTACATGCCCAAGCAGATCGGCAACGACGTCTGGACGGTGACGACCGGCCGGCCGAAGGGCGCCGGGCGGTGGCGGCTGCACACCTGGTGGTGGTTCTGGCTCTTCTACGTCCTGGCGTACGCGAACGCCTCGACCAGCAGCTGGTACGACCAGGACTCCGCCCTCGACGCCACTCGCGTCATCCTCGACGTGCAGTTCACCAACCTTACCGGCGTACTGACGGTCGTCGTGGCCATCCTCTTCGTGAAGAGGCTGACGTCCCTCCAGCAGGCCCGCATCGCGGAAGGCGCCTAACATGCCGCCGCACGCCGGGGAGCCGGGGCCCATCGGGTCGATAGGCGGCTACGCGCTCGTCGACCGGCTGGGCAGCGGCGGCATGGGGGTCGTGTACCTGGGGCACTCCGCCTCGGGCCGGCAGGTCGCGGTCAAGGTCGTGCACGCGCAGTACGCGCTGGACGAGGAGTTCCGGGCCCGTTTCCGGCAGGAGATCGTGTCGGCCCGCCGGGTGAGCGGGGCGTTCACCGCCCCGGTGGTGGACGCCGACCCGGACGCCGAACTGCCCTGGATGGCGACGCTGTACGTGCCGGGCCTCACGCTGTCCCAGAAGGTGGACAAGGAAGGGCCGTTGGGCGGGCGGGAACTGCGCGCGCTCGCGCTGGGGCTCGTCGAGGCGCTGCGTGACATCCACCAGGCCGGTGTGGTGCACAGGGACCTGAAGCCGAGCAACGTCCTGATGGCCGGGGACGGCCCGCGCGTCATCGACTTCGGCATCTCGCGCGCCGCCGACAACCAGGCCCTCACCGTGACCGGGCGGCTGATCGGCACCCCGCCTTTCATGTCGCCGGAACAGTTCGTCTCGCCCCGGGACGTCACCGCGGCCTCCGACGTGTTCTCGCTGGGCTCGCTCCTGGTGTTCGCGGCCACGGGCAACGGCCCCTTCGACGCCGGCAGCCCGTATGTGACGGGCTACCAGGTGATGAACGAGCCGCCGTCCCTGGACGGCGTCCCGCAGCCGTTGCGGGGCATCGCCGAGCGCTGTCTGGACAAGGACCCGGCCGCCCGGCCTCAACTGGCCGAACTGCAGGCGTTGTTCGGATCCCTGCCGGACACGGCCGCCCCTGCCGGGCCGGGCGTGGCACACCTGCCGAGCGTGCCGGGGAACGGGGATGGCCCCCATGGACCTGCCGCCACGACGACTGCCGACACGACGACCGCCGACACGACCGCGACGGGCGCCGCCGCCGGCCGCGGGCGCCGGGTGCGTCGCCTGCTCGTGCTCGGCGCGGTACTGGCCGTCGCCGCGGCGGCCGTGCCGGTGTACCACCTGGTGTCGGGTCCGGACACCACCGAGGGCGGGCTCGGCGACCGTGCGTCAGGGGCCGGTACCTCCGCCTCGCCCGCGCTGCCCGCCGGCTGGCAGCCCTGGCGGACCGACCTCACCCGAGCGGTGAAGAACGAGTCCCTGGTCACCAACGTGGACAGCGTGGATTCCGGCTGTGTCTCCGGCGGAGCTTCCCTGTACTGCGCGGGGACGGGCTTCACGGTCGCCCGGATCGACGCCACCTCGGGCCGCGTGAAATGGCGGTTCGGCAGCAACTCGCAGGCCGCCGCGCGTCCTCTCGGAGTCCGGGACGGGCTCGTCTACACGCACGTCCAGCCGAACGAGGACTCGGTGTACTCGACCCAGGAGCTGGTCGGCGTCGACACCGACAGCGGGAAGCGTGTCTGGACCCGCACGATCGACGCCGGCCACCCCGCTGTCCTGTTCGACGGCGGCATCCTGGCGATGTCGGGCGAGGGCGCGGAGTTCGTCGCCCTCGACCCGAAGACGGGCAAGAACCTGTGGCGCACCCCGGCGAAGTCGTCGGCGGGCACCGCCTGCGCCCCGACGGTCCTGGGCGGTGCCCCCTACGGGATCTGCGTGAACGAGGACGACCCCTTCAAGGGCGACGCAGGCTTCCTGAGCCTCGCCCCGGCCGACGGCACGGCGCGGGAACTCGCCGAGCTGCCCCTGCTCGCGGAGCCGCTCGGCGCGGTCGGCGGGCAGCCGCTGTTCGCCCTCCGGCAGAGCGAGGAGTCCCAGTCGGACAACGGCCGGGACGAGCCGTACAGCGCGCTGCTGCAGGTGAACCCGAAGAACGGCGACGTCATCCGCATCCCCCTCAAGGGCACCCCGCGCGGCCTGCCCGGCCTCGTCGGCACCGCCGTGTACTTCGTCCGCCCCGACGGAACCGTCACCGCGACGGGGGCCGACGACGGCGCCCGGCTGTGGCAGAAGGACACACAGGTCGAGAACCTGTCGGCGCCGGTCCTGTCCACGAAGTACGACGACCTCTACTTCGCCAACCGCTACGGCCGCCTGCTCGCCCTCGACCGCAGGACCGGCGCCGTCCAGTGGACCACCGACAAGCTGACCGACCCGGGCACCTCGGCGGAGAACCGAATCCCGAGCACGCTACTGGTGAAGGACGCGCTGGTGGCCGTGGCAGGCGACACGGCCTTCTCCGTGAGCCCGGACCAACCGTCGCAGCCGGTCGCGCACCTCGCCCCTTCCCGGGGCGCGGGGCGTTGACATACGCGGCTTCGCCGCGGGGCGCGACCGGCCACAGTGCACCGCACCCGACGCACCACCCCGCCGACGCCCCACACCAACGGCCGAGCGCAGCTCACCCACGCCCGAGGAAGATCGGATTCGTAAACGCGGCCAACGCCCCGGGCAACGGCCCGGCCGCAGCCTCATGCCGCACCTCCGCCCGCACGTACGCCGCGTACTGCGCGGTCGTACGCCACTCCACCCTCCCGGCCCCGGACACCGGCAGCACCGCGCTCGTGTGGAGCACACCCTGGTCCGTGACGAAGCGGACCGTGCAGCGCGGCACGCCCGAGGCCTCCAGGATGACGGTGACCGGGTCGTCGCGGTCGACCTTCAACCGGCCGCCGATTCCCGCGTGTTCGCCCTTGGGGCCGGTCGCGGAGAACGACAGCGACACCTTCCGCGACTCCGCGACGTACGAGCGGCCCGCGCGGATGCCCTCCTGGATCGCCTCGCGGGTCAGGTCGTCGGCGAGGACGACGGTCTGCGGGGTGCCGACCGGGTCGGGGTCGCGGTGGGCGTCGCTGTTGCCCATGGCCGGAATCCAGTCCCGGCCGCTCCGCCCCTCACGCACGGAGGCGACCAGCATGCTGTCCCAGTCGGCCAGCGACACCTCGTCGTCGGGGCCGAACGGGCCGTTCCACACCTCGACCGCGTCCGCCTCGCCGAAGCCGAACTTCCAGTTGCAGCCGACGCAGGTTGCGTGCGGATGGGCGGGCACGACCAGGCCGCCGGCCTCGCGGATCCGGCGCGCGTACTTGCCGAAGCGGTTGTCGCGCGCCCGGTAGCGCCAGTCGACGAAGGTCCCCGGGTCCGTGCCGAGCGCGACGACGTGACCGTTCCTCGTCGTCACCTCCTCGCCCAGCATGATCAGCAGGTCGTCACCCGCCTCCGGGGCCCAATGGGCGTGCGAGGAGTGCGTGTTGTGGTCGGAGGTGTTGATGAAGTCGAGGCCCGCCGCCCGCGCGAGGGCCGCGATCTCGGCCGGGGTGCGGCGGCCGTCGGAGTACCAGGAGTGCAGATGGCAGTCGCCCCGGTACCAGGCACGCCCGCGGCCCCTGGCCCGCGACGGCGGGTACACCGGCTTCACGACCTTGCCCGGCTCGCCGTACGTCAGCGTGATGGTGATCTCGTACGGGAGTCCCTGCGGGGCCACGGTGTACGGGCCCAGCGCGATGTGCCAGGTGCCCTCCTCGACCGGGCCCGGGATGTAGCCCGGCGTCGCGTCGTCGGCGCGGATGAAGAACTCCGTGCGCGCTCCGCCCGACCAGCCGCGGAAGCCCTTGCCGCCCAGCTCGGTGCCGCGCTGGTCGAAGACGCCGATGTCGAGCGCGTTGCCCGCGGTGCCCACCGGAACGGCGGGCTTCTCGTAGGTGTACGCGACCTTGATCTCCCGTACGCCGTCCGGGACTTCGACGGGCAGGTAGACGAAGTCCGGCGAACCGGTGGGCAGGGTGCCGCGGACCGTCCGGGTCTCGGACGCGTCGGCCGCGTCGGCGGCCTCGCTGGGAAAGCTCACGCTTCCCAACGTAAGCGCGGCGGCGGCTCCCGTCACGAACAGCGCGCGTCTGCCCATGCCGTGGTCACCGATCTGGGCACCGCTGCGGTCTCCGCTCTGGTCTCCGCTGTGGTCGTCCTCGCACATGTCTGCTGCTCCCGGGTCTCGTGAGTGACTGAGTGGCATGTCGCGGTTGAGGTGCTGCGGGGGTGCTACGACAACCCTGGTATTCAGCCGTGAACTGTGGTGCAAGGGAAGGGGATCGGCAGTTTTCGGGTGTGCAGCACTCATAAGAAGCAATCGTGCGAAGCAGGTGCAATGCCGACTGGTCGGTATGGACAGTTCGGGCTCGTGCCGGTAGAGAAGGTGCCATGCGCATCTCCGTGACGATCTTCCTCACCGACGAGACGATCACCCCCACGCTGCTCGCCCGTGAGCTGGAGCGGCGCGGCTTCGCCGGGCTCTATCTGCCCGAGCACACGCACATACCCGTGGAGCGCGTCAGCCCGTACCCGGCGGGCGGTGAGCTGCCGCCCGAGTACGGCCGGACCCTCGACCCCTTCGTCGCGCTCGGCCAGGCGGCGGCGGTCACCGATTCGCTCGCGCTCGGCACCGGGATCACCCTCGTCGCCCAGCACGACCCGATCGGCCTCGCCAAGCAGATCGCGACCCTCGACCACCTCTCCGGCGGCCGTTTCACCCTCGGCCTCGGTTTCGGCTGGAACGTCGAGGAGGCCGCAGACCACGGCGTCGACTGGCGCACGCGGCGGGAGCTGGTCCGGGACCGGATGGCCCTGATGCGGGCCCTGTGGTCCGCCGAACCGACCGGCTACGAGGGCGAGTTCGGCTCCGTGAAGCCCAGCCACGCCCACCCCAAGCCCGTACAGCAGCCGCGCGGGCCCGTCGTCGGGCCGCGCACGCTCGTCGGGGGAGCGGCCGGGCCGAAGCTCTTCGCGCACATCAGTGAGTACGCGGACGGCTGGATGCCGATCGGTGGCCGCGGGCTGACGGAGTCCGTCCCCGTGCTGCGGGCCGCCTGGGCCGAGGCCGGCCGCGACCCCGAGGCCCTCCAGCTCGTGCCGTACGCCGTGCTGCCCACCCCCGGCAAGCTCACGCACTACGCGGACCTCGGCGTCGAGGAGGTCGTCCTCCAGCTGCCGCCGGCCGGGGAGGGGGACGTACTGCGCGTTCTGGACGAATACGCCAAGTACCTGTAGCGGGCCGCCGGTGTGTCACTGGTGCGCCGCCGGGGTGCCGCTGGTGACGTGGCCCATCTCTCGTAGGGCCTGATCAATGCGATCGTATGCTCGAAGGATGACGACTTCCGCGACCTCCGGAACCGGGCCCACCGCGAACGCCATGCGTCGCGCCCTCAAACGCGCCCGCGACGGCGTCGCCCTCGACGTCACCGAGGCCGCCGTCCTCCTCCAGGCACGCGGCGCCGACCTGGACGACCTGACCGCGTCCGCCGCCCGGGTGCGTGACGCGGGCCTGGAGGCGGCGGGCCGCCCCGGCGTCATCACGTACTCGAAGAGCGTCTTCATCCCGCTCACCCGGCTGTGCCGGGACAAGTGCCACTACTGCACGTTCGTCACCGTGCCCGGCAAGCTCCGCCGTGCCGGGCACGGGATGTTCATGTCTCCGGACGAGGTCCTCGACATCGCCCGCAAGGGTGCCGAACTGGGCTGCAAGGAAGCCCTGATCACCCTCGGCGACAAGCCCGAGGACCGCTGGCCCGAGGCCCGCGAGTGGCTCGACGCGCACGGCTACGACGACACGATCGCGTACGTACGGGCCATCTCGATCCGCATCCTGGAGGAGACGGGCCTGCTGCCCCACCTCAACCCGGGTGTCATGTCGTGGACCGACTTCCAGCGGCTCAAGCCCGTCGCGCCGAGCATGGGCATGATGCTGGAGACGACGGCGACACGGCTGTGGAGCGAGCCGGGCGGCCCGCACCACGGCTCGCCCGACAAGGAGCCGGCCGTCCGCCTGCGCGTCCTGGAGGACGCGGGCCGCTCGTCGGTCCCCTTCACCAGCGGTGTGCTGATCGGCATCGGCGAGACGTACGAGGAGCGCGCGGAGTCGCTGTTCGCGCTGCGGAAGGTCTCGCGGGCGTACCACGGCGTCCAGGAGCTGATCATCCAGAACTTCCGCGCCAAGCCGGACACGGCGATGCGCGGCATGCCGGACGCCGAGCTCGACGAACTGGTCGCGACGGTCGCCGTGGCCCGGCACATCATGGGCCCCTCCGCCTGCCTCCAGGCACCGCCGAACCTCGTGGACTCCGAGTACGGGCGGCTGATCGGCGCCGGGATCGACGACTGGGGCGGGGTCTCGCCGCTCACCATCGACCACGTCAACCCCGAGCGCCCCTGGCCGCAGATCGACCTGCTGCGCGAGCAGTCGGCGGAGGCCGGCTTCGAACTGCGCGAACGGCTGTGTGTGTACCCGGAGTTCGTGCAGCGCGGCGAGCCGTGGCTGGACCCGCGGCTGCTCCCGCACGTACGGGCGCTCGCCGACCCGGAGACAGGGCTGGCTGTGGCCGACGCGGTCGTGGAGGGCCATCCCTGGCAGGAGCCCGAGGAGGCGTTCACCTCGTCGGGCCGTACGGATCTGCACGCGTCGATCGACACGGAGGGGCGCACGTCCGACCGGCGCGAGGACTACGACCACGTGTACGGCGACTGGGACGCGCTTCGGGAGGCCGCGGCGCCCGGGATGGTGCCGTCGCGGATCGACACGGACGTACGGGCGGCGCTGGCGACGGCCGCCGACGACCCGACCCGCCTCACCGACGACGAGGCGCTGGCGCTGCTGCACGCGGACGGACCGGCGCTGGACGCGCTCTGCCGGATCGCCGACGACGTCCGCAAGGCGGCGGTCGGCGACGACGTCACGTACATCGTCACGCGGAACATCAACTTCACCAACGTCTGCTACACCGGCTGCCGTTTCTGCGCCTTCGCCCAGCGCCGCACGGACGCCGACGCGTACACCCTGTCGCTCGACCAGGTCGCCGACCGTGCCGAGCAGGCGTGGGACCTGGGGGCCGTCGAGGTCTGCATGCAGGGCGGCATCCACCCGGACCTGCCGGGGACGGCCTACTTCGACATCGCGAAGGCGGTCAAGGAGCGGGTGCCCGGGATGCACGTCCACGCCTTCTCGCCGATGGAGGTCGTGAACGGCGCGACCCGTACGGGTATGTCGATCCGCGAGTGGCTGACGGCGGCCAAGGAGGCGGGCCTCGACTCGATTCCCGGTACGGCCGCGGAGATCCTCGACGACGAGGTCCGCTGGGTCCTCACCAAGGGCAAACTGCCCACGGCGACCTGGATCGAGGTGATCACCACCGCGCACGAGCTGGGCATCCGCTCCTCCTCCACGATGATGTACGGGCATGTGGACCAGCCCCGCCACTGGCTCGGCCACTTCCGTACGCTCTCCCGGATCCAGCAACAGACCGGCGGTTTCACGGAGTTCGTGACGCTGCCCTTCATCCACACGAACGCGCCGGTGTACCTGGCGGGGATCGCCCGCCCGGGCCCGACGACGCGGGACAACCGCGCGGTGATGGCGATGGCGCGGCTCCTGCTCCACCCCCACATCCCCAACATCCAGACCAGCTGGGTGAAGCTGGGCACGGAGGGCGCGGCGGAGATGCTCCGCTCGGGCGCCAACGACCTCGGCGGGACGCTGATGGAGGAGACCATCTCCCGGATGGCGGGCTCCTCCTACGGCTCGTACAAGTCCGTCAAGGAACTGATCGCCGTGGCGGATGCCGCGGGACGGCCGTCCCGGCCCCGCACCACGCTGTACGGCGAGGTGCCCGAGGAGCGGCAGCGGGCGGCGGCGGCCTCGGACGGACACCTGCCGGAGCTGCTGCCCGTGCTGGAGTGACGGACGCGGGTGCGTGGGTTCCCGCGTTCCCGGGTGTGCGGGAGCGGGGCCCGGGGCGGTGGGCCAGGATCGGCCGAGGGCCCCGTCGGAGTAGGATGATCCGACCCTCCGACGGGGTGAATCAGAGCTGAGGAGATGCGTACGCGTGCCTGCCCGACGGCTTCCCTCGTGGGTCTGGGTCTCCGGTCTGACCGCGGCTGCTCTGGTGGCGGTGACGTTCCTGGCGGTCAAGGCCGACAAGGGCCCGCAGCCCACGGCCTCGGTGTCACCGAAGCCCTCCGCCTCGGCGACCGCCAAGCCCTCCACCGGCCCCGACGAGACCAAGCCGGTCGTGGTGCCGGACGGCTCCGGCACCGGACGGCGCATCGTCTACTCCCTCGACCAGCGCCGCGTATGGCTCGTCGACGCGAGCGACGCGTCCCGGCGCAGCTTCACGGTGTGGCCGGGGACGGTGAACCCGGCGCCCGGCTCGTACACGGTCAGCACCCGGCGTGAGGCCAGCACGGGCAGCGACGGCGTGAAGATCGAGAACATTGTCTTCTTCACCGTCAGCTCCGGCACCAACATCGCCTTCTCGAACGCCTTGGACGGCGCTTCCCCGCCACCGCCCGCGTCCGGCGTACCGACCGGCGGGATCCGGATGCGCGCCGCCGACGGCGACGCGGTCTGGAAATTCGGCACGGCGGGCACGAAGGTCGCGGTCGTCGACTAGGAACCGGCCTGGGCCTGGGGCCCGAGCCCGGCCTACGGCTGGGTGTTGGGCTCGGTCGCGGTGTCGGTCTGGTCCGGAGCCGTCGACGGCTGGTCCGACGGCTCGACGGACGGCTGGGCCGGTGTCGCCGACGTCCCGCGGCTGGGGTCGGCCGGCTCGCTCGGGGCGGTGGAGCCGTCCGGGGCGGGGGAGCTGGCGCTCGGTTTCGGGGCGCGGGTGCCGGTGCTGGGGTCGCCGGACGACGGCGACAGGGTCGGCGGGGGCGAGGAACTGCTCGCGGGCGGCGGGGCCATCGGCACCGACGGGGAAGCGGGAGCGTCGGACGCGGCCAGGCGGAACGGCAGCGCGATGAGGGCGGCGGCGACGCAGGACAGACCCACCCCGGCCGCGGCGCGGAGCACCCGGCGGCGGGAGGCGTCGCGGCGGATCGCCTCGTAGCCGCCCGGGGGCGGGGCGAGATAGCCGGAGGCCGGCCGCAGGATGACGGCGAGGGGGTCGTCGGGCTCCAGGTCCGGACCGTCCTCAGAGGGTGTGATCAACGCTTCTCCTCAGGTGGGCGCGGAGCATTTCTCGGGCGGCGTGGAGGTCGGACTTGATGGTTCCTTCCTTGCGCCCGGTCAGCACGGACACCTCCCGGATCGGCATGTCGGCGTAGTAGTGCAGCAGGATCGGCACGCGCAGTCGTTCCGGCAGAGCCTGCACGAGCAGGCGCACCGACGGGTCGGCCTGTTCGTTCTGCGGCCGGACGGCGACCTCGTCGCTGACACGGCGTACGGCTCTGCGCTCACGCTCCAGTTTGCGCCAGTGGTCCCGGACGAGGTTGGCGGCGGTGACGTAGAGGAAACCGCGGGGCTCGGCCACCTTCGTCCAGCGGGCCCAGAGCCGGGTGAAGGCCTCCGAGGCGATCTCGTGGGCCGTCTCGTCGTCGTCGACCAGGCGGCGGCACCAGCCGGCCAGGCGCGGGTAGAGGGCGGCGAACAGCTCGGACGCTGCCGTCTCGCGGGACCGTTTCAACGCTCTCCATGGTCGTGATGGACCCGTAGGAAGGATCCCGGGCCGTCGGCGTACCGTACGTCGACGTACGGTGCCTCGGCCCAGGATCCTGGAGCTACGGGTTACGGGCCACGTGGTCCGGGCCACGTGTTCCGGTTCCGGACTACTCGCTGAGGAGTACGGATTACTGCTTGTCGGCGCTCAGTTCGGCGAAGACGATCACGCTGTCGCGGTACCCGTCACCGGTGCGGGGGCCCCCGCAGGTGATGAGACGCAGTTCGGGACTGCCCACGTTCCCGTAGACCTCTTTCGTCGGGAACTCCGCCTGGGCGACCGTCCGTACGTCGGTGACCGTGAACTCCGCCTCCGTGCCGTTCTCCAGCCGTGCCACGATCCGGTCGTCGCGGCGCAGCCGCGAGAGGTGATGGAAGACCCCGTCGCCGTAGGAGCCGACCGTGACATGGCCGAGGATCACCGAGGGGCCGACCTGGCCGGGTGTGGGCGAGTGCTCGTACCAGCCCGCCTTGTCGTCCGCCGCGATCGGGGGCACCTCCACGGTGCCGTCCGAGGCCAGCCCCAGCCGCATGACCGGGGTGTCGACCTGGATGGACGGGACCCGCAACCTGACCGGAACCGAACGTCCCAGGGCCTTCGCCGCCTTCGTGGGGGATTGCGAGGGCGGCGACGAGCTCCCGGTCGGTGTGGTTCCGGCCCGGTCGTCCGTGGCGCTCTCGCCGTCGCAGCTCACGAGCAGCGAGGCCGCCGCGGCGGTGACGAACGCGCGCCGGGAGAGCGCGCGCCTGGACGGCAGGGTCATTCCCCGGTCGCCCGCCGACGACGTACGACGAAGAACGCCGCCCCGCCGAGGGCGAACGCCGCGGCGGTGCCCCCGGCGATCATCCCGCTGTCGGATCCGGACTTCGTCGACGTCGACACCTCACCGGTGTCGGGCGCTCCGCTCGGTACGACGGAGACCTCGTTGGCCGGCGTCTGGCTCGGCTCGGCGGTGGCCGCCGGGGTCGACTCGGCGGGCCCGCTCGGAGCGAGCGTCGGGTCGGTCTCGGCGGGCTTGCTCGGCGCAGGCGTCGCCGTCGAGGCGGGGGTCTGGCTCGGCGCCACGGTCGGCGTCGACGCGTCGGCGAACGCGGGCACCGTGCTCGCCAGTACGGCGGTGCAGGCAAGTGCTATGGCGCTGAGGACAGTTCGGCGCATGAATCGCTCTCTTTCGTCGGCCCGCCCGCCCGGTGATCCGGCGGACTGGGGTACGGAATCGAGCGGAGAGACGAGACAGCGGCGCACCGGGTTGTAAAGAGCTGGCAAAGTCATCGGATGCGTCGCCCCGTCGCTCGGCGGAGGTCGGCGTACCGGATTCTCGTGGTCATGCCACTGCTGACGAGACGGCGCACGAGAACGTGAGCCGCGTCGCGGGACCGGTCGGGTCAGACGTCGCCCGCGTGCAGGCCGGCGTCGCGGGCGAGGAGGGCCGCCTGGACCCGGTTGTCGCAGTCGAGCTTGGTCAGGATGCGGCTCACGTACGTCTTCACGGTGGCCTCGCTCATGTGCAGCCGCCTGCCCGCGTCCGCGTTGGACAGGCCCTCTCCGAGCAGCGCGAGCACGTCCCGCTCCCGTGCGGTCAGCCCGTCCAGGCGGTGCCGGGCCTCCTCCGCGCGGGCGGTGGCCCCGGGGGAGGAGAGGGCGTCCGCCACGTGCCGGGTGGCCGCCGGTGAGAGATAGGCGTTACCGGCCGCGGCCGCCCGCACCGCGTGGATCAGCTCGTCGGGCGCGGAGTCCTTGAGCAGGAAGCCCGCGCCGCCGTGGCCGAGCGCGCGCAGTACGTTGTCGCGCTCGCCGAAGGTCGTGAGGATCAGCACCCGTACGTTCGGCGCGGCCCGGCGCAGTTCGGCCAGGGCCGTCAGCCCGTCCATCACCGGCATCTGGATGTCCAGCAGGGCCACGTCGACGGCGGTGCCCCGGGCGTTCTCCACCGCCTCGCGGCCGTCACCCGCCTCGGCGACCACGTCGATGTCGTCGGCCGAGGTCAGGATCATTCTGATGCCGGCCCGGATGAGCGGCTCGTCGTCGGCGACGAGGACCCGGATCACACGGCCTCCTGCGCGGTGTCGGTCGGGAGCGGATGGCATGGCCTCGCCATCATGCCCTGATCCGGGCGGGTGCGTCGCGGAGACGGTGTGCGGGGGCGCGGGCGCAGACGCGGGCCGGGTCGTTTCGCGGCTTTGCGGTCGACTCCCGGTCTTCCGGCCTACTTCTCGTTCCTCCGGGTCAGCTCTCGTCCTTGAAGGTCCGCTTCTCGACCAGCTCTCCGTCGCGGAAGCAGAACCGGAAGACGGTCGTGGTGTCGTCGGGGTCGTCGGAGGCGAAGTGGCGGCAGTCCGCGCCCTTGGGCATCTTCGGGCCCTGGTCCGCCCAGGCCGAGGTCAGTACCGAGTCCTCGTCGGGCAGCTTGTCCTGCACGGCGGACTCGGGGTCGCCGACCTTCGCCGACTCGTACACCCTCGGCGGGATCGTGGCCTTGTTCATCTCGTCCATCAGCGCGCTCACCCCCCAGATTCCCAGGGCGACAACGCCCACGACGAGGACGACGGCGGTGACGGCGCAGCCGATGGCCACGTTCTTCTTCCTGCTCATGGTGGCGGCGAACTCCCCTTGCGGATCGGACCGGTTGATGACCGCTCCACTGTGTTCCGCGGCGCCGGCGCCCGGCTGCCCCACAAAGTCGTTGTACGGACCGACGGAGGTCGCGCCGTAGGGCAGCATGCCCGCGATACGGAAGCCGCCGTCCGGGGTGGGCCCGGTGTGCACCATGCCGCCGATGAGCCGGGCCCGCTCCTGCAGCCCCCTCAGCCCCTGGCCCCCGCTGATCGCCGCCGGGACGTCTGGTGCCCCGGCGGGCGCAGGCCCGTTGGCGACCTCCACCACCAGGCTGTCCGGTTCGTAGCGCAGGGCGAGGGCGATGGGGGCGCCCGGGGCGTGCTTGTGGGCGTTGGTCAGGCCCTCCTGGGCTATGCGGTACGCCGTGTGGCCGGCCGCGGGCGCCAGCGGCCGGACGGCGCCGGACCGGAGCAGTTCCACGGTCGTGCCCGCGGCCCGGGACGACTCGACCAGGCCGTCGATGGAGGCGACCGCGCGGGAGCCCGGACGCCCGCCGTCCGCGTCGGCGGGCTCGGTGTGCTCGACAGGCGCGGGCTCGGGGGGCTCGATGCGCGCGGGCTCGGGGGTGTGCACGTCGGGCCAGTTCCGTTCGTCGTCCCGTTCGTTGTCCCGTTCCTCGTGGAGGATGCCGACGGCCTCGCGCAGCTCGCCCATCGCGGTCACGGAGGCGTCCCGCAGGATCCGTACCCCTTCCCGTTGGCGGTCGGTCAGGTCCGGATCGACTTGCAGGGCGCCCGCGTGCACGGCGATCAGGGCGAGTTGGTGGCCGAGGCTGTCGTGCATGTCCCGGGCTATGCGGCCCCGCTCCAGCAGACGTGCCTGTCGGGCCACCATGGCCTGCTCGCGCACGAGTTGGACGTTGTTCCGCTGCAGTGCGTCCAGCAGGGAGTGGCGCTGCGCCCGGTAGCGGGAGGCCAGCCCCGGCACGATCGAGAGAGTCAGGAACACCGCCGCGCTCAGCGCGCCCGTGAAGGCAAGCGGCAGGTCGGAACCCGCGCCGAGCTCGCTGCGGAACGACAGCGCGGTATGCAGTACGAACGCGGCGGCGAAAGCGGCGACCACCCGCCAGGGCTTGGTGATGCGGCTGCCCGCCGACCAGCTCGCGTAGAGCAGCAGCGGTGCCGCGCCGGCCAGATCCCCGGCCGCGGCGGCCGAGACGACCAGCACCGTCGCGGGCAGTGCGCGCCGGATCAGTGACAGCAGGGCGACGCCCGCGACGACGACGAAGGTCCGTACGCCGAACCCGGCCCCCGCGGCGTCGATCAGCCCGGCGAGCCCGGCGAGCACAACGGTGAGTACGGTCTCCCCGGCGATCCGCCCCCGACTCCAGGGCGACGCGGCGGAAAGCCCGCGTCGGAGCGGCCATGAGATGCGGGCGGTCTTCGCCTGGTCCAGTTCCACGGCCCGACGATAGGCAGTGCCGGGGAGCGCCCGCATCATCCCTGCGTCGCGCCGCCGAACGACGAAAGTGAACGAACACGGGACGACTCCGGCCGGGGCGGGCGCTGTTGGGGGCGTCGGCGCCGTAGCCGAAGGTCGCTGCGGACCGCGACCTTCGAGGACTGATCCGGACCGGCCGTCGCGGCGACGATGGTTCGGCAGGAAGCAGCGCAGGGGAACGAAAACGGGAGACGTCACGTGGACAAGGCACAGCTGCAGGCGCACGAGCGGTTCAACGTCCGGCAGAAGATGACCGTCATGGCCAACCGGTATGTCGTGACCGTGGCCCGTCCGGACGGCTCCGAGGGCGAGGTCGTCGCCTACGCCGAGCAGAAACGGACCGCGATCAAGGAAGAAATGACCGTCTACTCCGACGAGTCCAAGAAGAGTGTCCTGCTCACCTTCAAGGCCCGTCAGCTCCTCGACGTCGGCGCCACCTACGACGTACGGGACGAGTCGGGCAACCCCATCGGCACCTTCCGCAAGGAGTTCGCCGCCTCCCTGCTGCGCTCGACCTGGAGCCTGGACCAACCGGGCACGACACAACTCACGGGACGCGAGCGCAGCGGGTTCGTGGCCGTACTGCGCCGAGTCTGGGAGTTCCTGCCGCTCGTCGACTTCCTGCCGTTCGCATGGCCGTACCACTTCGACTTCACCGAGGGCGACAAGCGGGCGATGTCGGTCGACAAGAAGTTCGGCCTACGCGACCGCTACGTACTCGACATGGCGAACCCCGACCTCGACCGCCGCCTGGCCATCGCCCAGGCGGTGGCCCTGGACGCCCTCCAGTCACGCTGAGCGGCCGGCGTACTCGGCTGTGTTCTACCGGAAGCCGCCGATCGGCCCGGCTCGATAGCATGCGGCGTATGGGGATCAAACTTGAGAACGTCGGTATCGCGGTTCGTGACCTCGAAGAGACGATCTCGTTTTTCACCGATCTCGGACTCACGGTCGTCGGCCGTGACACGGTCAGTGGTGAGTGGACCGAGACCGCCGTCGGCCTTGACGGCAATCACGCCAAGATCGCGATGCTCCAGACGCCGGACGGTCAGGGCCGCCTTGAGCTCTTCGAGTACATCCACCCCGAAGCGATCGAGTCGGAGCCCACGCGTCCCAACGAGATCGGCATGCACCGCGTCGCCTTCTCGGTCGACGACATCGACAAAGCCCTTGAGGTGGCCGCAAAGCACGGATGCCATCCGCTTCGCGGGGTGGCGACCTATGAGGACGTCTACAAGCTCACGTACCTCCGCGGCCCCAGCGGCATCCTTGTGATGCTCGCCGAGGAGCTGAAGAAGAAGTCAACTACTCGGCCGTGAACGACCGAGCTTGTGGGCTCGGTCGAGACGGCTTTGCTTATGCTCCCGACTGCCCCCTACGACGGGACGGTCACGGGTCACATCTACCTGTCCGGGCTGTGCCGGGACGGGATCGGGCATGTTGACGAAGGCCCACGCCGAGCGTGCGCGCTGGCGCACGTTGACCCCGGCGACGTGGTCGGCGGGCCCAGCGAGGCCGCACCGACGACAGGAGAAGTGGTCCCGAGTGGGCCGGTTGGCCTTCTCGGTGTGGCCGCAGCGCGGGCAGCGCTGCGAGGTGTAGGCCGGGTCCACCTCGATGTACGGAACCCCGGCGCGCTTCGCCTTGTAGGCGATGAACGCGCCGAGTTGGTGGAACGGCCACGATGACTGTCGTGCTCGCTGATCGCGTCGAACCGTGACCCGCTCGCGGATACCCCTCAGCTCTTCGAGGGCGATACCGCGTTCGGTGCGTTGGGCGACAGCAACGACAGTCTTGGAGATCTTGTGGTTGATGTGGGTGGCGTGCCGCGCCTCACGGCGGGCCCGCTTTTTCAGCAACTGCTTGGCGGAACGGGTCTGTTTTGCTTGGAGTTCGGCCTTCTTTCGGGCCTGCCAGCGCCGGTAGCGGTCCAGCCGACGGCCGGAGTGGTTGTCGCCGTCGGATGTGGTGGCGAGGTTGCTGATGCCCCGGTCCACTCCGATCCAGTCCTTCGGTGCGAACACGTCGGGCTCGGGGAGGTCGATGGTGGCGGTCAGCAGCCACTTGCCGTCTGTGAACGTCAGGTCGGACTCGCCCTTGCGGTGCTCGGTGAGCTGCTTGAGCGCGTTCGCCGAGCAGGCGAACCGGACAGTCTTGACCCGCCCGTCCAGGGTCCAGATGCTGACGGTTTGCGCGTCGTAGCTCCACGACAGGCAACGATCGTCATACGTGTGGCCTGCATGGGGGCGGAACACGATCGGCTTGGACTCCGCCTTACGGCGACGCTTGGAGCCCGGCGTGCCAAGGTTCCCGGCGCGGATGTTCGCACGCAACGTCGCATACGCGTCGGCCACCCGCTTGATGATGTGCTGCGCGGCCTGCGCACCAAAGCCACCGGCCTTCAACTCCCCGTAACACAGGCCCCGCAACTCCTTCACGGAGCCCTTCAACCCGAAGCGTTCGAAGGCGGTCGCCGAGACCCGGTTCGCCGCCTTGTTGATCGTGGGCAGGGTGCGCTCAAGCGCGGACGCCTGCACGGCATCCGGCACAAGTCTCACCCGCACGACCAGCTTCATGACCGGGACGCTACCGGTCCGGGAGTCGTCACAGGGATGTTCGCCCATCGAGCACCCGAACCACCGACCACTGGGACACCCGTTCCCGTTAGGTGTTCGACCCGTTGCGCCCATGCAGGCCTTCACTGCCTTCGGCCTCTTGGGGCCGTGCGGCGCTCCGCGCCGAGAGCAACTGCTCCGGCTCCGCCACAGAGGCCACCGGGACGCTCCGCGTCGCAGTCCCGAGATGCGATTCCTCCCGGGCGTGAACGCCCGGGGTTCCTCGCAAGAATCAGCTGAACTGACGGCCGACGGGTCGAGACGGCCCAATCGGCCCGCCTGGCGCTTTCACGAGGCGGGCCGATCAGGGCATGCCGCGTTCCCACTACCTGCCTACTTGCCGAAATACGCGTTACACCGCAAGCGCCTTGAGGTGCCGCCCGCCGCCGCGCCCTGGACGGTGACCGGCACCACTGCCTCCAAGGTTCATCGCGCGTACCCCTCCGCCTGCCAACTCCTAGTGAGCTGGTCCGGAGATGCGTGAGCAGTAGCGGCAGATGCGGTCGATGATCTGGTCGGCGGTCTTGGTCCATTTGAACGGCTTGGCGTTGCTGTTCCAGATCTTGATCCAGTCCTCGAGTGCGGTCTTCAGGTCGTCGAGGGAGCAGAACACGCCGCGTTCCAGGCAACGCCGTTCCAGCTCGGCGAACCACCGCTCGACCTGGTTGATCCACGATGAGTAGGTCGGGGTGAAGTGCAGGTGGAAGCGCGGGTGTTCCAGCAGCCACCGGTGCACCACGGGTGCTTTGTGAGCGGCGAGGTTGTCGCAGATCACGTGGACCGTCAGGCCGGGCCCGGTCTGACGGTCGATCTCGTCCAGGAAGTCCCGGAAGTCCACTGCCCGGTGCTGCGCGGACAGCGTCCCGATCACCTTGCCCGTGGTGGTGTTCAGCGCGGCGAACAGGTCCACCGTGCCGTGCCGGACATAGTCGAAGCTGCGCCGCTCGGGTGTCCCGGGCACCATGGGCAGCACCGGCGCCGTCCGTTCCAGGGCCTGGATCTGCGGCTTCTCGTCCACCGCGAACACCGCCGCATTCGCCGGCGGGGCCAGGTAGAGGCCGACCACATCCCGGATCTTGTCGATCAGCAGCGGGTCGGGGGAGATCTTGAAGACCTCGGTCCGCCAGGGCTGCAGCCCAAAGGCCCGCCAGATGCGGTGCACGCTGGTCGGGGAGATCCCCACCTGCCGGGCCATCTCCCGCTTCGACCAGTGCGTGGCGCCCTGCGGGACCTCTTCCAGGGTGCGCACCACCACCTCCTCCACCTGGGCGTCGGTGATGGTGCGCGGCACCCCGGGTCGCGGCTCGTCGCTCAGCCCGTCCGGCCCGGCCCGCAGATACCTCGCCCGCCACTTGGCCACCGTGCCCCGGTTGACGCCCAGTCGCGCGGCGACCGCAATGTTGCTGCCGCCATCCGCGCACGCCAGCACGATGCGTGCCCGCAGGGCCAGGCCCTGCGCCGTGGTCCGGCGCGTGGCCCAGCCGTGCAACGTCCGCCGCCCGGCATCGGATAACACCAGCGGCTCAAGCCTGTTGTCGCCCATCCCCACAGCAGACCGCCAACCACCAGCCGGGGCCACCACCAACGCCATGATCTGAAACAGCACACGACTCACGTGGCGACGGAGCAACTCAAGACCAGCTCACTAGGTCATCTCCGGCACCCTGAGCCAGACTGGGACCCGCACCGAAGCGGGACCGAAAGCGGGACCGAAAGCGGCGAGGAGGCGGACGGGTGGCGCAGGCAGGGCCGTCGAGGCAGGAGCTGATCCAGCAGGGGAACCGCGCCGGATTTGTCGGCCGGGACACCGAACGGGCCGCGTTCCTGCGGAACTTCGACCTCCGGCCCGGCGACGCCGGACAACGCTTCCGCTTCCATGTGCACGGCACCGCGGGCGTCGGAAAGACCTTCCTGGTACAGGAGTTGCGGCACCTGGCACGCGAACGCGGGGCGCTCACCGCGTACGTGGACGAGCACGCCGGAAGCGTCCCGGAGGCGCTGTCGGAGATCTGCGACCAGTTCGCTTACCAGGGGCGGCGGTTGAAGGACCTGGAGCGGCGGCTGACCGCGTACCAGGAGCGGCGGCACGAGGCGGCGGCGGCGGCCCTCGCCGCGCTGGCCGGCGGCCCCGCACCCGAGCCGGAGGCGGCGTCGGCCGGCAGCAGGGCCGCGGTGGGGCTGGGCCTCGCCGCAGTGGAGGCCGGCCTGCCGGGCGGCGGCCTCCTCACGAGCGCCCTCCCGGCGGACCGGCTCGCGCTGGGCGCCGACCGCCTGCGGGCCGGCCTCGGCGCCCGCTTCCGCAACCCCGACGACATCGAACTCGTGACGGCGCCCGAGAAGGTACTCACGCCGATCCTGCTCCGCGAACTGCGCGCCGCCGCCTCCACCGCCGAGTGGATCGTCCTGTTCCTCGACACGTACGAGCGGACAGGGCCGTATCTCGACCCGTGGCTGCACGAGATGGTCACGCGCGGCACGGCGGACGGCGGGCTGCCCGCGACCGTCGTCGTGGTCACCGCCGGACAGCGCCCGCTGGACCCCGCCCGCTGGAGCGGCCTGGACTCGGTGGCGGACGTGCCGCTCACGCCGTTCACCGAGACCGAGTCGCGCCGGCTGCTCGCCGGGAAGGGGGTCGTCGCCGAGCCGGTCGTCGAGGAGGTGCTGCGCCTCACGGGCGGCCTGCCCGTCCTCGTGTCGACGCTCGCCAACAAGCGCCCCGGCGACCCGGACGCCGTGCGAGACCCGAGCGCCGGCGCCGTGGAACTGTTCCTGAAGTCGGAACCGGCCGTCCGCCGCAAGGTCGCCGGGATCTGCGCCCTGCCCCGGTGGCTCGACGCCGACGTCTTCCGGGTCCTGGTCACCGACCGCCCGGACGACGAACTGGACGTGCTGTACGAGTGGTTGACCGGGCTGCCGTTCGTCGGCGAGCGCGGGGAGCGGGTGCAGTACCACGACGTCGTACGGGCGCCGATGCTCAGGATGGAACGCCGTAGGTCCCGGCGTGAGTGGGCCGGGCGGCACCGGCGGTTGGCGGAGGCGTTCGCCGAGTGGCGGGCCGACGTCGGGGCCGGCCGGAAGCCCGAGGACCTGTGGGAGGACGAGGAGTGGCGCGGGCTGCGCCTGGAGGAGACGTACCACCTGCTCTGCGCCCGGCCGCCCGCCGCGCTCGGTGAGGCGCTGCGGTCGCTGGTCGAGACGTGCCGTGAGGACGCGGTCGTCGGCCGTCGCTGGGCGCGGATGCTGGCGGAAGCGGGCGACGCGACGGACAACGCGGCCCTCAGGGAGTGGGGCCGGGAGCTGGGCGAGGCGCTCGCGGACGACGAGAGCGGGGTGGCGGGAGCGATGGCCCTGCTCCTGGCCCGGCCGGGGCTGGACACCGGCGGCCGGGCGGCGGCGCACACCCTGCGGGGCCGGGAACTGCGCCACGGCGGGGAGCACGTGCGGGCCCTGGAGGAGTACGCCCGGGCGCTCGAACTCGATCCGGAGCTGGCCTGGGCCCACTACGGCCGCGGCTTCACCCTCCGGCTGATGGACGACCTCCCGGCCGCGCTGGCCGCCTTCGACCGGGCGGACGAACTGGCCCCCGACACCGGGTGGATCATCTCCGAGCGAGCGGAGACCTATCGGCTCGCGGCCCGTTTCGAGGAGGCCGTCACCGATTTCGACCGTGCCGTCGCCCTCGACCCGACCAATGACGACGTCCTGACCGGGCGAGCCGTGTGCCGGCATGCTCTCGGGCGGTACGACGAGGCGCTCGCCGACTTCAACCGCGCGCTGAGCATCGACGGGGAGTACGTGTGGGCGCTGGTGCGCAGGGCCCGGCTGCGCCGCACCAGAGGGGAGCTTGACGAGGCGTTCGCCGATTTCGACCGCGCTGTCGAGCTGGCGCCCGACGAGGCCTGGGTCGCGTCGGAGCGGGGTGACGCCTACCGGCGTGCCGCCC
Organism: Streptomyces sp. NPDC020747; assembly: GCF_044334695.1. Taxonomy (NCBI): domain Bacteria; kingdom Bacillati; phylum Actinomycetota; class Actinomycetes; order Kitasatosporales; family Streptomycetaceae; genus Streptomyces; species Streptomyces sp. NPDC020747. The sequence continues at coordinate 3,201 of NZ_JBIRTJ010000006.1, read as the reverse complement.
GCCACGAGGAAGCCGTCACCGAACTCGGCCGGGCCGTCTCCCTCGAACCGGACTACGCCTCGGCCCTGGCCGGCCGTGGCCAGGCCCTCCACGAACTGGGCCGCTACGAGGAGGCGTTGGCCGATCTGGACCGTGCGGTCGAGCTGGAGCCCGACTACTCCTGGGCGTTGGTGATGCGGGCCCACACGAAGCACGAACTGGGCGACCGGGAAGGCAAGTTCGAGGACCTGCGGCGAGCCGTGGACACGGATTCCCACGTCGACTGGACCAGTCACGAACTGGGCGCGGAGTACCGCGACGCGGGCCTGTACGAGGAGGCGGTCACCGTCTTCCGCCGCATCCTGGAACGCAGCCCGGACGACCACGTCACTCTGGCCGGCCTGGGCGGGACCTACCGCGTCATGAAGGACCACCAGGAGGCCCTCCGCCACCTGGACCGTGCCCTGGAGCTGGACCCGGACTACGGATGGGCCCACGCCTCACGCGCCCGGGTCGGCCTGGCGACCGGGCGGAGCGAGCGGGCGCTGGCCGACCTGGACCGGTGCGTCGAACTGGGGACGGAGGAGGACTGGGCACGCCGCACGGCCGTCGAGCTGCTGATGCTGTGCGACCGCTGGGACGAGGCGACGGCTCGCCTGGCGGCGGGCGCGGACCGGGCGCCGACGCCCGACGACGACCTGGACGACCTGCGCGTCGAGGCGCACCGGCACGCGGGGCGGTGGCCGGAGGCCCGACAGCTGGCCGAGCGGATGCGGGAGTCGGAGCCGATCCCCGGCACCTTCCAACTGGCCGTGACCGTCAGCGGATCCGAGGGCCTGCCGGCCGCCGAACCGCTCTGGCGGGAGCTGGCCCGGACCATCCAGGAGGGCGGTGGCCTGGACGAGTCGGAGCGCGCGCAGGGCCGGTGCTTCGTCGGCTGCGCCCTCGCCGACTGGCCCGCCGCCGACCGTGGCCTGGCCGAGTTCCTGGCCATGAACCCCGACTGGGACGACCTCGCCAACCTCGCCGCCATCCTCACCGACGTACTGGAGAGCCCCGGCTCCGACCACGACCGCCTCACCGCCCGGCTGACGGAGGTCACGACGGCCCGCGACGCGATCCGAGCCCGCCACGCGGACCGGACCGCGCCGCCGGCGTGAGCGGAGCGGCCGGTGAGCTACCTCTGGCCGTGCAGCAGGTCCCGCAGTCTCAGGGCCGCCGGGAGTGGGGCGGCGGGCAGCGCCAGGTGGACCGTCCGTCGCAGGGCGGGGTCGTCCAGGCGGCACAGCACGAGTTCGGCCGGGACCGCCCAGGCGGCCAGTGAGGGGACGAGCGCCACTCCCAGCCCGGCGGCCGCGTACCCGAACTTGCCGGTCCACTCCGCGATCCTGATGATCTTCCTGGGGGTGAAGCCGGCCCGGGCACAGGCGTCGGCGAGCATCGTGGGACGGTCGCCGTACGTGTCCTGGATCCAGGCCTCCTCGCGCAGATCGCGCAGGTCGATCGATCCGGATCCCGCCAGAGGATGGTCGCGGCGGAGGGCGACACACAGTTCGTCCTCCAGCAGTACGGCCGTGGTGACGCCGTCGGCCGACGGCAGACCGGACGGGTAGTCGCTGACCACGGCGAGGTCCAGGGCCCCCTCCGCGAGGCGCCGCACCAGGGTGTCGCTCCGGCCCTCGACCGCGATGACCTCGACGTCCGCACTGGTGCGCCTGAACTCCCGCAGGGCCCTGGGCATCAACGAGATGTTCGCCGTCGCGAAGGCTCCCACGCGCAGCATCCCGCCGTTGCCCGAGTGGATCACGGTCAGCTCCTGCTCCGCCCGCGACAGCCGGTCCAGCACGTCCTCGGCGTGCCGGTGCAGCGCCCGGCCGACGGGATTCAGCCGTACGCCCCGGGGGAGCCGTTCGAACAGCGGCCCGCCCGCCTGCTGCTCCAGTGCGGCGATCCGCCGGGACACCGCGGACTGCGTGTAGTTGAGCCTGGCCGCGGCCGCGGTGAACGACCCGGTGTCGGCCACGGTCACGAGCAGCCGCAGTGCCTCGGTCTCGAACACGTTTCCTCCAGCGCGATCTTTGGGCACATGCCTTCAGTGATCTCTCCCCGACGTATGCGTTCAGTGCGCTGTCCCGGACACATGCGTTCAGTGCATGGCTTCCATACGATCCAGTCGCTGGTGGGATGCCGTGCCGCCCCATAACGTCTCATGACATCGCCGGTCCGGCACGCCGACGGCCCGGCAGATGACCGGAGTTCGGGGCGCAATAGCCCCGGACACCGGCAGGTTCCCCGATCTCCGTCCCTTCCAAGTGAGGCAGCGGCCCATGACCACACCGACCGTCCGCTCTCCCGGGGCCGCCCAACTGGCCGCCCGACATGAACTCGGCAGACTGGAGGGCGAGTTCGGCCCCAAGCGGCTCGGGAAACTGCTCTTCGTCCTCTACCTCAACATGATCGTCACGTTCGCGGCGTTCTTCCTGATTCCCGGTCTGCTCTGCTACTGGTGGATGCGCCGCTTCCCGAACTTCAGCAGGAAGCAGGCCGCCAAGCGCCTCTACCTGTTCGAACACGGGATGATCGTGCAACCGCGGTTCGGCGACGGCATGACGGCCTTCCGCTGGGACTCCGTGAAGATCTACCAGGACATCACCCAGTTGATCGTCAACGGTGTCCCGACCCCGGCCAAGTACGTCTACTCCGTGGTCGCCCCGCACTCCGGCGGCGCGGAGATCACGGAGTTCTACGAGAGCCCCGAGAGCTGGGGCCCCTGGATGCAGGAGGCGGTTCTCCGTGCACAGGGGCAGGCGGTCCTGGAAGCGGTTCTGGAGGGCGGGAAGACCGACTTCGGCGCCCTGTCGGTCTCCCGTACGGGTGTGTCCTCCACCGGCAACGGCCGTCTTCCCTGGTCCGAGGTCCAGGGGATCGAGGTCGGCGGAGGCAGCGTCCGGATCCTGAAGTCCGGCACGGCCGGCCCCTGGTGCACCGTCCCGGTCAGCGGCGTGGCGAACCTCCACGTCTTCCTGGCCGTCGCAGGCAGGCTCCACCGGCCGTAGACGTCGCCCCTCCCGCGAACCGCCCTCCCGCGAGGCGCCTAGATGATCAATTCCAAGGGGTCCGTGGCTAGCTAGTGCTGTGGCCGCGTTGGTTCGCCGGGTCGGCGGTCGTGGCGGTTGGATGTGCGGTGACGTCCGATCCGATCGCTGGAGGAGCGGTGGCCGA
>NZ_JBIRTJ010000005.1:0-519780 GCF_044334695.1 Streptomyces sp. NPDC020747 | reverse complement strand
TTGGCGACACACTCGTTCCACACCCAGCGGCATCGGTCCCACTCCGCCACCAGGGCCGTACGCGCCGTGGACGGCACACGCAGCCGGTAGGTGTATCGGGCATGCCCCGCCTCCGCAACCGCCCCCACCTGCGTCATCTCGCCTCCCCTCACGACCCCGGCCGGGACACCGCGCTATCCCGAACCCTGCGAAGGACCATACGTACGACAGCCGCACATACGCACCCCTATCCCCCAGCCATCACCCCGACCAGCGACCACAGGCACACGCGTTCGCATCACCCCGGCGATACCGACAGCGGTACGGGCGCCCCGCGCCCTGAACCGGATGCGGCGACGCTCCACGTCGCGACACCCGGATGCGATTCCTCCCCGGCGTGAACGCCGGAGCCTCCTCGCAAGAAGCAGGTCACGATTCGCCGCAGGTGTCCCACTCGACCGGATCGGGCGCGCGGACGAGGTCGCCGACGCGGTGGCCCCGGCCCCGACCGTCACTGACGCGGCACCCCGTCCAGGCGGCCAACCCCGCGCCCCTGAAGGGGCTCAGCCCTTCTTCAATACCAGCTCCGTGTTGCGGTCTCCCGCCTCGCCGCTCAAGTCCGTTCGGGCGCCCGGGGCGTTGGAGGAGAGTTCTCGGTAGAGGGCGGCGAGGCCCGTCTGGGAGAGGTCGGCGAAGTCCGTGGTGTGCGGGGCGCCGGACTCGATGAGCGTGGTGAACAGGGAGACCGTGCCGTCGTGGTTGTCGACGATCTCGATCACCCGGGCGAGCTGCGGGAAGTCGACGTGGGAGGCGGTGGAGACCTCCCAGAAGGAACGGCCGTCCGGGGCGGAGTGCGGGGTGATCTTGTTCTTGTGGCTGTGGCCGTTCACCCAGGCCAGCACCGAGCGGTACTTGCCGAGGAGGGCGAGCACCTCGTCGCCGCCGTGCCGCCGCTCGCCCGGGTGGGCCGGGTCCTCGCGGAGGTTACGCATCGACTTGCTGGTGTGGTGGCTGAACACGACGACGTGTTCCTTGTTCTTCTCGGCCGCCTTCAACGTGCGCTCCAGCCACCGCAGTTGGGCGGTGCCGAGCGAGCCCTCGTAGTGGCCGCCCGGGTCCGTGCTGTCGAGGCTGACGCCGAGCAGGCCGTCGGCGATGCGGAAGGTGTAGTACTGCGTCCTCGCGGCGAGGTTGGCCTGCGAGTAGCCGTGCCCGACGGGGCCCGCTCCGGTGTGCGCGGGGTCGAGGTGTGCCTGGAGGTACTCGGCGGGGGTGAAGGGGGCGCGGCCCTCGTCCGGGGTGACCGAACGCATCCTCCGTGCCTGGGACTTGAGCATCGCCTTGAAGGCCGCGCCCTTGGGGTCGCCGCCCTTCTTGACGTTGTTCCAGATGGCGACGCCCTGCGACTCGTCGAGGGTCATCAGCTTCTTGCCGCCGACCGCGAAGTCGGTGAAGAAGGAGTCGCCGGGCGCGTAGCAGCCGCCGGGCAGGGAGTCGTGGTTGCCGACCGTGGAGTACCAGGGGAGGTTGAGGCCGGGGCTGCGCAGTTCGCGGATCGCGGCGGCGAGGAAGCCGTCGATGCGCGGGAAGCCGAGCTGCTTGTCGGCGTCGCGCAGGGCCGCGTCGGGCTGCCAGTACAGCTTGAGGTCGCTGTTCTGGACGCCCTCGTAGCGGTTCGGGTCACCGGAGTTGGGGGTGATCCGGCCGCCGCTCATCACCTTCAGGAACCAGTCCAGCTCCGTCTTGGCGTTGTTGTCGGTGTTGTCGCCGGTGGTCATCACGAAGTGCAGGGGCGAGCCGGTGACGGGGGCGCCGCGCAGCGCGTTGACCCGCTCGACGAGCGAGACCGCGCCGGGCACCGACAGGGCCTCCTGGGGGCGCCAGGCGCTGGCGGTCTGGGCGCGCAGGTACTCGTAGCGCAGCGGGTGCTGTACGTCGACCAGGTGCAGGTCCGTGAACTGCACGAACGCGGCGAGCGCGGTGCGCCGTTCGCCGCGGCCCGCCTTGGGCGCGGCCAGGTCGCCGCGGACGACGCGGGACCAGGCGGGCCCGTCGCCGAGCCGCCGGTAGCCGGAGCCGCCGCGCGGGACCGCGACCGTCGAGAGGGTGGTGCCGCGGGTGTACGGGGCCAGCGGCGCGGCCGGTGCCGGGCGGGAGACCGCGAGGGGCTGCCCCTGGGTCGAGGCGGTGTGCGCGGCGGCCTCGCCCGAACCGGGCCGCAGCGCGAGGCCGATGCCCGCGGAGAGGGACACCGCCCCGGTGGCGGCCAGGAAGGCTCGGCGGTCACGAACAGTGGCGGTGGCGACAGAGCGTATGCGCGACATGGCGCGATCTCCCCGGGTCCGAACGCGTCAGCAGTGGTCGCGGGCGGTTCACTGACGCGAACTGCCCGCTCATACTGGATCGTTGGCACCAGGGGTGACCTGCGCGTTAACTGGACAGCAACGGGCAGCGCCGATCACCGTACGTGGATCTTGGTTACCCTCCGCGTCCACCGAGCCCTCTTCGAACCGAGAGGAGGCGGTCACTCCAAGTTCACCTGGCTGGGTACGGAAACTATTTCCCGGAGGTCTCGGGGTACTCGGGGATGCCCGTCGCTCGCCCCACCGCCGGCCGGTCCCGCCACAGTTTGAGACCCACGTCGACGAGGCCGACCCGGTCCAGGGCGGACACCTCGTCGAGAGGATGCCAGGCGGCCAGGTCGGTGGAGCCGTCGGTCTCGGGGCGCAGTTCGCCGCCGGTGACGCCGACCTCGTAGACGATCCGCAGGCCCTGGAAGTCGGCGGCGGGTCCGAGGCGGCGCGCGTAGCTGCGCCGGACGGAGTCGACGCCCAGCAGCGCGAGGGGCTCGACCGTGTACCCGGTCTCCTCCTCCGCCTCCCGGATCACGGTGTCGTACGGGTCCTCGCCGTGGTCCATGCCGCCGCCGGGCAGCGTCCAGGGCCTGGTGCCGTTCTTCTCCACCAGGCGGGCGAGCAGAATCCGGCCGTCGCGCACGCATACGGCGTAGGCCGCCACCCTCAACTCCTTGTGCATGCGCCGACGTTATTACGGCAGGGTCGGGTTCGCCGGTGAGTATTCGGGCGGCGTCCAGCGCAGCGGGCTCGCCGCGGGCGTGTCCACGACCGCCTCGACGGTGAAGCGGACGGTGCGGGTGCCGTCGGGGGCGAACTCCGTGCGGGCCGTGCCGGAGAGCTGGAGGGCGGCGCCCGTCTCCCAGTCGAGGAGGAGGAGTCCGGCGCGCGGGTCGGCGGCGAGGTTGCCGAGGGTGAGGAACATGGAGTTGCCGGGGTAGTCGCGCCAGCTCAGCTCGGTCGGCGAAGTGACGTGCACGAAGCCGGGGTTGCCGCCGCGGTGGCTGGCGTCGGCGCCGTCCCCGTGCACGGTGGCGAGGAAGAAGGTGTCGGCGGCGCGGACGAACTCCCGCTGGGCCGCGCCGAGTTCGCTGCCGCGCAGCGGCTCGCCCGGGGTGCGCGCGACCGTCTCGTACGACTCCCGTTTCTGGAGGTACTTGGGGCAGTTGGAGAAGACCTGGTCGGCCTTGACCGCCAGGCCGCGGGGCGTGGGCCGGGAGCGGCCGTTGAGCCGCATGCGGCGGCGGGTGCGCGGGTCGAGCGCGATGGTGCCGACCGGGGTCCCGGCGACGGCGAGCGCGGAGGTGAGTGGGTCGCCCGCGCGTGGGCCGCCCTGGACCGAGATCTGGCGCGGTCCGGTGGCCCGTACGAAGCCGGGCTCGCCGGTGACCGGGGAGGCCCACACCCGGCCGGTGTCCGGGTCGGCGGCGCCGAGCACGAGCATCGGCTGGAGCTCCAGGAAGGCGGCGGCCACCGGTCGCAGCCCCTCCCCGATGGACCGTCCGACATGATCGGCCATGTCACGCACACCGACCCGGTCCTGCACGGCACGCGAGCCGGAGTGATAGGTCACGGTGTCCTCCTCCATCGGTTCGGCCTAGAAGAATCCGCAGGTCGGAGCCTCGCCCGACGGCGCCGGGGCCCCCTCCGCGCCGTGGGCCGTGCAGATCTCCAGGCGGGTGCCGTCCGGGTCGTGGAAGAAGATGCCGCCGGACGCGGCGCCCTCGCGGTGGGCCACGACGCCCTCGTGGGCGAAGTCCACGCCATGGGCGCGCAGTGCCGTCTCGTACGCCCTGACCTGCTCGACCGTGTCGACCTCCAGGGCCAGGTGGTGCAGCCCCGCGCCGGTCGCCGTGTATCCGTGGTCGGCCTGCTGCCACAGCGTGAGCACGGGGCGGCCGTCCTCGCCGAGGAACGCGTACCGCCGGTCCTCCTCCTTGCCCTCGACGATCACCGTGAAGCCGAGGAGGTCCCGGTAGAAGGCGAGCGAGCGGTCGAGATCCGTGACGTTGAGGCCGGTGTGGCCGGTGCGCGGTGCGGTGGTCGTCGACATGGCACTCCCCTTGCGTCGGGCCCAGCATGAACTAACCGTTGTAAGTGACTTTAGAGGTTAGAATCGGTTGGCGTCAACCGGTCACATACTCTTGACCGGTTAGCAGGGGCAGCCGGTAGGTGCACGCCGACCGGGAAAGCAGGGAGCCGTCAGATGTCCGTCGCCGCCCGGGATCCACGTCCGCTCACCGGGGAGCCGCTCTCCCTGGACCTGCTCAACACACGGTGGATGCACGAGGGTGTGATCCAGGACCTGCTGACGGACACCGACGGGCTCGCGGTGTGGCTGGCCGCCAACGCGCTGGAGTTCACGGCCGACGAGGCGACCCTGCGCCACGCGCTGACGGCACGGGACGCGCTGCGGGCCACCGTGGACGGATCCCTGACGGACGGATCCCTGGCGGAGGGCGCGGGCCGGGTCGACGCCGTGCTCGCGCACGGGCGGATCCGGGCCACCCTGACCGCGGAGGGGCCCGGCGAAGAGGCCGAGTTCCGCGACCCGTCCTGGGGACCGGCCTGGCTCGCGGCCCGCGACTACCTGGAACTGCTGGACACCGCCCCCGACCGCGTCCGGCGCTGCGCCCACGAGTCGTGCGTCCTGCACTTCTTCGACACCTCGCGGAACGGCACCCGCCGGTGGTGCTCGATGGCCTCCTGCGGCAACCGCGCGAAGGCATCCCGCCACTACGCGCGCACGCGAGAGGGCTGAGCCCTCCGGGAATGTCCGGCCATACACGGCTATGCCTCCGGTGGCGTATGGCGGAATTACGCCATGGACACTTCACGTCACGGTCAACCCTCCCCAAACATCCATCACTTGGGTAAAGCTGAGCGGTCATCCGGGTTCACATACCGGACTGGGGCGATCGTTCCGATCGTCAACGGACTTTCCTTTACCTACAAGGATGCTGATGACCCCCAACCCTCAGCGAGCTCCGATCACCGGCGCGAGACGCGCGGCGCGCATAGCCGTGGCCGCCGGTCTCGTGGCCGCACTCTCCGCGGCGGGGCCGATACCCATGGCCTTCTCCGCGGACGATCCGGGTACGCCCGTCGACACATCGGTCAAGTCCGCGAGCGGCAAGCTCGGTTCGGACGACGCCGACCTCCTCGCCGAGGCCGAGGCCGGCGGCGACAAGAACGTCACGATGATGGTCGCCACCGCGCCGGGGCAGACCGAGCAGGTCGCGGACCAGCTCGACGCGGTGAAGGGCGGCTCCGTGGGCCGTACCTACGACAAGCTCGGCTACGTCCGCGCCACCGTCCCGACCGCCAAGGCCGACGCGGCCATCAAGGCGGCCGCCAAGCTCTCCTCCGTGCACGGCATCGACCTGCGCCAGGAGATCGCGCTGGACGACCCGACGCCGTCCGCCGACACCGCCAAGGGTGCCAAGAAGGGCCCGACGGCCGGCGCCTACCCGGCGCCCGGCAAGAACACCCCCGCCGAGAACCCGTACAACCCGTCGTTCGAGACGGGTGCCGTCGACTTCGTGAAGAAGAACCCGAAGGCGGACGGCCGGGGCATCACGATCGGCGTCCTCGACTCCGGCGTGGACCTGGCGCACCCCGCGCTGCAGAAGACCACCACCGGCGAGCGCAAGATCGTCGACTGGGTGACGTCCACCGACCCGATCATCGACGGCGACGCGTCCTGGCGCGCGATGCTGACCTCCGTGTCCGGGCCCACGTTCGCCTTCAGCGGCAAGACGTGGACCGCGCCTGCGGGCAGCTACCAGGTGAACCTCTTCCGCGAGTCCGCGACCGCCGGCGGCGACGCGGCCGGCGACGTGAACCGCGACGGCGACACCACCGACGCCTGGGGTGTGCTGTACGACGCGGCGGCCGGCACGGTGCGTGTCGACTCCAACGGCAACAGCGACTTCACCGACGACGCGCCGATGAAGCCGTACAAGGACGGGTACCAGATCGGCTACTTCGGTACCGACAACCCGGCCACCGACGTGGTCGAGCGGCAGCCGTTCGTCGTGGAGATCCGCAAGGACGTCCCGATGGACCCGCTGGGCGGCGACTGGGTCGGCCAGAAGCGCGACTTCGTCAACATCGGCCTGATATCGAGCGAGCACGGCACGCACGTCGCCGGCATCACCGCCGCGAACGGGCTGTTCGGCGGCAAGATGAACGGTGCCGCGCCCGGTGCGAAGGTCGTCTCCTCCCGCGCCTGCCTCTTCGGCCCCAGCTGCACCAACGTCGCGCTCACCGAGGGCATGATCGACCTCGTCGCCAACCGCGGCGTCGACATCGTCAACATGTCCATCGGCGGCCTCCCGGCGCTGAACGACGGCAACAACGCGCGCGCCGAGCTCTACACCCGCCTCATCGACACCTACGGCGTCGAGCTGGTCATCTCGGCCGGCAACTCGGGCCCCGGCGCCAACACGATCGGCGACCCCGGCCTGGCCGACAAGGTCATCTCGGTCGGCGCGTCCATCTCCAAGGAGACCTGGGCGTCCAACTACGGCTCGGCGGTGGAGAAGAAGTACGCGATGCTGCCCTTCTCCTCGCGCGGACCGCGCGAGGACGGCGGCTTCACGCCGACGCTGACCGCGCCCGGCGCCTCCATCAACACCACGCAGACTTGGCTGCCCGGCAGCCCGGTCGCCGAGGCGGGCTACTCCCTGCCGGCCGGCTACTCGATGCTCCAGGGCACCTCGATGGCGTCCCCGCAGGCCGCGGGCGCGTCCGCGCTGCTGCTGAGCGCCGCGAAGCAGAAGAACATCGACCTGACGCCCGCCAAGCTGCGCACCGCGCTCACCTCGACCGCGGACCACATCAGCGGCACGCAGGCGTACGCGGAGGGCGCGGGCCTCGTCAACATCCCCGACGCCTGGGACTCGATCCGTGACGGCGCCACCGCCCACGAGTACACGGTGAAGGCCCCGGTCGACACCGCGATCGACTTCGCGCTCAAGACCCCGGGCTTCGGCACGGGCCTCTACGACCGCGAGGGCGGCCTCAAGGTCGGCCAGAAGAAGACGTACGACGTCACCATCACCCGTACGACCGGTGCCGACCGTGCGATCCGGCACGAGCTGCACCTGGAGAACAACCGGGACGACACGTTCAGGATCGTCGGCAGTGACGAGGTGTCCCTGCCGCTGAACAAGCCGGTGACCGTGAAGGTCGCCGCCAAGCCGGAGAACTCCGGTCTCAGCAGCGCGATCCTGGAGGTCGACGACCCGAGGACCGAGGGCATCGACAAGCAGGTCCTCACCACGGTCGTGGTCTCCGCCCCGCTGAAGTACACCTACTCGGCGTCCGGCAATGTCCAGCGCAACGAGAGCAAGTCGTACTTCGTGACCGTCCCCGAGGGCGCCAAGGCCCTTGAGGTCGCGATCGGCGGGCTGAAGGACAAGAGCCAGACCCGGTTCATCGCCATCCACCCGTACGGCGTTCCGGTCGACAACACCTCGACGCCGTTCTGCTACAACAACTACCTCGACGGCAACGGCTGCAAGCCCGACGTGCGTGCGTACGCCGACCCTCAGCCCGGCGTCTGGGAGATCGAGGTCGAGTCCCGCCGTACGTCGCCGGTGCTCGACAACCCGTACAAGCTGAAGGTCGAGGTGCTCGGCGCCGACTTCGACCCGGCGGTCGTGACCGTCCCCGAGGCCAAGGTCGGCACGCCGGCCCCGGTCTCCTGGAAGGTGACGAACAAGCTCGCCACGGTCGACGGTTCGCTGAAGGGCGGCCCGCTCGGCTCCTCCAAGAACGCGCGGCCGACCATCGCCGACGGCGCCACGGACACCACCACGGTGGACGTGCCCGCGGGCGCCGGTTCGCTCGACGTCACCATCGGCAACGTCTCGGACGCCGCGGCGGACCTCGACCTGACCGTCTACGACGCGCAGGGCAACCAGGTCGCTCAGTCCGCGGACGGCGACTCCGAGGAGTCCGTCTCCGTCCCGTCGCCCGCCGCCGGCACGTACACCATCGAGGTCGTCGGCTACGCGATCCCGGCGGGCTCCACGGCGTACGACTACCTCGACGTGTACTTCGCGCCGTCGCTCGGCGAGGTCCAGGTCGACTCGACGCCCGTGAAGCTCGGCACCGGGGCCACCGCCTCGGTCGAGGCGAAGGTCGTCGCGAACGCGGCGCCGCCGGAGGGCCGGACGTTCTTCGGGCGCGCGCAGCTCGTGAACGCGCGGGGCACGGTGGCCGGTACCGGCAGCGTGCTGATCGAGAAGGTCACGCCGTAGCGTCGCGACCCTCTGAAAGGCCGTGTTCCTTGAACGGCCTTGCTCTCTGAGCGACTTGCTCTCTGTACGAGAAGGGCGGGCGTCCGGTCCCACCGGGCGCCCGCCCTTCCCGTCGTCCACCGGCCCTACCCCCCGTTCGGGCCCGCGCACTCCATCCCCCGCGCTCCCGGCAGCGCCTCCAGGATGCCCTTGCGGGCGTCGCCGACGCCCCAGCCGGTCTCCCAGTCCTGCCGGTCCTGCGGGAACACCGGCACCCTGACCAGGGTGTACGTGCCGACCTTCAGGTCCGCCCTGGCACTGTCGAGCAGCGTTACCGTGATCGTCGGGTGGTCCGCCACGGACTGCTCGGGCCGGTAGTAGCGCTTCACCTTCAGCACGACGCGTACGTTCCCGTCGGCGGCGGGCGTGATGCTCTGTACGGTCCCCTCGACGAGGACCTTGGAGCACGCGAGGTGCGTCTCGGGCGAGTACGACGACTCGTTGCCCCCGCTGTCGTCATGCTTCGCGGCCGACGAGTCGGAGGAACCGCCGTCGGCGGCGCCCCCATGCATCCCGAGCCACACCATCCCGCCGAGCATCGCCGTGCCCGCGCCCACCACGAGGGTGCCGAGGGCGACCCCCGCGTAACGCCGGAACCAGAGCGGCGGGGACGGCCGGGACGGCCTCACCGGTTTCGGCGCCCTGAGCGACTTCGGCTTCCTGAGCGGCTTCGGTGTCCTGTGCGGTGCGGGGGCCGGCAACGGCTCGGCTTCGGACCGCCCGCCTCCCGCGACCGGTTTCGCTGGACTCGGTGTCTCCGCACCCGATGTCTCGGCGGCCAGCGTGTCGCCCATCATCCGCAGCTGTTCCCTGAGCAGGGCGACGTCCGCGAGGGCCGACCGGTGCTCCGCCTGGAACTCCGCGTCGTCCCGGGCGCCCTCGGGAAGGGGCTCGTCCGTGAGCGCGGCCAGCAGCGCGTCCATTCCTTCGTACTCGGCCACGTCACACCACCTCGTCCTCGTGCAGACGGGCGCGCAGCGCGCGGACCGCCGTGTGCAGCCTGCTCTTGACCGTGCCCTCCGGGATGCCGAGCTCCTCGGCGATGCCACGGACGGGCAGGTCGGCGTAGAAACGCAGCACGAGGATCTGCCGCTGGGCGTCCGGCAGTTCGTCCAGACCCTGGGCCACGGCGAGCGACATCACCTTCGTGTCCTCACCCGACTCCCCCGCGACCTGCTCCGGCGGCCTCAGCGAGGCCAGCCGCTCGCCGATCCGCTCCTGGCGGCGCCTCGCGCGATGCCAGTCCATCGCCAGGTTCGAGGCGACGACCGCCACCCACGCCGACACGTCACGCGGCGCCTCCGCCCCGCTCGCCGCCCGCTCCAGGAGCCGCAGCCGGACCTGCTGTACCCCGTCCGGCAGGTCCGCCTGCGGCACCCCGCCGAGCGCGAGCACGGCTCGCACCCGGCGCTCCTGGGCCGCGTCCAGAGGGTCGTCGAGCGTCCCCCCGGCGCTCTCCCCGCCCCCCTGGACGCGGCGGGCTTTTCTGCGCAGCACAGCCACCCCTCCCCTCGCCGCGTTTTCTCTAGGACGCCGCTGGTGCGGGAAACGTTCGGCCCGATCCGGGAGATCTTTTCGGCCCGATCGCGGAGATCTTTACGGACCCTCATCCTCCACATTTCCCGCTTATCGACTTCACACCGTCTCCACTGCCACCATGTGCCGCATGACGCACATCACCAAAGGTGCCAACACCCCTGTTCCCGCAGCTCTGTTGCGTGTGGCGGTCTGTCGGCGGAACGTTCCGGGGGCTCCGTCCGTGGATGCCTCGGCGCTGCTTCTCGACGCCCTGGGCAAGGTACGCGGCGACGCCGACCTGGTCTTCTACAACCAGCCCGCGCACCCCTCCGGGGCCGTACGCCACGCGGGCACGGCCGACGGCGGCGGGCAGCTCGCCGAGTGGCTGGAGCTGAACCTGCCGCACATCGAACCCGAGGTGCAGCGGGTGGTGATCGCCGGGTCCTGCGACGGCGGGGTCTTCGGCTCCGTGCCCGGGCTGAGTGTGCAGGCGCTCACCGGGGACGGCACCGTCGTCGCCCACTACGACGTGACCGACGCGTCCGACGAGACGGCCTTCGTGCTCGGCGAGTTCTACCGCAGGAACGGCACCTGGAAGTTCCGCGCGGTGGGCCAGGGCTACGCGTCCGGACTCGCGGGCCTCGCGACCGACTTCGGGATAGCGGTGGAGGATCCGACACCGCCCCCGATACCGGCGCCCATACCGGTTCCGGCCCCGACCGCACCACCCGCCTACGACGTCCGGGACGCGGTGCCGCCGCACCCCGGCCCGGCGCCGCAGGCACCGGTGGCGGCCGTCTCCTTCGGCCCCGACTTCCAGCCCTTCGTACAGCGCGGCCGCGGCAACGGGGTGGTCTCCGTCAACGCGCCCATTCCGCCTGGTCCGGTGGTCGTCGAGGCGTGGCACGAGGGGGAAGGCTACTTCTGCATGCACACCCTCGACCGCCGCAACAAGGACGACGACCTCCTCTACAACAGCACCCTGCGCGACTTCCGCGGCCGCACCCTCGTGCACCCGCCGGAGGGCATCCCCCTGCGGCTGCGGGTGGAGGCCGACAACGACTGGACGGTCATGGTCCAGCCGCTCTCGGTGACCCGCCGGCTGGACTCCCCGCTCCAGGGGTACGGCCCGGAGGTGGTGGCGTACACCGGCACCGCGGCCGACATCGACGTGGAGTTCGCCGGTGACGAGGACGGCAGCGGCTACTTCGCGCTCAGGAGCCAGGAGATCGCGAACCTGCGGAACCCGGACGAGTACGACCTGCTCGTCAACGAGACCGACGCGCTGCGCCAGACCGTGCCCGTCCCGGCCGGCCCCCTCCTGCTCCTCATCGAGGCCGACGGCCCCTGGCAGCTCACCGCCCGCCCCCTGCCCGTGCTCGACCGGGCCGCGGCCCAGGCCTCCGGCGTCTACACGGGCCGGGGCAAGAGCACGGTCACGCTGGTCAACCCGGCCCCGGGGCGGCCCGCGATCCTGGAGTACGCGATCTCGGACGAGGGCTCGTTCATGGGGTACGAGGTCAAACTGCTCGACGAGTACGACGACGAGGAAAAGCTTCTGCGGGGCGACAACAACGGGCGTCGCGGCCGCACACTCCTGTTCCGCAAGGGCGAGCCCGAAGCCAGGCTGCGGATCGAGGACGCCGGTGACTGGAGTCTTCGGCTGCTGCCGGTCGAGCAGGCGCAGCCGCTGACGGGCTCGGTGGAGGGCGTGGGCAGCACGGTGCTCGGCTACACCGGTCCGCCCGCCCTGGTCGGCCTGCGCCGGACCACCGGCGACGACGGCTGGCTGGACAGCTGGACCGTGCAGCCCGAGGGCAAGCGTGCGATCTGCGCGGACACGGCGGGGCGCCGCCGGCCGGTGACCGGCCCGCTGTGGGTGTCGGAGGCCGGGTACTGCTTCCTCCTGGTCCAGGCGGGTGACGAGACCGGCTGGCGGCTCGATCACGCTCCCCTCGACACGGCTCCCGCCCTCGGCGGACAGGGCCGCCAGGTGTCGGGGCAGGGCTATGGAGTCGTACGTCACACCGGTCCGGAAACCGAGATGATGCTCACCCACGAGGGCCGGGGCATGCTCGACCTGCTGGTGATCTGGGAGCTCGACGAAAGCCTGCGGCCCGTACGCCGGATCAGTACGGCCTCCGGGCTGCAGCGGCTGCCCGGGGGCTTCCTCCAGATCAGGACCAACGGAAACTGGACGATCGAGAACCGCGGCTGACCGCCCCTTCGCGGGACCCCCGGCCCGTCCCAGCACTCGGTCTCCGAGGTCAAAGGATTGGACAGGCGGGCCGGGGTGAGACGCATGATGGAAACACTGGCCAGTAATGCACAGGCAAAAGGAGTCGCCGTGAAGGTAGGAATCGTCGGAGCCACCGGTCAGGTCGGCACGGTCATGCTCAAGATCCTCGCTGAGCGGGACTTCCCGATGGAGACGCTGCGGCTGTTCGCCTCGGCGCGGTCGGCCGGTTCGACGATCGACTACAAGGACTCGGCCGTGACCGTGGAGGACGCCTCCACCGCCGACTACAGCGGTCTGGACATCGTCCTGTTCTCCGCGGGCGGCGCCACCTCCAAGGTCCTCGCCGAGAAGGTCGCCGCCCAGGGTGCCGTCGTGATCGACAACTCGTCGGCGTGGCGCAGGGACCCGGAGGTGCCCCTCGTGGTCTCCGAGGTGAACCCGCACGCGATCGCCGACCGTCCCAAGGGCATCATCGCCAACCCGAACTGCACGACGATGGCCGCGATGCCGGTGCTCAAGCCGCTCCACGAGGAGGCGGGCCTCGAAGCGCTGGTCGTCGCGACGTACCAGGCCGTGTCCGGGTCGGGGCTCGCGGGCGTGGCGGAGCTGCACGGTCAGGTGCAGAAGGTCGTGGCGGACGCGGACAAGCTGACGCACGACGGTTCCGCGGTCGACTTCCCCGAGCCGGGCGTCTACAAGCGCCCCATCGCCTTCAACGTGCTGCCGCTCGCCGGCTCGATCGTCGACGACGGTCTGAACGAGACGGACGAGGAGCAGAAGCTCCGCAACGAGTCCCGCAAGATCCTGGAGATCCCGGCGCTCAAGGTCTCCGGTACGTGTGTCCGCGTCCCGGTGTTCTCGGGCCACTCGCTCCAGGTCAACGCCCGTTTCGCGCGTCCGCTTTCGGTGGAGCGCGCCACGGAGCTCCTCGCGGGCGCCCCGGGTGTCACCCTCTCCGACATCCCGACCCCCCTCCAGGCCGCCGGCCAGGACCCCTCCTTCGTCGGCCGCATCCGCACCGACGAGACCGTCGACCACGGCCTCGCCCTCTTCGTCTCCAACGACAACCTCCGCAAGGGCGCGGCACTGAACGCGATCCAGATCGCGGAACTGGTGGCAGCGGAGCTCAAGGCCTGACCTGACCCTGGGGGCTGCCGCGCTCGTCCTCAAACGCCGGACAGGCTGAAATTCAGCCCCTCCGGCGTTTGAGGAGCGGGGGTTCGGGGGCGGAGCCCCTGAGTAAGTGACGGGAATGGGTAGGGGCGGCGGGGGCGAAAAAAGCCCTACGGCCGCCGCACCTCATACAGAAAGCACCCGTACTCCACCGCACGAACGTGCACCAGAGCCACCCCAGGATCGGCGAAGGCCTCAGAGAAGGCCGCGTCCAGCGATTCGTCGGGCATCGACGGCAGGTCGAGAAAACGCCCCCCGAGGATGCGCCCCTCGCGGGAGTACCGCCGCACGACACGCAACACCCCGGCCCGGGCGAACGGATATCGCTCGCCCCCACCCCCCACCGGCCCCCCACACTCCCCGGCGTGGACGAAGACGGGCCCCTGCTCGTCGTACGCCCCGGGGTCGACCCCCACCCCCGCGGCCCACCGCCGCAAGGGAGCGTACGAGACGAGAGCGACCCGCTCACCCGTCTCACTCCGCCGCAGACAGCACCGCAGCGGACTCCCGCCCTCCCCCTCCACGAACGGAACACACGCCCGCCCCGCGTCGTCGACGTCACGGAGTTCCTTCAGCGCACCCGGCTCGATCGGCCTCGCGGTATATGTCGTCATGCGTTCCAGACTCCCGCCCCCGCACGCCTCCCACCGGCGGGAAACGGACATCGCGTTCCCCGCATCAGCCGTGGAAGGATGGCGCAACCCACACATAACGAGGAGATGACCGCGTGCCTGGCACAAACCTGACCCGTGAAGAGGCGCAGCAGCGGGCGAAGCTGCTCACCGTTGACTCGTACGAGATCGATCTCGACCTCTCCGGCGCGCAGGGTGAGGAAGGCACCTACCGGTCCGTGACCACCGTGCGCTTCGACTCGGCCGAGACCGGCGCCGAGTCGTTCATCGACCTGGTGGCCCCGGCCGTCCTCGAAGTCACCCTCAACGGCGACTCCCTCGACCCGACCGAGGTCTTCAAGGACTCACGGATCGCGCTGCCCGGCATCCTGGAGGGCCGCAACGTCCTGCGGGTCGTCGCCGACTGCGCGTACA
Organism: Streptomyces sp. NPDC020747; assembly: GCF_044334695.1. Classification (NCBI taxonomy): domain Bacteria; kingdom Bacillati; phylum Actinomycetota; class Actinomycetes; order Kitasatosporales; family Streptomycetaceae; genus Streptomyces; species Streptomyces sp. NPDC020747. The sequence goes on along the minus strand of NZ_JBIRTJ010000005.1, from coordinate 505,163 downwards.
CCAACACCGGTGAGGGTCTGCACCGGTTCGTCGACCCGGTCGACCAGCAGGCGTATCTCTACACGCAGTTCGAGGTCCCGGACGCCCGCCGTGTCTTCGCGAGCTTCGAGCAGCCGGACCTGAAGGCCACCTTCCAGTTCACCGTGAAGGCGCCCACCGGCTGGACCGTCATCTCCAACTCGCCGACGCCGGAGCCCAAGGACGACGTCTGGGTCTTCGAGCCGACGCCGCGTATCTCCACGTACATCACGGCGCTCATCCTGGGCCCGTACCACTCGGTGCACAGCGTGTACGAGAAGGACGGTCAGTCGGTTCCGCTCGGGATCTACTGCCGGCCCTCGCTCGCCGAGTTCCTCGACTCGGACGCGATCTTCGAGGTGACGCGGCAGGGCTTCGAGTGGTTCCAGGAGAAGTTCGACTACGCGTACCCGTTCAAGAAGTACGACCAGCTGTTCGTGCCGGAGTTCAACGCGGGCGCGATGGAGAACGCGGGCGCGGTCACCATCCGCGACCAGTACGTGTTCCGCTCGAAGGTCACGGACGCCGCATACGAGGTGCGGGCCTCCACGATCCTGCACGAGCTGGCGCACATGTGGTTCGGCGACCTGGTCACCATGGAGTGGTGGAACGACCTGTGGCTGAACGAGTCGTTCGCCACCTACGCCGAGGCCGCGTGCCAGGCGTACGCCCCCCAGTCGCGCTGGCCGCACTCCTGGACCACGTTCGCCAACTCCATGAAGACGTGGGCGTACCGGCAGGACCAACTGCCGTCCACGCACCCGATCATGGCCGAGATCAACGACCTCGACGACGTGCTGGTCAACTTCGACGGCATCACGTACGCCAAGGGCGCGAGCGTTCTCAAGCAGCTCGTCGCCTATGTCGGTGAGGACGAGTTCTTCCAGGGCGTGCAGGCCTACTTCAAGCGGCACGCGTTCGGCAACACGCGCCTGTCCGACCTGCTGGGCGCCCTGGAGGAGACCTCGGGGCGGGATCTGAAGACCTGGTCGAAGGCGTGGCTGGAGACGGCCGGCATCAACGTCCTGCGTCCGGAGATCGAGACGGACGCGAACGGCGTCATCACCTCCTTCGCCGTCCGCCAGGAGGCCCCCGCCCTGCCCACGGGCGCCAAGGGCGAGTCGACGCTGCGTCCACACCGCATCGCGATCGGCCTCTACGACCTCGATGACGACAGCGGCAAGCTGCTGCGGGAGGACAGCAACGAAGGCGCCGGCCGTATCGAGCTGGACGTCGAGGGCGAACTGACCGCCGTGCCCGAGCTGGTGGGCAGGCGCCGCCCGGCGGTGATCCTGCTCAACGACGACGATCTCTCGTACGCGAAGGTCCGGCTCGACGAGCAGTCGCTGGCCTTCGTCACCGAGCACCTCGGGGACTTCGAGTCCTCCCTGCCGCGCGCCCTGTGCTGGGCCTCGGCCTGGGACATGACGCGCGACGCCGAGCTGGCGACCCGCGACTACCTGTCCCTCGTGCTGTCCGGCATCGGCAAGGAGTCGGACATCGGCGTGGTGCAGTCGCTGCACCGGCAGGTGAAGCTGGCGATCGAGCTGTACGCCGACCCGACCGCACGCGAGGCACTGCTGACCCGCTGGACGGACGCCACTCTGGCCCACCTGAAGTCCGCCGCGGGCGGCAGCGACCACCAGCTGGCCTGGGCGCGCGCCTTCGCGGCGACGGCCCGTACGCCGGAGCAGCTGGACCTCCTGGAGGGCCTGCTCGACGGCCGGGAGACCATCGAGGGTCTGGCCGTCGACACCGAGCTGCGCTGGGCGTTCGTGCAGCAGCTCGCGGCGGTGGGGCGCTTCGACGAGGCGGAGATCGCGGGCGAGTACGACCGCGACAGGACGGCCGCCGGTGAGCGCCACGCGGCGACCGCCCGCTCCGCCCGCCCGACGGAGGAGGCGAAGTCGGAGGCCTGGGCGTCGGTCGTCGAGTCCGACAAGCTGCCGAACGCCGTGCAGGAGGCCGTGATCGGCGGCTTCGTCCAGACCGGCCAGCGCGAGCTGCTCGCCCCGTACACGGAGAAGTACTTCGCGGCGGTCAAGGACGTCTGGGACTCGCGCTCGCACGAGATGGCCCAGCAGATCGTGGTCGGGCTCTACCCGTCCGTCCAGGTCTCCGAGGAGACGCTCCGCAGGACGGACGAGTGGCTGGCCTCCGCCGAGCCCGGCCCGGCGCTGCGCCGGCTGATCTCGGAGTCCCGCGCTGGCATCGAGCGCGCGCTCAGGGCCCAGGCGGCGGACGCGGCGGCCACCACCCTGTAGGCCGTACGTGACGGCTACAGCCCCGTAGGCCGTACGTGATGGGGGCGCCCGGTGTGACACCGGGCGCCCTTCTTCATGCGCCGACCAGTTGCCGGGTCAGGTGCAGCATCGTGCGGATGTGCAGCGCGGTCTGCCGGTGCACCGGCACCCAGCGCGCGACGAAGGTGGTCTCCAGCTCCTGGCTCCAGTCGCGTACGAGGGTGTCGAGGGCCTCGGGCGGTTCGTCGAGGGCGCTGCGCATCATCGCGGCCGCGCGCAGGGGGATGCGGCGGGCGGCTATGCCGAGGGAGACGGAGTTGCCGACGGTGGTGGCGAGTTCGGCGTCGCCGAGGCCCTGCGCGTCGTGGGTGTTCCAGGTGTCCACCACGCCGGGGCCGATGTCCATGAGTTCGCGCGCCGCGGTGTGGAACGGCAGCCGGCGCTCGTCCGCGGGCGGCCGGTCGGCGAGCGCCCCGAGCACCTTCTCCAGCTGTTTGGCGCGGCTGAGCAGGATCTCGGCGGCCCGGGAGATCTCCCGCTGCGGCCGGCTGACGGGGCTCGGATCGCTCACGCCGGCCACGCTCCAGAAGGGGGTCTCGACGACGGCGGAGACCGTCCCGTGCCGCATCGCGTACATCCAGGTCGCCTGGGAGGTGTAGCCGGAGGGGTCGCGTTCGTCGGGAGGGCTGCCATCGGGCAGGACGAGCACTCCGGGGCTGTCGACGAACCAGCCCATGCCGTCGAACGGCCGGTACTCCAGCGGGATGCCGAGCTCCGCCGCCACGGACCGGAAGGCGCGTGGCGCTCCGGGTACGGGACGGGTCAACTGCAGGAACGATCCTCCTACTTCGACGCCGTGCAGGGAGAACTGGACCAGGGGCCGCAGCTCGTCGATGAGCCGGGTCAGCGCCCGGGACTCGGGCATCACGGTGTGCGGATCCGTGTCCACGGGCGGGAACTCGGGCTGGCTGACGAACGCGGGCCGGTAGAAGCCGCGGTAGTAGCCGTCCAGGGTCGGCGCCGAGGCCGGGTGCCCGGCGAACCGGCGCTCGCCGAGGGTCGTGCCGTCCGGGTCCAGACAGAGCAGGAAGTGCCAGGTGCAGCCGAGTTCGTCCAGGACACGCGGGTCCCGTACGAAGTCCTCGGCGAGGGTGAGCGACGAGGCGCCGCCGACCGGTTCGTTGGCGTGGGCGCCGGCCACGGTGAGTATCTGGTGCTCGCCGTGACCCGCGGAGAGCAGCCACAGGGGGCGGCCCGCGCGGGACGTTCCGACGGTTCGCAGACGCAGGGTGCCGGGCCGCTCCGCGACCATCGCCCGCGCGCGGTACGCCAGCTCGTCGACGGTGGGATACGGGTTTCCCCGGCTGCGAGCGCTCTCTGCCCTCACGCCAACTCCTCACCTCGGTACGGCCGTTGAGCGTCTCGAACGGGCGGTTCCGGGGGTCCGGGGAGCGCGCCCCGTCAAGGCTCGATGTGCCGGGTCAGGGTGTCAAGGGGCCCTTGGGGCGGCCGCGACGGAGATCAACTTGTGTGAATATGCCGGGTGCGTTTTCGCCCCCGCCGGGGCGAGAAAAGGTCACCCAGGACGGCGAGCCGTCAACGCCCGCGCCTCCGCCCGCAGAGCGTCAAGCACGGACGCCACCGCCGGCGCCCCCTCACCCCCACGCCGCACCGCGGCCACCACATGCCGCCGCGGCCGGTCGGCGTCGAGGGCCCGCGTGACCACGCCATCCCCTCGCCCCGCGACGGCCAGAGCCATCCGGGGCACCAGCGCGACCCCCATGCCCGCCCCCACCATGGCGAGGATGGCCGTCCACCCGGCCGCCGAATGCCCCTGCCGAGGGGCGAACCCGGCCGCCTCGCACGCCCCCCGCGTGATGTCGGACCACGCCCCGCTCCCCCCGAAGATCCACGACTCCCCCGCCAGATCGGCGAGCCGCACCTCCGCCGCCCCCGCCAGCACGTGGTCGACGGGCAGCGCGACATCCAGCGGATCGGCGAGCAACGGCACCCGGGTGAACCGCCCGTCCCCCGCGTCCGGCACGGCCCGCGCCGCGAGTGACAGCGCGAGATCGACCTCCCCGGCCCCCAGCAACTCGTACGCCTCCCCCGCCTCGGCCTCCCGCACCTGCACCCGGACCCCTGGCCGCGCCACCCGCAGCGCCCGCACGACGGGTACGACGAGCGCGGGCACGGCCGTGGAGAAGGCGCCCACCCGCACCTCCCCGACCTCCCCGACCTCCCCGTTCGTGTACGCCGCCAACTCCGCGTCCGCCCGCTCCAGTTGCTCGAACACCGCCTCCGCGTGCCGCAGGACGAGATGCGCCGCGCCGGTGAGCCGTACCCGCCGCCCCTGCGCCTCCAGCAGCGGCACACCGAGCTGCTTGGCGAGGTTGGTGAGCTGCTGGGAGACGGCCGAGGGGGTCAGCAGGAGGGCCTGTGCCGTCGCGGTGACGGTGCCCCGCTCGCGCAACGTACGCAGAATGATCAGCTTCTTGATGTCCCACTTGTCGTGCTCGGCCATGGACGGCAACCTATCCGGCGCTCCTGCCCGCCCCTCTTGTCCGGCACTCCTATCCGGCGCTGAGGACTACTCCGCCGATGATCAGCAGCATGCAGAGCAGTTGCACGGGACCAGTCGCCTCGCCCAGGACCACGTACGACAGCGCCGCCACACACACCGGCTGGAGGTAGTAGACCGCCCCGGCCCGGGCCGCGCCGATCAGCGCGATCGCCCTGCTCCAGGCGAAGAAGGCGAGCGCGGAGGAGAAGACGCCGACGTAGAGGATCGGCCCGACGGTCGACGGCGTCGGGTCGAAGGTGCCCTGCACGGCGAGACTCACCGCGTACGCCGGGAGCAGCATCGCCGTCCCGAGCACGAACGCCGCGAAGAGGAAGGCGAGTTGGTCGATCTCGCGCGGCTTGTGACGCAGCAGCGCGCTGTACGACGCGAAGCACGCGGCGGCCCCCGCCATCCAGAGATCCCCGGCACCGAAGTCGAGCGAGAGCCTCCCGCCGCCCATGAGCAGCAGGACCCCGGCGCAGGCGATCAGCATGCCCACGATCCGGCGCACCCCGAGACGTACGCCGCCGACGCGTTCGTACACCGCCATCAGGACCGGCGACGCGGCCATGATCATGCCCATGGTGCCCGCGGAGGTGGAGAGGGCCGCCTGGTTGACGAGGGTGTTGTACGCGGCGATGCCGAGGAGGGAGGCGAGGAGGAGGAAGCCGAGGTGGCGGCGGAGTACGTGCCGTTGCCGCCAGGCGGCCCGCGCCGCGAACGGGGCGAGGGCCGCGAGCGCCACGACCCAGCGCCAGAAGGCCTGTTGGACGGGCGGGACGCTGTCGTGCAGGGCGCGGGAGGTGACGAAGCTGCCGGACCAGACGACGGTGGCGACCGCCGCGAGCACGAGTCCGAGCCCGAGGCGGGGACGGGGACGGGGACGGGGGTGAGGGTCGGCGTCGGGTGCGGGCCCGGATGCGAGGCCGGATGCGGGGCCGGTTCGCTTTGCTCGGCCCGCGTCCGACGAATTGTGCGTACGGGTGGTCGGGTCCGGGACTCCCACGGTGCAACCCACGCCTCTCGTCCCGCCGCCTGGGAACTCGGTCGACGTGGCTCCACCGTCCCAGGGGTCAAACCGTCACGTCCATCGAATCTTTTCGACGACTCCTTTCAGCTGAGCTGAACGTTTCCTCGGTACGCGCAGGACGCGCAGGCCGCGCCCCGAGCTGGCCCAACACCGTCGCCCCGAAAGCCAGCGCCATGCCCGCCAACTGCACGGGGCCCAGCGCCTGGCCGAGCGCCGCCCAGCCGATGACGGCCGCCGTGAGCGGGGAGAGCGGGCCGAGGAAGGTGACCTGGGTGGCGGTGAGCCTGCCGATGCCGCGGAACCAGAGCCAGTACGCGACCGCCGTGTTGGCCAGCGCCAGATAGAGGTAGCCGCCGACCGCCCGGCCGTCGAGCGCGGGCGGCGTACCCTCCACGAGCAGCGCGACCGGGGCGATCAGCAGCCCGCCCGCGGTCAGCTGCCAGCCGGTGAGGGCCAGCGGGCCCACCCCCTCCGGACGCCCCCACCTCTTCGTCAGCACGGTGCCCGCGGACATCGACGCGGTCGCGGCGAGGGCCGCCGGCACACCCACGGCGTCCAGCGCACCCGCCGCCTTCAGCACGACCAGGCTCACCCCGAGGGCCGCCGCGATGCCCGTGAGGAGCGTACGGAGGGTCGGGCGCTCGCCGAGCAGGGCCGCCGCGAGACCCACCACGAAGAGCGGGCCGACAGAACCGACGACCGCCGCCATCCCGCCCGGCAGCCGGTACGCGGAGAGGAAGAGCAGCGGGAAGAAGGCGCCGATGTTCAGCGCGCCCAGGACCGCCGCCTTCCACCACCAGACCCCGCGGGGCAGCCTGCGGGCCAGGGCGAGCAGGACGAGCCCGGCCGGCAGGGCGCGCATCAGGCCCGTGAACAGGGGGCGGTCGGCCGGCAGGAACTCGGTGGTGACGGCGTAGGTACTGCCCCAGGAGACGGGCGCCAGGGCGGTGAGCGCTATGACGGTACTGCGATTCATGACCGGCTCCATGAGGGAGATGGCTTGAGAGAGATGGCTTGAGGGAATGGCCCGGGCGGGATGGCCCGGGGGGGGATGACTCGGGGACCTGGTTCCGCGAATTAGCTTGGCAGTAATTAGCTTAGTGCTAAGCAACTTATCGTCAAGTCACCTTCTTGCAGCCGGGTGACGCGGTGCGGATACTCGCCCCATGAGCACATCCAAGGCCGCCAGGACCCCCACGGACCCCGTCGACGCGATCATCGACCAGTGGGCCGCCGTCCGGCCCGACCTGGACACGGCCGCCATGGAGGTCTTCGGCCGCGTCTTCCGGCTCTCGCGGGCGATGGGCGACCGGATGGAGAAGACGTACGCGCGGCTCGGCATCTCGCGCGGCGAGTTCGACGTGCTCGCCACCCTGCGGCGGTCCGGCGACCCGTACACCCTCTCGCCCCGCCAGCTCTCGGCGACGCTGATGCTGACCACGGGCGGCATGACCGGCCGCCTCGACAAGCTGGAACGGGCCGGTCTGCTCCGCAGGTCCCCCGACCCCCACGACCGCCGCGCCCTCCAAGTGACGCTCACGGACAAGGGGTTGACGCTCGTCGACGAGGCGGTCGGGGCCGGGCTCACCGTCCAGACGGAGGCGTTGTCGTCCCTCGACGAGGGACAGGCCGGGCAACTGGCCGATCTGTTGCGCCAGTTGCTGTCCGGCACGGACCGGACGAGCCGCTAGCGACTCGCCGGAGAGGGGGGTCCTGTTCGTGGCCGCCCGCGGGTCGGATGCGGCTTGTCGCGCCCCTTGAAGGAGCGCGGGGTCAGTCCCGTCCCACCGTCGCCGCCAGTGCTGCTTCGAGTTCCTCGGCGGTCGGCTCCTCCGCCGCCCAGGCCGCGTAGCCGTCCGGGCGGATCAGGAGGGTTGTGCGACGGTCGCTTGCCCAACTGGCCACCGTGAGACGGTCCTTGCGGGCGCCTGAACCAGTGTCGATGCCGGTGCCGGGGGCCGTGGGCGCGTCGGACGGGGTGACCAGTACGAACCTGCCGCCGCGCAGGGCCTCGTACAGGCGGCCGTCCCGAAGTGCCAGGTCCGGGACGCGCCTGCCGACCAGGGGGTGGGCGCCGCGTGGGGACGGGTAGGAGTAGCCGATGCCGGTGATCCGGCCGATCATGCGGGTTCGGGCCGGGCGGGCGTGGTCCAGGAACGTGGTGAGCAGGGCGCGGGCCGCCAGCGTCCAGGGCCGGTTGGCCATCGCGAGCCGTACGATCCCGCCGCTGCTGCGGAGGACGGACTTTCCGACGGGGTGGCGCTCGGACTGGTAGGTGTCCAACAGGTCCGCTTGGGCGTGGCCGTTGAGTGTCGCCGCCAGTTTCCAGCTCAGGTTGGCGGCGTCCTGGAGGCCGGTGTTCATGCCCTGGCCGCCGGCCGGGGTGTGGACGTGCGCCGCGTCCCCGGCCAGGAAGACCCGGCCCACCCGGTAGGCCGGAGCTTGTCGCTCGTCGCTGTGGAAGCGGGACATCCAGCGAGCGTCGTGCATGCCGAAGTCGCGGCCGAGGGCGAGCCGGGTGATCTCCTTGACCTCGTCGAGGTCGAGGGGCGCGTCGTCGGCGACGTCGCGCCGGCGGTCCCAGCCGATCACCCGGTAGTAGCCGTCCCCGAAGGGCGCGAGGAACACGAACGCGTCCCCGACCGCGTTCACCGTCAGCAGCGTCTCCGGCTCCTGGGCGAGCCGGACGTCAGCGAGGACGACGGATCGGATAGCCGAACGCCCGGGAAACGGCAGCCCCACCGCCTCCCGCACGGCACTGCGCATCCCGTCCGTCCCGACGACGTACGCGGCCCGCAACTCCTCCGGACCCCTGTCGGCTCCGGCGACTCCGGCGACTCCGGCGACTCCGGCGAGCGTGCGCACCCGGAGGGTCACCCCGTCCGCGTCCTGGACCAGCCCGGTCACCTCGGTCTCGTACGCGAACCGCGCCCCGGCCTCCACCGCCCGCCGCTCCAACGCCCGCTCCACCTCGTACTGCGGCAGCACGAGCAGGTGGTTGAACCGGGACGGGAGGGTGGTCAGGTCGACGGTCAGGCGGGAGAAGAGCCGGAGCCGGTCGAGCGTCTGCCCCTTGCTCTCCAGTTCGTCGGCGAGGCCTCGGGCGTCGAGCTGCTCCAGCGTGCGGGCGTGCAGGACGAACGCGCGGGAGAGGTTGCTGGTCCGGTGCGGGCGCTTCTCGACGAGGGTGACGGGGATGCCGGCGGCGGCGAGATCGCCGGCCAGCAGCAGACCGGTGGGTCCCGCGCCGACGACGATGACGTCGCGGGAAGCGACAGCCGCAGCGGCAGCGGCAGCATCAGCGGTGCGGGAGGTGCCGTTGTTGTCGGTCGTGCCGGTCGTGCCTGCCATGACGGCCTCCTGGTGCCAACGGTTGTTGGTCAAGGGCTGTTGGCCAACACCGGATGGCCCGGCTGCTTGCCAACACTCGTAGGCCAACACTTGTAGGCCAACGCCCGTTTGCCACCATAGGGCGACACCCCTGGCACGTCAACAACTGTTGGCCTACGCTTGTTGGCATGACCGACACCGACTCCCCCACCCGGCCCCCTCAGCCCGCCCGCCGCTCCGACGCCACCCGCGCCACGATCCTCACCGCCGCTCGCGAACGCTTCGCCGCCGACGGGTACGAGCGCGCGACCATCCGCGCCATCGCCCGTGACGCGAAGATCGACCCGTCGATGGTGATGCGCTACTACGGCAACAAGGAGGGCCTGTTCGCGGCGGCCGTCGACATCGATCTGCGGCTGCCGGTGCCGGAGAAGGTGCCGAAGGAAGAGGCCGGCCGGATCTTCGTCGAGCACTTCGTGGCGCTGTGGGAGAAGAACGAGGTGCTCACGGCGTTGCTGCGGGTCGGAGTCACCAACGCCGCCGGAGCCGAGCGCATGCAGGGCATCTTCAAGGAGCAGTTGGTGCCGGTGGCCCTGCGCGTCTGCCCCGACCCCGAGCAGGTCCCGGCCCGCGCCGCGCTCGTCGCGTCACAGATGCTGGGCATGGCGCTGACCCGGTACGTCCTGCGCCTCCCGCCCGCCGTGGACCTGACCCGCGAGGAGATCGTGGCCTGGCTGGCGCCGACCGTCCAGCGCTACCTGACGGCCCCGGACCCGGGCCCCTCCCACTGAAGCCCCAGCCGCAACCGCCGAACGCGGTGCCCGCACCGGCCGACGGCCGACCGGCCGGGAACACGTCGAGGGCACCGTCCTCGTGTACGTACGACGAATGCCGTAGGTACACGAGGACGGTGCCCTCGAAGCGGAAAGCCTCAGTGGCCGGAGCGGGCCGAGGTCAGGAGGACTTCACGGCCGCCTTCGTCGGAGCCTTGCCGTTGGCCTTGCCCTTCGCCTTCGGGTGACGGTCCGTCGACCCGTCGAGGACCCAGACCAGACCGGCGATGAGCAGGAACAGCCCGATCGGCGCCACGACGTAGAGCCCCAGCGTCTCGATGACGCTCAGGCCCGGACCGGGATCGTCGCCGTCGTCAGGCGTCACCGCGAGCGCGGGGGACGACATCAGCAGCATCATCAGCGTCGTACCGGCAGCCAGGGCGCCGGCGCGCAGGGCGTTCTTCTTGTCCACGGTGCAAACGTAGCGAACACCTAATCCGGGCGCGCGCCCGGGGGTGCCGAACGAGGCGGAGTGGCTCCCGCGTCCGGCCCGCAGCCGCCCACCGCGCGACCCTCCCGGCCCGCGCGCAGCACGTCGATGAGGGCGTGCAGCCGGGGTGAGGCGGCGAGTTCCTCCAGGGTTACGGGGCGGCCCTCGGCGTCGGCAACGGGCAGGCGCCAGTTGGGGTACTGGTCCCAGGTGCCGGGCAGGTTCTGCGGGCGGCGGTCGCCGACGGCGTCCGGGAGCCAGAGGCCGATCATGCGGGCGGGGGTGCGCAGCAGGAACCGGTGCAGGCCCTGGATCTGCGCCTCCTCCGAGTCCTCCGACTGCCCGCCGGAGGCTCCTTGGAGCAGTCCGAGCCGGGCGAGCAGTGCCAGCCACTCCCCCACGTCGGTGGCGGCCTCGGCCCGTTCCTCCTCCACGGGGCGGGTCAACAGGCCCAGCCGGTCGCGGAGTTCGACGTGGTCGCCGGTGAGCCGGGACGCGGTGGGCGGCAGGTCGTGGGTGGTGGCGGTGGCGAGGCAGTCGGCACGCCAGCCTTCGGCGGGCAACGGCAGGCCCGTACCGTCCCAGTCGCGTTCGAACCACAGCACCGAGGTGCCGAGCACGCCGTGTTCGTGGAGTTTCTCCCGGACGCCCGGTTCGACGGTGCCGAGGTCCTCGCCGATCACCAGTGCCCCGGCGCGGTACGCCTCCAGCGCGAGGATCGCGAGCATGGCCTCGGCGTCGTAACGGACGTACGTGCCCTCGGTGGCCGGGCGGCCCTGTGGGATCCACCAGAGGCGGAAGAGGCCCATGACGTGGTCGATGCGGAGGGCGCCGGCGTACCGGAAGAGGGCGCGCAGGAGGCGGCGGTAGGGGGCGTAGCCGGACGCGGCGAGGCGGTCCGGGCGCCACGGCGGCAGCCCCCAGTCCTGGCCCTGCACGCTGAACGCGTCCGGGGGCGCGCCGACCGACATGCCCGCCGCGAAGTACTCCTGCTGCGCCCAGGCGTCGGCTCCGCCGGGGTGGACGCCCACCGCGAGGTCGTGCACGAGCCCCACGCCCATGCCCGCGTCGCGCGCGCTGCGCTGGGCGGTGGCGAGCTGGGCGTCCGTGAGCCAGGCGAGGCGGCCGTGGAAGTCGACGCGGTCCATCAACTCGCCCCGGGCGCGGGCGGTTTCGGCCGAGCGGGGGTCGCGCAGGGCGGCCGGCCACTTCTGCCAGTCGGAGCCGTACACCTCGGCGAGCGCGCACCAGGTGGCGTGGTCCTCCAGGGCCTCGCCCTCCTCGGCGAGGAAGTCGCAGTAGGCGGCGCGGCGTCCGGGCCCGAGCGGCACGTCCCGCACGAGCTCCAGGGCCTCGCGCTTCAGCTCCCACACGGCGTCGCGGTCGATCAACGCGCCTTTGTCCAGCACGGATTCGCGCTGCCGTCCGGCCCGCTCCAGAAGCGTACGGACGCGGTCGCGGTCACGCTCTCCGGCGTACGCGAACTCGGGGACGTCCTCGACCCTCAGGTACACGGGGTCGGGGTAGCGGCGGGAGGAGGGCCGGTACGGGGAGGGGTCGGTGGGTGTGCCGGGCACGGCCGCGTGCATCGGGTTGACCTGTACGAACCCGGCGCCGAGCGCCCGTCCCGCCCAGGCCGTCAGCTCGGCGAGGTCCCCGAGGTCGCCCATGCCCCAGGAGCGCCGGGACAGCAGCGAGTAGACCTGCACGAGCAGCCCGTACGTACGCCCCGGTGCCGCGGGCAGCCGCCTCGGCGCGACGACGAGATGGGCGCGGGCGGTCCGTCCGTCGGGAGCGGTGGCCTCCAACTCGTGCACACCGAGGGGCAGTTGCTCGGCGGAGGCACGCGTCTCCCCCTGCTCGGTACGGATCCGCAGCCGGGTCCCGGCGGGCAGCGCGGCGAGGGCGGAGTCGAGCGAGGAGTCTCCCGGGAGGCCGGGAGGGGCGGCCGAGACGGCCGGGTCCTGGCCCGCCTGCGTGCTCTCGTCCACCGCGGGCCGGTTCTCGTCCGGCGCGGGCCTGCCCTCGCCCGGCGCAACTGGGCTCTCGTCCAGCGTGCGCCCGTCGTCGCCCGCCCCCGGGGCGGGTTCGCGCGCCCCGGGGCCGTCGTCGCTCCCGGCGGCCGTCGCCGCGCCGCTCCAGCACACCAGTGTCGGTGGGAGCAGTCGTTCCCGTAGCTCCGTCTCGCGCGCCGTGAGCGCCGTGCGGACGGCGTCCGGGGTGTCGGCGGCGACGCCCAGTGCGGCGAGGACGGCGACGACCGCGGCGTCCGAGGCCGCGACCGTGCGCCCCGGGGACGGGCTGAAGGAGGTGGCGACGCCGTGCAGCGCGGCGAGCCGGGAGAGCGGCATCAGACCCCCGATGGGTCCAGGCCCGCGGCGGCGCCCGTGGAGGTGGGCTCGCTCGTCAGGGGCGCGGCGTCGGCGAGGGGCGGTTCGCTGGTGAGGGGGGCGGCGTCGGGCAGCGGCGGCTCACTGGTGAGCGGCGTCTCCGCACAGGGCCCTTCGGCGGTGAAGACACAGATGCACGGGTCGGGGTCGGCGGGCCGGTCCGCCGGGCGTTTGGAGAGGGCCGAGAGCAGAAGCTGTGCTGATGCGGCCACGGGGGCCTCCTTGCTCGTTGCGGGTTGCCGTACGGCATCCGTCCCGGGTAGCCGTACGGCGGGTCAGGGCAGCCCTACCCAGCGGGCGGGCGCGCAGACGTGACAGCCCGGACAACGTGCCCTTGTTCACATTCTGACCCTTCTGCGCCGGGTGACCAAGAGCGCCCGCGCGACCACCGTCCGCGACCGGGCTCCTCCCGGGGTACGGCCCAGGCCCCCGGGGCGCGGCCGAGGTTTTTCCGCGATCACTATTCACTCGCTACATATACTGAGTACATAATGGTCGCCATGAGCACCCGCCACATCCTCCTGGGGCTGCTCGCCGGAGGGCCGAGTCACGGCTACGACCTCAAGCGACGCCACGACGAACGCTTCCCGCAGGCCCGCCCGCTGGCCTACGGCCAGGTCTATACGACGCTGCAGCGCCTGGTCCGCGACGGTCTCGCGGAGGTCGACGGGACCGGTTCGGACGGCGGTCCGGAGCGGACGCTGTACCGGGCCACCGACGAGGGGGCCCTGGAACTCGTCGCGTGGACGGGCGAGATCACCCCGCCCGCCCCCTTCGTGACGAACGAGATCTTCGCCAAGGTCGTGTGCGCGATCCTCGCCTCGGCCGATCCCGCCGAGTATCTGAGCGCCCAGCGCGCCGCGCACATGGCGCGTATGCGGGAGCTCACGGCGGTCAAGACGGCGCCCGGCGCCGATCTCGCGACGGTCCTCTCGGCCGACTACGCCCTCAACCACCTCGACGCCGATCTGCGCTGGATGACCACCACCGCGGCCCGGCTCACCACTCTGACCGCGGAGGTCGACGGAGCATGAGCAGCCCGCCCACGAGCAGTACACACAAGGCCCTGCCGATCCTGGCGGCCCGCGGCCTCACCAAGACGCACGGCAGGACCCAGGCGCTACGGGGCGCCTCGGTGGAGCTGCGTGCGGGGGAGATCCTCGCCGTCACCGGCGCGAGCGGCAGCGGCAAATCCACGCTGCTGCACTGCCTGGCCGGGATCGTCCGCCCCGACGAGGGCTCGGTCGTCTACGCGGGGCAGCGTATCGACCAGCTGCCGGAGAAGCGGCTGAGCGAGTTGCGGCGTACGGAGTTCGGGGTGGTGTTCCAGTTCGGGCAGCTGATCCCCGAGTTGACCGCGCTCGACAACGTCGCGCTGCCGCTGCTGCTCGCGGGGACCGCCCGCAAGGAGGCCCACGAGCGGGCGGGCGAGTGGCTGGAGCGGTTCGGCGTACGCGGTCAGGAGGAGCTGCGGCCCGGCGAGATGAGCGGAGGGCAGGCCCAACGGGTGTCGCTGGCACGGGCGTTGGTGACCGGCCCGCAGGTCGTCTTCGCGGACGAGCCCACCGGCGCGCTCGACTCGTTCGCGAGCGAGGGCGTGATGACGGCGCTGGCGCACACGGCCCGGGAGTCCGGCACGGCGGTCCTGCTCATCACGCACGACGCCCAGATCGCGGCGTACGCGGACCGCGAGGTGGAGCTGCGCGACGGGGCCGTCGGTACCGGGGCCGACACCGTCGTGGAGGTGTCCCGATGAGGGCCGACCTGCGGCTCGCACTGCTGCTGACGCGGGGCTCGGACCGGCGGGAGTGGTGGCGGGTGATACTGACGGCGGTGGGGGCCGCGCTGGCCACCGGCCTCGGGCTCGCGGCGGTGGCGATCGCCTCGGTGGAGGGGCAGGTGTCCACCTCGTACTTTCACGGTCTTCTGGACCAGCCCGGGCAGCGCGCCGGGGTGGTCGTCACGCTGTTGCTCCTGTGGGTGCCGGTGCTCGGCTTCCTCGCCCAGTGCGCGCGTATCGGCGCCGTGCACCGCGACCGCAGGCTGGCCGGGCTCCGGCTCGCCGGGGCGACGCCGAGGCAGGTTCGGCGCATCGCGGCCCTGGAGTCCGGCCTCGCCTGTCTGCTGGGGGCGGTGGTCGCCGCGGTGTTCTCCGCGCTCCTCATGGTGAACCTGTTGCAGCAGCGGCTTCCGTTGCCGGCCTGGGGCGGTTTCGCCCTGGTGACGCTCGCCGTGCCGCTCCTCGCCGTGCTGGTGAGTGTGGTCGCGCTGCGCCGGGTCGTGGCCTCGCCGCTCGGCTGGGTACGCCGGGTGCGGCCGGGCCATGGCCGGGTCGCCGCTCTCGCCCTGGTGGTACCGGCGGTGCTGGTGGGCCTGGCCGCCCTGCTGATCGTCATGCGGGTCACCGGGCCGGGGGCCGCCCCATTCGCCCTGCTGGTGTTCTCCGCGGTGGCGCTGACCGGTGCGGGCTCGGTGGCGGTTGCCGGGTTCACCGCACGGGCCATCGGCAGACGGCTCGCCGCCCGGACCGAGAACCCCGCGGTCCTGATCGCCGCCGAACGGCTCCAGGCCGACCCGTGGGCCACCGCGCGCACCAACGCGGCGGTACTCCTGGTGGCCGTCGTGGGCGTGGGCTTCGTGGGCGTACGCCAGATGTTCCTCGACTCCGTGCATCACCCGCAGGAGGGCCTGCCCCACAGCCCCGAGGACCTGGCGTTCTACACCACCGGCGTCAACCTGGCGGGCGCCGCCGTCCTGGTGGCGCTGCTGATCAGCCTGGGCGGTCTTGCCGTGGGCACCGTCGAGTCGCTCGCCACCCGGCGCCGGGGCCTCGCCGCGCAGACCGCGGCGGGCGTACCGCAGAAGGTGCTCGGCCGGGCGCTGCTCCTTGAGACCGCCCTTCCGCTGGCCCCGGCGATGCTGCTCGCGGGCTTCGGCGGCACGGCGGTGTACATCGCGTACGGAACGGTCGTGGACGCTGCGACCATCCCGATACTGGTGCCGCTGCTCGTCCCGCCGGCCGTCTACGCGGCCTGCCTCCTCGCCGCCGCCACTTCTCTGCCCCTGCTGCGCCGTTCGGTGCATCCGGCGGAGCTGCGGTTCGCGTAGCCGCGCCGGTCCACCCGGCGCACGAGCGGGACTCCGGCTCTCCGGGAGGCACGAGGGGACTTCCCGGAGGGCCGGAAAAGGCGGCGAACCGGCCCGTACGAAGCAGCGGAACCGGCCCGCACAAGGCAAGACGAAGGCCCGGATCGTCAGGCGGAAATGCCGTCGATCCGGGCCATCGCGTCCTCCGCGCCGTACGGCTGCAGGTACGGCAGCCAGCGCGGGTCCCTGTGTCCGGTTCCGATGATGCGCCAAGCGAGCCCCGATGGCGGGGCCGGTTTATGGCGCAGGCGCCAGCCGATCTCGACCAGGTGGCGGTCGGCCTTGGTGTGGTTGCAGCGGCGGCAGGACGCCACCACGTTGTCCCAGACGTGCTGACCTCCGCGGCTGCGCGGGATGACGTGGTCGACGCTGGTTGCGACGCCACCGCAGTACATGCACCGGCCCCCGTCGCGGGCGAAGAGCGCCCGGCGGGTCAGCGGAACGGGCCCCCGGTAAGGGACCCGTACGAACCTCTTCAGCCGGACCACGCTGGGTGCGGGGACAGTAACGGTTGCACTATGCATAAAGGCGCCGGATTCCTCGAGGCAGACAGCCTTGTTCTCGAGGACGAGGACGAGCGCGCGGCGGAGCGGTACGACGCCGAGGGGCTCGTACGACGCGTTGAGGACCAGGACATGCGGCACGGATGGCCTCCTTGTACGCCGGCGGCGCGTGGCTCGCGCCGGGACGATCTGTAGTCAGTCTCCCCTCATGCCTGGTGGAAGCGCCACCATGTCCCGGTAACGGGCTGGGAGTGTTTTCGACCACACCCTCTTCATCCCCAGGTGAGCACAGTCTCTCCCTCGAACATTGCAACGATCCGCACACGCTGCCCCGTTAGTGTGGTGGTTCTGCCCGCCGGTGCCCCTATTCCGATGTCCCTGCCGCGGGCGGACCGCTACGCCTGGAGGTACCTGCCGTGTTCTTGTCCGTCCTGTCGGCCGCCGATCCCACCGAGGAACCGACGGCGCCAACGCTCCAGGACGCCCAGGAAAGCGCGACGAACGCCGCGAGCTGGGTCGAGCAGAACTGGTCCACATGGCTCAGCATCGGCCTGCGGGTGCTGCTGATCCTGGTGATAGCGGCAGTGCTGAGAGTGGTCATACGGCGGACCATCACGAAGTTCATAGACCGGATGAACCGTACGGCCCAGGCGGTCGACGGGACGGCCCTCGGCGGCCTCCTGGTCAACGTCGAGCGCCGCCGCCAGCGGTCCCAGGCCATCGGTTCGGTGCTCCGCTCGGTCGCGTCCTTCGGAATCATGAGCACGGCCGCGCTGATGATCCTCGGCACGTTCGAGATCAACCTGGCCCCGCTGCTGGCCTCCGCCGGTGTGGCGGGCGTAGCCATCGGTTTCGGCGCCCGCAACCTGGTCACGGACTTCCTCTCCGGCGTCTTCATGATCCTGGAGGACCAGTACGGCGTGGGCGACACGGTCGACGCGGGCGTCGCCTCCGGCGAGGTCATCGAGGTGGGCCTGCGCGTCACCAAGCTCCGCGGCGACAACGGCGAGATCTGGTACGTCCGCAACGGCGAGGTCAAGCGCATCGGCAACCTCTCCCAGGGCTGGGCGACGGCCGGTGTCGATGTCACGGTCCACCCCTCGGAGGACCTGGACCGGGTGAAGACCCTCCTCAACCAGGTCGGCGAGGACATGAGCAAGGCCGAGCCCTGGAACGAACGCCTCTGGGGCCCCATCGAGGTCCTCGGCCTCGACAGCGTCCTGCTCGACTCGATGGTCGTCCACGTCTCCGCGAAGACGATGCCGGGCAAGGCTCTCAGCGTGGAGCGCGAGCTCCGCTGGCGCATCAAGCACGCCCTCGACGGGGCCGGTATCCGCATCGTCGGCGGCCTCCCCGCCCAGCTGGACGAGGAGCAGGCCCCCGACCCGACGGCGGGCATGGCGGCCCCGTCGGCCTACTCCAACTCGGCGTCCCCCCAGTCACAGACCGCGTCCCCGATAACCCCGGCCGTACCGGCGGTCCCGACGAATGTGACGAAGTAGCGGCGAGAGCTTTCTCATACGCGCACCGGCCTCTGTGGGGCGGTATCCGGTCACCCCGGGTGCCGCCCCACACGCGTGTCACCCCGGGTGCCGTGCCACGCGTATGACGACGCCCGTGGGCGGGCCGTCCTCCCGCCGATAGGCACACGGCCGGCCGAGCATGGCAGGAACACGACCCACCGGACGCCCAGGCGATCCGGCCGAGGCATGCCCGAATTCGGAACCGCGGAATCCGCGCCCGGAAAGGGCCTGTGACAGGCGTTGACGCCCTGCCCGGAGGGGACGCGGGACACGTGGCGCGTTCCGAGGAGTGACTCATTCCGCACCCCTGGAAGCGATGCCGCGCTCAAGGACGAGCAGGTCGCCGTGGGAAGCCGGAGGCTCGTATTCCCGTACTGGGTTCGGTAGTTGGCGAGAATTCACTTGATCCGAACGGCCTGTTTGGCTCATGCTGGCCCCTGCCCGGTCGGAGTGGATCACCGATCGGAATGACGCGCCGCCCTGACCAGCGGAGCGTCCACGCGGCCGGAAACCGCGCGTCCGTCATGGACGCGGCGGTCCGGAGGCCGCGGCGACCGGGCGCGGAGGGACACGGGGACAACGGGGGACAAGGGGACACGGGGGTCCGAATCATGCGCGTTTCACACTGCGTTGCCGCCAGGCACGAGATGCCGGCCGTCCGCGACGCCCACCACCGGTAGCAGCCGCCCTCCACCGGCGATCCGGCAGGGCCGGCGTCGGTGTGCGCGGTTCCGTCATGACCGCGCGCCTTCCACATCACTGTTCAGTTCGCACAAGGAGACATCCATGCGCCTACGCACCATGGCCGCCACCGCGGCCGTCGCCTCGCTGGCACTCAGCGGGCTCGCCGCCACACCGTCGTTCGCCGCGGACGACCCCACCGGAGTCGTGACGGACGTCCTCACGCCCGAGCAGGAGGCTCAGGTCCACGCGGAGGCGGACGCCGCCGACACGGTGGACATGTTCTACAAGGGCCAGAGAATCGACCCCGCGTCCGGCTGGTCCGGCGCGCAGATCTGCGTCGAGGTGTCCGCGGACGGCACGATGCAGTGCTTCGACACCGACGCCGAGGCGAACCGTTACCTCAGCGCCAACGCGCCGACCGCGGAGGCCCGGGCGGGAGCCAAGCGGGCCCTCACGAACCGGGCCTACCGCGACTGCCCGAATTCCTACGTGTGCCTCTGGCAGAACTCCAACTACTCGGGCCGACGGCTGCAGTGGCCGACGTATGACGAGAGCAAGACCCGCCACCTCAACCAGTACTCTCCGTCGTTCCGGGACAAGGCCTCCTCCGCGTACATAAACCGTCCGCAGCGGGGCGTCGAGCTCTACGACTTCCGCACGGGCCTGCCCGACGCCCACCTGTTCCTGGGTTCGGGTTACAGCCGCTACGCCAACTTCTCCAACATCGACTACGCCTACGGCGGCAGCTGGAACGACAGGGCCGACGCCATCAAGTTCTGACCCCTGGACCCAATCCGTACCGGCGTCCCTCTGCGGGGCGCCGGTACGGTGTCCTCCCGCTTCTGGCCCATGCAAGACGACGGAGACCTTCAGTGAAGCCCACCCCCCACACCGCTGCCGTTCTCGGGCTCTGTGCCGCCCTGTTCGCCTGCGCCACCGCCTGCACCGCCGAGGACACCGCGAAGCCCGACAAGGTCGGCGCGGCGGAAACCCTGCCGACGGACACGGACAAGAAGGAGTCCAGGAAGCAGGCCGAGGATTTCCGCTCCTGGGTGAAGGAGCACGGAACCACTCAGGAGAAAGCCGCGGTGGTGCGCGTCGAACGCATCATCGGCGAATGGGACGAGCACACCGGAAACGCCTACGTCTCCACCGACATCAACGGCGGGAAAACCGAGGTGAAGGATCCGCAGGCCGCAGCCGACGCCATCGTCGAGGCATTCGGCGGGTGGAAGGATTCGGACCAGGGATTCGTGTCCGTGTACGACGTGTTCGGCAATGCGATGGTCACCAACAAGAAGTTCTGACCGTTCCCGAAGCACCGAGCGGGAGTGAGCCCGTTTTGCCAGAACCGCGGCTCGATGGCGCTGCTGTGTCGCGTGTCACAGGGAACCGGAGGCGGGTTGCGGACACTTCGTTTCGTGGAGACATCGCCGAGTGAGCGAGTGCGGTCCGGGAGCCGGGCAGCATTCGATGAGATCTTCGACGCACACGCGGGAGTCGTGTATGCGCATGCCCTTCGGGTGACAGGGAACTGGGCCGTGGCCGAGGACGTGGTGTCCTTGACGTTCCTGGAGGCCTGGCGGCTGCGGGAGAAGCTGCGGGCCGAGGTGCTGAGCGTCCGGGCCTGGCTGCTGGGCATCACGAACAATGTGCTGCGCAACACCACGCGGGCGGCCCGCCGGCACCGGGCAGCGATGTCTCGGGTGCCGCCCGGGCCCGCCGTGCCCGATCTCGCGGAAGAGGTGGTGGGCCGGCTCGCCGACACCGAACAGCTTCAGGCGGCGGCTCGCGCGCTGGGCAGGCTGCGACGGGCCGACCGCGAGGTGTTCACCCTGTGCGTGTGGTCGGACCTGAGTTACGCGGAGGCCGCCGAGGTTCTCGGGATCCCGGTGGGCACCGTCCGGTCCCGGCTGTCGCGCGCCCGTACGCGGCTGCGTGAACTCGCCCACGACGAACTGCGCGGCGGCCGGAAGCCGATGGAACGCGGCGGTCCGAAGCCGATGGAACCCCTGGCGGGCAGCGGACACATATCAGGCAGCCGCACTCCTGCGGCCCGGTCACCACAGGAGAGGAACCGATGAACGCCGTCTCCCAGCAGCAGCCCGAGCACAACGAGCGGGCGGAGCGCGAGGAACTGGCCCGGCTGCTGCCGGCCGCGGCCCACCCCGGCCTGACTCCCGACCGTCACCGCCTGCGCAAGGGACATGTCTTGAACGAGATCGACTTCGACGCACCGGCCGCCGCGGACGCGGCCCGGCGTTCCCGCAAACGCCTGGTGCTCGTCCTGGCCCCCACCGCCGCCGCCTGCGCCCTGGCTCTGTCGGTCGCGCTCGGCGGATTCGACGGGCTCACCGGCGGAGGGGACACGGCCGGCCCCGCGAACGTGGCGAGCTCGCCCGTGGCGTCGCCCGCCGCGGTCGAACTGCTGAACCGCATCGCGCTGACCGCCGGCGAACAGCCCGGCACGCAGGTCCGCGACGGCCAGTACACCTACGTCAAGGTCGTCGGCTTCGCCACCGCCCTGGACGGGGAGACCGGCAGGACGGAACGGACCGACGAAGCCAAGGAGGAGTGGACCTCCGTGGACGGCACCGACCGCACCCTGCAGCGCCACGACCGTGAGGACGACTGGCTGGACGCCCCGGGGGCCGGTACGTCGAGCTCGCCCACCTACAAAATGCTGGAGGGCCTGCCCACGGACCCCACGGCGCTGCTGAAGGCGATCTACAAGGACGCCGATCTCAACCATGGTTCGGGCACCGATTCGACACTCGGCTCGGACCAGGCGGCCTTCGTCGCCATCGGTGACATGCTGCGCTACTCGGCGGCCCCGCCCGCCACCAGCGCTGCGCTGTACCGGGCCGCCACCCGCATCCCCGGCGTCACCACCCGTCCCGACGCCGTCGACGCCGCGGGCCGCCACGGCGTCGCGGTCACCCGCACCCATGACGGCGAACGCAACGAATGGATCTTCGACAAGGACACCCTGCGCCTGCTGGGCACGCGGACCGTCCTGGTGAATGACGGCGACTGGGGCAAGGCCGGCAGCGCGGTCGAGTCCGTCGCCATCACCGCCACGGGCATCGTCGACAAGCCCGGACAGTCGCCCGCGGGGACCTCCGACAGTCCCGAGAGCTCCAAGCTCGGCGCCTGACCGCACCGACCGTGTGGGGTGGTATCCGGAGCGATCCGGACACCACCCCACACGCATCCGCGGCCCACGCCGACCGCCGCCACGGTTCAGCACGCTCGTTCGAGTGAATGCTCATGGCATTCCCAGGCCACAGGGGCCCCGAGTGCCCATGGCCCTGTTCATCACGGGCTTCCATGCCCACCATCGCAAAGCGACGGAGCTCGACGAGTCGTACCGCAAGGCTCACAAGGGCCGGTATCCGATTGACATGATCACCCTGGTCGGTGAGGTCACCTCGACCAACCACGAGACGGACACCGGCCCCAAGCTGCGCACGTACGCCGCCGCCGGTGTCCCCGTCTATGTCCTGATCAACCGCCGCCAGGAGACGGCCCACTGCTACTCCGCCCCGATCACCCCCGGCGACGACCCCACCGAGGCGTACTACGACACCGAGATCAAGGTCGACCTGGGTGAGCCGCTCCCGCTCCCCACGCCGTACCCGACCTCGAAACGGCTCCCTTCCTGGAGACAGAGGCGTAAACGGCTGGGCCGACGACCGGCCGAGCCCAGTACACACTCACAGGCTCAGCCGAACCAGCTCACCTGAACCACAACGATCCGCTCCCCACGTACGTCCGTCAGATAGGTGAGCATGAGCAACCCCCGGCTCTCGGTTCGCACACCCGGCCCGGGCCCGGTGTAGGCAGCACCCTCCAGAAAGACCATGGACTCCCGTACGGCGATCTCGTTGGCCAGCCGCTCGGTCTCGGCACGGGCCACCTCCGGGAGTCCGTCCAGCAAGTCGTCCTGGAACGGCTCCCAGCGCCAGTCAGCCACCCGCAACCTCGCGGTGCGCCGCGCGCACGATGTCCCCGGCTTCCTGGACGGCACGGTCACGCACGGCCGGATCGGGGCTGCTGATCGCCTGCTCGGCGGCGTGCAGCCGACGTGCGGTCTCGGGGAACCGCTCGATCTCGACCACCACGCCCCACTGCCGGTAGAACATCCGGATCGGTACGACACTGTCCTCGTCACCGGCCCGCACAAAGGCCTTCTGCAGATCCTCGAAGAACTCGGGAAGCCGGGACGGAGCAACCGTGGCGACGGCTTGGCGCAGAGCCGGAAGCGTCAGTTCGGGCCGGGGAATGAGCGGACCGCCCCCGTCCGCGTACGGCATGGTCATCGGCCGCCCCTTCCGCTTGTCGAGCGCCCCTGTGGCACGGGCCCACGCTAGCGCCATTCCCGTCACTCCTTCACAGCCACGAGCGGATTGGCTCCCACTGACGTGGGGGCGAGCGCCCACTCCGCGTACACGGTCTTGCCGATGCTGCGCGGCTCGACGCCCCACTACACCGTCGCTGTCCGCGACTCAAAGGGTCTCGACGGCCCAATACTCCGCTTCGCTCCCAGCACCTGGGCTGAGTTCACCGCGTCGCTGGATTGAAACGGGCCCGTCTCGGGTGGGCACGAGGCAGAGACGGCAAGCTGATCCAGGGTGTTGGGTCGACAAGGGACAGTCTTGGGGCGCACCGGCTCAGCGGGCCATCCACCGGTCCATCTCCCGCACCCACGTGTCCAGCGCGGTGACGACCGCGGCTCACGCGGTCCGGGGATTGCCGGGGACCTGCACGTCGCGCTGGACGCCACCCCGCACATGGCCGGACTCCGGTCCGGGCATCTCCACCTCGATTCCCGCGCGCCGCGCGAGCGCGACCGCCGTCACCACGAACCCCTCGGAGAGCGCGAGGATCACGGAGCCAGGTGGCGCCAATACTGGCGATCGTGCGGGAGAGCACCCCCGACCGAGAACGGTGGCGCGGATTGTGTCGGTGCTGGAGTCCAAAGCGGGCCGGGATTGGCATGCGCTGGCGGCAGTTGGCTGTCGCGCTGGGGCCTGAGGCCATCCCGCCGAAGGCCGAGCGGCTGCGGTCGAAGGCGAAATGCCTGGTGGAGCGGGGGTAAGCGCTCCAGGTGCCACCGGGAGTATTCACAGCGCTCGCGGTGCCGGCCGCCTGAAGTCCGCTGGGCGGGATCCCACCCTTTCTCGCTGATTCTCACACCCGCGGGTGGATGGCGCGCAGCACTACGGCCCCGGCTGACAACCGGAAGCTGAGCCGCTCAGGTGAACAGGTTCAGCGACAGAACTCCATGATGGTGTCGTCGAAGTCGGGGAACTCTCGTGTGGCCTGCTCAATCACGGCGGCTGCTGGCGCGCGGTGATCTGGTGCGAACTGTTCAGCTACGGCCGTCAGCTCACGATGGGAGTGCGGAACCCACCCGGGCTCGTACGAGGTCGCTGCCTCCCAAGGACCGAAGCCGCCAGCCAGCAGCCATAGGAAGGCGCCCAGGCTGCAGGCGACGACGCCGGTCTCCCCTTCGGAGCCGAGGAAGACAACAGGCTGCTCGACCAGTGCCCGGCCTGGGCGGATCAGCCAGAAGGCGACGTATCCGCCAGTGCCATCCTGCCCGAACACGCGGAAGCCGTCGCCGTTCACCTCACCGTTGCCGGTCCATGCCCGGAACCAGTCGGTCGCGTCATCGGCGGACAGGAAGGCCGCGAAAGGTTCGAAGTCGACACCGTCACCGCCCGCACAGTCGAACCGAACCGCCATGGCAGCAGCGAGCGCGGCAGGAAACTGGCGGTCTTCGGTCGGCGTCATGCGAACACATTAGCGATCAGGTTGGGTGGCACAGCCAGGAAGTGCGGGGCCGGGGCGGTGAGGAGGTGTCGCGGGCGGGCCTGCGGAGTAGGTACCCGCCTTGGAGCACGCGTCGGACTTCCAAGGAATCGACGGCGAGCCGCAGCGCAGCCCCCTCCACTCCCCGCCGTGTCACGAACGTCATCCGAGTATCACGCTCCCCTCTTCTCCTCCCCACAGGTAACGACTTCGTTGCCCGCCAGTGGCCGGTATTGACGCATCCCCCGCCCCGGGCCTACCTTCCTCCCACCGATAGGAAAGTTTCCTAACAGTGCTTCCGCGGTGGACTTCCCGGTGGCACCACTGGGAAGCTGGGCAGCCGAAAGGCAGGTGTCGAAACTCATGGCAGGAACCGCCGGTACGCCGGGCACCCCTCGCGTCCTGCGCGCCATGAACGACCGTGCCGCGCTCGATCTCCTGCTGGAGCACGGGCCGTTGTCCCGGACCCGCATCGGCAAGCTGACCGGCCTGTCGAAGCCGACCGCTTCGCAGCTGCTGGCCCGGCTGGAGGCGGCGGGGCTCGTCCTCGTCACCGGCACCAGCGAGGGCCGGCCGGGGCCCAACGCACAGCTTTACGCGGTGAACCCGGCCGCCGCCTACGCCGCCGGGCTCGACGTGACGCCCGAGCGGATCCTCGCCGCCGTCGCCGATGTGACGGGGCGGACGGTGGGAGAGTACGAACTGCTCACCCCCGGCCGCCGCGCAGGACAGACCGTCGTACGGCAGGTCACCGACGCCCTCGACGGCGCCGTGAAGGCGGCGGGGCTGGTCCGGGCCGACATCCAGCGGCTCGTCATCGGCACCCCCGGCGCGTTCGACCCCAACACGGGGCGGCTGCGCTACGCCTCCCACCTCCCCGGGTGGCACACCCCCGCCCTGCTCGACGAGCTCGCGGCCACACTGCCGATGCCCGTCGAGTACGAGAACGACGTCAACCTCGTCGCCATAGCCGAGCAGCGGCTCGGTGCGGCCCGGGGCCACGAGAACTTCGTGCTGCTGTGGAACGAGGGCGGTCTCGGTGCCGCGCTCGTGATCGGCGGACGCCTGCACCGCGGCTGGACCGGCGGCGCGGGCGAGGTCGGATTCCTCCCCGTACCCGGCGCGCCGCTCGTCCGGCACGTCGCCAAGACCAACAGCGGCGGCTACCAGGAGCTGGCGGGCTCCCAGGCCATCCCGAAACTCGCCCGCGAACTCGGCATCCAGCCCTTGCCCAACGGCCCGTACGCCGAAGTCGCCGCCGCGCTCGTCGAGCAGGCGGCGGACATCAACGCCGGGGCCCACCGGCAGCTCCTGGAGACGTACGCGACGGGGCTCGCCACCGGTCTCGCCTCGCTCGTCTCCGTCCTCGACCCCGAACTCGTCGTCCTCAGCGGGGCCTCGCTCACCAGGGGCGGCGAACTGCTGCGCGCCCTGGTGCAGGCCGAGCTGGAGGAGCTGGCCGCACCCCGGCCGCGCCTCGTGGTCGGCGACGTCGACGAACACCCCGTGCTGCGCGGCGCGTTGGAGAGCGCGCTCGCGGCCACCCGCGACGAGGCCTTCGACACCTCGCGCTGAGCAGGACCCGCACGCCTCCCCCCGCACATCTCCGTACACATCCCGTCCCACACCACCCCGTCCCGCCCCAGGGAGACCTTGCCATGCCCAGAATGCCCAGGAAAGCGGTGTTCGCCGCCGCCTCGATAGCCCTTCTCACCACCGCGTGCACCGGCCAGTCGGACACCGGAGCCACAGACGATCCGAACGCGTCGACCACGATCACGTTCTGGCACGGCTGGAGCGCTCCCGCCGAGGTCAAGGCCATCCAGGCGAACATCGACCGCTTCGAGAAGGAACACCCCAACATCAAGGTGAAGGTCGTCGGCAACATCAACGACGACAAGCTCAACCAGGCGCTGCGCGCGGGTGGTTCCAACGGCCCCGACGTGGTGTCGTCGTTCACCACGTCCAACATCGGGAAGTTCTGTTCGTCCGGCGCCTTCGCCGACCTCAAGCCGTTCATCGAGAAGTCGAAGCTCGACCTCGACAAGATCATTCCGAAGCCGATGCTGGAGTACACCCAGTTCGAGGGCAAGCGCTGCGCGATGCCGCTGCTGGGAGACGCGTACGGCCTCTACTACAACAAGGACGCCTTCAAGGCGGCAGGCATCAAGGCGCCGCCGAAGACGTGGTCCGAGTTCACCGAGGTCGCCAAGAAGCTGACGAAGACCAAGGGCGACTCGTACGAGCAGCTCGGCTTCATGCCGAACTACCACGGCTACGAGACCGTCGTGGACCACTACATGTCGCAGTGGGACCACGCCTACTTCGGCAAGGACGGCAAGTCCAGCATCGCCGAGGACCCGGCCTTCGCCGAGATGTTCACGTACCAGAAGAAACTCGTCGACAGCCTCGGCGGCTTCCAGAAGCTGGAGAAGTACCGCAACACGTTCGGCGACGAATGGGGCGCCAAGCACCCCTTCCAGACCGGCCAGGTGGCCATGCAGCTCGACGGCGAGTGGCGGCTCGGCATGGCCAAGGACGCGGGCGTGAAGTTCGACATCGGCACGGCTCCCATGCCCGTCGCCGACGACGAGGTCTCCGAGTACGGCAAGGGCTTCCTCTCCGGCACGATCATGGGCATCGCCCCGCAGAGCAAGAAGCAGAACGCGGCCTGGGAGCTGGTGAAGTACATGACGACCGACACCCAGGCCGTCGTCTCCTTCGCCAACGCCATCCACAACGTGCCGTCCACGTTCGCCGCGCTGAAGTCGCCCGACCTGACGGTCGACCCGGGCTTCAAGACCTTCCTGGACATCGCGCAGAACCCGCACTCCAACACCCCGCCGGCCTCCATCAACGGCTCGACGTACCAGACGACCCTCCAGGACTTCGGCTACCAGTACGAGTCCGGCAAGGCGAAGGATCTGAAGGCCGGTCTGAAGAAGACGGCCAGCCAGATCAACCGTGACATCGAGCAGGCGAAGTAGCTCCCGATGGCCACGTTCACGTCCGCGTCCACATCCGCGTCCACGCTCACTCTGCGTACGAAACGCCGTCGCTCCGCACTGCGTACGGCCGCCTTCATGTCGCCGTGGCTGATCGGCTTCAGCGTCTTCTTCGCGTATCCGCTGATCTCGACCGTGTACTTCTCGTTCATGAAGTACGACGGCTTCGGTGTCCCCGAGTTCAGGGGTCTGGAGAACTGGAACTACGTCTTCAACGACTACCCCATGTTCTGGCCCGCGCTGCGCAACACCCTGTGGCTGGTGGTCGTCATGGTCACCCTGCGGGTCGCGTTCGGCCTGGGCATCGGCCTGTTGATCACGAAGATCAAGACGGGCACGGGTGTGTTCCGCACCCTCTTCTACCTGCCCTACCTGGCGCCGCCCGTCGCGGCGACGCTGGCCTTCGTCTTCCTGCTCAACCCGGGTACGGGACCGGTCAACTCGGTCCTGGGCGACCTCGGTCTGCCGACGCCCGGCTGGTTCACGGACGCCGCGTGGTCCAAGCCCGCCCTCACCATGCTGGCCCTCTGGGGCGTCGGCGACCTGATGGTCATCTTCATGGCCGCGCTGCTCGACGTACCGAAGGAGCAGTACGAGGCCGCCGAGCTGGACGGCGCGTCCGCCTGGCACCGGTTCCGGTTCGTGACGCTGCCGAACATCTCACCGATCGTCATGTTCGCGGTGGTGACCGGTGTGATCCAGACGATGCAGTACTACACACAGCCGCTCGTCGCGGGAAAGGTCGCCTCCGGGATCATCGGCGGCTCGGGCCAGCAGTTCGAACCGGGATACCCCGACAAGTCGACGCTCACCCTGCCGCAGCTCGTCTACAACCTCGGCTTCCAGCGCTTCGACTACGGCTCCGCGTGCGTGGTCGCGCTGGTGCTGTTCACCCTGTCCATGGTGTTCACCGCGTTCCTGATGCGGCGCCGGGGCGGTCTCATCCAGGCAGGTGACTGACCCATGACCCAAGTACTCGACAAGCCAGTGGAGTTGGGGGCGCCGCCGGCGACACCCGCCGAGCGGACCGCCCGCCGCAGGGCGCTCCTCGAATGGATCGCCGTGCACGCGCTCGGCGTCGCGGCGGCGCTGTTCTTCGTCCTGCCCTTCGTGTTCGTCGTCCTCACCTCCCTGATGAGCGACAACCAGACCCTCACCAGGGACCTGATCCCGCACACCTGGGAGTGGGGCAACTACGCGAAGGTCTTCGACACGCCCGGCTTCCTCACCTGGTGGAAGAACACCCTTCTGTACGCGGGCGCCGGCACCGTCCTGACCGTCGTGTCCAGCATTCCGGTGGCTTACGCGCTCGCCAAGTTCCGCTTCCGTGGCCGGAACCTGTCGTTGATGCTGGTCATCTCCATGATGATGCTGCCGCCGCAGGTCATCATCATCCCGATGTACCTGTTCTGGGCGAAGCAGCTGGATCTGTCGGGCACCCTGTGGCCGCTGATCATCCCGATGGCGTTCGGGGACGCGTTCACCATCTTCCTGCTGCGGCAGTTCCTGATGACGATCCCGAACGAGTACATCGACGCGGCGAAGGTCGACGGCTGCGGGGACTTCAGAACCCTGCTGAAGGTCGTCCTTCCGATGGCCAAGCCCGGCATCGCCGCCGTCGCGCTGTTCCAGTTCTTCTACGCCTGGAACGACTACTTCGGACCGCAGATCTACGCGTCCGAGAATCCCGGCGCCTGGACCCTGAGCTACGGCCTGGAGTCCTTCAAGGGCGCGCACCACACCGACTGGAATCTGACGATGGCCGCGACCGTCCTGGTCATGGCCCCCGTGATCCTCGTGTTCTTCTTCGCGCAGAAGGCGTTCGTCGAGGGCGTCACGCTCACCGGAGTGAAGGGCTGAAATGAAACTCGCAGTAGTGGGCGGGGGCTCCACCTACACCCCTGAACTCATCGACGGATTCGCCCGGTTGAGGGACACCCTGCCCATAGAAGAGCTGGTCCTCGTCGACCCCGCCCTCGACCGTCTCGAACTCGTCGGCGGTCTGGCGCGACGCATCTTCGCCAAGCAGGGGCACCCCGGGCGTATCACCACGACCGACGATCTCGACGCGGGTGTCGAGGGCGCCGACGCGGTGCTGCTCCAGCTCCGTGTCGGCGGGCAGGCCGCCCGGAACGAGGACGAGACCTGGCCGTTGGAGTGCGGCTGTGTCGGCCAGGAGACGACCGGCGCGGGCGGTCTCGCCAAGGCGCTGCGTACGGTCCCGGTGGTGCTCGACATCGCCGAGCGCGTACGGCGTGCCAACCCGGACGCCTGGATCATCGACTTCACCAACCCCGTCGGCATCGTGACCCGCACCCTGCTCCAGGCCGGTCACAAAGCGGTCGGACTGTGCAACGTGGCGATCGGATTCCAGCGGAGGTTCGCCGGAATGCTGGGGGTCACCCCCGCCGATGTGCACCTGGACCATGTGGGCCTCAACCACCTCACCTGGGAAACCGGTGTGCGTCTCGGCGGCCCCGAGGGCGAGAACGTTCTGCCGAAGCTGCTCGCCGAGCACGGTGACACCCTCGCCGACACCCTGCGCCTGCCGCGCGAGATCCTCGACCGGCTGGGCGTCGTCCCGTCCTACTACCTGCGCTACTTCTACGCGCACGACGAGGTCGTACGAGAACTGGGTACGAAGCCGTCGCGGGCCGCCGAAGTGGCGGAGATGGAGCGGGAGTTGCTCACGATGTACGGCGACCCGGAGCTCGACGAGAAGCCGGCGCTGCTCGCCAAGCGGGGCGGGGCCTACTACTCCGAGGCGGCCGTCGACCTCGCCGCGTCGCTGCTGGGCGGGGGCGGGAGCACCTACCAGGTCGTCAACACGTACAACCGCGGGACGCTGCCGTTCCTGCCCGACGACGCCGTGATCGAGGTGCAGGCCGCGGTCGGGCACTCGGGGGCGACCCCGCTGCCGGTGGACCCGGTGGACCCGCTGTACGCGGGGCTGATGGCGAACGTCACCGCGTACGAGGACCTGGCCCTGGAGGCCGCGCTGCGCGGGGGACGCGAGCGGGTGTTCCGGGCGCTGCTCGCACATCCCCTGGTGGGCCAGTACGCGTACGCCGAGGGCCTCACCGACCGGCTGATCGCGCACAACCGGGAGCACCTCGCGTGGGCGTGACCGCACGTGTCCTCGCCGTCGACGCGGGGAACAGCAAGACCGACGTCGCGGTCGTGGCGGACGACGGGAGCGTGCTCGCCACGGCCCGCGCCGGCGGGTTCCGGCCGCCCGTCGTCGGCATCCGGGAGGCGGTCGACACGGTCGCGGACGCCGTCGGCCGGGCCTTCGCCGCGGCGGGCGTCGACTCCGTGGACCATGTCTCGGCGTGTCTGGCCAACGCCGATCTGCCCGTGGAGGAGGAGCAGTTGGCCGCCGCGCTGCACGAGCGCGCGTGGGGCACGACGGTGCGGGTCCGCAACGACACCTTCGCGATCCTGCGGGCCGGTGTGGAGGAACCGCGGGGTGTGGCCGTGGTGTGCGGCGCGGGCATCAACTGCGTGGGCATGCGGCCCGACGGCCGGGTCGCCCGGTTCCCCGCCCTGGGCCGTATCTCCGGTGACTGGGGCGGGGGCTGGGGTCTCTCGGAGGAGGCCCTGTGGCACGGGGCGCGGGCCGAGGACGGGCGGGGCGGTCCGACCGCGCTGGCCCGCACCCTGCCCGCGCACTTCGGCCTCGACTCCATGTACGCGCTGATCGAGGCCCTGCACCTGGAACACATCGAGCACGCGCGGCGCCACGAGCTGACACCGGTCCTGTTCGCCACGGCGACGGACGGCGACCCGGTCGCCCGCGCGCTCGTCGACCGGCTCGCGGACGAGGTCACGGCCATGTCGGTCGTCGCCCTGACCCGTCTCGACCTGCTCGACGAGGAGACGCCGGTCCTGCTCGGCGGGGGCGTCCTCGCCGCCCGTCACCCCCAACTCGACGACCGGATAAGGGAACTGCTGGCCGAGCGCGCCCCCAAGGCCGTACCCAGCGTCGTCACCGCCCGGCCGGTCCTCGGATCCGCCCTCCTCGGACTCGACCACGAGGGTGCCCCGGCCCTGGCGCACGCCCGCGTGCGGGAGTTTTACGAGAGGGTCTGAGCGCGCCGGGAACCGAACAGTTCGGGTTGGCGTATTCATGGTCAGGGGTGGTACGGGATCTTCGCCGTGCTGCGATCCGGGCAAGGCCTTGCTGCGATCGGAACAAGATCGCGTCAAGGCCTGTGCGGATGTCAGTCCCGGCGGCGATACTTGCGGCCGTGCACCTCTTCCCGCGCTTCCTGGCGCCCGGGAGGAGGTGACCGGCCTATGACCATGGGGGAGGTCGAGTGACATATCAGCAGAAGGGCGGTGCGGCGCCACCGGGGGCGCCCGCACCCACCATGCCCGCGGTGCCGCCGCAGGCCCCGCCGCCCGGGCCGCAGGTCCGCTCCGCCGTGCCCGACACCGGGCCTCCCCGCCGTACGGCGTGGGCCGAGGGCGTCGACCAGCTGCGTGCCGCGGCGACCACCGAGCCCGGGCGGCTGCGCATCATCGGCGCGGTGCTGGCCCTCCTCGTCGTCGCCTTCGGGGCGGTCACCGCCTGGGAGATGGCGGACCGTTCGGCCGCCGCGGACGACGTGCTGCACAGCAGCCAGCCGCTGAGCGCCGACGCGGCGGACATATACCGCTCCCTCGCCGACGCCAACACGGCCGCGTCCAGCGGCTTCCTCGCGGGCGGCCAGGAGACGGAGGAGTCCCGCACGCGCTACGAGCGGGACATCAGCAACGCCGCGGACAAGCTGGTCACCGCCGCGGCCAACTCGGAACCGGGCTCCACCTCCGAGAAGACCATCACCAAGCTGAACAGGATGCTGCCCGAGTACAAGGGCCTGGTGGAGCGCGCCCGGGCCAACAACCGCCAGGGCTTCCCCCTCGGCGGCGCCTACCTCCGGTACGCGAACTCGAAGATGCAGGTGATGCTCGATGACGCCGAGCGTCTCTACACGGTGGAGAACCAGCGCCTGCGTTCCGACTACGACGACGCGACGCCCTACCCGTGGATCGCGATCGGCGCGGGCGTCCTCGCCATCGGCGGCCTCGCCTGGGCACAGCACCGCAACTACCGGCGTACGAACCGCGTGCTGAACCACGGCCTGGTCGCCGCCACGGCCGCCTCCACGGTCGTCCTGCTCTGGCTGGTCGTCGGCCACAGCGTCGCCCGCGCCGGCCTGAACGACTCGTACGACAACGCGGTCCGCTCGCTGAACACGCTGAACGACGCCCGGATCGCCTCGCTCAAGGCCCGGGGCAACGAGAACCTCACACTGGTCGCCCGCGGCGCGGAGACCAGGACCGTGGGCACGAAGACCGTGGACGCGTACGACTACGACTTCGAGCAGCAGATGAAGGACCTCACCGTAAAGCTGGCGGCCGCCGAGGGCCTCGCCGACAACAGCGCGGGCAAGAAGCCGGTCGAGGCCGCGACGGCCAACATGCTGGTCTGGAAGGAACGCCACAAGGAAGCCCGCGCGGAGGACACGCTGGGCAACTACCAGGGCGCGCTCGACAAGGTGATCGGCACCAAGGACAAGAAGCCGAC
Source organism: Streptomyces sp. NPDC020747 (assembly GCF_044334695.1). Classification (NCBI taxonomy): domain Bacteria; kingdom Bacillati; phylum Actinomycetota; class Actinomycetes; order Kitasatosporales; family Streptomycetaceae; genus Streptomyces; species Streptomyces sp. NPDC020747. The sequence continues at coordinate 472,075 of NZ_JBIRTJ010000005.1, read as the reverse complement.
GGGCGAGTGCTTCGACAAGGTCGACGAGGCCCTGAAGACGGCGATAGGCCGCGAGGAGACCGAGTTCAAGCAGGCCGCCGGAAACGGCCGGGGCGCGATGAACGGCCTCGTGCTCGGCGCCGCGGTGCTCGCCGTGCTGGCCGCGGCCGGCGCGGTGCTCGGCATCGGGCGCAGGCTGTCGGAGTACCGGTGAGAGGGGGCATGACGATGAACGCACGGCGTTTGCGAGCCAGTCTGAGGGGCTGGGGCGGGGTGGGCGCGATGGCGGTCGTCTGCGCCCTCGCGGCGATGTTCGCGCTACTGCTCCCGGTCGCCCAGTCCCGCGAGGGCGACGGCACGGGCGTCGGCGGCCAGGGGGTCGCCCGGGGCGAGCCGGCGAAGGCCGAGAAGTGCGTGGACCCCGAGGACCAGAGCCTGGCACCGGGCTCCGGCCCCCAGGACGGCGCGACGGTCCAGAAGATCAAGGAGAACGGCTATCTGACGGTCGGCGTCGACCAGAACAGCTACCGCTTCGGCTACCGCGACCCGAACAGCACGTTGAAGACCGCCCAGTTGGAGGGCTTCGACATCGACCTGGTGCACGCGATCGCGGACGAGATCCTCGGCAAGAAGAACGCCGAGGTCCGCTTCAAGGCCATCCCGACCAGCGAGCGCATCCCCGCGATCCAGACCGGCAAGGTCGACATGGTCGTGCGCACCATGACGATCAACTGCGACCGTCTGAAGGACGTCGCCTTCTCGTCCCCCTACTTCGAGACCGGCCAGCAGGTGCTCGCCCCGAAGAAGTCGGACATCACCGGGTACGACAAGTCGCTGGCCGACAAGCGGATCTGCACGGCGAAGGGCTCCACCGCCTTCGACGCGCTGGAGGCGGGCAAGAAGGACGGCACCCTCGTCGCGTCCGCGGACTTCGAGAAGCGCACCGTGCCGAACCAACTCGACTGCCTGGTACGGCTGCAGCTCGGTGAGGTCGACGCCGTGGTCACCGACGGCGCGCTCGCCGCCAGCCAGGCCGCGCAGGACCCCACGGTCCAGCTCAAGGGCGAGCCGTTCACGGACGAGTACTACGGCGTGGCGATGAAGAAGGACGCAACCGATCTGATACGCCGGGTCAACCAGATCCTGGTGGACTACCGCAAGGCCGACTGGCAGAAGTCGTACGACACCTGGCTCGCCGGGACGCTCGGCAAGAGCACCGGGCCGCCCGCGGTCCAGTACAAGTAGCCGGACCGGTGCACACTGCCGGACCGGTACAAGCAGCCTGAATGTTCCAGTAGTTCTTCACGAAGCGAGGGGTGATCGATGGGCGTCACGGGACCCTCCGGGCCGGTGATGGACCGGGACGAGGTGGACCGTGCGCTGGCGCGGCTCGGCGCGGAGCACGAGGCCATCGAGACCTCGCTCCTCGCCCTCCAGGACCACGCGGGCCGCAGACTCCTCGAAGGCGCCGAACTCACTGGTACGACCAAGGAGCGCTGGGGTGCCGCCGAGGCGTCGATCTCCCTGCTGTGGGCGTACTTCGACGCGTACGCCGACGCGTTGCGCTCCGCGCGGGAGATCCGCTCGCGCAGACGCTGGTCGAACCGCGACGACCTCGTGGAGCTGACGGAGCTGCTGCGCGGCGAGAGCGTCACGGTCGCCGGCAGCGCGTCCGCCACGGCCGCCGCGCCCACGATGGCGGGCACCGGCAAGCTCAGCGAGAGCTTCTCCCTCGCCGAACTCGTGGAGCGCATGAACGAGTTGTACGCGACCTCGCTGGACATGGTCGTGACGGCCGACGCCGTGTGGTCGGCGCTGCCCGCCCGGATCGATTTACTGGCCGCGGAGTTGCAGCGCACCCGCCAGCTCGCGCACTCCGTGGGCGTACGGCCCGGTGAGCACCCCTCGGGCGACGACCTGGAGCGGATCACGCGCACCCTGACCGTGCTGCGCGAGCGGGTGGTGTCCGATCCGCTGGACTTCTGGCTGCCCGCGCAGGGCAGTTCGGCGCCCGGCGGCGGCCGCCCCGACACCACGCGCTACGACCGCGAGGCGCGCGCCCTGGAGGAGGTGCGCCGCGAGATCGACGCGGTGCTCACCGTGCGACAGGACGCGGAGGCGCGGCTGGTGCGGCTGCGGGACGTGCTGAGCCGCGCGGACCGCACACTCTCCGAGGCGCGGAACGCCCGTGGCGAGGTCCTCGCGAAGATCGCCGCGTCCGAGGTGCCCGCGGTGAGCGGCCCGCCGACCGCGCTGCAGGAACAGCTGGCGACGGCCGCCGAGTACCGCAGGCACGCCCAGTGGCACCGCCTCTCGCCGCTCCTGGAGGCCCTGGAGGCGAAGGCGGACGACGAACTGCTGCGCGCCCGCGAGTCGTTGAGCGCGGTCACCGCGCCGCTCGCGGTCCGCGCGGAGCTGCGCGGCCGGCTCGACGCGTACAAGGCGAAGGTCGCCCGGCACGGCTTCGCCGAGGACCCGCTGCTGGTGGAGCGGTACGACGCGGCGCGGCGCATGCTGTGGAGCGCGCCCTGCGACCTGCGGGTGGCGGAACAGGCGGTGCTGCGGTACCAGCACGCGGCCGCCGAAGTGCTGGTGCCCAGGGTCCCCGGGCACGGCGGACCACAGGACCGGAGGGGGGAATCGTGAGTCAGCAGAACGTCAACAGCGAAGCGAGTGGGCAGAGTTCGCAGGATCCGTGTCAGCGGCCGGGCTGCTCGGGGTCGTACGAGGACGTGGGCGGCGGCGAGCTGTACTGCGACACCTGCGGTCTGGCCCCGGTCGTCTCGTCCGGGGGAGGCATGGTGGGCTCCCCGCCGACCGGGATCACCGGGGGCGGCAGGAGCAGTTCGCGGGGTTCGGGCAGCGCCAGTTCGCGCTCCAGCTCCCGCGCCTCCTCACGTGCCTCGTCGCGGTCGTCCCAGTCGCGGCGCTCGGTGTCGGGCCGTCTCTCGCGCTCGGTGTCGGGCCGCACCACGGGCCGTTCGGTGTCGGTGCGCAGCTCCGGCTCGACCGCCGGGTCCTCGGGGCGCGGCCGGCTCGGCGTCGGTCTGGTGCAGGTCCCGGACGTGCCACGGCCCGACCCGCGCGGGATGATCCAGGAGAACCCCGAGGTCCCCGAGCGCAAGCGGTTCTGCTCGCGCTCCGACTGCGGTGCGCCGGTGGGGCGTTCGCGCGGCGAGCGGTCCGGCCGTACGGAGGGCTTCTGCACCAAGTGCGGCCACCCGTACTCGTTCGTGCCGAAGCTGCAGACCGGCGACATCGTGCACGGGCAGTACGAGGTCGCGGGCTGCCTCGCGCACGGCGGGCTCGGCTGGGTCTATCTCGCCGTCGACCGCGCGGTGTCCGACCGCTGGGTGGTCCTCAAGGGCCTCCTCGACACGGGCGACCAGGACGCGATGGCGGCCGCGATCTCCGAGCGCCGCTTCCTCGCCGAGATCGAGCACTCCAACATCGTGCGGATCTACAACTTCGTGGAGCACCTCGACCAGCGGACGGGTTCGCTGGACGGGTACATCGTCATGGAGTACGTGGGCGGCAAGTCCCTCAAGGAGATCGCCAACGGCCGCCGCACGGCGACCGGCAAGCGTGACCCGCTGCCGGTGGAGCAGGCCTGCGCGTACGGCATCGAGGCGCTCGAAGCCCTCGGCCATCTGCACAGCCGCAACCTCCTGTACTGCGACTTCAAGGTCGACAACGCGATACAGACCGAGGACCAGCTCAAGCTGATCGACATGGGCGCGGTGCGCAGGATGGACGACGACGAGTCGGCCATCTACGGCACGGTCGGCTACCAGGCTCCGGAGGTCGCCGACGTCGGCCCGTCGGTCGCCTCCGACCTCTACACGGTCGCCCGCACGCTGGCGGTCCTGACCTTCGACTTCCAGGGCTACACGAACGTGTTCGTGGACTCCCTGCCCGACCCCGACAACATCGAGGTCTTCCGCACGTACGAGTCGTTCTACCGGCTCCTCGTGCGCGCCACCGACCCCGACCCGGCCCGCCGGTTCGCCTCCGCGCAGGAGATGGCCGAGCAGCTCACGGGTGTGCTGCGCGAGGTCGTCTCCGTGCAGACGGGCCGCGCCCGGCCCTCGCTGTCCACCCTGTTCGGACCCGAACTGAAGGTCACGGACACGGAGTTGTTCGGCTCACTGGCCGGCGACGTCTCACGACTGGGCGTGCGGATCGATCCCGTACGGGGAAAGAAGGGCGTGCCCGCGCTAACGGCCGGGGCGAGCGGAACGAACGTGGCCCGCGCGGTGAACGGGGCTTCAGGGGCGAACGGCACGCCGTTCGTCCCGCCGGCCTCCGCGGCCGCTCGGGCCGCCCTCGTGAAGCCGCTGAACACCGCCGCCGCGGCCCTGGCGCTGCCGGTGCCGCGGGTGGACCCGGGCGACCCGAACGCGGGGTTCCTGGCCGGGCTGATGACGTCCGCGCCGGCCGAGCTGATCACCGCGCTGCACTCGGCGCCCACCGGTTCCCTGGAGCTGCGGCTGCGCGAGCTGCGGGCACGCCTGGAGATGGGCGAGCTGGACCAGGCGACCAGGACGCTCGAAGCCCTGGAGTCGGACCATCCCGACGACTGGCGGGTGGTCTGGTACCGGGGCGTGGCGGCGCTCGCGACCGGCGACCACGAGGTCGCGGCGGTGTCCTTCGACGCCATATACGACGCGTTCCCCGGCGAGCCCGCGCCCAAGCTGGCCCTCGGTGTGTGCGCGGAGGTCCTCGGGCAGCTGGACAACGCCGCCGAGTACTACCGCCTGGTGTGGACGACCGACCCCAGCTATGTGAGCACCGCGTTCGGCCTGGCCCGCGTCCAGCTGGCGGCGGGCGACCGCCGTGGCTCCGTACGGACGCTGGAGTCGGTGCCGGAGGCCTCGATCCACTACACGGCGGCCCGGGTGGCCGCCGTCCGGGCACGGCTGCGCCAGCGACTGGCCGAGACCGCGCCGCCCCCACCGGGTCCACCGGCTCTGGGTACGTCCGGTACGGCGGTGCCCGCGGCGGGCGTGCCGGGTACGGGAGTTCCCGGGCCGGGGCTGCCCGGTGCGGGAGTTCCCGACGCCCCGTTCCTGGACGACCTGACCTCGGCCGCGGCCCAGGTCGAGGCGCTGGACGGGTACGGTCTGGACGCGGTGCGCCGCGAGCAGTTGTCCACAGAGGTCCTTGGTTGCGCCCTGGACTGGGTACTCTCCGGTAGCCAGGGTTCCGCACCGCCGAGCACTGGGTCGCGGACCGTACTGCTCGGCAGCGACCTGGACGAGCGGGGCCTGCGCTTCGGTCTGGAGCGCTCGTACCGGACACTGGCCCGGCTCGCCCAGCGTGGCGAGGAGAGGATCGATCTGGTGGAGCGCGCCAACCGCTACCGCCCCCGGACGTGGGTGTAATTGATGTCGCAGATGCCTCAACTGGCCGCCTGCCCCAGCTGCGAGGAGCCGCTGGAGTCGGGGGACCGTTTCTGCGGTGCGTGCGGGTACGACCTCACCGCCGTACCCGCGCCACCGGACGACAACCCCACGGTCGCCGTCAACGGGGCCGCGCCGCGGCCCCCTTCGGCCGCGGCGTCCGTGGACTGGCCGGTCGCCCCCGAGGTGGACACCTCGGACACGCCCGCGCCCGTGGTCCTGCCGACGGACATCGACGGCCGCGAGTCGGCCGGCTCCGACAGCCCGGGCGTACGGTTCGACCGGCCCGCGCAGCCGTCGTCGCCCCCCGCCGCACCACCGCCGCCGTCCCCCGCGCAGGCGCCGCAGCCCGCCGGGCAGGTGTCCGCGGAACCGGACGAGTACCCGCTCGCCGCGCCGCTGCCTCCCGAGGTGCCGCCCGCCGATCCGCGTACGGCCGATCTCCCGACGCCCGCCGCGGGCACGAAGGTCTGCGTGGCCTGCCGCGCGGGCCAGGTCGACCGGGACGGCTACTGCGAGAACTGCGGGCACGCGCAGCCGCGTGAGCGCGACCACATGGAGCAGGAGCTGGGCGCGGTGGCCGCGGTCAGCGACCGGGGTCTGCGCCACCACCGCAACGAGGACGCGTTCACGGTGTCCTCGACCGCGCTGTCCGACGGCTCGCCCGCGGTCGTAGCGATCGTGTGCGACGGCGTCTCCTCGGCGACCCGCCCCGACGAGGCCTCCCTGGCCGCCTCCCGTGCGGCCAACGAGTCCCTCCTTGCGGCCCTGCCGCGCGGCACGCACCCGCAGCAGGCGATGCACGACGCGATCCTGGCGGCCTCGGAGGCCGTCAACTCCCTTGCGGACCGCGGCACTCCGGCGCACGAGCACCAGCCGCACGTGAACGCGCCCGCCTGCACCATCGTCGGCTCCGTCGTCACGCCCAGCCTGCTGATCGTCGGCTGGGTCGGCGACAGCCGCGCCTACTGGGTGCCCGTGGACCGGTCGTCGCCCCCGGCGCGGCTCACCGAGGACGACTCCTGGGCCGCCCAGATGGTCGCCGCGGGCCTGATGAACGAGGCCGAGGCGTACGCGGACGAGCGCGCCCACGCCATCACGGGCTGGCTCGGGGCGGACGCGTACGAACTGGAGCCGCACACCGCTTCCTTCAAGCCGGACCGGCCGGGTGTGGTGGTGGTGTGCACCGACGGACTGTGGAACTACGCGGAGGCGGCGGAGGAGATGGCCGAGGTCATCCCGCCCGACGCGGCGGACCGGCCGCTGCACAGCGCCCAGGTCCTGGTGGGTCACGCGCTGGACGGCGGGGGCCACGACAACGTAACAGTGGCCGTCGTGCCGTTCCCCGCCCCGCCGCAGGGGGCAGGATCGGCCTGAGGCCGAAGCGGTACGAAACGGCGTCGGCCTCGGAGGGGCAAGGACCGGAGGGGACCGGTCCGCCCACCGACATCACCCACACCTCGTGGGAGTCCTGAGGGGGAGCAGAGAAGGCATGGCCAATTTCTCGAAGTCGAACGTGCCGCAGTTCTCGGTGGAGGTGTACCAGAACGAGTACCTGCCGGAAGGCGGCCGCGAGGTCAACGCGATCGTCACGGTGACCTCCACCGGCGGCGGCACCGTGGGCAGTGCCGTGGCGGCACCCCACCTCTACACACCCGGTGAGGGCCCGGACGCGGCCGTGGCGATCATGGTCGACTGTTCGGGGTCGATGGACTATCCGCCGACGAAGATGCGGGGTGCCCGGGACGCGACGGCCGCGGCGATCGACGCGGTGCGCGACGGGGTGCACTTCGCGGTGATCGGCGGGACGCACGTGGCCAAGGAGGTCTACCCGGGCGGCGGGCGGCTCGCCGTCGCCGACGCGCAGACCCGCGACCAGGCCAAGCAGGCGCTGCGCAAGCTGAGCGCGGGCGGCGGCACGGCGATCGGCACCTGGCTGCGGCTGGCCGACCGGCTGCTGTCCTCGGCGGACGTCGCCATCCGGCACGGCATCGTGCTCACCGACGGCCGCAACGAACACGAGTCGCCCGAGGACCTCAAGGCCGCGCTGGAGGCCTGCGCGGGCCGGTTCACCGCGGACGCGCGGGGCGTCGGCACGGACTGGGAGGTCAAGGAGGTCACCGGGATCGCGTCCGCGCTGCTCGGCACCTCCGACATCGTCGCCGACCCGGCGGGCCTGTCCGCCGACTTCACGCAGATGATGGAGACGGCCATGGGCAAGGAGGTCGCGGACGTGGCGCTGCGGCTGTGGACCCCGGTCGGCACGGCGATCAGGTTCGTCAAGCAGGTCGCGCCCACGGTCGAGGAGTTGACCGACCGCCGCACGGAGGTGGGACCGCGCGCCGGGGACTACCCCACCGGCTCCTGGGGGGACGAGTCCCGTGACTACCACGTGTGCGTCGAGGTCCCCGAGGCCGACCTCGGCCAGGAGATGCTCGCCGCCCGCGTCTCCCTGGTGATCCCGCAGGGCGACGGCACCGCCCAGACACTGGGCGCCCAGGGGCTCGTACGGGCCGTGTGGACCGACGACATGGCGGCGTCCACGTCGATCAACCCGCAGGTCGCGCACTACACAGGTCAGGCGGAACTGGCACAAGTCATCCAACAGGGCCTGGACGCACGCAAAGCGGGAGATGTCGACGGAGCAACGGCCAAGCTGGGACGTGCCGTTCAGCTCGCCAGCGCCTCCGGAAACGCGGATACGGCGAAACTGCTTTCGAAGGTGGTGGACGTGGTCGACGCCGCGGCAGGTACTGTGCGATTGAAGGCGAAGGTCGCGGAGGCCGACGAGATGACTCTTGAGACACGGTCCACAAAGACTGTTCGTGTAAAGAAGTAGAGCGGTACGCACTCGACACCGAGCGCGGCGGCGAACAGACAGTAACCAGCAGTACGCAAGCGGTTTGCACGATTTGCGGCCCTCCTCGGGCCGAACAGGAGAGGGGGAAGCGCCGACATGCCGACCTGCCCGAACGGACACCAGTCGGGTTCCGACGACTGGTGCGAGGTCTGTGGTCACCGCATGGCCGGTGCCGTGCCCCCGCCACCTCCACCGCCGCCCCCGGCGGCCGGCTACGGCTATCCGCCGCCCGGCTCGCCCCCGCCGCCCGGCCAGGGCGGCCGCCCGCACCTCTCCGCGGTGCCCGACGCGCTCTCGGCCGAGCTCTGCCCGCAGTGCCGTACTCCGCGTGAGGGCGGGGCGCCGTTCTGCGAGGAGTGCCGGTGGAACTTCCTGACGAACACCGCGACCTCGTACACCCCGGCCGCGCCGCGCCCTCCGGGGCCCGGCGGCGGTCCCGGTCCCGGCGGTCCCGGCCCCGGCGGTCCCGGCCCCGGCGGTCCCGGCCCCGGCGGTCCCGGCCCTGGTCCTGGTGGGCAGAACCCGGCGCTGCGCTTCCAGCAGCAGCCGCCCGGGCAGCCCGGTGGCGCCCCCGGCGGGTACGACTACCAGGGCTCCAGGCCCTCGCAGATCAACCGGCCCGCCGAGCCGATCCCGCCGTACGGCGAGAACCCCTCGGGCTTCCCCGGTGATCCGTCACGACCGGTTCCGCCGCCGCCCGGCCCGGGCGGCACGGGACCCGGAATGCCCGGCGGCTTCGGCGGACCCGGTGGGCCTCCCGGCGGACCGGGTGGACCTGGTGGCCAGGGTGGGCCTGGCGGCCCCGGCGGCCCGAACGGTCTCGGCGGCCCTGGCGGGCCGAACGGACCCGGCGGTCCGGGTGGCCATGGCGGTCCCGGTGGGCCCGGTCCTGGTGGTCCCGGCGGTCCAGGTGCTCCGCAGGGGTACCAGCAGTCCGGCCCGCCCGCTCCGCCCGCGTACCCGCAGGAAACCGGGCGCCCTCAGGGTCCCGGCGGACCTGGTGGTCCCGGCGGACCTGGTGGTCCCGGCGGACCCGGCGGACAGTCCTTCGGCGGCGGTGAGGACGACTGGGTGCTGCCGCCCCCGTCGACCGGTACGCCCGGTGGTCCCGGTGGTCCTCCCGGCCCCGGTGGCGGCCCGGGCGGTGGCTACGGCTACCCGCAGCCCGGCGCGACGCAGGCGCCGCCCGTCTACCAGCAGCAGCCGCTGTCGTGGAGCATCACGATCGGGCCCGACCGTGAGTACTTCATGGCGATGATGCAGCGCTCGGGACCGGAGGCCGCGGGGCTGAACCTGCCCGCGTACTCGCCCGAGCAGCAGCGTCCGCTCACCGGCAACCAGATCACCATCGGCCGCCGCCGGCACTCCACGGGCGAGTCCCCGGACATCGACCTGGCGGTGCCGCCGGAGGACCCGGGCGTCTCGCACCAGCACGCGGTGCTCGTCCAGCAGCCCGACGGCAGCTGGGCGGTCGTCGACCAGAACTCCACCAACGGCACCACGGTCAACGGCGCCGAGGAGCCCATCCAGCCCTTCGTCCCCGTACCGCTGCAGGACGGCGACCGGGTGCACGTGGGCGCGTGGACGACGATCACGGTCCGACGGGGCTAGGCGGAACCGGGCGGAACCAGGCCCCGTAAGGGGCGCGGGGCCGTGACATGTGCGGCTCTGCCGCGATGGGGCGCCCGGCCCCCACCGGCCCACCGCCGACGAACCGCACAACCGGCGGAGCTCACGGCAGCGGCCAGGTGTACGGCCCCGCGGGGTCGTCCAGCCACGCCCACGCACGGCCGCCGTCGACCGTGATCCCGTACCGCTGCCGGGGCGGCTGCCCCTCGCGCTCCCAGATCCCGTACGCCTCGTGCGGGTCGAGGCCGGCCGCCGTCAGGGTCAGCAGGAAGCGGAACAGCTCGTGGCCCCTGGTCCGGCGGGGCAGCCCCGTCAGGTCCGCGTCCGGGAGTTCGGGCCCGGGCGGGCCGCCGCGCAGGGGCACGAAATAGGCGGGCGTGTGCAGGAAGCGGCCCTCGGCGTACCCGGAGTCACGTACCCGCAGCGCGATGAGGCCGGTGGCGAACGGCGCGAGGATCCGGGCGCCCGGGGCGCACTGGGCCAGCCAGGCGCGCGGGATCGTGCTGAGCGTGCAGGTCGCGATGATCCGGTCGAAGGGGGCGCGCTCCGGGCAGCCGCGCGCCCCGTCGCCGGTGACGACGGTGGGGTGGTGGCCGGCGAGGGCCAGGTGCCGCCGGGCGGAGTCGGTGATCTCCGGGTCCAGATCGACCGTGGTGACCTGCGCGTCCCCCAGCCGGTGCGAGAGCAGGGCCGCGTTGTAGCCGGGGCCCGCGCCGATCTCCAGGACCGCGTCGCCGTCCCGTACCGCCAGCTCAACCAGCATCTTCGCCATCAGGGAGGGCTGGCTGCTGGACGACAGCAGCTCGCCGTCGCGCACCCGGGTGGCCAGCGGGGCGTCCGCGTACGCGCCGCGCATCCAGTTCTCGCGCCTGCGCGGGCTGGGGTCCTCGCCCCACCGGCGCTCGTGGCCGCCGCCGAGCGCGCCGACGTAGTAGTACGGCACGAAGAGGTGGCGCGGGACGCTCTCGAAGGCCTCCCGCCAGCTGGGGTCGGCGGCCCAGGCCCCGCTCGCCTCGATCTCGCGCACCAGCGCCGCCCGCGCCGTGGCGGCGAGGTCGTCGAGACCGGGGTCGATGGCGTGTGCGCCCATACCTCCACTGTGCTGCCGGACGGGCCGGGAGGCGAGCGCCCGGGACGACCGATCCGGAATCGGCCCTTCAACGATCCGGAACCGGGCCTTCGATGCGGGTGGTCCTAAGCCTTGAGTCCTCGGTCACCCCGTCTGAGACCATGGACAGCGTGCTGCATCTGCCGGGGGACGATCCCCGGACCCCCGGCCGAGACGACCGGGGACTGACCGGAGCGACCTTTGTGAGGGCCAACTGACGTGAAAGAGATTCCGCGCGGCACGCTTCAGGAGCAGACCTTCTACGAGCAGGTCGGCGGCGAGGAGACCTTCCGTCGACTGGTGCACCGGTTCTACGAGGGTGTCGCCGAGGACCCGCTGCTGCGGCCCATGTATCCCGAGGAGGACCTGGGCCCTGCCGAGGAGCGCTTCACCCTGTTCCTGATCCAGTACTGGGGCGGCCCGACCACGTACAGCGAGAACCGCGGTCACCCCCGGCTGCGGATGCGGCACGCCCCGTTCGCCGTCGACCGCGCGGCGCACGACGCCTGGCTGAAGCACATGCGGGTCGCCGTGGACGAGCTCGGCCTCTCCGAGGAGCACGAGCACACGCTGTGGAACTACCTGACGTACGCGGCGGCGTCGATGGTGAACACGGAGGGCTGAGCGCGGAAGGCGGTGCGGCGCCGGGCCGGACTCTGTCGGGCCGGAACACCGTGGGGCCGGGACTCTGTCACCGCCCCCGGTCGGTCGACTTGACGTGCGCATTCCGGTCGCCTGTCGCCGGATTCCGATCACGATCCGGTCAAAGTCGGCTCTCAAGCGCTTACCCCGGGGCGTCACCTCTGACAACATCGCCCGAAGATCCGGAGTGACGGGGACTCCGGGATACGGCGGGGGGCCGGGTGACGGGGTTCGTTTTTTCGCGCGTGCGGGCACATCGCCTGCTGCTGACCGCCGCGCTGCTCACCGTCGTACTCACCACGGCGGTCCTGGCGACCCTCACCGCGTACTCGGGCGCGATCGGTGACGCCGCCCTGCGTCACTCGCTCCTCGACACCTCACAGGGTGCCGGGCGCGAGGAGAGCGCGGCGGCCACGACACTGATCGTCAAGGCCGACGTACCCCCGCAGGAACGCGCCGCCGCCGACAAGGCCGTACGGGAGGGCGCGCGGCGCACCTTCGACGGGCTGCCGGTGACGCTGCGGACGCTGACGCGGTCGGGGCCGTACGCGCTGCCGAGGTCGCTGCAGCCGGCCGCCGAACGCTCGGGCGATCCGGACCTCACACACTTCGCGGCGCTCGACCGGACGCAGGTGCGGATGGTCGCGGGCCGCCTGCCCGGTGCTCCGGGAGACAGCCGCGAGATCGAGGTGGCCCTTCCCGAGGCGGCCGCGCGGGAACTCGCGCTGAAGACGGGCGCCCGGCTGACGCTCGTCGACCGGTTCGGCGGGCCCAAGGTGCGGATCGAGCTGACCGGGGTGTACCGGCCCGCGCGCGTCACCTCGCCCTACTGGCAGTTGGAGGACCTGCGCGGACGCGGGGTCAGCAGGCTGGACTTCACGACGTACGGGCCGCTGCTCGCCGATCCGGCGGTGTTCGCGGCGCCGACGGGCAGCGGGCAGAAAGGCGGGACGGACCGGGCGGGCGTGACGGTGAGCGCCGGGCACACCGGCTGGCTGGCGTCCGCCGACTTCTCCACGGTGACGACCGGGCGGATCGACACCCTGCGGGACACGGCACTCTCCGGGCCCCGTTCGCTGCTCAAGTCCCCCGCGCTGCACGGCACCACGGCCGTCACGACATCGTTGCCGGAGGAACTGGACCGGGTCGAGCGGTCGTTGCTGGTCTCCCGTTCCACGCTGCTGATCGTGGCGCTCCAGCTCTCGCTGCTCGCCGGGTACGCGCTGCTGCTCGTGGCCCGGCTGCTGAGTGTCGAACGGGCCGGTGAGACACGGCTGTTGAGGGCGCGTGGCGCCACGCGCGGCCGGGTGGCGTGGCTCGCCGCGCTGGAGGCACTGCTGCTGGCGATCCCGGCCGCCGTGTGCGCGCCGCTGCTCGCCGGGCCGTTGACGCGGCTGCTGGCCGGGCAGGGAGCGCTGTCGCGGATCGGGCTGCGGCTGGACACCTCGGTGACGGCGGGCGGTGTGTGGGTGGTGGCGGCCGGGGTGGCCCTCGGGTGCGCGCTGGCGGTGACCGTGCCCGCGCTGACCGGGGGTTCGGGAGGCGGCGGCCGGGCCCGGGCACTGCCCGCGCCGGTACGGGCCGGTGCGGATGTGGGGCTGCTGGTGATCGCGGCGGTCGCGTACTGGCAGTTGAGCAGCCAGAAGTCCGGCGCCGTCACCGACGACCGTTCGGGCACGCTCGGCATCGACCCGCTCCTCGTCTCCGCGCCCGCCCTCGCCCTGCTCGCCGGAACGGTTCTCACCCTGCGTCTGCTGCCTCCCGTCGCCCGTCTCGCCGAGCGGCGCGCGGCGAGCGGCCGGGGGCTGCCGACGGCGCTCGCGGGCTGGCAGTTCAGCCGTCGTCCGATGGGCGGCGCCGGGCCCGTCCTGCTGCTCGTCCTCGCCATCGCCATGGGCATGCTCGCGATCGGCCAGGGCGCGTCCTGGAACGGCTCGCAGGACGACCAGGCGGACTTCAGGGCCGGCACGTCCGTACGCGTGACCGGGGCCGGCGAGAGCGGGCTGGGGCAGGCCGGGATCTACTCCGCGGTCGACGGCGTGAGCGGGACGGCTCCCGCGCTGCGTACGACGCTGCCGCTGTCCGGGAACCGGACGGCGACGGTACTGGCGCTGGACACGGCGGACTCCGGGGGCGGAAGCGGTCTGCTGATGCGCGGGGATCTGGCCCAGGAGCCGGTGGGGCGGATGCTGGCCGGGCTCGGGCCGAAGCGGGGCGCGTCGCCCGGCGCGGTGCTGCCGAAGGGCAGTACGCGTCTGGGGCTGGTCCTGCGGATCCGGGCGGAGGCCGCGCCGGTGAAGAAGGGTTCGGGCTCGGCAGGGTCGGGCTCGGGTTCGGGCTCGGGTTCGGGTTCGGCGGCGTTCCGCTCCGAGATGTCGGCGGACGTGGCGGTGACGCTGGAGGACCGGTACGGCACTCCGTACCGCGTTCCCGTCGGTGAACTGCCCGCCGACGGACGGGCCCACCGGCTCACCCTGGACCTGGCGAAGGCGGCCGAGGCCCCGGCCGGCCGGGCCGCCGAACCGCTGGCGCTGACCGGGATGCAGCTGGACATGCTCCAGCCGACGGGTCGCGCCGAGCGTCACCAGCTGTCCGTCGAGGAGTTGACGGCCACGGCGGCCGACGGCTCGGAACGACGTATCGAGCAGCCCGCGTCCTGGCTGGCGAAGTCCCGCAGCAACAGCAGCACGGCGGATCCCGAGGCCGACTCCGGCCCGACGGCGGCGACCGTGAAGTCCGAGAAGCCGCTGACGGTCGGCTACGGCACCGGTTACGTACCCGGTGAATACGCCTGGGAGGTCTCGTCGTTGACGATCCGGCTCCGGGTGGACCGGCCCGACGTGCCCGAGGTCGCCGCGGTCGCGACGGACGGCTATCTCAGGGCCGCGGGCGCCCGTACGGGACAACGCGTGGACGTGACCTTCGACGGCTCGGCCGTACCGGTGCGGATCGTGGACCGCGTACAGGCGCTGCCGACCACCCAGGACGCGGGTGGCGGAGACCCGTCCGGCGGGGCGCTGCTGGTCGATCTCCGGTCCGTGAACCGGGTGTTGGAGCAGCGGTACGGGGAGAGCGTCGTGCCCAACGAGTGGTGGTTGCGGACCGAGCCGGGGGCGGCGGCGCGGGTGGCCGCGGAGCTGCGCGAGCGGCCCGATGTCGAGCCCTCGCAGGTGGTCGTGCGCGACGAGGTCGCCGAGGAGCTGCGGGACGACCCCTTCGGGGCGGGTCCCGAGGCGGCGTACGCGGCGGCGTCCGTGGTCGCGGCGGCACTGGCGGCAGTCGGCTTCGCGGTGAGCACGGCGGGGTCGTTGCAGGCGCGCAGCGGTGAGTTCGCGCTGCTGCGCGCGCTGGGGGCGCCGCGGCGTCAGCTCGCGCGGCTGGTCGCCGCCGAGCAGGGCGTGCTGCTGGCGCTGGCGCTGGTGGTGGGGGTGGCGCTGGGGGCGGTGCTGACCCGGGCGGTGATTCCGTTGATCGTGCTGACGTCCGGGGCGAGCCGGCCGGTCCCGGAGGTGTTGGTGGAACTGCCGCTCGGCCAGGTCGTGTTCCTGCTGGCCGCCGTCGTGGTCGCGCCGCTGGCCGTCACCGCGGTGCTGGCGCTGCGGCGGGAGGACACGGCTCCTTCGCTGCGGTCGATGAAGTCGCTGAACGGGCAGGACGGTGAGTGAGACGGTGAGTGAGATGGGGCGCGACTCCGGCTCCGACGGGCGTCCGCGTTTCCGGCGGCGGGACCACTCCGTCGCCCCCTGGATCCGTACCCGACTGCGCACGGCCCCCGGCGCCGCGGTCGCCCTCGCGCTCCTGGTGATGGCGACCGCCTGTCTGGCCGCGGCCTTCCCCCGTGCCGTCGAACGCTACGAGGACGCGGGCCTGCGTCAGGCCGTCGTGGACGCGACGGCACCCAGGACCTCCCTTCAGGTGTCCGCCCCGTCGCCCGGCAACTACGTCCCGCAGCCGGAACGGGAGTCGGCCCTGCGCCCGGACAGCATGCGCAAGGCGTACGAGCGGGTGCTGAACACGATCGAGCGGCCGCTCGCCGTCGACCCCGGGCAGTCGACGTACGGCGTCCGCAACGTCAACAACCTCGAAGCGGCGGAGACCTGGCTGCCGATGCCGAGCGGGCTGCCCGCGCGGCTGTCGCTCGCCGCGCAGAGCGGAGTCGCCGAGCACTCCAAGGTGAGCGCGGGCCGCCTCCCGCGCGCCGACGACACGGTGTCCGCCGCGACCCCGGAGGTGGAGGCCGCGGTCACCACGGAGACCGCCGAGCGGCTCGACATCAAGGTGGGTTCGGTGATCCATGTGCCCGGCGTGCAGCGCGACCCGCTCGCCGTACGCATCACCGGCATCGTCGCCCCGCGCGACCCCGAGGGCACGTACTGGACCACGCAGCCCCTCCTGCGCACCCCGTCCCTGATCCGGCCGCCCACGCAGGGCGCCGAGCCGGAGACCTACTGGCTGGGCGCCCTGCTGCTGCCGCCGGACGCGGCCCCCGTGCTGCTCGGCACCCCGGGCAAACCCGTGCGCTACTGGCTGCTCGCCCCGGACCCCGCCGCGCTCACCGCGCACGACCTGGCCCGGCTGGGCAGCGCGGTCGCCTCGCTGGAATCGGGCCCGGGTCTGGTGAAGGTCCGCACGTCCACGGACGCGGACACCGCTGTGAGCACCGACCTCGACGAGGTGCTCGCCTCGTACGCCGAACTCCGTTCCGGTGTCCGGCCCCTGGTCTCCGTCGCCGCCTTCGGCACCGGTGCGGTCGCGGTCGTCGTCCTGCTGATGGCGGGCCGCCTCACCGCCGACCGCCGCCGCACCGAACTCGCCCTCCTGCGTGCCCGTGGCGCCTCGCTGCGCGGACTCACCAGGCGGCTGCTCACCGAGACCGCGGTGGTCGCGCTGCCCGCGGGCGCGCTCGGCCTCGCGGGCGCGCTGCTCCTCGTCCCGTACGGCCGCGCACCGTACGCCGTCGGGGCGGCCCTCGCGGTCACCCTCCTCGCCTGCGCCGCGCTGCCCCTGCGCGCCCTGGCCGCCCACCGGGTCGTGGGAGTGCACGGCGCCCGGGAGGACCTCGCGTCCGTACGGCCCTCGCGGCGGCGCACCATCGCCGAACTCACGCTGCTCGTGCTGGCGTCGGCGGCGGTGCTCGCGCTGCGCAGCCGGGGGACGTCGGGCACCTCCGACGAGGCGCTCGACTCCGGCGCCTCCGGCGACCTGGGCGGCTCCGGCGACCAACTCGTCGCGATGGCACCGGTGTTGATCGGTGTCATCGCCGCGCTCCTCCTGGTCCGGCTCTATCCGCTGCCGCTGCGCTGGCTGGCCCGTCCCGCGGGCCGGCTGCGCGGCGCGATCGGCCATCTGTCGCTGGCCCGCGCGGGCCGTACCTCCGTCTCCACGGTTCTCCCGCTGCTCGCCCTGCTGACGGCGCTCACCACGGCCGCGTTCGGGGGTTCGGTCCTCGCGGGCGTCGCGGACGCGCGGGACCGGGCGGCCGTGCTCAACCTCGGCGCGGACGCCCGCGTCGAGGCGGAGGGCGCCCTGCCCACCGCCCTCCCGGAGCGGGTCCGCTCGGCACCCGGTGTACGGGAGGTCACCCCCCTGAGCATCGCGTACGAGGCCAAGCCGGGAGCCGGCGTGGATTCGGTGCCCCTGGCCGGGGTGGACCCCGAGGGGTACGCACGGCTGGCGGAACGGACGGGTCTCGGGGCGTTCCCGGCGGGCGAGTTGAAGGCCTCACCGGCAGGCGGCCCGTCGAAGTCAGGCGCCGACGGCGGCTCGGCGAAGCCCGGCACCGAAGACTCGGCGGAGTCCGGCGGCAGCGGCTCCGCGAAGGCCCCGCTTCCCGCCCTCGCCTCCTCCGCCGTCGCCGACCGCTACGGCACCCGTCCCTTCTCGCTGCGGCTGTCGGACGGCAGCGACGTCACCGTCCGCATCACCCTCGTACGCGACCTGACCCCGGCCCTGCCGGGCGCGTACTTCCTCATCGTGGACCGGGCCGGCCTCGGCACCGTCGCCGCGCGCCCAACCGCACTCCTGGTGACGGGCGACCACGTGAGCGCGGCTGCCCTCCGCAAGGCCGTCGCCGCCGGTACGGGCGCCAATGCGGATGCCACCGCCCGTGCGGACGTACGGCTGCGTTCGGAGGAGCGGGCGCGTTACGTCGACTCCCCTCTCCAGTCCGGCGCGGAACGCGTCTACGCGGCCGCGGTGGCGGCGGGCTCCGGATACGCCGTACTCGCGCTGCTGCTCGCCCTGGTGCGCGCCGCGCCCGAGCGTGTCGCACTGCTGGCCCGGCTGCGCACGATGGGCCTCACCCGGGGCCAAGGGCGCCGACTGCTCGTGCTGGAGGCGTTGCCCCAGGCGCTCCTCGCCGCGGCGGGCGGCGTCCTGACCGGCTGGGCCGTGGTCCGTCTCCTGGCCCCGGGCATCGACCTCACCTCCATCGCCCTGGCCACCCCCGGCGGCACGCCCCCGACCGGCACCGCCGCGCTGCACACGGACCCGGCGTCCCTGTTCCTGCCCGCCCTGACCGTCCTCCTCCTGGCCACCTCGATCGCGGCGGGCCAGGCCTGGTGGACGGGCCGACGCGGCTCGGTGCGGGAACTGAGGGCGGGGGACAGCCGATGACTCGCGGCGACGGCGGACACGTGCCCGCCACGACGGCCGACAGCGGCGGGAACGTGCTCATCACGACGGTGGGCAGCGGCGGACATGCGCGCGCCACGACGACCGGCACCGGCGAGGGCATGCCCACCACGAGCGCCGGCAGCGGCAGTTGCGTGCCGTCCACGACGACAGACGCCGGCATGGGCCTGCCCGCCAGGACGGCCGGAACCGGCGCACACACGCCCATCGCGAACACCGGCTTCGGCGCAGGCGTGCCCAACACGACAACCGGCACCGGCGGAGACGTGCCCTCCACGACGATCACCACGGGAGTCGCCCGATGACCACCACCGAGCCCACCGGCCCCAGCTTCGCCGACCTGGCCGAGCGTGCCGCCGCCCGGCGCGACCGGCCCGCCTACGGTCACGACGCCCTGATCACCTGCGACCGGCTGGTGCGGATCTTCTCCGCGGACGGCGTCGAGGTCCAGGCGCTCCAGGGCCTCGATCTCCTCGTCCGGGAGGGCGAGTTGATGGCGCTGGTGGGCGCGTCCGGCAGCGGCAAGTCGACCCTGATGAACATCCTGGCCGGCCTGGACACCCCCACCGCGGGTGCCGCCCGGGTCTCCGGCCACGACCTGCTGACCATGAACGCGAAGGACCGACTCCGCTACCGCCGCGACACCGTCGGCTTCGTCTGGCAGCAGACGGCCCGCAACCTGCTGCCCTATCTGACGGCCGCCCAGAACGTCACCCTGCCGATGCAGCTCACCGGCGGCCGCAAAGGCCGTCGCGCCCAGTCCGAACGTGCCCTGGAACTCCTGGAGTTGCTGGGCGTCGCCGACTGCCGGGCCCGCCGCCCGTTCCAGATGTCCGGCGGTCAGCAGCAGCGCGTGGCCATCGCCGTGGCCCTGGCCAACGCCCCCGCCGTGCTCCTCGCCGACGAGCCCACCGGTGAACTCGACTCACACACCGCCGAGCAGATCTTCGCCGCCTTCCGCACCGCGAACGAACACCTCGGCACCACCGTCGTCATCGTCACGCACGACCAGGCGGTCGCGGGCGAGGTCCGCCGCACGGTCGCCATCCGCGACGGCCGCACCTCCACGGAGGTCCTGCGCCGCACCGAGGTCGACGCCACGACCGGCCACGAGACGGTGGTGGCCCGCGAGTACGCGATGCTCGACCGCGCGGGCCGGCTGCAGCTCCCCGCCGAGTACACCGAGGCCCTCGGCATGCGCGACCGCGTCGCCCTGGAACTGGAACCGGACCACATCGGCGTATGGCCGGACGACAGCGAACACGCCTGACGAGGGCATTCGGCTTACGAATGGCCCCGGCCGACACTCACCGCCGCCGGTCCGAGAAATTCAGGACGGTCAGCTCAGCGAACGCTGACGTCCAACGCCCCGAGTCCCGCCCTGCGTACGGCGATCGACCCGTACGCCGTACGCAGCCTGAGCCACGCGCCCGACGAGAGCAGCCGCAGTACGGCCTCGTCGGGGGCGGCCGTGGTCGCGGCCGCGTTCGTGGTCGCGGCCGGGCGCGCGGGCCGCAGGAATCCCAGCGACTGGGCGGCGTGCGCGGCCCGGACCGGGAGTTCGGTGTCGCCGACCGGCCGGGACCAGATCTCCCGCCCGATCCGGTCGAGAGCGGTCCGCGTACGCCCCTCGAGCGTCAACTCGTCGATGCGCGAACGGAATTCGGCGACCGCCCCGGCCACCATGGTCCGCACCGCGTCGGGCCCCGGCAGCCCCGGCTCGGGCCGCCAGCCCCCGCGGGGCGGCAGCACCCCGGCCCACGGCGGTCCGGTGACGGCGGCGGGCACGGCCGCGGTGGCCGCCGACTCGTCGAGGGACTCCAGGAGTTCACCGGCCGAGACGGTCACGTCGAGCGAGAGGTCGAGCCCGTTCTCGTACGGCTTGTCGAGGCGTGCCGTACGGATCGCGAGCACCTCGAACGACGGTGGCCGGCCGAACACCGCGAGCGTCGTCCCCGACGCCTGCAGCCGCACCGCGGCCGCGCGGTCGTAGTGGATCAGACGGGCCAGGAAGGCGGCGAGGTCCGCCGCCTCCCCCTCGTCGGCGAGGTGCAGGGCCGTCATGCCGCGACAGCCCCCGAAGGGTCGTCCTCGTCGTCCGCGTACTCCGCGAGGAACTCCCGCTCCTCGGCGGTCAGACGACGCGGCCGCTGCGCCTCGAAGTCGAACGGCACTATGACCGTCTGGGCCCGGACGTACACCTGGTCCGGGTCCTTGACCTCGTAGGCGATGGTGAACGACGCCGCCCTGACCTGTGTCACCCACAGCTCGATGTCCACCGGCCGGTGCCGGTGGACCAACTGCTGCTTGTAGTCGATCTCATGGCGTGCCACCACGGACCCCTGCTGGAAATCCTTGTCCGGGCGGAACAGGAAGTCGATACGCGCCTCCTCCAGATAGCGGAGGAAGACCACGTTGTTGATGTGGCCGTACGCGTCCATGTCCGCCCAGCGCAGCGGGCAGCGGTAGATGTGCCGCAAGAGATCAGCCCCGGGTCAGCTTCTTGTAGGTGGCGCGGTGCGGACGCGCGGCGTCCGGTCCGAGCCGCTCGATCTTGTTCTTCTCGTAGGACTCGAAGTTGCCCTCGAACCAGTACCACTTCGAGTCGCCCTCGTAGGCGAGGATGTGCGTCGCGACCCGGTCCAGGAACCAGCGGTCGTGGGAGATGACCACCGCGGCACCCGGGAACTCCAGGAGCGCGTTCTCCAGCGACGACAGGGTCTCGACGTCGAGGTCGTTCGTGGGCTCGTCGAGGAGCAGCAGGTTGCCGCCCTCCTTGAGGGTGAGAGCCAGGTTCAGACGGTTGCGCTCACCGCCGGAGAGGACACCGGCGGGCTTCTGCTGGTCCGGGCCCTTGAAGCCGAAGGCGGACACATAGGCCCGCGACGGCATCTCGACGTGACCGACGTTGATGTAGTCGAGTTCGTCGGAGACGACGGCCCACAGCGACTTCTTGGGGTCGATGTTGGCGCGGCTCTGGTCGACGTAACTGATCTTGACGGTGTCGCCGACCTTGATCGCACCGGAGTCCGGCGTCTCAAGGCCCTGGATCATCTTGAAGAGGGTGGTCTTGCCGGCGCCGTTGGGACCGATGACCCCGACGATCCCGTTACGCGGCAGCGTGAAGCTCAGGTCGTCGATGAGGACCTTGTCACCGAAGGCCTTGGAGAGGTTGTTGACCTCGACGACGATGGAGCCCAGCCGCGGGCCCGGCGGGATCTGGATCTCCTCGAAGTCCAGCTTCCGCATCTTGTCGGCCTCGGCTGCCATCTCCTCGTAACGGGCGAGGCGTGCCTTGGACTTGGTCTGCCGGCCCTTGGCGTTGGACCGGACCCACTCCAGCTCTTCCTTGAGCCGCTTCTGACGCTTCTCGTCCTTGCGGCCCTCGACCTTGAGGCGGGTGGACTTCTTGTCGAGGTACGTGGAGTAGTTGCCCTCGTAAGCGATCGCACGGCCGCGGTCCAGCTCGAGGATCCACTCGGCGACGTTGTTCAGGAAGTACCGGTCGTGGGTGACGGCGATGACGCAGCCCGCGTACTTCGAGAGGTGCTGCTCCAGCCAGTTCACCGACTCGGCGTCCAGGTGGTTGGTGGGCTCGTCGAGGAGCAACAGGTCCGGAGCCTCGATCAGCAGCTTGCAGAGCGCGACGCGGCGCTTCTCACCACCGGAGAGGTTGACGACCGGCCAGTCGCCGGGCGGGCAGCCCAGCGCGTCCATGGCCTGCTCCAACTGCGCGTCGAGGTCCCAGGCGTTGGAGTGGTCCAGGTCTTCCTGGAGCTTGCCCATCTCGTCCATCAGCGCGTCCGAGTAGTCGGTCGCCATCAGCTCGGCGACCTCGTTGAAGCGCTTGAGCTTGCCCATGAGCTCGGCGGCACCGTCCTGGACGTTCTCCAGGACCGTCTTGGTCTCGTCCAGCTTCGGCTCCTGCATGAGGATGCCGACGGTGTAACCCGGAGACAGGAACGCGTCACCGTTGGACGGCTGCTCAAGCCCCGCCATGATCTTGAGAACGGTGGACTTACCGGCACCGTTCGGCCCGACCACACCGATCTTCGCGCCTGGCAGGAAGCTCAGGGTGACGTCATCGAGAATCACCTTGTCGCCGTGCGCCTTGCGCGTCTTGCGCATGGTGTAAATGAACTCAGCCAAGAGAAACCGTCCGGACGCTTGAAATCGGCAGTGGGCAGATACACCCCATCTTGCCGTACCGCCACCCCTCGAAGGAAACCCGTTCCACCCGGGGGCCGGTGACCGGACACCGCCCGACCGTGCCCGTAACCGAGCCGTCACCTACCGTCGCCATCCGTCGCCGCGGACACGCGAACGTCCAGTCAGCGAGCGGTTACCCACTGTCCAGTTGTCAAGGTGCCGTCTTCGTGCCGTCTTCCGCGTTCCTTCAGTCCTGCTCGGGGGTCTTCTTCTTGCGGACGAAGAGCACCGCCGCGCCGCCGATCACGACCAGGCCGATCGCGATCCCGGTTATCACCGGGGTGGAGCTGGAGGCGCCGGTCTCGGCGAGGTCGACCGTGGTGGCGGAGGTGCCGCCCACCGTGGCCGGGCTGGGGTCGCTCAGCGTCTGGGTCGTCTCACCGGCGGTACTGCTCTGCGTCCGGCAGTCGAGTACGCCCTTGAACCGCTTCTCGTAGCCGTTCGGCCCCTTGATCGTGAAGTCGTACGCCTGGTCCTCCTGCAGCGGGATCGTCACGGTCTGTGACGCGCCTGCCGCGATGGTGTGCTCGACGCCCATCAGCTCGAAGGTGAACGCCTCGTCGCCCTCGTTGGCCGCCGTGATGTCCACGCCGCCCTCGGCGCAGTTCTTCTCGGCCGACAGCGCGGGTATCGCGCCGGTCTTCGCCCAGTTCGCGGTGGCCGTCGCCGAGACCGTCGACTCGCTGGAGCCGGCGAGGATCTGGGTCTGACTCCTCGTCTCGGAGGCGAAGGCGCGCCCGACCGGGACGGTGGTCGAGGCCTGCACCGTCAGCGCGGCCGAACCGTCCGCGGTGTCCTCGGGAACGTCGAAGAACAGCTCGCCGCCGTCGGCCGCGGACGTGATCTCCTTGCCGTCCTTGTCGACGACCAGCACTCCGCTGGTCGCGTCGGCGGGCGGCGTGACCGTCACGCTGTCCGCGTTGGTGTGCACGGTGACCGGGCCGAGCAGCTCACCGGCCTGACCGGAGACCGCGGGCGGGTCCAGGGTCAGCGAGGCCTCGGGCTCCGCGAGGTCGCGCGCGTTGTGCTGCAGATAGTCGGCGAGCTTCTCCGCCTGCGGGTCGACGGCGTCCACGTCGGCACCGTCCGAGTACCGCCAGATCGCGACCTGCGTGCCGGCCGCCGCGTCCTGCTCGGTGAGACCGCTCGCGCCTGCCTTGGCGGCCAGTGCGGCGAGGTCGTTGACCTGCGGGTAGGAGTTCTGCAGGATCCAGCGGATGCGGCCCGCGTCGGGGTTGCCGTTCAGCGACGTGCCGCTCCAGGGCGTCTCCTGGTACTTGGCGTCCATCTGCGTCGGGTTGTGGAGGTCGACGCAGTAGGTCTGCAGGGTGCCGCCGTTGTCGACGGACATCTCGAACAGCCCCGCGGGCACCTGCTTGTCCTCGCCGTTCTCGTGGATGACGGCGGTTCCGGACGTCTTCAGCTCACCTATGGTGGCGGTCGCGCCGCCCCGGCTCAGGGGGAGTTCGTCGGCGGCGGCCGTGCCCGCGGCCGTCAGGGCGCTCACGGCAGCGAGTCCGGACACCAGCGCCGCCGCGGCGAGCCGGGCGGCGCCCCGCCCGCGCACGGACGACGCAGAGAACGAAGAAAACACAGAATTCCCCTTCGAGCAGGACCCGTTGACGTGGGGGGGTTACGGTCCCACCAGCAGAATCAGCGGCCCCAAGAGCTATGCCCGGCATCCTAAGGACGGGGCGCACCTCTCTCCCCGGTCATGACATCGGACAAGCGATCCGACTCGGAATCGTTATCGCCGAGATGAGGCGTGAGCTGGGCTTATCGACAAATCCACGAGAACTGTTCGGAACACATTCGCCGATAAGCCGCACTTCGGCCAGAGGGTGAATCCAGCATCTTGTGTGTACTGACGTCACATCACCAGAGCCGGTTCCTGATGATGTTGACGCCGCTGCGCGCGCTGCCCCCGCTGTCCGTGATGTTCTCGTTGCTCTTGTTGCCCCTGTTGTTCCTGTTGCCCCTGCTGCTGTTGAGCGGTCTCGGCCGCCTGAGCCGTCGGCTCCGTCTCCCAGTTCGGCTCCGGCCTGGCCGACGTCTCCGACGGTGTCTCGCCCTTGTGGGCCCGCCGGAACGCCGCGGTGCCGCGCGCCAGATCGTGGCCGATCGCCGTGGCCTCGATGTCCGCGCCCGTCCACGACTGCCCGTCGCGCTGCTCGGAGCGGACCTTCAGCCTCCCCCGCACCACGAGCGGCTCGCCCACGGAGACGGACGCCTGCACATTCGTCGCGAGCGCCCGATTGGCCCACACCGTGAAGAAGTTGGTGTGCCCGTCCGTCCAGGCGTTCTTCTCCCGGTCCCAGTACCGCTGCGTCACCGCCAGCCGGAACCTCGCCGACGCGCCCGTCGCCGTCTCCCGGAACACCGGCTGCGTCGCCACGTTCCCCACCACACACACCGTCGTCTCGTTCATCGCGCATTCCCTCCCTGCCCACGCCTACGGGCCCGTCCCGTACGGCTGCGTCCGGTGCGGCGACCGCGATGTGATCGCGTCGTGATCGCCGCGGTTCCAGACTGCCTCCGCCGGCCCGAGCCCGCTGAGCGCTGTGCACCACCGCCCGGTTGTGGACAACTCCGCCACCCGAACGAGGACTTCCCCCCGTCCCGAGCCTGCCTGACAGTGCCTAGACGCCGACCCCCGTGACCCGCAGGTACTGCTCCCGCACCTCCCGATACCGCAGCAGCTCCGCCGCCAGCGGATCGAGGACCCGGGCCCGGCCGCACCCCGACGCCGCCTCCCGCAACCGTCGTTCGGCCTCCAGCCCGTACCGCCGGGCCGGGCCGCGCGCCGCCAGTCGGCAGGCCCACTCGACGCCCGGCCCGCCCACGATGCCGATCACCATCAGCAGCACCGGCACCCCGAGATTCGGCGACATGAAGCCGACGACCTGCCCCAGCAGCCAGAGTCCGCCGACGGCCTGGAGCACCGTCATGGCCGCCTGGGCCAGTACCGCGACCGGCCACCAGCCGGGCCTCGGCGGCCGTCCCACCGGCGCACCGGCTCGTACGGCCAGCTCGTCGAGCGCCTCGCACAACCCCTGTGACCCTCGTACGGCCGCCTCGCGTACCGCCTGTGCCCAGGGCGTGGGCAGTCCGCCCGCCGCCTGCTCCGCCACCGTACGGACCGCCTGTTCGACGCGCTGCCGTGCCGTGGCCTCCTCGTCGGCGTGGGTCCGTACGGACAGGCGCCCGGTCGGTGGTTCGCGCCGGTCCTGGTACCAGCGCCACAGCCGCAGCCAGGGCGTGCCGCACGCGCGGTTGGCGTTGCGGCGCCACGCGCGCTCGGCCGCCTCGCCCGCCGCCGTGGCGCCGACCGCGTCCGCCAGCCGGTCGGCGAACTCGTCGCGCGCCTCCTCGGTGAGCCCGGCCTGCCGCCGGTTCGCGTAGACCGGCCACAGACGGGCCGCTGCCGCGTCCACATCGGCGGAGATCCGGCGTGCCGCGGCTCCCCGCTCGGCCACGAAGTGACCGAGTACCTCGCGCAGTTCCGGGATGCCGTCCCCGGTGAGCGCGGACAGCGAGAGGACGGTCGCGCCCGGCTCGCCGTACTCGCCGAGCGCGATCCCGTCCTCGTCGAGCAGCCGCCGCAGGTCGTCGAGGACCTGGTCGGCGGCCTCCCCGGGCAGCCGGTCGATCTGGTTGAGGACCACGAAGGTGACCTCCGCGTGTCCTGCCATGGGCCGCAGATAGCGCTCGTGCAGCACGGCGTCGGCGTACTTCTCCGGGTCGACGACCCAGATGACGGCGTCGACGAGCGCCAGGATGCGGTCCACCTGTTCGCGGTGCTGGACCGCCGCGGAGTCGTGGTCGGGCAGGTCCACCAGGACGAGCCCGCGCAACTGCGCCTCGGCCTCCGCGCTCTGCAGCGGTCGCCGTCGCAGCCGCCCGGGGATGCCGAGCCGGTCGATGAGGCTCGCCGCGCCGTCGCTCCAGCTGCACGCGATGGGCGCCGCGGTGGTCGGTCTGCGTACCCCGGTCTCCGAAATGGCCACTCCGGCGAGCGCGTTGAAGAGCTGCGACTTGCCGCTTCCGGTGGCGCCCGCGATGGCGACGACGGTGTGCTGTCCGGAAAGCCTGCGCCGCGCGGTGGCCTCGTCAAGGACCTGTCCCGCCTCGGCGAGCGTCCTGCTGTCGAGCCGGGTGCGGGAGAGCCCCACCAGTTCACGCAGCGCGTCGAGACGAGACCGTAGCGACCCGTCGTACGCGAGAGGGATCACTACGGGTGGCCTGTTGTCCACGACTGCCTCCTTCACGGGCTTGGCCTGTCCCTCCGCCGTGGAGGACACGCGCCGCGCGATCAGCCCGTCGTCCCAGGAGACGCCGGATTCCGCGGCGTCGGCGGCGTCCGCGCCGGTCGTGCCGTCCGCGCGGCCCTTGTTGCCGATGCCGGCGGAGCCGTCCATGCCGTCCGTGTCGTCCCCGGAAGCGGGCTTCTCGGGGTAGTCGTCGATCTCCACGCGCACGAGCCCGAACATGCGGCTCTCCGAACGGACACCTCCCTTGACGGCGTCCTTCTTGCCGGAATGCCGCTTGCCGAAGTCCCTCTTGTCAAAGTCCTTCTTGTCGAAGTCCTTCCCGCTGGGGTCCTTCTTGCTGGAGTCCTTCTTGCCGGGGTCCTTCTTGCCGGGGTCCTTCTTGGGGGCGTCTTTGCCGTCGGTCACGAAATCGTCCTCCACGCGCGCGTGCCCACTGCCCTCACGCCCTTCGTCGTCTCCGGGGTGATCGGCGTGATCCGTGTGGTCCGTGACGGCGGTCACCACGATCACCTCTCCTTCTGCAGTACGGACAACGCGGCGATGAGTTCGGCCTGGGGTTCGGGGTGTACGTCGAGTGCGTCGAGCGGCGCGAGCCGCCGCTCCCGTTCGGTGTGCAGGGTCTTGTCGAGGTAGTCGCTGAGCAGGCGGCCGCCCTTGTCGCGCAGCCGCAGGGCGCCGTGGGCCCCGATCCGCTCGGCGAGTCCTTCGCCCGCCGACCGCGCCCGCCTGCCGCCCAGGAGCGCGGTGGCGACCAGCGCCGCCACCACCTCGGGGTCCGGCGCGACGCTCTTCTCAAGGGCACGCACTTCTTCCTCCGCGTACTCCTCGATGACCCGCCGCCAGCGCCGTACGGCCATCCCGATGCGGTGCTCGGCGCTCTCCAGCGTCGGATCACGGTCCGTCAGCCCCGGCGCGGACGCGCCGGGTTCGCGGCGCCAGGCCTCGTCGATGCGCTCGTCGGCGGCGGTGACCGCGCACAGCAGCAGTGCGGCCAGGCTCTCGGCGAGGGCGTCGAGCAGTTCGCCGGCGGCGCAGTCCAGCGGATAGCTGCGCCAACGCTTGAGCGCGTCCCCGGCGAGCACGGCCCCGGCCTGCAAACGGCCCCGTACGCGCGCGTGCTCGCTGTCGTACGCCCCGTCGACGGCCGCGGTGAGCCGCAGGGCGGCGGCGTACTGCGCGGCCGCCGCACCGGCCAGCTCGGGCATCCGCGTCTTCAGCGAGTCGAGCACCCCGTACGCCGTGCGTGCCATCGCCTGCTGTCGGGCTCCCGGATCCTCCACCTGTTCCGTGAGCCAGGCGAGCAGGGGCGCCACGGCGGTGGCCGGAAGCAGCCCCCCACCCCATGCCGACTCGGGCAACTCGGGCACGGTGAAGCGGGGTACGTCGCCGAGCCCTGCCTTGGCGAGGAGCGCGCCGTACTGACGCGACACCTCCGACACGACCTGGTGGGGCACCCGGTCGAGGACCGTGACGAGCGTCGCGTCGTGTTCCTTCGCGGTACGCAGCAGATGCCACGGCACCGCGTCCGCGTAGCGGGCGGCCGTGGTGACCATCACCCAGATGTCGGCCGCGCAGATGAGTTCGGCGGCGAGCACCCTGTTGTCGGCCACGAGGGAGTCGATGTCGGGCGCGTCGAGGAGGGCGAGCCCGCGCGGGAGGGTGTCGGCGGTCTCGATGCGCAGCACGCGCCCGTCGTCCTCACCCGGCAGCAGTGGATCGTCCCCGGCGTCCTGTTGGGGCACCCACACGCGCGTGAGGTCGGGCAGTACGCGCATACCGCTGAACCAGTGATGGTCCTCCGGGTGGCACACGAGCACCGGAGTACGGGTCGTGGGCCGCAGCACCCCGGCTTCACTGACCCGCCGCCCCACAAGGGAGTTGACCAGTGTGGACTTGCCCGCCCCCGTCGATCCTCCGATCACGGCGAGCAAGGGTGCTTCGGGTTCTCTCAACCGGGGCACGAGATAGTCGTCGAGTTGCGCGAGCAGTTCGTCGCGGTTGGCACGCGCGCGTGGAGCCCCCGCCAGGGGCAGCGGGAAGCGTGCGGCGGCGACACGGTCGCGCAGGGCGGAAAGTGCGTCGAGAAGCTGGGGCCGTACGTCCAAGGTCACCACATGCGAAGAATGCCCAATTTTGGAGGCTTTCTGAAGCATATGGGCATGTCTGCGCGCCGATCGGACATACGAGGCGGAAGGGACGCATGGGGCGCAGGCATAACGAGTGCACAACACCCGGGGCGCGAGACGCCAAAAGCGATGCACGATTCGCACCTGCCTGCGATTATCAGGATCGCTTCACTGAACCTCCACATCGAGCCACGGAGGCGAAGCACCAAGGACAGGGACCCGGGCGCTCTATCCTTGTCCCCGGCAAGGTCACGGACCCGCCCACACCCGGGCACCAGCACCACAGGCCACCACACCCGGCCCCCGTAGCTCAGTGGATAGAGCAGGCGCCTTCTAAGCGCTTGGCCGCAGGTTCGAGTCCTGCCGGGGGCGCGCACACCCTCTCCCTGCGGAAACGCGTGAGGGGTTCTTTGATGTCCGGATGCACATCGCTGTGAGAGCAAGCGCCTTGACCGTCCACGATCGTGGATACATACCCCGACATCGGGGTTGCAGTTCGCGCCGACGGATGCCTGGCTACCGCTCCTCGTCCAGTACCTGGGCAGCCGCGCGTGGGTCCATGAGGTTGGACCACGCCTGTTCGGCCGGGAGCAGGTCCCGCTCTGGCAGGGCGTACTCCGGATACCAGCCCTCAGCCTCGCAGCCGGGGACGTTGCGCAGGATCAGCACGGTCAGGTTCGGCGGTACGGAGCCGGTGATCCGGACGGCGAGGTAGGTCTCGTGACCGTCGTCCGCACGCACCTGGAGGCCAAGGGTGAAGGTGTCGAACTCGCGTGTGTGCTCACGGCCGTCGCGCAGCGTGTCGTGCGCCAGGTCCAGCAGAGTCGCCCGCAGGCGGCGCACGAAGCGGACACCGGCCTCGGCGCGGTACCGGACATGGTCCTCGCGTGCGGGCAGGAGGTGAGCGGTGTGTGTCGCGGTCTTCAGCCCGTCGGAATGTTCCGCGTTGTAGCGAGCCCGGACGGCGCGGCCGTCGGCCTCCAGGGCTGCATAGAAGTCATCGCCCGAGCCGTCCTCGCGCCGACCTGCCGCGACCAGCCACGGCAGATCGGCGTCCAGCCATACCGCGCCGCGCCATCGCTGCACCTTGACCTTGAACAGCACCTGGTCGTCCACGGACCGGATGCGTTCGTGCTTGCCGTCCTCGTCCGCGAACTGCTCGGACGCCTTGGCCAGCACCGGGTGGTCGATCTCGTCCAGCGGCACCGTGACCGGCGGCACTGCGAGGCACAAATCCTCGCGTAAGCAGCGCAGCGTCGGGCGGGCCGGGCGCAGCGGGCCGGGCCCGCTCATTCCTCGATTCCCCCGACCGCGTCGATCTCCTCTGCGGTCAGCCCGGTCAGCAGCATCACATCCGATTTCAGCGAGCCATCCAGCACACTCAGCGCCTCCACCATGCCGGACCGCAGATCCTCACGGCGCTGCTCCAGATACACCCGGACCGCCTCGGCCACCAGGTCCTTCTTCGTCAGCCCCAGGAAATGAGCGCCCTGACTGATCAATTTGTCCGTCGCCGGGTCCACCTTCAGCGGGGACTGGCGTACCGACTTCGCCGCCGTCGTCATCGTCAACACCTCCGCTGCCATAGTACCTAAATACCTCACGCATAGTTGATTCCGGTGTCACTGCTGTCGATCGCCCTGACCTCCGATCGACGCCACGGCTACCCGAGCCGACCATCGAGCAGGCACCCCGGAACGCCCCCATCGGCCATTGGCACCCACAGGGGACAACTGCTGGCCAAAGCGTCCCGGAATCGACAGCAACTTCGTCCAGATGACGGAGTCGCGCCCTCTCCGCCCCGGCTCGCCACCCTGCGACCGGGGCTGCACTGTGCCAGGGCAGGTCACGGCCGCCGCCCGAGTGTCCTGCCTCATAGAAGGCGGCACAGCCTCACTGAATCTGGCTAGATTCAACGACCAGATGCGACCCGGCTCAGCGCGTCGCCAACTCATGTCACGCAAGGCCTCGACCTACGCGGCGATGTCACGCCGGGGGTTTCGGTGAGCAGCACGCGCCAATACGGTGACCGGATGATGTCGATCAAGAAGTTCCAAGTCACCTTCGACTGCGCAGAACCTGAGCGGCTTGCTCGTTTCTGGTGCGAGGTGTTGGGGTACGTCATACCGCCGCCACCGGCGGGGTTTGCCACTTGGGACGATTTCAAGCGCTCGCAGCCACCTGAGCAGCGGGATTCCTGGTTCGCCTGCGTCGATCCCTCAGGTGTGGGCCCGCGGGTGTACTTCCAGCGTGTCCCCGAGGGGAAGGCCGCCAAGAACCGGGTGCATCTTGATGTGCGGGTCGGCACCGGACTCGTGGGGGAAGAGCGCCTCGCCGCACTTGAGGCGGAATGCGCACGACTGGTCCCGCTCGGTGCGGTGCACGTGCGCACGCTGTACGACGGCAATGATTCGTGCATCCCGATGCTGGACATCGAGGGCAACGAGTTCTGCATCGACTGAGAGGCCGCGAACGTGCCTTCGCCCTGTCCCCATGAGCCAGGGCGAAGGCACGAGGGGCGGTCATCAGCCAAAGGTCCCCCGGAAATGACAGCAAGCGCTTTGACGGCATTCGTTCGCGAGCGACCAGCGACGACGCAGGTGAGCACATCGCTCAACCCCTGACACCTTCTAAGCGCTTGGCCGCAGGTTCGAGTCCTGCCGGGGGCGCCTATCCCCGCCCTCCCCTCCGGGAGGGCTTTTTTGCTGGCCGGAGCATCCCTCCGCGGGCGGCCGCAGCGGACACGCGCGGCGTTCCCCGACTCCTCCCGGCCCGTCTTGAGCGCCTTGGCGCCCCAGGGACACCTGAACCGGGCGTCGTTCACCGTCCGGGATCCGAAAACTGTCCGAAACTAACCCGTTGTCACGCCACCGCTCGACACCGATGGACCGGTCACGACGTCGGGGAGAACCGGCACACCCGCCCTTGACCAGCCCATGGTCCCCCCATGGACCACCGGTCGGAAACCAGCCACGCCTCGGTCACCAGGTGTTGGCCCACGGCGGAAACGATGCGGCGGATCGTTCGATGCGCGACGGATCGTTCGATCCCCTCCCAGAGGCCACAACTGCGGACACGGCCTCTCCCACCCGACGAAACGACGGCCCACCCATGAAGCGACGCCCCATGAGACGACCCATGAAACGCCTGTCCCTCGGTCTCACTCCCGCCCTCGCCCTGTGCGCCCTCCTCTCCGGCGCGCTCCCCGCCCACGCCGCGAGCCACTCGACCGGCAACTCGGCCGACGGGCACAGCGACAGCTACGGGACGAAGGCGTCGTACGAACCCGGCCAGAACCCGCGCACCTACCGAGCCGCGCCCCGCGGATTCGAGCCGGTGTTCACGGAGAACGTCTCCCGGCACGGGTCCCGTGCCGCGACCGACAGCGGGGACGGGGACCTCATCCTCAAGCTGTGGGACCAGGCGGCGAGCGAGGGGCAGCTGACCAGCGCGGGCAAGGAGTTCGGGCCCCAGGTGCGGGCGCTGCTCGACGCCATGGCCAAGGTCGGGTACGGAAACCTGAGCGGGCGCGGCAGGCAGGAGATCCAGGACACCGCCGTCCGCATGGAGAAGCGGCTCCCGGGGCTGTTCGCGCACATCGCGAAGGACGGCGAGCCGATCGACGTCGTCAGCTCCGGGCAGGGGCGCGCGGTGGACAGCGCGGGCGAGTTCGCGACCGCGCTCACCAAGGCCGACCCGGCGCTGAAGCCGCTGATCGGGCCCGCCCGCGCCGACGCCGACCTGCTGTACTTCCACAAGGCGGCCGGGGGCGCCGCGTACCGCGACTACATCGACAACGACAAGCGGCTCGCGGACACCCTCAAGAGCGTCACCGACCAGCCGGCCACCCACCGCGCCGCCGTGAACGTACTGAAGAAGATCTTCAAACCGGCGTTCGTCGCACGGATCTCCGCGGGTGAGTTCTCGGCCGTCGGCAGCGACGTCGACGCGGCCGAGGCCGTCTACAACCTCTACGGCATCGCCCCCGCGATGAGCGACGAGAGCCCGGGCGGCCGCGGCTGGCACATGGAGCGGTACATCGCGCCGCGCGACGCCGCCTGGTTCGGCTATCTGAGCGACGCCGAGGACTTCTACGAGAAGGGCCCCGGCTTCGCCGACAGCGACATCACCTACAAGATGGCCGGCGTCCTGCTCGACGACTTCTTCAAGAAGGTCGAGGCCAGGCGGGCCGGCACCAGCGACCTCGGCGCTGAACTGCGCTTCACCCACGCCGAGGAGATCATCCCGCTGGCCGCGCTGATGGGTCTGCCAGGCAGTACGAAGCCGGTGACCGCCCAGCGCCCGTACATCTACGCCGACAACCCCTGGCGCGGCGCGTCCGTGGCGCCGATGGCCGCGAACATCCAGTGGGACGTGTTCCGCAAGGGCCACACCTATCTCGTACGGATGCTCTACAACGAGAAGGAGACCGCGTTCAAGCAGGGCTGCCGCCCGGTGTCCAAGGGCAGCACGTTCTACGAGCTGAACGAACTGGAGCGCTGCTTCGGACGTACGCACCCGACGTCCTGAGGGCCGGACGAGCCCCACTGATCTGTCGGCCATTAATCTGTCGGCCATGAACGCATCGGGGGACATGGTCGACGGGCGGTTCGAGCTGCTCGGACGGCTCGGCAGCGGCGGTATGGGGACGGTGTGGCGGGCCCGCGACAGCGTGCTGCACCGCGAGGTCGCCCTCAAGGCCGTACGGCACGACGCGGCGGCCTCCCACTCCGTCCGCGAGCGGGTGCTGCGCGAGGCGCGGGCCCTCGCCCGGATCAGCCATCCGAACGTGGTGATGATCCACCACATCATCGACGACGACCCGCACCCCTGGCTCGTCATGGAACTGGTGGACGGCGTCTCGCTCCAGGAGCGGCTGGCCGACGGCCCGTTGGCCCCCTCGGAAGCCGCCCGTCTCGGCCGTCAGGTGCTCGCCGCCCTGCGCGCGGCGGTCGCGGCGGGCATCCAGCACCGGGACGTCAAGCCCGCCAACATCCTGCTGCGCGCCGACGGCTCCGCCGTGCTCACCGACTTCGGCATCGCGGCCCTCCAGGGCTCGACCGCGCTGACGGCGACCGGCGAACTCATCGGCTCCCCCGAGTACATCGCGCCCGAGCGGATCCGCGGCAACGACGACGACCCGGCGTCCGACCTCTGGTCCCTGGGGCTCGTCCTGTACGTCTGCGTGGAGGGCGTCAGCCCGTTGCGCCGCGGCACCACCCTGGGCACCCTCGCCGCCGTCCTCGACGAGGCCGTACCGCCGCCGGTGCGCTCCGGCCCGCTCTCGCCCGTGCTCCAGGCCCTGCTCGTACGGGATCCGGCGGCCCGCCCCGACGCGGCGCGGCTGGACGCGATGCTGGCGCAGGTCGAGTCGGGTACGACTCCGGACTGGTCGCTGCCGACGGCGACGGCCCCGCTGCCTCCCGGCCCCACGACGGCACCGACGCACGTCCTGCCCGCACCGCCCACAGCCGGCGGCACGGTTCCCGGCGGCCCCAGGCCCGGCGGCGCGGTACCCGGCGGTTCCGGGCCCGGCAGCACGGTTCACGGCGGTCCCGGGCCCGCCGAGCCGGTCGGCGAGCACCCGACGCGCGTCCAGAACGTGCCGCAGCGGGGGCGCGGGGCGCGCCCCGCTCTCCTCGCCACCGTCGCGGTCGTCGTGGCCGCCCTCGCGACGGCCGCGACCGCGCTCGTCCTCACCCTGCGCGAGTCGGACGGCGACGACAGCAAGGCCAAGGGCGGCGGCGTTTCGGCGTCCGGCACCGCGACGTCCCCGTCCGCGAAGCAGACGCCCACGCCCGCGTCGAAACCAGCGCCGTCGAAGCAGGCTTCGCAGCCGGCCGCGTCCCCGTCGGAGGAGGCGACCACCCCGTCCGCCTCCGAAGGCCGCTGGATCGCCCAGCTGTTCTCCGAGCCGGTCGGCTCCGGCACCGCCGCGCGGGACCAACGGCTCGCGGCCGTCCGCAAGACCGTCCCCGAGGCGGTCTACGTCCGCAGCGACGACTACGCCTCACTCCGCCCCGGTTTCTGGGTCATCTACGCCCCGGGCCCGTTCACCGACGGCCGCGGCGCCCTGAGCTTCTGCGCGGAACGCGGGAGGACCACGCCGACCACCTGCGTCGGCCGCTACCTGAGCACGGCGTCGGCGGACTACAGCCTCCAGTGCAGCCCCCCGGCCGCCGGCCCGAAGGGCCGCTGCACCCGCCAGTGAGCCGGGC
Organism: Streptomyces sp. NPDC020747; assembly: GCF_044334695.1. Classification (NCBI taxonomy): domain Bacteria; kingdom Bacillati; phylum Actinomycetota; class Actinomycetes; order Kitasatosporales; family Streptomycetaceae; genus Streptomyces; species Streptomyces sp. NPDC020747. Next base: position 436,998 of record NZ_JBIRTJ010000005.1, on the reverse strand, counting down.
ACCGGCCTCGACGCAGCCCTGACCCAGCCCTGAGACGCCTCCGTCTCACCCCGACCTCACCCCGGTTCCTCTCGACCTCACCCCGGTCCCTCCCGACCAGGACTCGAACATCGAGGACACTCATATGCTTTATCGCCCCATTTGAAGGAGCTTGGTGGATGATGCCCGGCTGAGCACCGTTACCCCCTGTGGGCCCTCGCGTTGAACGGTCTGTGCGGTCGCGTCGGAGCAGCCGCGCTCACCGAAATCGAAGGAGTGAACGTGAAGTCTCGCATCGCGAAGGCGGCCGGTGTGGCCCTCGGCACGGGTGCCGTTGTGATCAGTGGAGCCGGTCTGGCCATGGCGGACGCGGGCGCCGAGGGCAAGGCCGTCGGCTCGCCCGGCGTCCTGTCGGGCAACGTCATCCAGGTCCCGGTCCACGTGCCGGTCAACGTCTGCGGCAACACCGTGAACGTCATCGCCCTGCTGAACCCGACCTTCGGCAACGAGTGCGCGAACGTCGACGACGGCCCGAAGGGGCACCCCGGCCCCCAGGGACACGGCCCCAAGGGCTACGGCCACTGAGTCACCGTACTCACGCGAAGGCCCCCGGCGGTACACACCACCGGGGGCCTTCCCCTGTCACCCGTAACCCGCAACCCGTCACCGGTAGATCAGACGCACCAACGGATCAGACGTACCGGTAGATCCGGCTGTGGTCCTCCAGCTCGTCCGGCGTCATGCCCCACGGCGGCATCTCCTCGTGGCGTGCCACCACGCGCCCCCGCTGCCGGTCCCCGAGTTCGGGCGGCGACGCGGGCAGATACCGGGCGCCCTGGTGCCGCTTCTGCCAGCGCGTCCAGAGCAGGTCCACGAAGGAGTGGTGCAGCCAGAAGACGGGGTCGTTGACCGAGGCCCCGCCGAGCATGTGCCCGCCGACCCAGCGGTGCACGCGATTGTGGTTGCGCCAGGCGTCGTTGCCCTGCCCGGTCCCCCACCCTTCGAGCTTGTTCCGGAAGCCGCGGGTGGAGGTGGAGTCCCAGGGCGTCGTGTCGTACACGGGGTCCTTGAGGGCCCGCGCGAGCTCGTCGGCGGTCGGGAGGGCGAGCGGATCGTGGGGGCGGCCGAGGTCGCGCATGAGGTACTCGCCGTCGGTCATCGACTCCTTGACGACCCACTTCTTGTGCCGGTAGGCGAACGGCCCGGTCGTCACCTGCCGGTCGGAGCGCCGCCCGTTGCCCCCGAGCAGGTCCTCCCCCCACAGCGAGGCGGCGGGCGTCCGGTCCTTCGTCCAGTCCCAGTACGGCACGGACACCCCGGAGTCGACCCGCCGCAGCGCCCGCTCCAGCTCCAGCAGGAACCGCCGGTGCCAGGGCAGGAAGGACGGCGCCATATGGGCCGTACGCAGCCCGCCGTCGCCGTCCGACACGTAGTGGTCGATGTGCATGCGGACGAACTCGTCGTACTCGCCGGTGCGTTTGATCTCCAGGAACGCGCCGACGAGCCTGCGACGCTCGGCCCCTGTCAGCGCGCTCACGTTCTTACGCGTGTACGCCATGCCCGTGCCCCTCCCCCCGCCCCGCCCCCGTGGCGGCCGCGCGCAGCCGCAGTGTGCCGCCCAGTTCGTCGACGGCCCCGCGGGCGGCGGCGAGCGGCGTCGGATACGACTGGTAGTGGTCGACCATGGTCAGATAGCCGCCGTCGGCCCGCCGCATGAGGTGCAGTGGCCGGTCGTCCACGGTTACCCGCCACTGCCCGGCCGGTGCGGGGCCTGCGGCACCGGCGTGCCGGACACCACTCGCGGTGTCATCTGCGCCCGCGGCGTCCGAGAACCCGCGGATCCGTCGTCCTCGGTACATCTCGTCGAACCCGGCCGCGAGATCGGTCTCGAACCCGGTTCCGAACTCGGCCTCGGACGCGGGCGGTTCGCCGGGCCCGGGCGGTTGGGGGCGCGACGGTCGCGAGGCCGCGAGGAGCGGAGCCAGGGCGGCGGTGACGGCCGCGACGAGCAGCCCTCTCAGGACGTCTCGCCGCGTGCCGTTCGCCACTGCCACCCGTACTCCTCCATGAACTGTTGGGCCCGGACGGCCGGTTGGCCGGTCGGCCCGTTGTGTCTACAGCCCGGGCGCGAGGCCCAGGGTCGCCCCCGGTGCCGCCTGCAGCACCGGCGCGAGGAGACCGACCTCGGGCAGCTTCGGGGCCGGGAGGCCGAGCTTGTCCGCCTGAGGCGCGGTCAACGGAGCGTCCAACGAGGCACCCGGCGTCAGGGCACGCAGGTCGGAGGTGGGCGTGCTGGCGGCGACGTGGTCGAAGGTGTCCCCGAGCACGCGCGGCACCGGCGTACGCAGGTCGAGGGACGGCAGGTCGCTGGTGACCGGCAGTTGCGGGACGGCCCGGTCCGGCAGCAGCCGGCCCTCGACGTACCGCGGCCCGTCGGGGTTGCCCGGCGTGGGCAGCGGCAGGGTGCCGCCGATCCTGGGCATCTCCATGTTCAGCGAGTTCTCCACACCGTCCAGCGGTACGGCGACCGGGAGCCCGTCGGCCGCGACAGCGGGCGTCGCGACGGCGGCCGCCACACAGGTGACGACGGCGGCAAGAGTTCCTCGGGTGGTCGACTTCATCTCAGGCACGGGCCTTTCGGGATTCGGGGGCTGCGTCCGAAACGCGTAACGACCCGGCACACGGCATCAGATCAAAATTCCCCCGGTGGATGCAATTGTCAGCTCGTCCAGAAGTCCCACCAACGCGTCAACACGAGTATTCCGATGATCCCCAGATGCAGGACCGGCGGCACCCAGGTGAATTCGGCGAGGAATCCCTTCACCCAGCCGGGCGCGGGCAGGAATTCATTTCGTACGTTGAACGCCGTGACGTACCAGAACATGACGACGGTGGCGATCCAGGCGAGGCAGCACCACAGGCACAGCGCGTTGATGCTGTACAGCGACTCGTACTGGAGCCACGTCACGAAGCCGACGCCGAACAACGTGCCCGCGTCGAGCGTCAGCCAGTACCGGCGCGGGAACACCGCACCGGCCAGCAGGCTCGCGCCGACGCAGATCACGATGCCGTAGGCGACCAGACCGAGCATCGGATTGGGGAACCCGAAGGCGGAGGCCTGGTCGCTCTTCATGATGTTGCCGCAGGAGACGACCGGGTTCAGGCTGCAGCCGGGGGTGAAGCCCGGGTCCTCCAGCAGCTTGAACTTGTCGATGGTGATGACCCAGGAGGCCAGCAGTCCGGCGGCGCCCGTGATCACCAGCAGCAGGGCGAACGCGCGGCCGGCGCCCGCGGTGCGCATCGTCAGCCGCGCAGGCTGCGCGCCGGGAGGAGGGCGTGAGCCGCGCTGTTCAGGGTCTTCTCGTCGCCGGCGAAGGCGGCCAGCGCCTCCGGCGCGACGGGCTTGCCCGGCTCGGCCTCGGGCCAGGGGCGGGTGGTGAACAGGAAGTAGGCGTAGCCGCGCTCGCCGACCGCGGCGAGCCACTCCGGCGGCACGGTGCACTGGGCGTTGAGGTGGGCCATGGTGACCACGGCCTGGCCGGCCTCGACGAGGAGACCGACGGGGAAGCTGGGCTGCCGGGTGCCGTCGACGATCTCGTCGCCGATGGGCAGGCCGGTGCGGTGCAGCAGTTGCTCGACGGCGACCGCGGAGCCCTCGGGGCCGCCCTCGCCGTCACCGAGCGAGTAGGCAAGCAGGAAGGGCATGTCGCCGTCGGGGTGTTCGCCGCTCCACGCCATGACGACGAGCGTGCCGAGGTCGACGGCACGGAAAGGACGCGTTTCGCTTGATGTTGAGGTCACCGCGGAACCGTATCGACGCGCCGGAATGCGTCCGCTCCGTTTCTCACTCGCCCGGGGGATTTCCAGCGGGGTCTCCACACGAACGGGGGACGGCATCGAACGGCCGGAAAGAGAAAACGGAACGGCACGGATAATCGGAGAACAGAGCGAAGGGCCGGTTCCGCGTGATGCGGAACCGGCCCTTCGCTACTTTCGGAGCGGCTTCCGGAGTCGCGTCCGATGCCGCGTCCGGGGTTACGTCCGAAGTCACTTCTGGAGGGGAAGCCCGCCCAGGAGCCCCGTGGGCCCCTCCGCCGAGTTGAGGGCCTTCGTCGCGCCGTCGACGGTGTTCAGCACGGAGTCCTTGTTCGACGTGTCGAGCGCGTTCGACTGCGACTGCAGGGGCATGGCGTCCGCGGCGTCCACCGGCTCGGTGGTGAGTGCGGTGAGCGCCGAGTCGAGGCCGCCGTTGAGACTGGAGGGCGTGAGGTCGGCGGCAAAGGCGGGCGCTGCGGCAGCAGCGATGACCAGGGACCCGGCGACGACAGCGGCGGCCTTCAGGGACTTCATCGTGTTCCTTTCGTCGGCAACTCGCGTCGCCGGAGGGAAATTTCGCTGAACTGCGCCCTGCCCAACGATCCCCGTTCTGGACGGAAACTCCGTCGGCCGAAGATTTCTGAAAGCCACCCAATTGAAGGGTGTGTCAAATCGTCAAATGGGATCCCTCATATGAAATCAGCCGTCGGGCCGGCCCGGACGACGGGCCGGCCCGACGGCCGGGGTGAGGCGACCGCTTCGCCTCAGCCACCGCTCCCCGTACTCAGGAGGGCGGTGGCCTGTGGGTCGTTCAGGACGGCAGCAGGCCGCCGGTGGGCAGCGGCAGCGCGCCCGTCGGCAGGGGCAGCTTGGGCAGACCCGGCAGGTTCGGCACGGGCAGGCCGCCGCCGAGGACCGTGGCGACGACGACGTTGACGAGGCCGGTCACGACGGCCAGCGCGGCCGCCGCGACACCGGCGACGTCACCGCTGGTGGCGGCCTTGACCAGGGAGTCGGCCGCGGCCTGCAGAGCCTTGAGCGCGTCGGCCTTGAGGTCGAGCGGGACCTCGGCGACCGCACGCTCGGCGCCGTTCGGCACCGGCAGCGCGGGGGCCGCCGGAAGCTTCGGCACCTCCGGAAGCGCGGCCGGCGGGGCGACCGGGGTGACGGGGGTGACCGGCGTGGCCGGAGCCGCGGGCTTGGCGGGGGTCGTGGGAGTGGCCGGCGTGCTCGGCAGGACCGGCGACGTCGCGGCGTCGGGCGCCGCGGGCTTGGCCGGCGCCGACGGAACGGCGGGCGTGGTCGGAACCGCCGGCTTGGCCGGGGCCGTCGGCGTGGGCGGCGCGGTCGGCACGGCCTGCTCCCGCTCGGCCTTGACGGGCGGGGTCAACGCGCCGGCGGCCGGGGCGGCCGCGGAGGCCTTGGCGATGGCGGCCTTCACCGCGTCGGCGAGCTTGGCCGCGTCGGCGGCGGGGAGCTGGCCGTTGTCGGCCTTGAGCACGGCGTTGAGCAGGTCGGTGACCGGAGTGAGCACTCCGCCGACGTCGCCGAGGCTCTTGACCTGCGCCAGCAGAGCGTCCGCTCCGGGCACCGGCGCCTGGGCCGCTATCGAACGGGCGTCGCGGGTCGAGTCGTGGTCGGCGGCCACGGCGGCCGGTCCGGCGATCCCGAGCAGAAGCGTGGCGCAGAGTGCGGGGGCCGCGATACGCCGTGCGGGCAGAGCACGCATGGAGGGGTTCCTTTCGGTGGTGCGTACGGATCTTGTGCCCACCGTGGAATCGGTGACCGCCGCCTGCAACCGAACGACCGCGCTCCGTAGCGGCCCGGGCGGGCCGCCGCATCCGTTGTCGCTGGTGAGGTGCCGTGCCCGGGCGTTCCCGGGTGGTTGGCGCCCCTCCCTCCATTCGGGGCAACGCGGACCGGCCGCCCTCCCTGTGGGAGGACGGCCGGTCAAGGGCTGCGCAGCGACGTCAGTCGTTGGCGCACTCGTTGCCGAACGCCGGGTTCAGCAGCGCGATGACGTTCACGGTGTTGCCGCAGACGTTGACCGGCACGTGGACGGGGACCTGGACCAGGTTGCCCGACAGGACGCCCGGGGAGTGGGCGGCGAAGCCGTGCGCGTCACTGTCGGCGGCGGCGACGCCACCGGTGCCCGCCATGGCGGCGGCGGCAACGGAGGTAAGGACCAGGCCCTTCGCGATACGCGACATGGAGAGGTGCTCCTTGGGATTGACACAACAATCCGGGCGGGGTGCCCGGCTCTGGAATCAACGCGCGGCGCTGGCCCGGGTTGTGCCACCGAACGGGTGAAGTCCCGGACCGAGTACCGGGCGGAGGCCGGGCCCACGACGGAGGCTCCGCCCGACGCGGCGTCAACCAGTGTATGCAGCATGATTACGACACACTTGACGGGTTTCACCGATAAATACGGATAGCGGCTACAGTTGCGTTCCTCCTCAGGCCGCTTGAAACAGACGGGGAGTCATGGCGGCCCTCATGTGATGTCCACGGCCTGTCCGTCCGCAGGGTCAGTACCTCTTCCCGAATTCCCCCGAAAGGGCAACGCCGGTCATGCGCAATTCCCTGGGTCCTCTGCTGCGCCGTGGGATGGTGGGTGTCTTTTCCCTCGCCTCGCTGTGGGCACCGGGCGGACCGGCGGCGGCCGCACCTGCCATGCCCACGGCGTCAACAGCGCCGGCCGCCGAGGCCGAGAGTCTCCCCTTCACCCAGCGGTACCGCGCGCTCCAGCACGGCGGGATCGTCCGGGCCGCCAACTCGTCCATCACCTGCCGGCGGCCCGTCGAGCGGTCGGCGGCGTCCTGTCCCGCCGCACGCGAGGGCCGGGCGGCCGCGAACGACGACAACGACGACTTCGAGATGTTCTACATCGATGTCGACAACGACCCGAACACCTACAACTCCAGCCGCGCCGAGGTCCGTCCGCCGGCCGGCGCCCAGGTCTCGTACGCGCGGCTGTACTGGGGCGGCAACCTCCGGGTCGGTGAGCAGAAGCCGCCCAAGGACAACGGGCGGGTGCTGATCGCCGAGCCGGGCGGCCAGTACAAGGAGGTGCTCGCGGACACCGTCGTCGGGCACCGGGTCGCGAACGGCGCGGACGCGTTCCAGGCCTCGGCGGACGTCACCCCTCTGGTGCGCGCCAGCGGCGCGGGCGTCTACACCGTGGCGCAGGTCAACGTGGCGATGGGCCACTCGGCGGCCGGGGCGTGGGGCGGCTGGACGCTGATGGTGGCGTACGAGAAGGAGTCGGAGCCGCTGCGGCATCTGGCGATGTGGGACGGCTTCGACCCGCTGGGCGCGGGCGGGGACCGGACGGTCCGGCTGTCCGGCATGCGGTTCCCCGAGGGGGCCCGAGGGAGTGCGGGGCTCGTCGCCTACAACGGTGACCGCGGGCGGACCGGCGGCTCGCTCACCCTGTCGGCAGGCGGTCTGACGACCCCTCTGGCCAACGGCACGAACCCCCGTGACGACGTACTGAACTCGACCATCAGCGAGCCCGGCGGAACGGCCCCGGGACGCACGCCCGCGTATCCGAACACGCTCGGGTACGACTCCGACGTCTTCGAGCTCGACAAGGGGCTGCGGCACGGCGGTGACCGGCTGGACTTCCGCCTGGTGTCGCCGCGCGACACGGCCTGGGCCGGAGCGCTGTTCGTCGCCGTCGACGCGAAGCGCTGACGGCTTTCCCCCGACCTTCCCCCTTTCCCCGTGAGTTCCCCAGTGACCTCCACCTGAGCCCCTCCGAGCGCCACCCGTGAGCGAGGAACGCACGCATGCAACTGTCACCGACCGGCCCTCGGCCGCGGGTCCTGCACGTCTCCCAGCCCGTCGACGGCGGGGTGGCCCGCGTGATCACGGATCTCGCAGGGGCCCAGCTGGCCGCCGGGAACGAGGTCACCGTCGCCTGCCCCGCGGGCGGAGAACTCGCTGCGGCGGCCGAGGCACTGGGCTGCGGCGTACGGACCTGGCACGCGACCCGTTCGCCCGGGCCGTGGCTCGCGCAGGAGGTACGGAGTCTGCGCCAGGTCGTGCGGGAGGTGGACCCCGACGTGGTGCACGCGCACAGCGCCAAGGCAGGACTCGCGGCCCGGCTCGCCGTGCGCGGGCGGGTGCCGACCGTGTTCCAGCCGCACGCCTGGTCGTTCGAGGCGGCCGGCGGGGTCACCGGGCTGCTGGCCCTCAACTGGGAGCGACTGGGCGCGCGTTGGGCCTCCCGGGTGGTGTGCGTCAGTGAGGCCGAGCGGCGGACCGGACGGCGGTCGGGGATCGCCGGGCGGTTCACCGTGATCCCCAACGGGGTCGATCCGGAGCGTTTCCACCCGGCGTCCGTCGGGACCGTACGGGCCGGGATTCCGTTGCTCGACGGGGTCGATCCGGCGGCGCCCCTGGTGGTCTGCGTCGGGCGGCTGTGCCGGCAGAAGGGGCAGGACGTCCTGCTGGACGCCTGGCGCGAGGTGAGCCGGCGGGTGCCTCAGGCGCGGCTCGTGCTGGTGGGTGACGGGCCGGACGCGCAGGCGCTGCGGGCCGCCGCTCCCTCGTCCGTGCTGTTCGCCGGGGCCGTCACCGATGCCGTGCCCTGGTACCAGGCCGCCGATCTGGTGGTCCTGCCGTCCCGTTGGGAGGGCATGGCGCTGGCTCCGCTGGAGGCCATGGCCTGCGGGCGGCCGGTCGTGATCACCGACGTGGACGGGGCGCGCGAGAGTCTGCCGCCGGGCCAGGGACCGCGCTGTCTGGTGCCGCCGGAGCGGCCGGACGAACTGGCCGCGGCCGTCGCCGAGTTGCTGCTCGACCCGCTGCTGCGCGAGTCGCTCGGCCATCAGGGGCGCCGGTACGTAACGACCACGCACGACGTCGGGCGCATGGCGAAGGCCGTCGCCGAGGTGTACCGCGAGCTGATCGGCACCCGGCCGACGCGGTCGACGCGGCCGAGAGGACGGAACACGGGCGTGGAAGCCACCGAGTGCAGGGAGTCCATCCACACGTGACTGCGGAAAGTACCGTTCCCTCCCCCGGCGGCCGGCCGCGGGCGACGGACCACGGATTCTCGCCCGTCTCGGTCATCCAGCCGCGCGAGGCCGGCGCCTTCAGATTCCCCAGCGGCGGACGGCCGTTCGTACGTCGGGCCTCGCGGCTGCCGCTGCCCGCCATGGACGTCTGCGCGGCACTGCTCGGCGGCGGCCTGGTGCTGCCCTGGACGCATCCGCTTCCGCTCCTCCTGCTGGTGCTCGCGGTGCTGTGGCTGAACGCGCACGGGTCGCTGTACCGCGCCGCGCCCGTCCCCGCGGTGCTGGACGAACTGCCCGCCGTCTGCGGCCGGATCGCGGTGGGCTGGTGCGCGCTGGCGGCCCTGCTCGCGGCGTACTCCCCCGATCACGCGCTGTCCGCCCGCACGCTGGTCGTCGGCTGCGCGGTGCAGTCGGCGGCGAGTTGCCTGGGCCGCGGCGCCGTGCACGGGCGGCGGCGCCGGGCGCTGCTGCGGCGGCCTCGCGCGGCTCTGGTGGTCGGCCGGGCCGCGACCGCTCAGCGCGTGGCGGCCGCCTTCCTGCGCCACCAGGCGTGCGGGGTACGGCCGGTGGGTGTCGTCTCCGACGAGACGTCCGGCGGCGAGGGGCTGCCGGTCCTGACCACGGGCGAGGAGGTCCAGCGGGCGCTCATCCAGAACGGCGTGCAGGACGTGCTCGTGGTGGGCCCCGCCGCACGCACCGAACAGGGGCCGCTGCTGCGGGCGTTGGGCGAGTCGGGCTGCGCGGTGTGGGAGGTGGACCCGGACTCACCGGCGTACGAGAGAGCGGACCGGCTCGCCGGGTTCGCCTGTCGGCGGCTGCCGATGGGGCGGCGGTACGGGAACGCCGGGAAGCGGCTGCTCGACGTGCTGGTGTCCGGGGTGCTGCTGCTGATGGTCAGTCCGGTGCTGCTGGTGTGCGCGGTCGTGCTGCGCCTCACCGACGGGCCCGGGGTGGTGTTCCGGCAGGAGCGGATCGGCAAGGACGGGCGGCCGTTCACGCTGCTGAAGTTCCGTACGCACCGGCCGGTCGACGCGCACGAGGCGGCGACGCGGTGGAGCGTGGCGAACGAGCACGAGATGCGCTGGTTCTGCCGCTTCCTGCGCCGGACCTCGCTGGACGAGCTGCTCCAGCTGTGGAACGTCTTCTGGGGCGACATGAGCCTGGTCGGTCCGCGGCCCGAACGGCCTTATTTCGTGGGCCAGTTCAGCCAGACGTACCCCGGTTACGCGGCCCGCCACCGGATGCGGACCGGGATCACCGGGCTCGCGCAGATCCATGGGCTGCGCGGTGACACCTCGATCGAGGACCGCTGCCGGTTCGACAACGCGTACATCGACAACTGGTCGTTCTGGCAGGACGTGTGCATCCTGCTGCGCACGGCCGCCTCGCTCGTGCGCCCGACGGGGAGCTGACCGCGTGACCCAGCTGCTGACCGCTCCTCCTCTCACGACCGCCGCGTCGGCGCCGCGCCGCTTCCTTCCCGTGCTGCCCGTGGTGGCCCTCGTCGCCATGATGGCGCTGCCGGTCTCCGGGAGCGGCGACGGAGGAGGCGGCACCGTCGCCGACGCCGTGTCCGGACTGGTGGTGCTGTACTGCGCGATCCGTCTCGTACGCGACCGCCGGCGCCCGCTGTCCCGTACCGCTGCCGTCGTGCTCGCCCTGCCCGTCGTCGGGATCGCGCTCGCCGCGGCGGGGGCGGCCTCGCCGGGGGTGGGGATCACCGGACTCGTGCGCTATCTGCAGATCTTCGTGCTCGTCCCCGCGGCGGTCATGCTGCTGATCCGCGACCGCCGGGACGCACGCCTGGTCGCCTGGTCGCTGATCGGGCTCGCGCTGTGGCAGGGGGCGATCGGGGTCCATCAGTACGTGACCGGCACCGGGGCCTCGTACATGGGCGAGGAGATCCGGGCGGTCGGCACGTTCGGGGCGGCGGACGTCATGGGGATGGCGACCGTGGTGTCCTTCGGCGTGGTGTGCGCGCTCGGGCTGGCGCTCGGCGCGGGACCGGGCCGGCAGCGGACGATGGCGGCTCTGTGCTCGCTTGCCCTGTTGCTGCCGCTGGCGCTGTCGTTCAGCCGGGGCGCGTGGATCGCGACGGCCGTGACGTGCGGGGCCCAACTCGCGCTCGCCGGGATGCGGCGGGCGGTGAAGGTGTTCGCGGTGGTGGCCGCCGCGTCGGTGATCCTCGTCGGCGGGCTCGGCGTGGGCACCGCGATGCTCCAGGAGCGGATCAGCAGCATCACGCAGGTCGCGGACGCGCCGGACCAGTCGGTGACGGACCGTTACACGATGTGGGCGGCCGCGGTCGACATGTGGCGCGACCAGCCGCTGACCGGGGTCGGCCTGAAGGGCTTCCCCGACCATCGCGACGGGAACGCCTCGCTCGCTCTGTCGTCGGGCAGCGACACGGAGGGCGCGGGCGCCGGCTTCAAGCGCCAGCCTCTCCTGTCGCCGCACAACATGTACCTGCTGATCCTCAGCGAGCAGGGGCTCCTGGGCCTGCTCGCGCTGGCCGGGAGCTGGCTGGCCCTGCTGGTGTGCGGGCTGCGGAGACTCTTCCGCGCCCGGCGGCCCGTACACGAACGGCGGCCGGCGCCGCGCGGTCTCGACTGCGCGCTCGTCGCGTGCGGGCTGCTGACCTGGCAGCTCGTCGACTTCGCGTACGCCGACATCGGCGGCCCCTCGACCGCGCTCACCGCGGTCCTCTTCGGCCTCGGCGCCTGGTGGGCGCTGGCCTCCGAGGAGGCCGGGGACCGATGACGGTGACGCCCTCCCGGGCGGAGGGGGAGGACGCGGTGGTCCGGACCGGGGGTCGTGGTGGGTCGGGGCCGACGACAGCGGCTGGGGTCGAGGGGCACGGTGCGGCCCCTGTATCCGGGTCGTCGGCACCCGCGCCCGCGCCTGCGCCTGCGCCTGCGGGGCATCCCGGCGAGGGGCCCGCGGCCGGGCACGGCACAGAGGCGGCCGGGCAGCGCACCGTCCACGCGGCCCGGCACGGTACGGAAGCCACCGCCGGGAACCCGATCGCGTTGCCCGCGGCCCGGGTCGGGACCGCCGGTGCCGTGCCGTCCGACGAGGTCGCCCCGCCCACCCGCGGGTTCCTCGCCAAGGCCACGCTCGTCACCGCTGTGCTCTCCATCGCCGGTGCCCTGCTCGGTCTCGGGCGGGACCAGGCGCTCGCGCATCTCTTCGGGGCCGGGACCGAGACGGACGCCTTTCTGGTGGCGTGGACGGTGCCGGAGGTGGCGGCGACGCTGCTGATCGAGGACGGGATGGCGTTCGTGCTGGTCCCGGCGTTCAGCCTGGCCGTGGCCCGGCGGGCGCGCGGAACCGGCACCGGCGCCGACCCCGTCCGCGCGCTCGTCGCCTCGACCCTGCCGCGCCTCGCACTCGCCTTCGTGGCGGTCGCGGCGCTGCTGATGGCCGGGGCGCCCTACCTGGTCGCGGCCCTCGCGCCGGGGCTGCCCGACCCCGGGCTCGCCGTCGACTGCACGCGGCTGACCGCGACCTGCGTCCTGAGCTTCGGGCTCGCCGGTTACTGCAGCGCGGCCCTGCGCGCGCACCGCCGTTTCCTGGCGCCCGCGGCCATCTACGTCGCCTACAACACCGGCATCATCACGGCGATGTTCGTCCTCGGCGACCGCTGGGGCGTACGGTCGGCGGCCGTCGGCGTCGCGATCGGCGGCTGTCTGATGGTGGTGGCGCAGGCACCCTCCCTCGCCCGGCAGCTCTTCGGCCGCCGCCGGTCCGCCCCGGAGGCCGAAGCCGCCGCCGCACAGGGCCCGTTGCCCCGCACCGGCCCCGAGAACACCAAGATCACCAAAGGCACCAAGAACGCCGAGGCCGCCAAGGACGTCCAAGTCACCGAGGTCACCGATGTCCCCGACAGCCCTGCCGTCTCGGTGAAGCACTCGGTCGAACTCGCCCTCATCGCGCCCGTGCTGATGTTCGCCCTGTGCCGTCAGTCCCAGGTCCTCATCGAGCGCTTCCTCGCCTCGACCCTCCCCTCCGGAGCCATCTCGCATCTGAACTACGCGCAGAAGGTGGCCCAGATCCCGATGACGCTCTCGCTGATGCTGTGCACCGTCACCTTCCCGGTGCTGGCGCAGGCGCTCGCCGAGGGGGACACCGAGCGGGCCCGCTCCCGGGTGGAGCGGGACGTGGCGGTCGCCTCGTGCCTGGTGCTGCTGGGCGCCGCCGCGGTGTTCGCGTGCGCTCCGCAGATCATCCAACTCCTGTTCCAGCGAGGCGCGTTCACCGCCCAGGACACGGCGGCCACGGCCACCGTCATGCGGGTCTACTCCGTCGGCCTGCTCGGGCACACGCTGGTGGGCGCGCTGGTGCGGACGTACTTCTCGGCCGGCCGGCCCACCTGGTACCCGCTGGCCGCGATGGCGGCGGGCATCGTCGCCACCTCCTGGATCGGCGCGGGCACCGTCGAGGCCTGGGGGGTGCGCGGGATCGCCGCCGCCAACGCGATCGGGATCACCGTCACCGCGGCCCTGCTGCTGTCCGGCATGGGCGAGCGGCGCAGCGTACCGATCCGCACCCGCCGGGTCGTCCACGAACTCTCCAAGCCGGTCCGGGCGTCCGTGTGCGCGGCCGTCGCGGGGGCCTTCTGCGCGAGCCGCGTGGACTCCCCCGAACTCTCCCTGGCCGTCGGCGGTCTGACCGTGACCGTCGTCTACGTCCTGCTGCTCCGGGTGCTCGGCGTCGAGGCCGTCGCGCCCGCCTTCCGTACCGCCCTCCGCTCCGTCACACGAAGGCTGCCGCATGTCCGTTTCCGCTGAGACTCCCGACCTGACCCGTACCGACCCGCGCCCGGCCGCGCCCCTGTGGGTGGCGATGTACCACTCGGTGGGCGACTGCTCGGACGACCCGTACCGCATCACGGTCTCGCCCGACCGCCTCGACCGGCAGCTCGGCTGGCTGCGCCGCCGGGGCCTGCGCGGGGTGAGCATGGCGGACCTGCTCGCGGCCCGCGCCCGGGGCGAGGGGCGGGACCTCGTCGGGCTGACCTTCGACGACGGGTATGCCGACTTCACCGACAACGCCCTTCCCGTACTGCGGCGTTGGGACTGCGGTGCCACCGTCTTCGTGCTCCCCGGCAGGCTGGGCGGCACGAACGAATGGGACCCGCTCGGCCCGCGCAAGCCGCTCCTCACCTCCGACGGCATCCGCCGGCTCGCGGACACCGAGGGCCTGGAGATCGCCTCGCACGGCCTCACCCATGTCGACCTCACCGAGGCGGACGACGCCCTGCTGGGCGCCGAGACCGGTGGCAGCCGCGCCCTGCTCTCCGAGCTGACGGGCCGCGAGGTGCTGGGCTTCTGCTACCCGTACGGGACCGTCGACCAGCGGGTCGCCGACGTGGTGCGGGCGGCCGGGTACGAGTACGCGTGCGCGATCGACCCCGGCCCGCTGACCGGCCCGTACGCCCTCCCTCGCGTCCACATCGGCGAGAACGACACCTCCTGGCGGCTGCTGCTGAAGTACCGCCTCAACCGGCTCCGCCGCCGCCCGGTTCCGCTCACTCCGCCGGAGCCCCTCCCCGCCTCCGTGTCCCTGCCGTCCCCCGCCTCACCGAAGTCACCGGAGTCCTCGGTGAAGGAGACCCCGTGAAGGCCCTGCACGTCATCACCGGTCTCGGGGTGGGCGGGGCAGAGCAGCAACTGCGCCTGCTGGTCCGCCACTTGCCGGTCGACTGCGACGTGGTGACCCTCACCAACCCGGGCGCGGTCGCCGAGGACCTCACCGCGGACGGCGTACGCGTCACGCACCTCGGCATGCACGGCAACCGGGACCTGTCGGCGCTGCCCCGCCTGGTCCGCGAGATCCGCGGCGGCCGGTACGACGTGGTGCACACGCATCTCTACCGGGCCTGCGTGTACGGCAGGATCGCCGCGCGCCTCGCGGGTGTACGGGCCGTGGTGGCCACCGAGCACTCGCTGGGCGACTCGCAGATGGAGGGCCGCCGGCTCACCTCGGGCGTCCGCGCGCTGTATCTGGCGAGCGAGCGTCTGGGGCGCGCGACGGTCGCCGTCTCGCCCACGGTCGCCGAGCGCCTGCGCCGCTGGGGCGTGCCCGGGCCGCGCATCGAGGTCGTACCGAACGGCATCGACGTGGCGCGCTTCCGCTTCGACGCGGCCCGGCGCGAGAGCACCCGGCGGCGGCTCGGGCTGCCGCAGGGCGCGTACGTCGTCGGGGGTGTCGGACGGCTGGCGGCCGGCAAGCGCTTTGAGGTGCTCGTGCGGGCGCTGGCCGAACTCCCCGACGACGTCTGGCTGTTGCTGGTCGGCGGCGGCCCGGAGGAGAACGTGCTGCGGCGTACGGCGCAGGCCGCGGGTGTCGCCGACCGGGTGCTGTTCACCGGCGAGCGGCCCAACACGGCTGCCCCACAAGGCGGTTCGGGTCTCGATCTGCCCTCCCTGATAGGAGCAATGGACGCGCTCGCGTCGCCGAGCGCCGAGGAGGCGTTCGGTCTGGCCGTCGTGGAGGCCCTCGCGGCGGGTCTGCCCGTGCTCTACGTCTCCTGTCCGGCCGTCGACGACCTGCCGCCGGACGCGGCCCCGTTCGCCCGGCGCGTCCAGGGCGGCGCCGACTCGTTCGTACGGGCCCTGCGGCAGGTGCGCGCGCAGGGCCCGAGGCCGCGCTCGGCGCCCGAGGCGGCCCACCACTACAGCATCGCCCGCAGTGCCGACCGGCTCATGGACATCTACACGGCCGCAACTCTGGGAGTGAGTTCCGCATGACCGAAAACCCCACTCGTACAACCGGCCGGCCGGTGACGGCACTTGTCCGCGCCAAGAGGCTGCCGCCCTGGTCCCTGCTGGCCGCGGGCGCCGTCCTCGGCGGCCTGCTCGGCGGCGCGTACGGCGAGCTGAAGACTCCGCAGTACTCGGCCACCAGCTACGTCATCGCGGTCCCGGACGAGAAGTCGGACCCGGCTGCGGCGCTCGGCTTCGCGCAGGCGTACGGCCGGGTCGCCACCCAGCTCGCGGTGCTCGGGGACGCCCAGGTGTGGGCGGGCGTACCGGTGTCGACGCTGCGCGAGAGCGTACAGACGGCGACCTCGCCGGACGCCCCGATGGTCGCCGTGACCGCCACCTCAGCGCGCCCCGACCTCGCCGCGGACATGGCCAACGCCGTGTCGCGCTCGCTGACCCGGCACGCGAACTCCGCCGAGGACAGCACCCACGTGGAGCTGCTGCAGTTCTCCCGCGCGATGAAGCCGACCGAGGCGTCGTCGGCGTCCTCGACGGTGACCGGGCTGGTCGGCGCGAGCGCGGGCGGGCTGCTCGGCGCTCTGGTGCTGCTGGTCCGGCCGCGCCGGCCCTCGGAGGTCGCTCCCACCCCGTCGGTGCCCGGCCCGGCCACCGCCGCCGATGTCCACGGGCAGCTGTGAACGGCACGGTGACCGGTGCCGCGACCGGCACGGCGGTGACCGAACTGTGCACGGACGAGCGGGAGTTCGGCCGGCTGGCCGAGGAGTGGGGGCGGCTGTACCGGCGGTGCGGCGCGGCGACCCCGTTCCAGAGCCACGCCTGGCTGCACTCCTGGTGGCTCTCGTACGGCAGACCCGGCCGGCTCCGGCTCGTCCTCGTCCGCGAGGGCGGTGAACTGGTCGCCGCCGCCCCGCTGATGCTCGTACGGCAGCCGTGGCCGGCCCTGGTGCCGCTCGGCGGGTCGATCTCCGACTTCGGTGACGTGCTCATCGAGGACGGCGAGCGCACCGACCGGGCGGCCACCGCCCTCGCCGACGGGCTCGCCCTGGCCGCCCGCACCGCGCTGATCGACTTCCGCGAGGTACGGCCCGGTGGCGCGGTGGAGCGGGTCTACGCGAGCTGGCGCGGGCCGCGACGGCGGGTGCGTGACTCGCTGTGCCTGGAGCTGCCCGGCGCGTCGATGGACGACCTGATCGGACGGCTCGCGACGGCCAAGGCCCAGCAGCGGGTCCGTGCCAAGCTGCGCAAGCTCACCTCGCTGGGGGTCGAACGGCGTGCCGTGCGCCCCGACGAGGTGGGCGCGGCCCTGCGCCGGCTCCTGGAACTGCACCGGCTCCAGTGGCAGGGCCGCAAGGTGACCACCGAGCATCTGCAGGAGCGGTTCGCCGAGCATCTGGTCCGGTCGGTGGGGCCGATGGTCGACGCCGGTGACGCGGTGGTGACCGAGTTCCGGCTCGGCGACACGGTGATGGCGGTCGATCTGACGCTGCTGTCACGGCAGTTGGCGGGCGGCTACCTCTACGGCGCCCATCCGCAGCTGCGCGAGCGGAAGGCGGACGTGGCGACGATGCTGCTGCACGCCTGCGCCCAGCACACCGAGGCGGGTGGCCGCCGGGTGCTGAGCCTGCTGCGCGGCAACGAGCCCTACAAGCACCACTGGCGGCCCCAGCCCGTCGTCAATCAGCGCTTTCTGCTCGCCCGGCGGCGGACGGCCCCGCTGATGTCGGCGGCCGTCTGTGACGTGGCCGCCCGCAGCCGGGGCAAGGAACTGCTCGACCGCTTCCACGGCTGGAGGGAACGCGGTGGCGGCAGGCCGTGACCGACCCGCCGCCACCGCCCCGTCGGCGGATGCCCGCTCAGCGGTGGCGCGACCACCAGTCGAAGCGCAGGCAGAGCTTCCCGCCGAGCCAGTACTCGACCCAGTCGCCCAGCTCCAGCGGCGAGCAGTTCGGCGGGTGCACCGGCGTCGGCTTGGGTACCGGGGTCGGTGCGGTCGGCTTCGGCGCCGGGTCGGTGGGCTTGGGGAGCGGCGTCGTGTCGGTGCGGCCGAAGAGCGCCGCCCGGTAGATCTCGGACGCCTTGGGGTTGTCGCCGCACTGCCACACGCCGTGCGGGCAGTAGTCGGTGAGCGTGTTGTACAGCGGCTTGTGCTCGTCCATCCATTCGAGCATGCGTTTCATGTACGTCGGGTTGTCGCCGTTGCGGAAGAGGCCCCATTCCGGATAGGAGATCGGCTTTCCGTGGGCCTTCGCGAAGTCGACGTGCGCCTGAAGTCCGTAGGGCTCCGAAACGGCCTCGTCGAATGACAGGCCCCGCGGCTGGTCGTACGAATCCATGCCGATGATGTCGACCGTGTCGTCGCCCGGATAGCACTGGGTCCAGGGAATGGCGTCCCGGCCGCGGTTCGGCGTGAAGTCGAACCTGAATTTCTGCCCCGGCACCGCCCGCATGGTGGTGACGATTCTGTTCCAGTACTTCTTCCAGGCCTCCGGGTCCGGCCCGCAGCGATGGGTGTACGTCATGCCGTTCATTTCCCAGCCGAGCACGATGACGGTGTCGGGCGCCTCCAGGTCGACGAGCCGCTCGGCCAGCTTGCGGAAGTGCTGGTCGAAGTCTCCGGCCGCGCCGCGGCGCAGCTGGAAGCGGACCTCCGCGTCGGAGACGTTCTCCTCGTTGCGCTCCAGCATGGGGACGTTGAGGACGAAGAGCCGGTCCTTCTCGGTCGCCCGCCAGTCCGCCCAGGTGTCGAGGAAGCCGGGCAGGCCCTCGATGTTGCTCCAGCGGTCGCCGGGCAGATACGTGTGCGCCACCCGCAGGTCGGCGCCGCCCAGCCAGCGGCTGAGCTCGGCGATCCGGGCCACGCCACGGGGGCCGTAGTCCAGGTAGGCGCCGAAGGCGGGGCCCCCGGGCTCCTTCGCGGGCGTCACGGTCGGGGTGGGCGTCGCCGTCGGGGTGGCCGCCACGGGCGCGGCCGGCGCGACGGGCCGCTCCGGTGCCACGGGCGCGACGACGGCGGTGGGAACGGTTGGCGTCGGAGCCGGCGGATCCCCCACTCCAGCGCCCACGGCGTACCCCGGCCCGGAGGCGAGGGCGGCCGACGCGACGAGTCCGGCGGTGAGTGCGGCGGTGGCGTACACCAGCCGTCTGGTTCGGGTCCGTTGCAGTGGGGCCATGTCCGCTCCTCGCGCTCCTTTTCCACCATCCACTGACACCCAGTCACATAAATGTGCGGTGCGCCAACCGGGCCGGGCAACCGGGGATATCCCAAATCACCCGCACGAGTGAGACATCAGAAGAGACAACAGAGAAGACCTCAAGGAAATATGCCCATGCCGACCTTCGACACCCGCGTCCCCGCCGTACTTCTGCGAATCGACCGGAATCCCTTTCACCACGGAACGCTGGGAGCCGTACGCTCCCTCGGCCGGGCCGGAATCGACGTGCACGTGGTCGCCGATTCCACCGGAAGTCCGGTGCGCAGATCGCGCTTTGTCCACCGGATGCATCCGCCGCCCGCACCCGACGCCTCACCCGCCGACATCGCGCTGACATTGCGCCGAGTGGCGGCCCGGGTGTCCCGTCCCGCCGTACTGATCCCAATGGATGACGCGAGCGCGGTCGCGGTGGACCGGATGCGGGACGCCCTCGCGCCCCGCTATCTGCTTCCCCTCTCCCCCGCCGGTCTCGCCGAACGCGTCGCGGACAAGGCGGAACTGGCCGCCGTGTGCGAGGCCGCGGGCATCCCGCACCCGCCGACGCTGGTGCCCGACACCCCGGCGCAGGCGACCGCGGCCGTCCGGCGCCTCGGGCTGCCCGTGGTCGCGAAGTGGAGCCGCCCCTGGCTGCTTCCCTCGGGTACGGACCTGCGCAGCACGGTGGTGCTGCGCTCGGCGCGGGAGGCCCACACGCTGTGCCGCCGAGCCGAGGAGGCGGGCAGCAGGCTGCTCCTCCAGGCGTTCCTGCCACCGGCGCCCGACCAGGACTGGTTCTTCCACGGGTACTCGGACCGGTCCGGGGCGGTGTGCGGCGGCGGCCCGGGCCGCAAGCTGCGCGCCTGGCCGCGCGGGGCGGGGCTGACCGCGGTGGGCCGCTGGACCCCGAACCCCGCCGTCCAGGCTCTGGCGGAACGGCTGACGTCGGTACTCGGCTACCGCGGCGTCTTCGACCTGGACTTCCGCCGCGAACACACCACGGGCGCGTACCACCTGCTCGACTTCAACCCGCGGCCCGGCGCCCAGTTCCGGCTCTTCGCCGACGGGTCGGGGCTCGACGTGGTGCGTGCGCTGCACCTGGATCTGACCCACCGTCCGCTGCCGCCGCCCGCCCCACTGCCCGGCCGGACCTTCGTGGCGGAGAACTACGCGCCGCTCGCCGCGCTCGGCCCCGGCACCGAGCGGGCCTGGCACGCCCGGGACGACCTCGGGCCCGGTGCGGCCCTGTGGCCACTGTGGTCCCGCCATGCGGTCCGCCGCGTGCTGCACCGCGCCCGCCGGGCGACCGCCGCACCGGCCCTCGGCTCACGGGTCGTCCGGCAGTCGGCCCGCCATGACGCCAACCCCCTGTCCGACGACGAGAAAGCGAG
Source organism: Streptomyces sp. NPDC020747 (assembly GCF_044334695.1). Taxonomy (NCBI): domain Bacteria; kingdom Bacillati; phylum Actinomycetota; class Actinomycetes; order Kitasatosporales; family Streptomycetaceae; genus Streptomyces; species Streptomyces sp. NPDC020747. Next base: position 416,872 of record NZ_JBIRTJ010000005.1, on the reverse strand, counting down.
CAGCTGCTGATGTACGACCTGCTGGTGGTGGGGGCCGGTCCCTACGGTCTGTCCATCGCCTCCCACGCCGCGGCGGCCGGCCTGAGCCTGCGCGTGTTCGGCCGGCCGATGGCGTCCTGGCGCGACCACATGCCCCGCGGCATGTTCCTCAAGTCGGAGCCGTGGGCGTCCAGCCTCTCGGACCCCGAGGGCCGTCTGCGCCTGGACACCTACTGCGCGGAACAGGGGGTACGGGCCCGGCACGGGGAGCCCGTCCCGGTCGAGACATTTGCCTCGTACGGACTGTGGTTCGCGCGGCACGCGGTCCCCGAGATCGACGAGCGCATGGTGACCGGTGTGCATCCCTGCCTGGGCGGCTTCGAGGCGGTCGTCGAGGACGGCAGGACGGTCCGCGCGCGAACGGTCGTACTGGCCGTCGGCGTCCTACCCTTCACCGAAGTACCCGCGGTCTTCGGCGAGTTGGGCCCCGAGCACGTCTCGCACAGCAGCGACCACGGCGACCTCGACCGCTTCCGCGGCAAGGACGTGACCGTCATCGGCGGCGGCCAGGCGGCCCTGGAGACGGCGGCCCTGCTCGCCGAACAGGGCACCCGCGTCCGGGTGATCGCCCGCGCCGGCGGACTCCGGTGGAACGACGTGCCCCCGCCCTGGGACCGCCCCTGGTGGCAGTCGGCCCGCGCCCCGCACAGCGGCCTGGGCTGCGGCTGGCGCAACTGGTTCTACGCCGAACGCCCCGGCGCCTTCCGTGCTCTCCCCGAGTCCACCCGCACCCGGGTCGCCGCCACGGCACTGGGCCCCGCGGGCGCCTGGTGGGTCCGCGACCGGGTCGAACCGGCCGTCGAACTGCTGCTGGGCCACGAGGTCGCGGCGGCCTATCCGGCCCAGGGCGCCGTACGCCTCGAAACGCTGGGCCGCTCCGGCGAGTTGACGTCCCTGGACACCGAACACGTCATCGCCGCAACGGGGTTCAGGGCGACCCGCGACCGCCTGGGCCTGCTGGCCGAGGACGTACGGGCGACCCTGGCCGTGTCACCCGACGGATCCCCTTTCGTGGGGCGGGAGTTCGAGTCCTCCTGCCCCGGCCTCTTCCTGGCGGGCCTGGTCACAGCCTCCGGCTTCGGCCCCGCGATGCGCTTCGTGCAGGGCGCCTCGTTCACGGCCCGGACTCTCGTACGAGGGGTGCGGCGCAGGCTGCGTACGGGCCCGGCGCGGGTGCCCGTGCCGGGCGCCCGGGAGCGGCGCGGGGTGCTCGGGGCCGCGGGTCACTGACGGTGCGGGTGCCGGGCGCGAGGCGTCCGGCACCCGACGCGTCACCACTGACGGGACGCGACCCGGCTTCGCCGGTACAGCACCGCTCCGCCGATCAGCAGCCCCGCACTCGCGACCGAGGCCGCGGCCAGCCCGTCGCCACCGGTGTGCGCCAGCTGCGGACCCCTGGCCCCCGGCCCCGGAGGGATCGTGGCAGGCGGCACGGTCACCGGAGGAGTCGTGGCCGGCGGGATCGTCACAGGCGGGGTCGTGACAGGCGGGGTCCTGGTCGGTGGTGCTGTGGTGGGAGGCGCCGTCGTCGGCGGGTTGACCGTCGGCGGCGTGGTGGTGGGAGGCGTGGTGATGGGAGGAGCGGAAGTGGGAGGCGTGGCCGGGGGCTTCACAGGAGGCGTGCTCGGCGGCTTCGTGGGCGGAGTGGTCGGGGGCTTGGTCGGCGGGGTGTCGTCGCCGTAGCCCTCCGGGCCATGACCCTGCGGACCGTTGTGGTGCGGGCCGTGGGTCTGGGGTCCGTTGTGGTGTGGGCCGTTGTGGTGCGGACCATGGCTCTGCGGGCCATGGTGGCGCGGGCCGCTGTGGTTCGCGCACTTGTTGCCGAACGCCGGGTTCAGCAGGGCGACCACGTCCACGGTGTTGCCGCACGCGTTGACCGGCACGTCCACCGGCACCTGCGCGTTGTTGCCCGATCCGACGCCGGGCGAGTTGTGCGCCCCGCCGTGCGCGGTGGAGCCACCACCGTGGTGGCCGGAACCACCACCGCGCCCGGGACCGCCGTGGTGGCCCGGGCCCTGGTGACCGGAACCGTGGCGGCCCGGGCCGTCACCGTGGTCCGAGCCGTAACCGTCGTGCCGGCCATAGCCATATTCCGAGCCGTAGTCATAGTCGTAGTCCGAGCCGTAGCCATGGTCGGAGCCGTAGCCATAGCCGTCACCCGAGCCGTAACCGCTGTCCGAGTCATAGCCGGACGGAGCGGTGTGTCTGGGTGAGTCCGGCTTCCTGTGCTTGCCCGTGCCCGGGGCGCCGGCGCAGGAGTTGCCGAACGTCGGGTTGAGGCCTGCCGCCACATCCACGGAGTTGCCGCACGCGTTCACCGGGACGTTCACCGGCGCCTGCACGCTGTTGCCGGACAGCACTCCGGGCGAGTCCGCTGCGACCCCGTTCGCGTTCGTGTCGGCGAACGCCTGGGGGGTGTACAGGGACATGAAGCTCGTCGCGGCGGCGGCCGCGACCATTCCCCTGCTCAGGGTCTTTCGCAATCTCGTTGTCTTCTCTGCTCGTAGAAGTGGGAAAGCCGGCCTTGGCGCCGAAAGGCGATCCAAGGCCGGCGTGACACAGCCGGTCGGCTGGTGCGTTACGACGTCAGTCGTTGACGCACTCGTTGCCGAACGCCGGGTTCAGCAGGCCGATCACGTTGATCGAGTTGCCGCACACGTTGACGGGAACGTGGACGGGAACCTGGACCACGTTGCCCGAGAGGACACCGGGCGAGCCGACAGCGGCACCCTGCGCCTCGGAGTCGGCGAAGGCCGGGGCGGCCATTCCCATGGCCATGATCGCGCCGGCAACGACGACGGCACTCTTCTTGTGCTTCACGTACTTCCCTTTCTCTGCGGTCATGCCCCTATGACGGCCGAAACCGGACGAGCCCAGCCTGAACGGCTCGCACCATGACCTGCGGGCTGTAGAACGAGGGGAAGGGGGCCGAAGAAACTACAGAAGGTGCGGCTCCCGGTAATTCACCCGAACGCTCCGCGTGGATTCGACAGGGGAAACGTCACTGCCATAAGGGAAGACCAACGGAAGAACCGACAGAAAGCAAAAACAGAAAATAATGTCAAAGAGCCCGGGTGCCCCCTGCGCGAAGTGCGAAGGGGCCGCCCGGGCGTCCTCTGTGACGGTGGGTCAGCTGCGGTCGGCACCGTTGCCCGAGAGCACCGGGATGTTGTCCAGGACGTGCGACACGGGCTCGTCACCCTTGGCCTGGGTGGAGTTCTCGGCGCACTGCTGGTTCTGCGGGGCCGAGAGGACCGGCACGTCCTGGAGGACGGTGACCGGGACCAGGATGCCGACGAGTGAACCCGCGTTGACCTTGGCCGGCAGGCCGACACAGAGCTTGTTCAGCGAGCCCTGGACCAGCTGCCCCTGGGGGCTCATGTCGCCGCCCGTCTTGGCGTTGCCGAACGCCTGCTCGGCGTGGTTGCCGTTGGCCGTGGTGACGCCGTCGTCGTTCCCGATGGCAAGCGCCTGGGGGGCTGCCGCCGCCGAGACGCCGACGACAGAAGCGGCGACCGCCGCCGTGGCCATTGCCTTCTTGAGCATTTCTCCGGTCCTTTCCTGGCAGAGACACATGTTCCTGCTTTCGCATCAACCGGAAGCGGCTCCATTGGTTTCGTACTGTCACCCGGTTGGCCCGTTCGGCACCCCGGAATTAAGGAATCCCTCGCGCGCGTGCGCCGTACAAACAGGCTTACCAAATGGGCCATCGGAGTGAATCGGAGCAACTATGCGGGCCGGGGGCAGTTGTCCAGGGCGCTCCGGTGGACGGGGTTACTCCAGAAGGGACCAGCAAGTGATCAAGAAGGTTATGGCTGCCGCGGCGGTCGCCGCTTCCGTCGCCGGTGTTTCGGCTGCCGCCGCGCCCCAGGCGATGGCGATCGGCAACGACGGTGGCGTCACCACCGCCAACGGCAACCACGCCGCGCAGATCTACGGCAACCAGGCGACGTACGGGAACATGAGCCCGCAGATGGCGCTCATCCAGGGCTCGCTGAACAAGCCCTGCATCGGCCTGCCGGCCAAGGCCAACCTGGCCTCGCTCGTCGGCCTCGTGCCGGTCACCGTCGCGCAGGACGTGCCGATCCTGTCGGCCCCGCAGAACCAGCAGTGCACCGAGAACTCCACCCAGGCCAAGGGTGACGAGCCGCTGTCGCACATCCTCTCCAACATCCCGGTGCTCTCCGGCAACGGCGCCGACCGCAGCTGACCTGCCGCACCACGCAGCGGACCGCTCGTCTCACGGCGGTCCGCTGCCCCTCTCACGTCTTCACGTCTTACGGCGGCGCGCGCAACTTCGGTCCCGAGGAACCCTGTGGGCCAATCGGGGCAAACCCCGCAACCGCACCGTCCACCGCACTGTTGATGAGTATGCGGCTCCGTTACGGGGCCATTCTCCGAAAGGGAACGAACATGAAGAAGCTGATGGCGACCGCGGCCATTGCCGCCTCTGTCGCCGGTCTGTCGGCCGCCGCCGCGCCCCAGGCGCTGGCCATCGGCAACGACGACGGCGTCACCACCGCCAACGGCAACGGTTCCGTCCAGAAGTACGGCAACCAGGCGACGCACGGCAAGATGAGCCCCCAGCTCTCGCTCGTGCAGGGCTCGCTGAACAAGCCGTGTGTCGGTCTGCCGGTCAAGGCCAACCTGGCCTCGCTCGTCGGTGTCGTGCCGGTCACCGTCCTCCAGGACGTGCCGATCCTGTCGGCCCCGCAGAACCAGCAGTGCACCGAGAACTCCACCCAGGCCAAGGGCGACGAGCCGCTGTCGCACATCCTCTCCAACATCCCGGTCCTGTCGGGCAACGGCGCCGACCGCAGCTGATCTCCGCAGCGGCGCGAACAGCGGGTCACCCCTCGTGGGTGGCCCGCTGTTCCCATGCCCGGCCCCGGTCGCCCGCCCGGCCGCAGCCGCCGTGCCCCGGTCTCAGCCTCCGTACAGCGCCTCGATCTCCTTGGTGTACGCGGCCGTCACCGCGTGGCGCTTGACCTTCAGGGACGGGGTGAGCAGGCCGTTCTCCTCGGTGAACTCGCCTTCCACCAGGGCGAATTCGCGGATCGACTCGGCGCGGGAGACGGCCTGGTTCGCGTGGTCGACGACCTTCTGGACGTCGGCGCGTATGCGGGGGTCGTGAACGAGCTCTGAGACCGGGGTGTCCGCCGGCATCCCGCGGACGTAGAGCCAGTGGGAGAGGTCCTCCCGGTCCAGGGTGATCAGGGCGGCGACATAGGGGCGGTTGTCGCCGACGACGACGCACTGGCCGACCGGGGGGCGGCTGCGGAGACGGTCCTCCAGGACGGCCGGGGAGACGTTCTTGCCGCCGGAGGTGACGAGGATGTCCTTCTTGCGGCCGGTGATGGTGAGATAGCCGTCCTCGTCGAGGTCCCCGAGGTCGCCGGTCGCGAACCACTCGTCGGCCAGCGCGGCGTCGGTGGCGTCCGGGTTGTTCCAGTAGGCGCCGAAGACGATGCCGCCCCTGATGAGTACCTCGCCGTCGTCGGCGATACGGATCGACGTGCCGGGGACGGGGAGGCCAACCGTGCCGGGGCGCGGGTCGAGGGGCGGGACGATCGTCGCGGCGGCGGTGGTCTCGGTCAGGCCGTAGCCCTCGTAGACCATGATGCCGGCGGCGTAGAAGAAGAGGTTGAGGTCGCGGTCGAGCGGGGAGCCGCCGCTGATGGCGTAGCGCGTGCGGCCGCCGAGTTCCCTGCGGATGCGGCGGTAGACCAGCAGGTCGTACAGGGCCCAGGCGGCGTACAGGCCGGGGCCCGGGCCCTTGCCGCGGCCGAGGAACCGGTCGAGGTGCGCCTCGCCGAAGCGGACGGCGATGCGGTGCGCGCGGTCGAAGGAGGCGGCGCGGCCGATCCGTTCGGCGGTGGCGCGGCCGGTGCCGTGGATCTTCTCGAAGAGGTACGGCACGCCGACCAGGAAGGTGGGCCGGAACTCCCGTAGCGCCGGGCGGAGTTCGTCGGGCTTGATGCTCGGGAAGTGGCCCAGTTCTATTCGGGCCGTCAGACAGGCGATCTGGAGGGTGCGGCCCAGGATGTGGGCGAGGGGAAGGAAGAGGAGGGTCGAGGCGATCTGGCTGGTGACCTCCTTGAAGACGGGGTGCAGCAGCTCGACGGTGTTCGCGGCCTCGGCGTGCAGGTTGGCGTGGGTGAGGACGCAGCCCTTGGGGCGGCCGGTGGTGCCGGAGGTGTAGCAGATCGTCGCGACGGTGTCTGGGGTGAGGGCCGCGCGGCGCCTGGTGACCTCTTCGTCGGGGATGCCGCCGCCCAGCACGGTCAGGTCGGAGATCGCTCCCCCGTCGAGCTGCCACACGTGCGGCGGATCGGGGTGGTCGGCCGTGCCGGTCGCGACCGCCGCCGCGTTCTCGGGGGTCTCGACGACGACGAAACGGGCGTCCGAGTCGCGGACGATCCACTCGATCTGCTCGGGTGACGACGTGGGGTACACGGGCACGCTCAGACCGCCCGCCGCCCAGACGGCGAAGTCGAGAAGCGTCCACTCGTAGCGCGTACGGGACATGACCGCGACGCGGCCGCCCGGTTCGAGGCCCGCCGCGATCAACCCCTTGGCGACGGCGGTGACTTCGTCGGCGAAGGCGGCGGCGGTCACCGGCCGCCAGGTGCCGTGCTGCTTGCGCCGGAGGACCACGGCGTCGGGGGCCTCGGCCTCGTTGGTGAAGGGCAGATCGGCGATGCTGCCGGTGGCGGCCTTCGGGGCGAGGGCAGGCATGCGCGCCTCACGGACGACTCCATGGTGGTCCCTGGTGATCCCGGCCTTGGCGCGGGCCGCCAGTTCGGTGCGCTTCTTCGCCTGTTTCAGGTCCTTGCGTACGCCCATGACGGCTCCCGGTCTCGCGGCTCGCGTTGCGCGTACTTACTTCCGGGTCAACTTACTCACGCGTAGGGGATTTTCAACCCGCTTGGAGATTTCCCGCCGTCGGGCGGAGTGCCCCGGCGGCCCGTGGACGGGCCTCCGGCGGCGGCCCGTTCCCGCTCCGGCTCCGTCTCCGGCTCCGGCTCCTTGCGGGTGCCTGGCCCGGGCAGAGGGCCTGCTCAACGCCTCCGTGGAGCTGGAGTGGACGCGGCGCGTCTACCGCGCGCTCGTCGGGGAGGTCCCGCACGGGTCCCAGGCGCAGCAGGGCCCGGACGCGTCGGCCGCGCTCGTCGTCGATACGTTGCTGCACGGCGCGGGCGACGGTCCGGCGCCGACCGACCTCCTTTCGAAGGGAATTCCGTGCGCCCCCACCGCCTTCGGTCCGTCTTCGTCACCGCTGTCGTGATCGCCGCCGCGGCCGTCTCCGGCACGGCGTCCGCGACTGCCCGTGTTCCGGCCGTCGCACACGCGTCGACCGCCCCCGCATCCGAACTCGGCGCCCTCACCGAGTTGTTCACCGAGCGGCTGTTGCTGGCCGACAAGGTGGCGGCGGCCAAGTACGGCACCGAGATGCCCATCGACGACCCGGTGCGTGAGCGGCAGATCCTGGACGACGTCTCCGCGCGGGCGGCCGGGCTCGGGCTCGACCCCGACTCCGTGGCCGCCGTCTTCCGCGACCAGATCGAGGCCAACAAGCTGGTCCAGCGCGGCCTGTACGCACGCTGGGACGCCCACCCCGACGAGCGACCCACCGAGCGCCCCGACCTGGCCAAGGAGGTCCGCCCGGCGCTCGACCTGATCACCACCCGGCTGCTGGCCGCACTCCGGGAGACGGTCCCGGTTCGCGGCGACGCCTCCTGCGGGCCGCGCCTGTACGCCGCGGCCGCGCTGTCCGCGTACGGGCACCGGCTGGACGTACTGCGGCTGAAGGGGCTCGGGCGGGCGCTGCCGTCGGTCTGCGGCGCGGGCTGACTTGGCGTCAGTTCCTTCTGCCCCTTCCCCCGTTCGGCCCACCTCGGGCGTCAAGCTCGGCTTGACGCGGGCCGATGAACGGGGCATGACGTCGACGCACTCTCCCGCGCATCCCTCGTACCCGAAGCCCCGTCCGCCCTCTTCTCCCTCCTCCGCCAGGTCGCTGCTGCCCGGGCCTGGGCAGCGGGCGGTGTGGGCGGACCGGGCCCGGCCGGCGGTGTGGCTCGGGCCCGCGCTCGTGGTGGCGTACGCCGGGTTCCAGCGGCGGTGGATGTCCGACGACGCCTATATCTACGTACGGACCGTGCGGCAGGTGCTGGCGGGGAACGGGCCCGTGTTCAACGCGGGTGACCGGGTCGAGTCGTCGACCGGGACCCTGTGGCAGTGGCTGCTCGTGGCGGCCGGGGCCGTGGGGGTGGATCCGGTGTCGGCGGCGGTGCTCGGGGGGCTGCTGCTGACCGCCGTGGGGTTCGCGTTCGCGGGGCTCGGGGCGCTGCGGACGTACGGCGGGCGGGCGACCGTACCGCTGGGGTCGCTGGTGCTCCTCGGGCTGCCGCCCGTGTGGGACTTCGCCACCTCGGGCCTTGAGACGGGGCTCGCGACGTGCTGGATCGCGGGGGCGTGGCTGGCGCTGATCACACGGCCCGCCTCGCTGGTGACCGCGGCGGTCATCGGGCTCGGGCCGCTCGTACGGCCCGACCTGGGGCTCGTGTCGGTCGTCTTCCTCGGCGCGCAGTGGCTGCTCGTGCGGCCGTCGTGGCGGGGCGCGCTCGGGGGTGCGGGGGCGGCGGGCGCGCTGCCGGCCGCGTACGAGGTGTTCCGGGCCGGGTACTACGGGCATCTGGTGCCGCTGCCCGCCGTGACGAAGGAGGCCTCGCAGAGTCTGTGGGGGCGGGGCCTCGGGTATCTCGGGGACTTCGCGCATCCCTATCTGCTGTGGGTGCCCGCGCTGTTCGTGGCGGCGGCGGTGCTGCCCGTGCGCGGGGGGCTCGGGGGCCGTGGGGGGCTCGGGGACAGCGGGGTCGCGCGGCTCGTTCCCGTGCTCGCGCCCGTCGTCGCCGGGGCGCTGTGCTGGCTGTACGTCATCAAGGTCGGCGGTGACTTCATGCACGGGCGGATGCTGCTGCCCGGGCTGCTGCTGATGCTGATGCCCGTCTTCGTGGTGCCGGTGACACGGGTGGGTGCGCTGGCGGCGGTCGGGGTCGGCCTGTGGGCGGTGGTGTGCGCGGGGTGGCTGAGGATTCCGTACGGCGGGCAGATCGGTCCGGCGGGGATCGCGGACGAGCGCGGGGTGTACGTCCGCCACAACGCCGATCCGCATCCGGTGCGGCACACCTTCGTGGGGGCTCCGCACCACCTGGAGTACGCGCGGAAGGTGTGGGCGGCTCGGTACTCCGGGGCGCCGGCGCTGCTGTTCGGCAAGGAGGGGCGGGTGGCGGCGCCGGTGGGCGCGGGCGCTCCTTCCATGACGGCCAGTTATGTGGTGCTGGGGCTCAACGGGTCCCTCGTGCCGCTGGACGGGGCCGCGCTCGATCCGATCGGGCTGGCCTATCCGGTGGCCGCGCACTCCGAGCGGGTCGGGGGCGGGCGGGTCGGGCACGACAAGCGGCTGCCGGCGGCGTGGCTCGCGGCCGACCGGGGTGTGCGGGGGGATGTGCCGGATTGGGTCGATCCCGCACAGGTCGCCGCTGCTCGGCGTGCTCTGCGGTGCGGTGGGCTTGCCGAGTTGAACTCGGCGACTCGGGGGCCGCTGACCCCGAGCCGCTTTCTCCGCAACGCGGCCGGGGCCTGGGAGCGGACTTCGTTCCGCTTCCCGAACGATCCGGTGCGGGCGGAGAGGGAACTGTGCGGGTGAGTGGGGGCTGGGGTGCGCGGTTCCTCGCGCCCCTCAAAGGGCCAGCCCCCACCCGCTCGCTACCCCAGGTCCGTGGCTCGGTCGATCGTCTCGGCCAGTTGGCGGATCGGCTTGCTTTCTGTGTCGGAGGCCAACTCGTCGGCTCGGTCGGCTAGTTCGCGTAGGGAGGGCGGGGCCGGCGCCGTGGCCCCGCCGGGGGCGTCGGAGCGGAGCACGTCCGCGAAGTACGCGGCTATCGCGGTGACTTGGAGACCGCTGCGCGCCGTCTCCGCGCCCCACAGACTCCGGTCGAGGGAGTCGGCCTCGATCTGTCCCGTCTCTTCGTGCGGAGTACGGGAGTTGGGGTCGAGCCACCGCACCGTGGCCGTGGCCAGATGCCCCGACGCCCCCGGCCTGACCCGCACCGCGTACAGGGCCGTGACCGTGTGGCCGGGGCCTATCTCGCCGCCGTCCACGCGGTCGTCGCGGAAGTCCTCGTCGGCGACCTGGCGGTTGTCGTAGCCGATCAGCCGGAACCGGTCGACGGTCTCCGGGTCGAAGGAGACCTGCGCCTTGGCGTCGCGGGCGGTGAGGTCGATGTTCCTCGGGAGCTGGTCGCAGAAGACCGTACGGGCGTCCTCGGCGTTGGACACGTACGTGGTGTGGCCGTCGCCCTTGTCGGCGAGGCGTTCCATCAGGGCGTCGCCGTAGTCGCTGCCCACGCCGACACCGAAGAGCGTGATGCCGTGCTCGCGGCGGGCGTCGGCGATGCGGTCGAGGATCGCGTCGGCGTCGGTCTCGCCGGTGTTGGCGAGGGCGTCGGAGAGCAGCACGACCCGGTTGGTGGCGCCCTCGCGCAGGCCGTCCACGGCGGTGCGGTAACCGGTGGTGACGCCCGCGCCGAGGTTGGTCGAGTCGGTGGGTTCGAGGGTGTCGATCGCCTCGTGGACACGATCGCGGTGGTCGCCGAGGCGGGTCATCGGGAGCACGGTCCTGGCCTCGTCGCTGAAGGAGACCAGCGCGACCGCGTCGTCGTCGCGCAGCCGTTCCGTCATCACGCCCAGGGACTCCTTGACCAGGTCGAGGCGGCCCGGCTCCGCCATGGAGCCGGAGACGTCGATGACGAAGGTCAGGGCGGCGGGCGGGCGTTCGTCGGCGTCCTCGGCCTCCCGGGTGGCGAGGCCGACCCTGAGGAAGCGCCAGTCCCGGTTCTCCTGACCGAACGTGTCGGAGTTGGGGTTCTCCTCGCCGCGTGAACCGTCCGGGGCCGCCGTGCGGGCGCCGTCGACCGTGACCGTGAAGCCGTTGCCGTCCGGGCGGTCGTAGTCCTGGCCGAAGCTGTTGATGAACTCCTCGGGGCGAATGGTGGACGGGTCGGGCCTGCGCCCTTCTTCAAGGGTGCGGCGCGCGTAGCCGTACGAGGCCGTGTCGACGTCCAGGGCGAAGGTGGAGAGGTAGTCGGCCGGTGGCGCGCTCTCGCGGAGTTCGCCCTTCCGGTCGCCCTCGGTGGTGCCGTCCTCGGCGCCCGAGGAGCCGGTCGGCCGGACGGGGCCCGGGGCCGGGAAGCCGTCACTCCCCTTGCCCTTGCTGCCACCCCGGTCGTACGAGCTGTCGCCGTTTCCGCCGCCACCGCAGGCCGTGAGCAGGAGTCCGGCGGCCACGGTCCCCGCGACGAGCGCGGCGCGTAGGCGCTGCCTCCCCCGCCGTCCCTGCCGAACCTGTCCGGCCCGGCCTCCCCGCGTGTCACGTTCTTCCCGCTCGTCCCACCGTGCCTGATGCCGTCCGTTGCGCCTCATGCGTGCCCCCTCGGGTGACCTCTTTGAGTCGACGTCTGTGACTGTGACGGCGGAGGCGGCCGGAAGGAGCGGGCCAAGGCGTTGCGGATGAATCTCAATGCGGCCACGGTGGGCGGCGGTTGAGACCGGTGGGAGACCCTCCGGAGACCTGGGAGTGTCCGGAGGGCCCGTACGGCGACGCTACCGGGATTCATTCGCAGTGCATCGGCCTTCAGGTGGTGAAGCGAATCTCGTGGTGTCGGCGTGGAGCGTCACGGATGCTGTTCCGCGGAGCAGGACAGCGCAGACGTCCATCACGGCCGGCGCGGAGCGTCAGTGGCCCTGATCCGGCGAAGCCGGGCAACACCCCCCCTGACCGAATTATCCGGCTTGTTCCGATCTTGCCGGTTCTTTCGGTTCCATGGGGTACTGGCCGTTCATATGTTCCCTCTGGTGACCGGGTGGCGCTCGTTCGTACGATCACCGCATGCAGCTTCGGTACTCCTTCCGGCTGTACCCGGACACCGGCCAGCGCGCGGCTGGGCTGGCCTTCCCCACCGCCGGGCACCTGTCGAAACAGCTGATCACCCGTGCGAAGCAGACCACAGAGCGGTCCTGGCTGGGCGAGGTCTCCGCGGTGGTGCTCCAGCAGTCCCTGCGCGACGCGGAGACCGCCTACCGCAACTTCTTCGCCTCCCTCAAGGGTGAGCGCAGGGACGCGAAGAGCGGTGCGCCCCGCTTCAAGTCCCGCAAGGACAGCCGTCAGTCGATCCGCTTCACCGCCAATGCCCACTGGTCGGTCACCGGCAGTGGGCGGCTGAACCTCCCGAAGGTCGGGGCGGTGAAGGTGAAGTGGTCCCGCACTCTGCCCGGGCAGCCTTCCTCGGTCACCGTGGTCAAGGACGCGGCCGGACGGTACTTTGCCTCGTTCGTCATCGACACCGACCCGCACGCCGACGCCGCCCGGATGCCCACCACCGACCACACCGTGGGCATCGACCTGGGCCTGACGCACTTCGCAGTCCTCTCCGACGGGACGAAGATCGACTCCCCGCGGTTCCTGCGCCGCGCGGAGAAGAAGCTGAAGAGGGCTCAGCGGGAGATGTCCCGTAAGCAGAAGGGGTCCAGGAACCGGGAGAAGGCCCGCCTCAAGGTCGCCCGCGCCCACGCGCAAGTGGCCGATGCGCGCCGCGAGTTCCACCACCAGCTCTCCACGAAGCTGATCTCCGAGAACCAAGGGATCGGAGTGGAGGACCTGGCGGTCAAAGGACTGGCGCGCACCCGACTGGCGAAGAGTGTGCATGACGCGGGCTGGACGCAGTTCGTGCACATGCTGGAGTACAAAGCGGTCCGGTACGGGCGCACCTTGGTGAAAATCGGCCGGTTCGAGCCGACCAGTCAGATGTGTTCGGCGTGCGGGGCCAAGGACGGCCCCAAGCCCCTGCACATCCGGGAGTGGACCTGTGCCGCCTGCGGCGCGGTCCACGACCGGGACCACAATGCCGCGAAGAACGTGAGAACGGCCGCCGGACTGGCGGTTGCAGCCTGTGGAGCGCAGGTCAGACCAGGACCCGTCCTGGCACAGCGCGACGAAGCAGGAAGCCACGGACTCCCGCCCGAACCCCGTGCCGCATAGCGGCACAGCAACGGACGGGAAGGCCAGAATCCCCGGGCTTCAGCCCGAGGAGCAAGTCAAGACACCACGTCCTTGCGGGCGAAGCCGCGGAAGGCCAGGGCGAACAGCACCAGCGCGTAGGTGACCGAGAGGGACGTGCCCTGGATCATGTCGCTCCAGTCGAGCTGCGGCTGGACGGCGTCGAGCCAGGCGTACTGCCAGTGCGCGGGCACGAAGTGGCGCCAGTCGCCGAGCGCCGTCACCTCGTCGAGGACGTTGCCGATGATGGTCAGCCCCACCGCTCCGCCGACCGCTCCCAGCGGGGCGTCCGTCCTGGTCGACAGCCAGAACGCCAGGGCCGCGGTGATCAGTTGGGACACGAGGATGTACGCCACGACGATCAGCAGGCGCAGGGCGGCGGTCCCGACGGGCAGCGTGCCGCCGACGGGGAGCTGCAGTGGCCCCCAGCCGTAGGCCGCCGTACCGACGGCGAGCGCGACGAGCGGCAGCAGCAGCAGCGCGGCCAGGCTGAGGCCGAAGGCGACGGCCAGCTTGGACCACAGCAGACGGGCCCGGGGCACCGGCGCCGCGAGCAGATAGCGCAGCGACGACCAGCTCGCCTCCGAGGCGACCGTGTCCCCGAAGAACAGCGCCACCGGGATGACGAGCAGGAAGCCCGCGGAGGCGAAGAGGTTCACGGCGGCGAAGTTCGCCCCGGACGTCGTCGCGGTGTCCATCAGGTTGATCCGCTGGGAGCCGTTGCCGCCGCCGCCCGGGTCGCCGACCTGGAAGGCGATCAGCAGGATGAAGGGCAGGGCGAACAGCATCCCGCCCATGACCATCGTGCGGCGCCGCTTCAGCTGCCGGACCAGTTCGACCCTCAGGGGCAGCGTGCGGCCCGCGCGGTAGCCGTCGGCGACCTCGACGGGCCGGGCGGAGCCGTCCCCCGCACGTTCCTCGGCGCGCTCTTCGCGCTCCTCGCGCTCCTCCGCGCGGTCGGTCAGCGTGCTCATGCGGACTCTCCGATCAAGGTGAGGAAGGCGTCTTCGAGACGGCGGTGGGGACCCACGGACTCCACGGGTACGTCCATCCGTACGAGCTCGGCGACCAGGCGCCGTGCGCTTCCGTCCGCGTCGAGCCGGACCAGGAGTCCGTCGTCGGTGCGGACGGCCGAGACGACGCCCGGCAGCGCGGCGACCTTCTCGACGACGGGCTCGTCCATCGGCGTGGCCGTGCCCACCAGCAGCGTGTCGCCCGAGCCGATGATCTCCTTCACCGGGCCCGCCTGGACCAGCTTCCCGTGGTCCATGACCACCAGGTGGGTGCAGGTCTGCTCGACCTCCGCGAGGAGGTGGCTGGAGACGATCACCGTACGGCCGGCCGCCGCGTAGCGGATCATGACCTCGCGCATCTCGCGGATCTGGGGCGGGTCGAGGCCGTTGGTCGGTTCGTCGAGGATGAGCAGGTCCGGCAGGCCGAGCATGGCCTGGGCGATGGCGAGGCGCTGGCGCATGCCCTGGGAGTACGTCCGTACCGCTCGGGACAGTGCGTCGCCGAGGCCCGCGATCTTCAGCGCCTCGTCCAGGTGCGCGTCCTCGGGCGGGCGGCCCGTCGCCCGCCAGTACAGTTCGAGGTTCTCGCGGCCGGAGAGGTGCGGCAGGAAGCCCGCTCCCTCGACGAACGCCCCGACGCGCGACAGCACCGGCGCGCCCGGCCGGATCGCGTGGCCGAAGACGCGGATCTCTCCGCCGTCCGGCTTGATCAGGCCCATCAGCATGCGCAGTGTCGTGGTCTTGCCCGCGCCGTTCGGCCCGAGCAGGCCCAGGACCTGGCCCTTCTCCACGCGGAAGGTGAGGTCCCGTACGGCGTAGCGGTCCGCCGACTTGGCGTACCGCTTGCTCAAGTCCGTGATCTGGAGCGGGACTTCGGCCTCTGCCGGGTCCGGGGCGGGTGCCGCCGTGCGGCGCCGTCCGCTGAGCAGCAGGGCCAGCGCGAGCCCGGCACCGGCGAGCGGAAGCCACCACACCCATGCGGGGAGCGCTGACGCGGCGGTGTCCCCGCCGAGCGGCGTGGGCACGGTCAGGGCGCTCTTCTGGGAGACCTGGGAGACGGTGTACGTCGCCGGGGCCGTCGGTGAGGCGTAGCCGAGGTCCGTCGAGGCGAGGACCAGGCGCAGCCGGTGGCCGTCGTCCACTTCGTGGTCGATCGCCGGAAGGGTGATGCGGACGTCCTTGCCGGCCTTGGCGCCCTCGACGCGGACGGGCTCGACCAGTTGCGAGGGCAGCACCGGCTGGGCACTGCCCGGGCCGACGTCGTACAGTTTCGCGAAGAGGACCGCGTCCTCGCTCGTCGACTTCACGTGGACCGTGACCGTCGGCGAGCCGGTGATCTGCAGGTCCTCCTTCAGGGGCGCCGACTCGAACGAGGCGAACTGGCCGGGGAAGTCGAGGGACACCCCGACTCCGAGGGAGGACAGCTGGGACAGGCCGCCCGCGCCGCCGAGGCCGGGCAGGGCCGAGATGGCGGGCGGGCTGGCGCCCGCCGGGTTGTCGAAACGCTGCTCGCGACCGGTCAGGGCGATCGACTGCCCCCCGCTCGTCAGGCCGGGGTATTTGTCCTCGGTCTCGCTGCCCAGCCGGGGCTCTCCGTCGCCGGAGCCCAGGCCGAGGGTCCGGGTGACCCGGAAGGCGGGGCCGGTGTCGACGCCCTTCTCGTCCTTCAGGTAGCGGTCGAACCACGTCTGGGTGCGGGCCTGGACACGGCTCGCCTCCATGTCGCCGCCGTCGTGCCCGCCCGCGATCCAGTCGACGTCCACGGGGGCGCCGTTGGCGCGGATCGCCTTCGCCGCGGTGTCGGCCTGGCCGAGCGGGAAGAGCGAGTCGGTCTGGCCCTGCATGAGGAGCGTGGGGACCTTGATGCGGTCGCCGACGGCGGCGGGGCTGCGCTCCTGAAGGAGCTTCGTCGCCGCCGCGTCGGGCTTGCCGGACTCCGCGACCCGGTCGTACATCTCGCACAGCTGCTTCTCGAACTTGTCGCAGCCGCCGCCGGTGTTGATGAAGATGCCGGCCCACAGCTTCTTGAAGACGCCGTTCGGGAACAGCGCGTCCGCGAGGCTCCAGTACGTGATCGCCGGGGCGATGGCGTCCACCCGGTCGTCGGTCCCGGCGGTGAGCAGGGAGACCGCGCCGCCGTAGGACGCGCCCGCCATGCCGACGCGCGGGTCGCCGGTCTTGTCGAGCTGGACCTCCGGCCTCTTGGCCAGCCAGTCGATCAGCTTGGAGGCGTCGGCGACCTCGCCCTTGGGGTCGTTCAGCCCGATCTTCCCCGTGGATCTGCCGAAGCCGCGGGCCGACCACGTCAGGACCGCGTACCCGTCGCGGGCGAGGTCCTCCGCCTGGGTGCGTACGTCCTTCTTGCTGCCGCCGAAGCCGTGCGCGAGGAGGACTGCGGGCCGGCGTCCGGCACTGTCGCCGGTGAAGTACGACGTGTCGATTCTCACCCCGTCGCTCGTACTGATGAGCTGGTCGGAGCGGTGTACCGCGGGTGCCCCGTCGGAGGCGACGGCACTCCACGTGCCGGCGCCGGCGAGCACCACGACGGCGGCCCCGGCGGCTATCCACCGTCGGGGCCGCCGCAGTGCGGGCAGTCGAAGATCCATGCGTCAACAGTACGGGCCGTACCTGTCGGCCCCGGACAGCTTCAGGCTGAACCCCCACCCCTCCCACGGGAGTACGGGACCCCCACCAGGTACCGCGTCCGCGGTACGCGGGGAGAGGGGAATTCGGGCAGCCGTGCCGGCGCGGGCGTCCGGCGGGTGCTCAGTGGTTGCGCGGGAAGCCGAGGTCGACGCCGGTGGGGGCGTCGGCGGGGTCGGGCCACCGGGTCGTGACGACCTTGCCGCGGGTGTAGAAGTGCGTGCCGTCGTTGCCGTAGATGTGGTGGTCCCCGAAGAGGGAGTCCTTCCAGCCACCGAAGGAGTGATAGCCCACCGGCACCGGGATCGGCACGTTCACGCCGACCATGCCCGCCTCGATCTCCAGCTGGAAGCGACGGGCCGCGCCGCCGTCCCGCGTGAAGATCGCGGTGCCGTTGCCGAAGGGGGACCCGTTGATCAGGGCCACGCCCTCGTCGTACGTGTCGACGCGCAGCACGCACAGCACCGGGCCGAAGATCTCGTCGCGGTAGGCGTCCGAGGCGACCGGCACGCGGTCGAGCAGCGAGAGCCCGATCCAGTGGCCGTTCTCGTGGCCTTCCACCGTGTAGCCGGTGCCGTCGAGGACGACCTCGGAGCCCTGGGCGGCCGCGCCCGTCACGTACGAGGCGACCTTGTCGCGGTGGGCCGCCGTGATCAGCGGGCCCATCTCCGAGGCCGGGTCGTTGCCGGGGCCGATCTTGATCTTCTCGGCGCGCTCGCGGATCTTCGCGACCAGTTCGTCGCCGATCGCGCCGACGGCGACGACGGCCGAGATGGCCATGCAGCGCTCGCCCGCCGAGCCGTACGCCGCCGAGACGGCCGCGTCGGCCGCCGCGTCCAGGTCGGCGTCCGGGAGGACCAGCATGTGGTTCTTGGCGCCGCCGAGGGCCTGGACGCGCTTGCCGTTGGCGGAGGCGGTGGTGTGGATGTGGCGGGCGATCGGGGTCGAGCCGACGAAGGAGACCGCCTTGACGTCCGGGTGCTCCAGGAGGCGGTCGACGGCCACCTTGTCGCCGTGGACGACGTTCAGCACGCCGTCCGGCAGCCCTGCCTCCGCGAACAGCTCCGCGAGGCGGACGGACGCCGACGGGTCCTTCTCGCTCGGCTTCAGCACGAAGGTGTTGCCGCACGCGATGGCCAGCGGGAACATCCACATCGGCACCATGGCCGGGAAGTTGAACGGCGTGATGCCGGCCACGACACCGAGCGGCTGGCGGATCGAGGCGACGTCGACCCGGGAGGCCACCTCGGTCGACAGCTCGCCCTTCAACTGGACGGTGATCCCGCACGCCAGGTCGACGATCTCCAGGCCGCGCGCGACCTCGCCGAGCGCGTCCGAGTGCACCTTGCCGTGCTCGGCGGTGATCAGCTCGGCGATCTCGTCGCGGTGGGCGTCCAGCAGCGCGCGGAACTTGAAGAGGATCGCGGACCGCCTGGCGAGCGAGGAGGTGCCCCAGCTCGCGTAGGCGTCCTTCGCCGCGGCGACCGCGGCGTCCACCTCGTCGACCGTCGCGAAGGCGACCTTGGTGGTCACGGCACCGGTCGCCGGGTCGGTCACCGGCCCGTACGTGCCCGACGCGCCCGCGGCGTTCTCCGCGGGCTTGCCGCCGATCCAGTGGTTGACGATCTTCGTCATGACCGAGTGCTCCTTCACAGATGGCGGCGCCGGGTGGAGACGTGCCGTTCGTACAGCTCACGGGCCTTGACCGCCGACGGTCGGGTCGCGGTCTCGGCCACGGGAACATCCCACCAGGCCTGGGCCGGAGGCGCGCCCGACACTGTGTCTGCCGTTTGGGTCTCCACGTAGACACAAGTGGGAGTGTCGTCGGCCCGGGCCTCGGCGAGGGCGGCCCGCAGGTCGCGTACGGTCTTCGCGCGCAGGACCCGCATGCCCAGGCTGGCCGCGTTGGCGGCCAGGTCGACGGGCAGCGGACGCCCCGTGTAGGTGCCGTCCTCGGACCGGTGGCGGTAGGCGGTCGCGAACCGCTCGCCGCCGACCGTCTCGGAGAGGCCGCCGATGGACGCGTACCCGTGGTTCTGCAGGATCACGACCTTGATCGCGATGCCCTCCTGGACGGCGGTGACGATCTCCGTCGGCATCATCAGGTACGTGCCGTCGCCGACCAGCGCCCAGACGGGCCGGTCGGGCGCCGCGAGGCGTACGCCGATGGCCGCCGGGATCTCGTAGCCCATGCAGGAGTAGCCGTACTCGACGTGGTACTGGTCGCGGGAGCGGGCGCGCCAGAGTTTGTGCAGGTCACCGGGGAGGGAGCCGGCCGCGTTGATGACGATGTCGTCGCCGGTGACGATCTCGTCGAGCAGCCCGAGGACCTGCGGCTGGGTGGGCCGGATGTCCGGGTCCTCGGCCTCGTAGGCGGCGTCGACGCGGTACTCCCAGCGCTCCTTGTCGTCCGTGTACTCGGTGACGTACGCGGGTTCGGCGCGGTGCTTGTGCAGTGCGAGCGCCTCGGTGAGGGACTCCAGGGCCGTGCGGGCGTCCGCGATCAGCGGCTGTCCGGAGAGCTTGTGGCCGTCGAAGGACGCGATGTTGAGGTTCAGGAAGCGCACGCCCTGGGCGGTGAAGAGGGTGCCGGAGGCGGTCGTGAAGTCGGTGTAGCGGGTGCCGACGCCGATCACCAGGTCCGCGGTGCGGGCGAGTTCGCAGGCGGTCGCGGTGCCGGTGTGCCCGACTCCGCCGACGTCCGCCGGGTGGTCCCAGGTCAGCGAGCCCTTGCCGGCCTGTGTGGAGGCGACCGGGATGCGGGTGAGGTCGGCGAACTCCTTCAGCGCGTCCTCGGCCTCGCTGTGGTGGACCCCGCCGCCCGCGACGACCAGGGGGCGCCGGGCGTCCCGAACCGCCCTTACGGCGGCGGCCAGTTCCTCCGGGTCGGCGACCGGACGGCGGACCTTCCAGACGCGCTCGGCGAAGAACTCCTCGGGCCAGTCGAAGGCCTCCGCCTGCACGTCCTGCGGGAGCGCGAGCGTGACGGCACCCGTCTCTACCGGGTCGGTGAGCACCCGCATCGCCTGGAGGGCGGCGGGGATCAGGGCCTCGGGGCGGGTGATCCGGTCGAAGTACCTCGACACCGGGCGCAGACAGTCGTTGACCGACACATCGCCCGCGTACGGAACTTCGAGCTGCTGGAGGACCGGGTCGGCGGGGCGGGTCGCGAAGACGTCACCGGGCAGCAGGAGCACCGGCAGGTGGTTGACCGTGGCGAGGGCGGCGCCGGTGACGAGGTTGGTGGCACCGGGCCCGATGGACGTCGTGACCGCCTGGACGGAGAGGCGGTTGGACTGGCGCGCGTAGCCGACGGCCGCGTGGACCATGGACTGTTCGTTGCGGCCCTGGTGGTAGGGCATCACGGGGGGCTCGGGGGGTGTCCCCCCGGACGACACAGTGCCGTACTCCAGGAGCGCCTGCCCGAGCCCGGCGACGTTGCCGTGCCCGAAGATGCCCCAGGTGGAGTCGACCAGGCGGCGTCGCACGCCGTCGCGTTCCGTGTACTGGGCGGCGAGGAACCGCACCAGTGCCTGCGCGACCGTCAGCCTTGTCGTCGTTGACGTCGGCTCTGTCATCGGTAGCCCTCTGCGCTTTCTTCGTGTCCCGGGTGGAAGCAGATCCGCCACGTCATACGTCTGAACGGGCCTTACGTCTCTACGACCCGCCCGCCGATCCGTACGGCCCGCCCGCCGATCCGTACGGCCCGCCCGCCGGTCCGTCGCCGTGCACAGCCGATGACGGAGACCTCCGGCGCGGGGCCGTAGCGGGCGGGGAGTCGTCGCTCGCACTTCGCTCCTGCCAGGGCGAAGCGGCTTCCCGCGCCGGAGGCGATCAGCACCCGGGCGTCACAGGGAGTGTGCGCGAAGTCGGTGACTCCGTCGAACACGCCCTCCCCGCCCGGGAGTTCAAATGGTTTGTCCTCTTTATTCCCCTCTGTGCGCACAGTACAACCGCCGCCGGGGAGGTGTGGCTCGTCGGTCATCTCGGCTTCCCCTCACAGCAGCCCGACGGCGGTGTCGACCGCGGCCCCGACATCGCCGTCGGCCGGGTAGAGCAGCGAGCGTCCCACCACCAGCCCCTGGACGGTGGGCAGTTGGAGAGCACCGCGCCATTTCTCGTACGCACCCTCCTGGTCGGCGCCGACGTCTCCGCCGAGCAGGACGGCCGGGAGCGTAGAGGTTTCCATGACGCGGGCCATGTCGTCCGGGTTCTCCGTGACGGGGACCTTCAGCCAGGTGTACGCCGAACTGCCGCCCAGGCCGCTCGCGATGGCGATGGACCTGGTCACCGCGTCGGCGCCCAGGTCGTTGCGCAGCGTGCCGGTGGTGGGGTCGCGGCGGCTGAGGAACGGCTCGACGAACACGGGGAGCCGGCGCTCGGCCATGTCGTCCACGGCACGGGCCGCCGACTCCAGGGTGGTGAGCGAGCCCGGGTCGTCGTGGTCGATCCGCAGCAGCAGTTTGCCCGCGTCGAAGCGGAGCCGCTCGATGTCCCGCGGGCGGTGTCCGGTGAACCGGTCGTCCAACTCCCAGGCGGCGCCCGCGAGTCCGCCCCGGTTCATCGAGCCCATGACCACCTTGTGGTCCAGCGCGCCGAGCAGCAGCAGGTCGTCGAGGATGTCGGCGGTCGCGAGGACGCCGTCGACCCCCGGGCGGGAGAGGGCGAGGCAGAGCCGTTCGAGCAGGTCGATCCGGTTGGCCATGGCGAGCCTGCGGTCGCCCACGGAGAGGGCTCCCCGGGCGGGATGGTCGGCGGCGACGATCATCAGCCGCCCGGACTCGCCGAGGAGCGGCCGGCGGGGCCGCCGGGCGGCGGCCTCCTCGACGGCCTCGGGGCGCTGGGCCCGGATCCGGACGAGCTCCGAGACGTCGATGCCCGTCGCGGCGCCACCCGCGGAGGCGTACGCCCCTGAGGCGCCCTCTTCGCGTCGGCCGGCCCCCGCGGATCCCGTCCTCACAGCACGGCCCCCGCCTTCAGGGCCTGCTCGACCTCCGCCGGGGTCGGCATCGCGGAGGAGCACTCCAGGCGGGACGCGACGATGGCTCCGGCGGCGTTGGCGTGCCGCATGATCCGCTCCAGGTCCCAGCCCGCGAGGAGGCCGTGGCAGAGGGAGCCGCCGAACGCGTCGCCCGCGCCGAGGCCGTTGAGGACCGTCACCGGGAGGGGCGGCACCTCCGCCGACTCGCCCTGCCGGTTCACGGCCAGGACGCCCTTGGGGCCCTGCTTGACCACGGCCAGCTCCACGCCCGCGTCCAGGAGGGCGCGGGCGGCCGCGTGGGGCTCGCGCACGCCCGTGGCGACCTCCACCTCGTCGAGGTTGCCGACGGCGACGGTGGTGTGGCGCAGGGCCTCGGCGTAGAAGGGCCGGGCGGCCTCCGGGTCGGCCCAGGCTGTGTCTTTCCAAAACGCCGGCCGCCAGTCCAGGTCGAAGACAGTCGTGCCGGACTTGGCGCGGTGGGCGAGGGCCGCGAGCGTCGCCGTGCGGCTGGGCTCCTCGCTCAGGCCCGTGCCCGTGACCCAGAAGATCCGGGTGTCGCGGATGGCGTCCAGGTCCAGTTCGTGGGCGTCGATCTCCAGGTCGGGCGCCTTGGGGAGCCGGTAGAAGTACAGCGGGAAGTCGTCCGGCGGGAACACCTCGCAGAAGGTGACCGGCGTCGGCAGTCCGGGCACGGGTGTCACCCAGCGGTCGTCGACCCCGAAGTCCCGCAGCGCCTCGTGCAGATACGTCCCGAAGGGATCGTCACCGGTCCGCGTCACCACGGCCGTACGCCGCCCGAGCCGAGCCGCCGCCACCGCCACGTTGGTGGCCGAACCGCCGAGGAACTTCCCGAAGGAGGTCACCCGCGGGAGCGGCACCCCGGTCTGCAGCGGGTAGAGGTCCACGCCGATCCGCCCCATGGTGATGAGGTCGTACGCACTGGACTCCGCGGACTCGGCCATCGAGTTCCCTTCGTATCGGTAGACCCAAGGTCTAGCGGCGCTCACAGAACCCTGTCAATTGGTTGTCCGGACATTCGGACAGGCCTTGACACCTCTCCCCGACGGACCCGAAGCTGACGCTCATGACGTCGTTGTCACCTCAGTCATCGCCTCAGTCCTCACTGTCGCGCATCCGCGTCGGCTCGGCCCCCGACTCCTGGGGGGTGTGGTTCCCCGACGACCCCCAGCAGGTCCCCTGGCAGCGCTTCCTCGACGAGGTCGCCGAGTCCGGGTACGAGTGGATCGAGCTGGGCCCGTACGGCTATCTGCCGAGCGAGCCGGCCGTCCTCGCGGACGAGACCGCGCGCCGCAACCTGCGGGTGTCGGCCGGCACGGTCTTCACCGGGCTGCACCGCGGCCCGGACGTGTGGGACGCCACCTGGGCCCATGTCTCGGACATCGCCGCGCTCACCCAGGCGATGGGCGCCGAGCACCTGGTCGTCATCCCGTCCTTCTGGCGGGACGACAAGACCGGCGAGGTCCTGGAACCCGACACGCTCACGGCCGAGCAGTGGCGCCACCTCACCACGCAGACCGAACGGCTCGGGCACGAGGTGCGCGAGCGGTACGGGCTGAAAATCGTCGTCCACCCGCACGCGGACACGCACATCGACAGCGAGGAGAACGTGGCGCGTTTCCTCGACGGCACGGACTCGTCGCTGGTGTCGCTGTGTCTGGACACCGGGCACTACGCCTACTGCGGCGGCGACAGCGTCAAGCTCATCGAGACGTACGGTGAGCGGATCGGGTACCTCCACCTCAAGCAGGTGGACCCGGAGATCCTCGCCGACGTGCGGGCCAACGAGGTTCCGTTCGGGCCCGCGGTGGCGCGTGGCGTGATGTGCGAACCGCCGGCCGGGGTGCCCGCGCTGGAGCCGGTGCTGGCCGCCGCGCAGAAGCTGGACGTGGAGTTGTTCGCCATCGTCGAGCAGGACATGTACCCGTGCGAGCCGGACAAGCCGTTGCCGATCGCCCAGCGCACGCGGGCGTTCCTGAGGTCCTGCGGAGCGTGACGGCTCCGCCGGGGCGCGTTCTCGGCCGCGGGTCGGTCGGGGCCGGCCGCGCAGTTCCCCGCGCCCCTGAAGGGGCGCGGGTCTTCTGTTGCGCAATGCGTCACTCGTGTCACAAAAGACCCCTTCCTGTCACACATGTCGCGTGTACGCGGGTCTTGCGTCACACCCGCGCGACAGGCGCTACCGGGTGGTCACGCTGTGTCGTTGAGCGGGCACAGGCTTTGTGATCGCCAGCGCAGTGCCCGGCTCCCCCGACGGCCGCCCCTCGGCCGCCGCTGCGGCGCGCGCAGGGAGGTGCAACTCATGACCGACCGAAGGCTCTGGTCGTACAAGGAGATCGCGGCGCACATCAAGGTGCAGCCGGACACCGTGCGGTCCTACCGCAAGCACGGGCTGCTGCCCCCGCCCGACCACGTGGAGAGCGGCAAGCCCTACTGGTACGCCGACACGGTCCGCGCCTGGGTCGCCTCCCGGCCCGGCAACAGAGGCCGCAGAGACGGCTGATCACCTCCCGGCACGCCAACCACGACCACAGGGCCCCCGCACGGCAGGCGTGCGGGGGCCCTCCCATGTCGGTCCGGGGATGCCGGGCCCGGAGACGGCGGTCCGGGGAGCGGGCGGCTCACGCCCACGGCTCGATGATCGTCACCCCCGCCCCCGGCGCCGCCCCCATCGACGCCAGCGCCGCGGGGGCCGCGTCCAGGGGGATCGTGGACGTCACCAGGAGGTCCGGACGCAGCACCCCGGCCCGTACGGACTCCAGCATCGGCGGGTAGGCGCGTGCGGGCATGCCGTGGCTGCCGAGGAGTTCGAGTTCCAGGCCGATCACCCGGGACATCGGCAGCGTCGGGTCCTGGGGCAGCAGGCCGACCTGGACGTGCCGGCCCCGGCGGCGCAGGCTGCCGACCGACGCCGCGCAGGTGGCCGGTGAGCCGAGGGCGTCGAGGGACAGGTGGGCGCCGCCGCCGGTCAGTTCGCGGACGGCCTCCGCCGTCTCGTCGGGCCGGGCGTCCCGGGCCGCCGCCACGCACTCCGCCGCCCCGAACTGCCGCGCCAGTTCCAGCGCCCGGGGCGAGAGGTCGACCGCGACGACCCGCGCGCCCGCCGCCGCCGCGATCATCACGGCGGACAGCCCGACCCCGCCGCAGCCGTACACGGCCACCCACTCCCCCGCCGCCACCCGCCCCTGCGCGACGACCGCGCGGAACGCCGTGGCGAACCGGCAGCCCAGCGAGGCCGCCGTCCCGAAGGACAGCTCGTCCGCGACGGCGACGAGGTTCACGTCGGCGTGGTCCAGGGCCACGAACTCGGCGAACGACCCCCAGTGCGTGAACCCCGGCTGGGTCTGCCGCTCGCACACCTGCTGGTCGCCCGCCGCACAGGAGGCGCAGCCGCCGCAGGCGCAGACGAAGGGCACCGTGACCCGGTCGCCGGGGCGCCAGCCGGTCACCAGGCCGCCCACCGCCTCGACGGTTCCGGCGAGTTCGTGCCCCGGGACGTGCGGCAGCGCGATGTCCGGGTCGTGGCCCTGCCAGCCGTGCCAGTCGCTTCGACAGAGGCCGGTTGCCTCGACGCGCACCACCACTCCGTGCGGCGCGGGGGTCGGGTCCGGCACGGTTCGCAGTTCGGGCGGCTTTCCGTACTGCTCGAACACCACTGCGCGCATATGTTTCGCCCCTCCGCCGTCGTCCTGTGGATCACTGTTCCTGATCGAACGCTAGATGCCCTGCGGGCAGGCGGGGGCCGGCCGCACCCCTCGCCCTCGGCCCGCATATGCCAGAAAGGCGCATAACGACCACTTGCCATAAAGTGCGGACAACTCCTCCAAGATCGGCTCTCCGAGTCGCACTTCCGAGCACGAGGGACCTGTCGTGACCCAGCCCCCGCCGCCCGGCACACCCCGAGCTCGCATCCCCGGCCCTCAGCAGCCCCCTCGCTCCTACCCCCGCCCCCGCACCGGTCTGTGGCGGCGGTGCCTGTGGGGCGGGCTGGCACTCTGGGCGCTCAGCGTGCTCGTCACGTACGCGACCGGGAACACCACCCTGCTGCCGACGCTGATCCTGCTCGGCAGCTTCCTGGTCCCGGTCGTCTTCGTGCTGTGGGCGTACGAGCACCACGGCCGTGACCTGGGCGTGAACGTGATCCTCGGCTGCTTCCTGACCGGTGGCGTACTGGGCGTGCTCGGCGCCTCGGTGATGGAGTACTACCTGCTCCATCCGTCGCTGTGGATGTTCGTCGGGGTCGGGCTCATCGAGGAGGCGGTGAAGGCGGCGGCGCTGATGTTCGTGCTGCGCCGGCAGACCCGCATCCGCGGACTGCGGGCCGGACTCGTGCTCGGGGCGTCGGTCGGTTTCGGGTTCGCGGCACTGGAGAGCGCGGGGTACGCGTTCAACGCGGCCGTCTCGACCGAGGGCATCGATCTGCGGGCGCTGCTGGAGACCGAGATCCTGCGGGGCGTGCTCGCCCCCTTCGGGCACGGGCTGTGGACGGCGATCACGGGCGCGGTCCTGCTCGCGCACCGCCGCCCGGGCGGGCACTTCGCGTTCACCGCCCCGGTCGTCGCCACGTACGCCGGTGTCGCGCTCCTGCACGCCCTGTGGGACTCGACACACGGCATCGCGCTCTGGCTGGTGGCGCGGCTGACGCACGCGGGGCTCGACCCGGCCCTTTTCGGCGCGGGTTACCTGCCGGCCGTGACGGACCAGCAGAAACATCTCTTCACGCTGTTCTCGGTCGGCGGCATGGCCGCCGTGTCGCTGATGGGCATCGCCTGGGTGCGCTCACTGGTGCGTCGCGACCCCTCTTGGCGAAATACCCCCTAGGGGTACAGTGTGGTTAGTGTGAGGCCCTCGTGGGCCACGCACGCCCCACACGTCTCGACGAGGAGCAACGACATGACCGCCCAGACCGACACCCCGGGCTCCCTCACCACCGTCTACCAGGTGAGCGGGATGAGCTGCGGACACTGCGAAGGCTCGGTGTCCGGCGAGATCTCCGAGATCGCCGGTGTCACCTCGGTGAAGGCCGTCGCCTCCACCGGCGAGGTGACCGTGGTCTCCGCCGCCCCGCTCGACGAGGAGGCCGTGCGCGCCGCCGTCGACGAGGCCGGCTTCGAGCTCGTCGGCGGGGCCTGACACCGGCGAAACCCGGAGCACGGAGATGACCGGCACCACCGCAGCGACTCCGACAGGCGCGACCGCCGAGGTCGAGCTGACGATCGGCGGGATGACCTGCGCCTCCTGCGCGGCCCGCGTCGAGAAGAAGCTCAACCGCATGGACGGGGTCACCGCCACGGTGAACTACGCGACGGAGAAGGCCAAGGTCTCGTACGCGCCGGAGGTGCTGGTCACCGACCTGATCGCCACGGTGGTGAAGACGGGGTACACGGCCGAGGAGCCTCCCCCGCCGAGGACCGAGCCGCCGGAGACCGACGCCGAAGAGGCGGTCGAGCGGGACCCCGAGCTGTCCTCCCTCCGCGAACGCCTCACCGTCTCTGTCCTCCTCGCTCTCCCGGTCGTCCTGCTGTCGATGGTCCCGGCGCTGCAGTTCGACAACTGGCAGTGGCTGGCACTCACCCTCGCCGCGCCCGTCGTCGTCTGGGGCGGGCTGCCCTTCCACCGGGCGGCGTTCACGAACGCCCGGCACGGCGCGGCCACCATGGACACCCTCATCTCGATCGGCACGCTGGCCGCGTTCGGCTGGTCCCTGTGGGCGCTGTTCCTCGGCGACGCGGGCATGGAGGGCATGCGGGACGAGGGCTTCTCGCTCACCGTCTCCCGTACGGAGGGCTCGTCGGCGATCTACCTCGAAGTCGCCGCCGGGGTCGTCGCCCTGATCCTCCTCGGCCGCTATCTGGAGGCCCGTTCCAAGAGGCGCGCGGGTGCCGCCCTGCGGGCCCTCATGGAGCTGGGCTCGAAGGACGTCTCCGTCGTACGGGACGGCCGTGAGATCCGCGTCCCGGTGGCCGCTCTGGCCGTGGGCGACCGCTTCGTCGTACGGCCCGGGGAGAAGGTCGCCACGGACGGCACGGTCGTCGAGGGTTCCTCGGCGGTCGACGCGTCCATGCTGACCGGCGAGTCGGTGCCGGTGGACGTGACGGTCGGTTCGGCCGTCACGGGCGCGACCGTGAACGCGGGCGGGCGGCTCGTCGTCGAGGCGACCCGGGTCGGCGCGGACACCCAGCTCGCGCGGATGGCACGGCTGGTGGAGGACGCGCAGAACGGCAAGGCCCAGGTGCAGCGCCTCGCCGACCGGGTCTCCGGCGTCTTCGTACCCGTCGTGCTGCTGATCGCGGCCGGCACGTTCGGGGGCTGGCTCGGTGTCACCGGTGACACGGCCGCCGCGTTCACCGCCGCCGTCGCCGTGCTGATCATCGCCTGCCCGTGCGCGCTGGGCCTCGCCACCCCGACCGCGCTCATGGTCGGCACCGGCCGCGGCGCCCAGCTCGGCATCCTCATCAAGGGCCCCGAGGTCCTGGAGTCCACCCGCCGCGTCGACACGGTCGTCCTGGACAAGACCGGCACGGTCACCACCGGCCGCATGACCCTTCAGGAGGTGTACGCGGCCGACGGCACCGACGAGGAGCGCGTACTGCGGCTCGCGGGGGCCCTGGAGCACGCCTCGGAGCATCCGGTGGCCCGGGCGGTCGCCGAGGGCGCCCAGGCCCGTACAGGCCCTCTGGCGGCCGTGGACGGCTTCGAGAACGTGGCCGGGCTCGGTGTGCGCGGCACGGTCGAGGGCCACGAGGTCCTCGTCGGACGGGCCCGCCTCCTCGAAGAGGCCGGGATCGCGCTGCCGGACGAGCTGGTCGCGTTCAGGACGCGGGCCGAGGAGGACGGACACACCGCGGTGGCCGTCGCCTGGGACGGGACGGCACGCGGTGTCGTCACCGTCGCCGACGCGGTCAAGGAGACCAGCGCGGAGGCGGTACGCGCCCTGCGCGCCCTGGGCCTGCGGCCGGTGCTGCTGACCGGGGACAACCGGACCGTCGCCGAGTCCGTGGCCCGCGCGGTCGGCATCGACCCCGCCGACGTGATCGCCGAGGTGCTGCCGCGGGACAAGGTCGACGTGATCGAGCGGCTGCGCGGCGAGGGGCGGACCGTGGCGATGGTCGGCGACGGCGTCAACGACGCGGCCGCCCTCGCCACCGCCGACCTGGGCCTGGCCATGGGCACCGGGACGGACGCGGCGATCGAGGCGAGCGACCTGACACTCGTACGGGGGGATCTGCGGGTGGCCGCGGACGCCATCCGGCTGTCGCGGAAGACCCTCTCCACGATCAGGGGAAACCTCGTCTGGGCCTTCGGCTACAACGTGGCGGCGCTGCCGCTCGCCGCGGCCGGACTGCTGAACCCGATGATCGCGGGCGCGGCCATGGCCTTCTCCTCGGTGTTCGTGGTGACGAACAGCCTGCGGCTCAGGGCATTTTCATGACGTAGAGGTAAGAGTCCCCCTAGAGTCCGGCACACGCCTTCACATAAGCTCTTCACAAGGCTCGCGCATCATCCTTACTCTTGGGTTCCGATAGCGATATCGGAGCGCTTGCGTATCTTCAGGACATACGCAAGAGACGCAGATCACAGTGATGTGAACGTAACCATCGAAGGGGTTCGTGAGTCTAGATTGACGATGTCAGACACGTCTTGGGGGGCGTAGCTGACATCTGGGGACGTCTTGGGGGACGTTCTCGGAATTGCGTTGCCGGGACACGTGCAGCGGGGAGCTTTGAGCGGCCCTCCCGTACGTGCGGGTCCCGGCAGACCGCAGCACACCGGTCCAACCAGTTTTGCTCGTTTTGCTCGCAGCGACTCAGGCGCTGCCTCCAGACGCCCGGCCGGATCCCGTGGGGGGAATCCGCACCGGGACATGGGAAGGCGCCCCGATCTACGGCCCGTGGGGGGACCGTAGCGGGGCGCCTTCTGTAATTTCTTCTCCCTCGCGCCGATGGGCCGGACCCCACCGGGGTCCGGCCCATCGGACGAACGAACTGCCTAGCGCTCCTCGACAGGAACGAAGTCCCGCTCGACCACACCGGTGTAGATCTGGCGCGGGCGGCCGATGCGCGAACCCGGCTCCTTGATCATCTCGTGCCACTGGGCGATCCAGCCCGGGAGGCGGCCGAGGGCGAACAGGACCGTGAACATCTCGGTCGGGAAGCCCATGGCCCGGTAGATCAGGCCGGTGTAGAAGTCCACGTTCGGGTAGAGGTTGCGCGAGACGAAGTAGTCGTCGGAGAGCGCGTGCTCCTCCAGCTTGAGCGCGATGTCCAGCAGCTCGTCGGACTTGCCGAGGGCCGAGAGGACGTCGTGCGCCGCCGCCTTGATGATCTTGGCGCGCGGGTCGAAGGACTTGTACACCCGGTGGCCGAAGCCCATCAGGCGGACGCCGTCCTCCTTGTTCTTCACCTTGCGGATGAAGGAGTCGACGTCGCCGCCGTTGGCCTTGATGCCTTCCAGCATCTCCAGGACCGACTGGTTGGCGCCGCCGTGCAGCGGGCCCCAGAGGGCGCTGATGCCGGCCGAGATCGAGGCGAACATGTTCGCCTGCGACGAGCCCACCAGACGGACGGTGGAGGTCGAACAGTTCTGCTCGTGGTCCGCGTGCAGGATGAGCAGCTTGTCGAGCGCGGAGACGACGACCGGGTCCAGGTCGTACTCCTGGGCGGGGACCGAGAAGGTCATGCGCAGGAAGTTCTCGACGTACCCGAGGTCGTTGCGCGGGTAGACGAAGGGGTGACCGATGGACTTCTTGTACGCGTACGCCGCGATCGTCGGAAGCTTGGCGAGAAGGCGGATCGTCGAGAGGTGACGCTGCTTCTCGTCGAACGGGTTGTGGCTGTCCTGGTAGAACGTCGACAGGGCGCTGACCACCGACGACAGCATCGCCATCGGGTGGGCGTCGCGCGGGAAGCCCTGGTAGAAGCGCTTGACGTCCTCGTGCAGCAGGGTGTGCTGCGTGATCTCGTTCTTGAAGACGGAGAGCTCGTCGACCGTGGGCAGCTCGCCGTTGATCAGCAGGGAGGCCACCTCCAGGAAGGTGGAGCGCTCGGCCAGCTGCTCGATCGGGTAGCCGCGGTAGCGGAGGATGCCCTGCTCACCGTCGAGGTAGGTGATGGCGGATTTATAGGCGGCGGTGTTTCCGTACCCGCTGTCCAGTGTCACCAGACCGGTCTGGGCGCGGAGCTTCCCGATGTCGAAGCCCTTGTCGCCGACGGTGCTGTCGATCACCGGGTAGGTGTACTCGCCGTCGCCGTGCCGCAGTACTACAGAGTTGTCGCTCACGTCATCCCTCACCGACGTTGTGCCTCTTCTTCGAGGTGCCCTGACTGTCTCTACCATCCCCCATTTGGCGCAGGAGAGTGCACTCGGGGTCGACCATTGGGCCTATTGGCGGCACTCAGTGCCGCCAACCTGTTCATCCTGCCCGGTTCCTCCAGCTTCCGAAAGTGCCGTGTGACGTTTCCGACTCATTTGATCGATCATTTTTTCCGCGGGTGGGGCGGGGCCGGCCGCGCGGCCCCCGCCGGGCCGGGCGGACGGGCTCAGTCCGGGAGCCGGGCTCCGGACAGGCGGTGGTCCAGAGCGGTGCAGCGCCGGCCGGCGGAGACCGTGCGGACGGCCTGGCCGAGGGCCTTGCGGGAGCCGACCAGGACCACGAGCTGTTTGGCGCGGGTGACGGCCGTATACAGAAGGTTGCGCTGGAGCATCATCCAGGCGCCCGTGGTGACGGGGATGACGACGGCGGGGTACTCACTGCCCTGGGAGCGGTGGATCGTCACCGCGTACGCGTGGGCCAGCTCGTCGAGTTCGTCGAACTCGTACGGGACCTCCTCGTCCTCGTCCGTCAGGACCGTGAGGCGCTGGTCGTCGAGGTTGAGGGAAGTCACCACCCCCACCGTGCCGTTGAAGACGCCGTTCTCGCCCTTCTCGTAGTTGTTGCGGATCTGGGTGACCTTGTCGCCGACCCGGAAGACGCGACCGCCGAACCGCTTCTCGGGGAGGTCGGGGCGGGCCGGTGTGATCGCCTGCTGGAGCAGGCCGTTGAGCGTGCCGGCGCCCGCGGGGCCGCGGTGCATGGGGGCCAGGACCTGGACGTCACGGCGGGGATCCAGGCCGAACTTGGCCGGAATGCGCCGCGCGGCCACATCGACCGTCAGACGCCCGGCCTCCTCCGTTTCGTCCTCGACGAAGAGGAAGAAGTCCTTCAACTTGTCCGTGACCGGCTGCTGCCCCGCGTTGATCCGGTGAGCGTTCGTGATGACACCTGATTGCTGGGCCTGGCGGAACACCCGGGTGAGACGGACCGCCGGGACCGGCCCACGCTCTGCGAGCAGGTCGCGCAGCACCTCGCCCGCGCCGACGCTCGGCAGCTGGTCGACGTCCCCGACGAAAAGCAGATGGGCTCCCGGAGGGACCGCCTTCACCAGCTTGTTGGCGAGCAGCAGGTCCAGCATCGACGCCTCGTCCACGACCACCAGGTCCGCGTCCAGCGGGCGGTCCTTGTCGTACGCCGCGTCTCCACCCGGCCTCAGCTCCAGGAGCCGGTGCACGGTGGAGGCGTCCGCGCCGGTCAGTTCGGCAAGTCGCTTGGCGGCGCGGCCCGTCGGCGCGGCCAGCACGACCTTCGCCTTCTTCGCCCTGGCCAGCTCCACGATCGAACGGACCGTGAAGGACTTGCCGCAGCCGGGCCCGCCCGTGAGCACGGCGACCTTCTCGGTGAGGGCGAGCCGGACCGCCGCCTCCTGCTCGGGGGCCAACTCCACCCCCGTACGGTCCTTGAGCCAGGCCAGTGCCTTGTCCCAGGCCACGTTCCGGAAGCCCGGCATGCGGTCCTCGTCCGTACGCAGGAGGCGCAACAGCTGGGCCGAGAGGGACAGTTCGGCCCGGTGGAAGGGGACCAGGTAGACGGCGGTGACCGGTTCGCCGCCGTCCAGGCCGGGCACGCGCTCCCGCACGACACCCGGCTCCTCGCCCTCCTCGGACGGTGCCGCCAGCTCGGCGAGGCACTCGATGACCAGGCCCGTGTCCACCTGGAGCAGTTTCACCGCGTCCGCGATCAGCTGTTCCTCCGGGAGGAAGCAGTGGCCCTGGTCGGTGGACTGCGAAAGGGCGTACTGGAGACCGGCCTTGACGCGCTCCGGGCTGTCGTGCGGGATTCCCACGGACTGGGCGATCTTGTCGGCGGTGAGGAAGCCGATGCCCCAGACGTCCGACGCGAGGCGGTACGGCTGGTTCTTCACGACCGAGATCGACGCGTCGCCGTACTTCTTGTAGATGCGGACCGCGATCGACGTGGACACCTCGACGGTCTGGAGGAAGAGCATGACCTCCTTGATCGCCTTCTGCTCCTCCCAGGCCTCGGCGATCTTCTTGGTGCGCTTGGGGCCGAGCCCGGGCACCTCGATGAGCCGCTTCGGCTCCTCCTCGATGATCTGGAGGGTGTCCAGCCCGAAGTGCCGCGTGATCCGGTCGGCGAAGATCGGACCGATGCCCTTCACCAGACCGGAGCCCAGATAACGGCGGATGCCCTGGACCGTGGCCGGGAGGACCGTCGTGTAGTTCTCCACCGTGAACTGCTTGCCGTACTGCGAGTGGGAGCCCCAACGCCCCTCCATCCGCAGGGACTCCCCCACCTGCGCACCGAGCAGCGCCCCCACGACCGTGAGGAGATCGCCACCACCCCTGCCCGTGTCCACCCGGGCCACCGTGTAGCCGTTCTCCTCGTTGGCGTACGTGATCCGCTCCAGTACGCCTTCCAGAACCGCCAGGTTCCGTTCCCCGCTCCCCGCCCCTTGCTTGGACATGATCCGACGCTACATCCCACCGCTGACAACGCGGGTGGGCATCCCTCACGGCCCCGGCCCGACAACGGACGGTCCCCACACCACACCCCCACCCACCCCACCCCCCTCCATCACGATCCGGTCTCAGGGGCTTGTTAACTTCCGTGTAATCGATTCCAATCCTTTCCTTAGGCGCATGTAATCGATTCCACAAGGAGGTGGAGCGTCGATGGCGAGCATCAAGGACGTCGCCGCCGAGGCAGGCGTATCCGTCGCCACGGTCTCGCGCGTCCTGAACGACCACCCCTCGGTCAGCCCGGCCGCACGCGCCCAGGTGCTGGCCGCGGTCGAGACGCTGGGCTACCGCCCGAACGCCGTCGCCCGCTCCCTGCGCACCGACCAGACCCGCACCCTGGGCCTGGTCATCAGTGACGTGCTCAACCCGTACTTCACCGAACTGGCCCGCTCCGTCGAGGAGGAGGCCCGCGCCCTCGGCTACAGCGTGATCATCGGAAACGCCGACGAACGGCCCGAGCTGCAGGACCACCACGTCCGTACGCTCCTCGACCGCCGTATCGACGGCCTGCTGGTCTCCCCCACGGACGGCGGCTCCCCGCTGATGCTGGACGCCGCGCGCGCGGGGACCCCGATGGTCTTCGTGGACCGCTGGATCCCGGGCATGGACGTGCCCGTCGTCCGGGCCGACGGACGGACGGCCGTACGCGATCTCGTCGCCCACCTGCACGCCCTCGGCCACCGCAGGCTCGCCATCATCGCGGGCCCGGCGGCCACCACGACCGGCAGCGAGCGCGTCGACGCCTTCCGGGACGCCCTCCGGGAGTACGGACTCCCGCTGCCCGACGCCTACACAGGGCAGGGCGACTTCCAGGCGGCCAGCGGTCGCCGGGTCACCGAGGAGTTCCTCGACCTGCCCGAACCGCCCGAGGTCGTCTTCGCGGCCGACAACCTGATGGCCCTGGGTGCCCTGGACGCCATCCGCGCGCGCGGGATGCGGGTTCCCGACGACATCGCGCTCGCGGCGTTCGACGACATCGCCTGGTTCGTGCACACCGACCCGCCGATCACGGCGATCGCCCAGCCCACCCCCGAGCTGGGCCGCGCCGCCGTACGCGCCCTCGTCGACAGCATCGAGGGCCGGCCCCCGCAGTCCGTCACCCTCCCCGCCCGTCTCGTCGTCCGCCGCTCGTGCGGCGAGGCGCCCGGCGAGCCCCCGTACCCGCACTCGTCCCCGCAAAGGAGCAACACGTGAGCAGTCCCGACGAGTTGCTGCGTATCGAAGGCATACGCAAGACCTTCCCCGGTGTGGTCGCGCTCGACAGCGTCGACTTCGATCTGCGCCGCGGCGAGGTGCACGTGCTGCTCGGTGAGAATGGCGCCGGCAAGAGCACCCTCATCAAGATGCTGTCCGGCGCCTACCGGCCCGACGCCGGCAAGATCGTGGTCGACGGCAAGAAGGTCCGTATCCATGGCGCGCAGGACGCCGAGCGCCTCGGGATCGCGACCATCTACCAGGAGTTCAACCTGGTCCCCGATCTGACGGTCGCCGAGAACATCTTCCTGGGCCGCCAGCCGCGCCGCTTCGGGCTGATCGACCGGAAGACGATGGAGGCCGACGCCGCCGTACTCCTGGAGCGGGTCGGCGTGAACGTGTCCCCGCGCGCGCGGGTGCGTGAACTCGGCATCGCGCGGCTCCAGATGGTCGAGATCGCCAAGGCGCTGAGCCTGGACGCACGCGTCCTGATCATGGACGAGCCGACCGCGGTGCTCACCTCCGGAGAGGTCGAGAAACTCTTCCGGATCGTGCGGCAGCTGCGCGAGGACGGCGTCGGCGTCGTCTTCATCACGCACCACCTGGAGGAGATCGCCGCCCTGGGGGACCGCGTCACGGTCCTGCGGGACGGCCGGAGCATCGGCCAGGTGCCCGCGTCCACACCCGAGGACGAGCTCGTACGTCTCATGGTGGGCCGCTCCATCGAACTGCAGTATCCGCGCGAACGGGCCGACACCGGGACCCCGTTGCTCACCGTGGAGGGGCTCACCAGGGACGGTGTCTTCCACGACGTGAGTTTCGAGGTGCGGGCCGGTGAGGTCGTCGGCATCGCGGGGCTCGTCGGAGCGGGACGTACCGAGGTCGTACGGGCCGTCTTCGGGGCGGATCCGTACGACAAGGGGTCCGTGGCCGTGGCCGGCGAGCGGCTGCCGCGCCACGACGTGAGCGCGGCCATGACCGCGGGCATCGGGCTCGTCCCCGAGGACCGCAAGGGCCAGGGGCTCCTGCTCGACGCCTCCGTCGAGGAGAACCTCGGGCTCGTCACGCTGCGGGCGGCGACCCGCGGCGGGCTCGTCGACCTCAAGGGGCAGCGGACGGCCGCCGCGAGGATCGCCGAGCAGCTCGGCGTACGGATGGCCGGGCTCGGCCAGCACGTGCGCACGCTCTCCGGCGGCAACCAGCAGAAGGTCGTCATCGGCAAGTGGCTGCTCGCCGACACCAAGGTGCTGATCCTCGACGAGCCGACGCGCGGTATCGACGTCGGCGCCAAGGTCGAGATCTACCAGCTGATCAACGAACTCACCGCCGCCGGCCACGCCGTCCTGATGATCTCCAGCGATCTGCCCGAGGTGCTCGGCATGAGCGACCGGGTGCTGGTGATGGCCCAGGGCCGGATCGCCGGCGAACTCTCCGCCGACGAGGCGACCCAGGACTCCGTGATGGCGCTCGCCGTCAGCTCACCCATCGCACCAACCACTACTACCGACTCCGTTACCGCTGTGGAGGACCCCCGTGGCCACTGACACGCTCAAGAGCACACCGGGCGCGAGTGGCGCCCCGGGCGGCCTGCGCCGGCTCCTGCTCGACAACGGCGCGCTCACCGCGCTGATCATTCTCGTCATCGCGATGTCGGCGCTGTCCGGCGACTTCCTGACGACGGACAACCTGCTGAACATCGGCGTCCAGGCGGCCGTGACGGCCATCCTCGCCTTCGGTGTGACCTTCGTGATCGTCTCGGCGGGCATCGACCTGTCGGTCGGTTCGGTCGCCGCGCTGTCCGCCACCGTCCTTGCCTGGACGGCGACTTCGGAGGGCGTACCGGTCTGGATCGCGGTGATCCTCGCGATCGCCACCGGCATAGCCTGCGGCCTGGTCAACGGCGTGCTGATCTCGTACGGGAAGCTGCCGCCGTTCATCGCGACGCTCGCCATGCTGTCGGTGGGCCGCGGTCTGTCGCTGGTGATCTCGCAGGGCAGCCCGATCGCGTTCCCCGAGTCCGTCTCGCACCTCGGTGACACGCTCGGCGGCTGGCTGCCGGTGCCGGTCCTCGTGATGATCGTCATGGGGCTGATCACCGCCCTGATCCTGGGGCGTACGTACATCGGGCGTTCCATGTACGCGATCGGCGGCAACGAGGAGGCGGCCCGTCTCTCCGGGCTGCGGGTGAAGAAGCAGAAGCTCGTCATCTACGCGCTGTCCGGTCTGTTCGCGGCCGCCGCGGGCATCGTGCTCGCCTCGCGGCTCTCCTCCGCGCAGCCGCAGGCCGCGCAGGGGTACGAGCTGGACGCGATCGCCGCGGTCGTCATCGGCGGCGCCTCCCTCGCGGGCGGTACGGGCAAGGCGTCCGGGACGCTGATCGGCGCGCTGATCCTCGCGGTGCTGCGCAACGGCCTCAACCTCCTCTCCGTGTCGGCGTTCTGGCAGCAGGTCGTCATCGGTGTGGTCATCGCGCTGGCGGTGCTCCTCGACACCGTGCGGCGCAAGGCGGGCGCGACTCCGGTCGCCGCCGGTGCCGGAGGCTCGTCGGGACTGAAGGGGCCGCAGGCCATCAAGTACGGGCTCGCCGTGGTTCTCGTGGCGGCGATCGTGGGCGGGCTGTCCCTGTTCAACAACGGCTCGTCCTCGTCGAACCCGAAGGTCGGCCTGTCCCTCTCCACGCTGAACAACCCCTTCTTCGTACAGATCAAGGAGGGTGCGCAGGCGGAGGCGAAGAAGCTCGGCGCGGACCTGACCGTCACGGACGCGCAGAACGACGCCTCGCAGCAGGCCAACCAGCTGCAGAACTTCACCAGCGAGGGCGTCGACTCGATCATCGTCAACCCGGTGGACTCGGACGCGGCGGGCCCCTCGGTGCGCTCCGCGAACAAGGCCGACATCCCCGTCGTCGGCGTCGACCGCGGCGTCAACAAGGCGGAGACGGCCGCGCTCGTGGCCTCCGACAACGTCGAGGGCGGCAAGCTGGGCGCCAAGGCGCTCGCCGAGAAGCTGGGTGGCAAGGGAAAGATCGTCATCCTTCAGGGCCTGGCCGGTACGTCCGCGAGCCGTGAGCGCGGCGCGGGCTTCGCGGAGGGCCTGAAGGCCTACCCGGGCATCGACGTCGTCGCCAAGCAGCCGGCCGACTTCGACCGCACCAAGGGCCTCGACGTGATGACCAACCTGCTTCAGGCCCACGGGGACGTCCAGGGCGTCTTCGCCGAGAACGACGAGATGGCGCTCGGCGCGGTCAAGGCGCTGGGCTCCAAGGCCGGGAAGTCCGTCCAGGTCATCGGCTTCGACGGCACGCCCGACGGGCTGAAGGCTGTCAAGGAGGGCACGATGTACGCCTCCGTGGCACAGCAGCCGAAGGAACTCGGCAGGATCGCGGTGGAGAACGCGCTGCGGGCGGCCGACGACAAGGAGGTCGACAAGACGGTGAAGGTTCCGGTGAAGGTCGTCACGGCGAAGAACGTGGACGAGTTCACCGGCTGACCCCGACCGACGTCGAGGGGCGGGTGCACGGCCGCTGCCGTCCGCCCGCCCTCAACCCACCCCCACAGGGAGACTGTTCATGTACGACTACGACCTGCTGGTCGTGGGATCGGCCAACGCCGACCTCGTCATCGGTGTCGAGCGGCGGCCGGACGCCGGGGAGACCGTCCTCGGCTCCGACCTGGCCCTTCACCCGGGCGGCAAGGGCGCCAACCAGGCGGTCGCCGCCGCCCGCCTCGGGGCGCGTACGGGGCTCCTCGCCCGGGTCGGCGACGACGCGCACGGCCGGCTGCTGCTCGACTCGCAGCGGGCGGCCGGGGTCGACACGGCCGGGGTCCTCGTCGGCGGGGCGCCCACCGGGGTCGCGCTGATCACGGTGGACCCGTCCGGCGACAACAGCATCGTCGTGTCGCCCGGCGCGAACGGCCGACTCACCCCGGCCGACGTCCACGCGGCCTCGGCCCTGCTCGCCGCCTCCCGGGTGGTCTCGGCCCAGCTGGAGATCCCGCTGGAGACGGTCGTGGAGGTCGTACGCGGTCTGCCGTCCGGCACCCGATTCGTACTGAACCCGTCCCCGCCCCGGGAGCTGCCCGAGGAGGTGCTCGCGGCCTGCGACCCGCTGATCGTGAACGAGCACGAGGCGCGGGTGGTGCTCGGCGCCGACGCGGGCGACACACCCGAGGAGTGGGCCGAGGCTCTGCTCGCGCTCGGGCCGCGCTCGGTGGTCGTCACCCTGGGCGAGGAGGGCGCACTCGTCGCCGACACCTCCGGCACGGCTCGGGTGCCGTCCGTGAAGGTGAACGCCGTGGACACGACCGGCGCGGGCGACTCCTTCACCGCCGCGCTGGCCTGGCGCCTCGGCGCCGGGGAGTCCCTCGCGGACGCGGCGGCGTACGCGGCCCGCGTGGGCGCCGTCGCCGTCACCCGCGAGGGCGCGCAGGCGTCCTTCCCCACCGCCGAAGAGGTCGCCGCCGTATGAAGAAGGCCGGAATACTGAACCGTCATCTCGCGGGCGCGACAGCCGAACTGGGCCACGGCGACGGCGTACTGATCTGCGACGCGGGCATGCCCATCCCGGCCGGGCCGCGGGTGGTGGACCTCGCCTTCCGCGCGGGCGTCCCGTCCTTCGAGGAGGTCCTTGAGGGCCTGCTGGAGGAGCTGGTCGTGGAGAGTGCCACGGCGGCGAAGGAGGTGCGGGAGGCGAACCCGGAGGCGTCCGCGCTGCTGGCCGGCCGCTTCCCCGACGCGCTGACCCTCGTCTCCCACGAGGACCTGAAGATCCTCTCGGCGGACGCCCGCCTGGTGGTGCGGACCGGCGAGGCCCGCCCGTACGCGAATGTGCTGTTGCACTGCGGGGTCTTCTTCTGACCCCGGTGAGCCCTGGGCACGAGTGCCCGGACAAGCTTCGAGGGGGCCCGGTCCGTCGACCGGGCCCCCTCGGTTTCCCCTCCCCCAGAACCAGAACCCCCGCGATCCCCCCGGATCCCCCTCCAGAAGTCCTGATGCAAAGTAGACCCACGGGGTGCGGGGAGGGTTGCACAGTCTCTTGGAGTTTTTTCGGCTGCTACCGCGGGGCCGAGTCGGAAGCCGAGTCCAGCGATGCGATCCGCGCGCCTCTGCTTTCAGCGACACGTTTGACGTCCCGCAGGGACTCGCTGCGCAGACTGGCGAGGTAGTGCAGCTCTCCGCTTGTCACGGCATGCTCCGCGAGGAGTTCGACGGCGTGGTCGAGCAGGTCGCCCGCCATTCCGAGCTGGATGCTCTCGATCTCGTCCGCGAGACGCGATACATGGCCCCCGCCGTCACCCATGACATAGCAGGGCTTGCCTTCCGAGCCGGTCCACGGCAACAGACGTGCGACCGACACTTCGTGAGGTCCGTAGGTCACGCGCCCGCCTCCGCTCGTAGCGGCGCCGTCTGCCACTCGTGTACGAGCAGGTAGGGACGGACCACGGGGCTGTCCTCACCCCGCAACGGACGCTCGCCCCTGTGGTAACCGGTCGGGCCGCCGACGTAGTCGCACGAGTACGGACACGCCACACGCGTACGAACACGGGGGTGGGCACCTGTGCGGTGCCGCCGTCCGCCGGCGGGGAAGAGGAAACCCAGCAACGGCTCCAGGAGCCGGGCGATAAGGTCGATCACGTCAGCCTGCTTTCTTCTGTTGCCAGGTTGGCCACGCCCCCGGACCGACGGCATCGGTCGCGGGGGTTTGCTGTCACCTGCGGCGACTCCGCTCTGTGGCGAATCACTCACAGAATGGGGTCGGCGGTGGCTACGCTTCCAGTACCGGAGCGTTGACAGCACGCCCGTCAGGTTGGGGAGTTGGCCGTATGGAGAACCGCCGTAAGCCTCGGACGCCACGGGAGAAGTACGGAGAGGAACTGAGGCTGCGACGGGCCGCGGCCGAGCTCACTCAGGAGGCCCTGGGCGACCAGGTCATCTGCTCACCCACCTTGATCAGCCACTTCGAGGCGGGCAGGCGGCTCCCGAAGCCCGACGACGCACAACGGATCGACCGGGCTCTGGGGACGGACGGGTTCTTCGCGCGGTGGCTGGAGGATCTGGACAGCAAGTACGACGACTGCTTCGCCGCCGCTGCCGAACTGGAGCGACAGGCCACGCTGATCCAGCAGTTCGCGCTCGCGCTGGTTCCCGGCGTGCTCCAGACCCCCGCCTACGCGCGGGCCGTGTTCAGCGCGTACCGACCCAACCACACGGCCGAGGAGCTTGACAGAGAAGTTGTCATCCGAACAGGGCGTGCCCGAATCCTGGATGGGTCGTCGAAGCCCGTCGTCTGGACGCTCCTCGACGAGGCGGTCCTGCGGCGTCGAGTCGGCGGCCCTCAGATCATGGCCGAGCAGCTACACAAGATCGCGGACATGGCCGAGGCGGGACGACTACGCCTGCACGTGCTCCCCTACAGCGTCGGTGCTCACCCGCTTCAGCAGAGCCTGCTCACCCTCATGAGCTTTGAAGACTCTGCCCCGGTGGCCTACGTCGAGGGCTTCCTCACGGGCAACTTGATCGATGATCCGGCGCTGGTGGCCGCCAGCCAGACGGCCTACGCTCTTGCACTGAGCGACGCGTTGTCGCAGCAGGAGTCACTGGCCCTTGTCAGGGCGGCAGCAGAGGAACACGCGCATGGTCAGCAGTGAACACACCGTCCCCGACTCGTCCGTCATTACCGGATGGTTCAAGTCGAGCTACAGCGGCGGCAACCAGGGCGAATGCCTTGAGGTCGCCCGTGGCCACGCCGGCGTGCCCGTCCGTGACAGCAAGGCCGTCTCCGGTCCGGCGTTGGTGTTCTCGGCGGGCGGCTGGTCGGCGTTCGTCGGCGCTGCGAAGGACGGCCGGATCGGCGGCTGAGACACATCTGGTCCCGCCCGGCGGCCCACCGACCGGGCAGGACAGGCACGCTCACGGGTACTCCAGGAATCACGTTCGCAGTTCCTGATCACGCAGGAGGGCGAGTACGTCGCCCTCCACGGCGAACAGGATCTCGCAGCCCCACCGGCGCAGGTACTTGCCCACCAGTTGTCCACAGCCTGAGCGAGACCTCGAACACCGCGACGCCACCCTCGCGAGTCCGGCCCGCCACCAATGCAGCCACCGCCCCAAGCCGAAGGGTCCTCTGCGCCGACGGCGACAACTGCCGTGCGTCCCCCACAAGTTCACTCACAAATGGACTAGCGACCCAGAACACCTACCGTTTCGGATCAACAACTCAGGGCCATTGCGTCCGGCTCCGACTCCAGCGCGCCATCGACACCCTGGGCGATGTACTGGCTGAGGGCGGCGACTCCGAAGAGCCGCCGCCCTCAGCGGTGGTCGTCCGCTGACGTTGCCGTCGGCGTTGCCGTCAAACGGTGTTACGCAGGACTCTGGCCAACTGATTCCACAGGAATATGGGCCA
The DNA here is from genome assembly GCF_044334695.1 of Streptomyces sp. NPDC020747. Lineage (NCBI taxonomy): Bacteria > Bacillati > Actinomycetota > Actinomycetes > Kitasatosporales > Streptomycetaceae > Streptomyces > Streptomyces sp. NPDC020747. The sequence continues at coordinate 374,609 of NZ_JBIRTJ010000005.1, read as the reverse complement.
CAGTTATTACGCCAGAGAATGAACTCTCCACCACAATGCGGTCACCGGGAGAATAAACCCAGAGTTCCGGTATGGATTCCGTGATGTCCGGCAGGTGAGAGAGGGATGATTCGAGCCCCATCTCTACACTCGGAACTGCCAGGCTCTCCCAGAAGAAGATTAGGCTGCTAGCTTTCGGGGCGAACTGTTGAATTACGGTGCTCAGCTCGATGGAACCCGACTCCATCGAGCTGAGCACCAAACCATCAGCCACCGCGCCCCACGCGATCGCACCGTCAGAGCTGCGCGGGTAATGACTGAGGCTTTCGCGCTCGTACTGGAGATGCTGCTCTAGGTTCAGCAACTGCACACCCGGCCGCCCAACCCAAGCCAGCCGTCGGTCACCCTGTTGATCTGCACGAACCACTCGAACCATAGATCGGGGCAGGAGGTCCGGCCTGGTTCCGTATACACCGTCGAGCGTCACGAATTACCGCCAAGCATTCTCGCAAAATCGTCTTCCGTGCCATTCCATGGCACTGCCCATTTACGTGCAGAGTCGCCCTTACCGACTTCCACGTTGATATGGGGACCCTTCACCGGATCGTAATCCATTCTGAACCTCTTGAATTCGCCGTTCACCCGAGTAGTGAATCCCACTACCTTGCCGTAAGTCGTCGGCGCGGATTCGAGACGGCCGACGTACGGCTGCCGAGTAGGTGGCACCGCAGTTGCGCTCTTCGCCGGTGACGCAGACCGCCTCCATGATCGGCAGCGCCAGAGGGTCGGGGACGGTGGTCACGCGGTACTCGCGGAAGCGGTAGCGCCCCCGAGAGGAGTTGCGTACCGGTGCGCCGGCGGTCGGAGAGTCAGGCATCCTCGGTCGCCTCTTCCTGATCCGGGATGCGCTGTCCGCGCGAGTCCGCGACCCTGAGCGCGTCCGCCAGGGCTTCTGTCAACCGGCGGGCCAACCAACGGTATTCGGTCGCCGACAAGGTTTCCGCGCCGGGTGCCGTGGCGTCGCGGGCGTAGTCCAGCAGTTCCTGGCCCATGCTGAGCTGTACCGTCTCGATGCTGTCGGCGAGGGTGGAGAGGTAGCCCCGGCCATCGGTGCTCAGGTAGCAGGGCTTCCCCTCCGGGCTGGTCCACGGCAGTAAGCGGGGACCTCCCCCACCCGACGCGGCGTCGTACAGCTCTCTGCGACGCATGCGGTCGGCATCGCTCCTGGGCTGGCTCACTGGGCACCCCCGGCCTGGGTCACTGATGGTGGACACACCGACCGTAGGCGCTGACTGGCTGTCACCCCAGGTAGGAGCCATGGCAGTTCGCGACTCTTGGCTCACGAACTGCCACGCTGCGTGGCAGCTATCCGACGACGCCCAGATAGTCGGCCATTTCGCGCATTTCCGTCGTGAGGGTGCGCTTGCGCTTGCCGAGGATCTCCTGCATGGTCTCGGCGGCACCGTTCTGGTGCCGCAGCCACTGCGGGGCGGCTTCCCGGGCGCGGGTCAACTCGTCCATGGCGGCGGACAGGTCGCCGGTCCGGGTGTGGGCGCGCGCCACTTCGAGGGTGAAGCGGTTTCCGTCGTTGGGGCTGGGCCTGCCCAGGCGCTTCCACGCCTTGGGCGACAACTCCTCCTGCTCGCCTGCCTTGCGCACCACCGCGCGGGCGTCACCGATGACCATGGAGTCTTCGAGTGCCTTGACGGCGACGGTGACCGGGCCGAAGACGGACCAGTGCCGGGAGATGTTGCGATGTGCCGTCCCGACAGCGGTTGCCGCGACCCGGGCGGCCTGACGGTACTCCTTCGCCTCGTCGGGACGGTTGTTCCTCACGGCTGCGGCGGCGGCCTCCATCGCCAGGCCGCCCCACACGGCGTAGTGGTCCGGCTCGGCCCCGGTGATCTTCGGTTCCACCGCGTCCATGCTCCGGGCGGCGACCTGTTCCGCCTCGTCCAAGCGGCCCTGGCGCACCAGCAGCCAGCACATGCCGCCAACCCCGGAGCCTGCCGCAAGCATGTCTCCGGCCTGACGGGCATCCATGATGGCGCCGCGCAGTGCGGCGTACGCGATGTCGTACTGCCGCACCTGGGTGAGGTAGGTGCCGGCCAGACGCAGCGCCTCGGAGCGGGCCAGCAGGGCCTGCCGGTGCTCGTCCCCGCTGTCGTAGTAGGCGACGGCCTGTGCGGCATCACGCAGCAGGACCGGCAGTTGAGCCGCGACGCTCTTGTAGCTGTCGGAGAAGTACAGCACCCGTGCGTCTTGCAGCGTCCGCCGGAAGGTGCGCAGGTTAGGCTCCTCGACCACGGCCTCGGCGTCCCGCTCCACGAGCCCGACAGCCGGGGTGAGGACGGCGCGGAGCTGGATCAGGTTGACGCGGTTCGGCTCCTCGGTCCGCCCGACGGGCTCCGGGGCATCCGAGGCCATCAGCGCGGCCGTGGTCACGCCCAGTGCGCGGGCGAGCGTATGCAGGGTCTCCATGCGGAGAGTGCCGCCCTGCTCGGCCTTGCGTACCGTGCCCGGCGATACGCCTGCGGCGTGGGCCAGTTCCTCCTGGCTCATCCCCGCGCGACGCCGGTACCTGCGGACGTTGTCGGCCAGCTCCGTAGTCATCAACTCACCACCTCCCACTCCACGGTACGCCCGGCCGGCACATCAGCCGGGGGCGATCCGGCAGACACCCACCCACAGGGGTGGCCCACCACGTGGCCGGCCGGAACTCCGGCAGGATCGGGGCCTGAGCGGGAGGGGGTCCCTCGTCGGTCGGGCAGCTTCGCCGTGCCAGGGTTCCCCGGGGGCCGCCAAGGCTCACTTCGTGACGCGTGCGCTCGGCCTTGGCGGCCCCCGGGGGTTCCTGGTACGCCTCCGGTGACCGGGCGGCGAGGGACCCCCTCCCGCGACCTCGACCCCACACCACGACGAAGCCGCACCCGTAAGTCGGCCCCCTGCCCCTCAGAGAGAGGGCCGGGGTCTGGGGCAGGGCCCCAGGATGGTTCGCTGTGCTGGCTGTTGCGCGCCCGGACCGGCGGGGCCGACGCCAGCGGGGCGGAGACAGGAGCGGGCGGCGGCCCCGGGGGGCCGGACGCGCGCGGGCCGCGTCAGCGGGCCGCCTTGATCAAGTAAAGAAACTCTGAACAGCTCGCCTTGGGTGCCTCGTGTCCTGCCGCTCTACCGCGTGCGGTCGGTTCAGCGTCGGCGTCTGCCTTCGTTCAGCCGGTCGTGCAGGCGCTGGGCCTTGGCGGCGGTCTCTTCTGGCGTGTAGTTGCCGCTGAGACGCTTGCGTTGCTCCATGACGGCGCGCATGGCATCACGGTGGGCGGTGGCGGCTTCGAACTCGGTGCTGGCCTTGGTGAATCGTTCCTCGGCGGCGGCGAGTTCGGCGGCCACTTCGTCGTCGCTCTTTCCGCTGAGCCGCACCGCTTCCTCGTCCGCACGGCGCTGAGCCGCCATTTCCTCCAACCCCTCGTTGTAGCGCTTGAGGAACTGATCGCGCGGGCTGAGCTGGCGAACGAAGACGCCCCGGCCCTGCACGGAATAGATCAGCCCCTCCTCCTTGAGGACCCGCAGGGCGTTCTGCGCGGTGGAGTTGGCGATGCCGTACTGAGCTTGCAGGTCGCGGGCGGACGGAAGCTTGGCGCCCGGCGCAAGTCGGCCGTCCTGGATCTGCTTGCGGAGTTCGTCCGCAGTCCGCACGTACGGGGGGCGCGGATCGTCGGCAGGACTGTCGGCGGCCTGCCAACCACGTCGGAGGTCGCCGAGACCGATGTACTCAGGATCGGACTCGCCAGGATCGACCTTGTTTTCCTCGACGGCGTCTGCCTTCGCTTCGGCGGGTGCCATCGGCTTCGGCGCTCGGACGTAGCTGCCCCGGCCCAGGACCGAGTAGATCAGCCCCTCCTCCTTGAGCAGCCGCAGGGCGTTTTGGACCGTGGAGCTGGCGATGCCGAAGCGCTTTTGCAGCTCGCGCGCGGCGGGGAGCCGCTCGCCTGGGCGCAGCTCGCCGTCGTGGATGGCGGCGCGCAGGACGTCGGCGGCCTGGACGTATGGCGGCCGGGGGTCCTCTCCCAGGGGCAGCTTCATGGCACGAGGGTAGCGGGGCCAGCACTCACGGCACACCCGGGCGTCCTCGGCGTTCTAGCCATATCGCTGTAGCGATACGAATCGAGCGTTGCGGGTGTAGCGAGTGTGCCGCTATGGTCATGGCGAGTCGATCAAGCGGCTCCATCGAACGAGGATGTGATGGCATGGCCATGACCCGTATCCGTGTTGCCCTGCTGCCGTCGGCGGTCTGCATCGCAGGCACCGAGCCGGTACTGAAGATCAAGGACCAGCAGACCGGGGAGGTCGCCACCGACCGGGAGACCGGCGCGTCGCTCTACACGGTGACCGTGATGCTCATGGAGGACGGCCGGGCCGAAGTCCTGAAGATCACGGTCCCGGAGACGGGCTTGGCGGCCGGGCTCAAGCCGGGCGCGATGGTGCGGCCGGTGGACCTGTTCGCGACCCCGTGGGCGCGGATCTTCAACGGGCAGCTTTCCGATGGCGTCGCCTACCGGGCCGCCCGCCTGGAGCTGGCGACGGTGGAGGCGGCACAGTGATCCGCCGCGAAAGCCCTGCCCCGGAGCGGGAGTTGTACCCACTCCGGCCCCTGCCGGGGACCGAAGGCAAAGCCACGTTCTCCGTCTCCTCTGCGGTGCTCGATCTGCTCGGCCTGAGCCCGGAGCACGCGACCCGCCTGGACCTGGGCCACATGCTCCGCCTGATACACGAAGAGGGGGCCTGACATGGACGCCGTAACGAAATACGCGCCGTACGCGCTGCTGGTCGCGACCGTGCTGGTCGTCATGTGGCTGATTGTGACGGTGGTGCGCTACGTGCGTGCCGACCGGGGCACGCGGGTGAGCATGCGGCAGGCCGTCCGGGTGCGGTGGGGCTGGGTACGGCTCGCGCGGATGGCCGGGTTGACTGTCACCGATAAGACCCCGGGCCTGCTCGCGCAGATCACCGCGGCCAAAGACGGCCCCGCCCCCGCACCTCGGGTGCTCACTCCCCGGATCAAGGTGACGCCGGACCGGTTCGGCGTGATCGTGCGGGCCAGGACGCTGCCGCAGGTCGGGCTGGAGGAGTACCAGAAGGCGGCGCGGTTCCTGGCTGATGCCTGGCGGTGCACGCGGGTGTCCGTGCTGCCGGACGGCCCCGGCAAGGTGGTGATCCGGGGCGTGCGCTCCGACCCGCTGACCACGTCGACCGGGCATCGGCCCACCGGCCGCCCGCCCACGGACCTGACACGTTGGGAGCTGGGCGTGGACGAGTACGCCGCCAAGGTGTGCGTGTCCTTGGCCAACGTGCCCGGCGTGACCGTGGCCGGCACCCCCGGCTCGGGCAAGACCTCGACCGTCAACAAGTTCGTCTGCGACTTCGCACCCTCGGCGGCCGTGCAGATCGCGGGTGCGGACGGCAAGGTGTCACGGGCCTCGGAGGGCGACTACGCCGACCTGGTCAAGCGAATGTTCGCGTTCTGCGGGGACGACCTTGACGAAGCCAACGCGCTGTTCAAGCGGCTGGTGGAGCTGCGTCGACGCCGGTCCTCGACCATCCGTGACGTGCTGGGCGTGAAGAACATGTGGCACGTCGGCCCCTCGCCGCAGTGGCCGCTCACGGTCCTGATCATCGACGAGGCGCACACGTTCTTCCGCGAGTACAAGGGCAGCGACGCCGAGACGAAACGTTTGGGCGCGCTGACGGCGGAGAATGCCCGGCTGGTGGAGGACTTGGTCAAGAAGGGCCGCAGCGTCGGCATCCTGGTGATCCTGATCAGCCAGAAGACCACCGGTGACGCCCTCCCGACCTTCATCCGCGACGTGTGCCCCATCGGGCTGTCCTTCGCACAGAAGACCGTGGAAGCCGCGGTGGCTGCGCTGGGTGACGACATCCGCAACTGGCCCGACGCCAGCCCGGTCACCTTGCAGGACCCCGCCTACGTCGGCGTCGCTGTGATGGCGATGCAGGGCCGCCCCGGCTACACCCGCATCCGCACCCCCTACGTCTCGGACTCCGACGCGCCCGCGTCGCCGAGGACACTTCCCATCTGACCGCCGATCCCACCCTGTGCCTGGACGCCCTCCTCGCCTCGACCAGCCGCACGATCCTCGATGACGAGCCGGACGACGCCATTGCATCGCTCGCCAAGTAGCCCCGAAAAGCCCATTCCAGGAAGGAGGTTGAGGATATGGCGGAGGAACGGTTCACCCGGCGCACCGTGACCGTGGTCATGGCGGTCATCGCGGCCCTGGCCTTCGTCTTCTCCTTCGGCAACGTCTGGGCGCTAGCCCTGCGGCTCGGCGTTCCCCACCCGATAGCGCCACTGATCGCTCCCATGGTGGACCTGTCCGTCGTCGGGCTCCTGGTCGCCCTGCGGTTCCTCGCCCTGCGCGGCGTCCCCGAGACGGAGTTGAAGGCCGGTACCCGACTGCTGCACCTGTGTGGCCTGCTCGCCCTCGCCCTGAACACTGCCGAACCGCTGCTGAGCGGACGCTACGGCCGGGCCTGCCTGGACACCGTCGCCCCGCTCCTGCTCCTGGGCTGGGGCCACGTCGGCCCCGCTTTCCTCGCCCAGTTCCACACCCTCACCCGCCCCACCCCGCACCTGGAGGCCGCCGCCCCCATCTCTGAACCGGTGCCCGACGACGCACCCGCACCCGATCCCCCGACGCCCGCCCCGGCTCCGGCCGCCGATCTGCCTGTCGCCGTCGCCAATACGACTCGGCCCGCCTCCGGCCCGGCCCTGCCAGCCGCCCTGATCGACTCAGCCCGGCGCATCGCGGACACCCACCGCGCCGAGCACGGAACGCCCATCACCGCCGCCCACCTGGGCACGCGCATGGGCGTCGCCCTGCCGGTGGCCACCGCCGCACTCGCTCAGCTCTGAGCCCCGGCCGCCCCCGGGCAAATCCCCCTCTCTGAACCCACGCCCGCCAACGGGTCTGGTTCGCCCTGCCCCGAGCAGCACCAACACGCCTACAGATCCGGCTGGTTGCTGCTCGGGGCCACCCACCCGAACAGAAGGGACACGCCCCGAATGGTCACCCTGGACCTGCACCACGTGGCAAGCCCCGCCGTGCGGGACCTGCTCCACCTCGTCAACCACCCCGACTTCGACCGCGCACAGCAGCAGATCGAGCGCCTCGGCGGCTGCACCGGACCCGTACGTCTGATCGGCCGCACCGCCACCGTCGACACCGCAACAGGTGAGGTGCTGCGCTCCTACACCACATCCGAGGAACCCACGGGCAGTCTGCTCACCACGTGCGGCAACCGCCGCGCCTCGCGCTGCCCGGCCTGCTCCCGCATCTACGCCGCAGACACCTACCAGCTCATCCGCGCCGGCCTGTCCGGCGGCAAGACCGTGCCCGACACCGTCCGCACCCACCCCCGCGTCTTCGCCACCCTCACCCCGCCGTCCTTCGGCCCCGTCCACAACCGCCCCACCACCCCCGGCGGTGGTATCCGGCGTTGCCGCTGCCGCAAGCTCCACGAACCTACGGACGCTCTGCTCGGGACGCCGCTGAATCCGGCGACGTACGACTACGAGGGCGCGGTTCTGTTCAACGCCCACGCCTCCGCCCTGTGGGCCCGCTTCACCACCTACCTGCGCCGCGAGATCGCCGCCGGCCTCGGCATGACCCAGAAGGCTGCCCACGCGGTCCTGCGGGTGTCTTTCGCGAAGGTCGCCGAGTACCAGCAGCGCGGCCTGGTCCACTTCCACGCCGTCATCCGACTCGACGGCCCCGACGGCAACACCACGTCCCCGCCGCCGTACGCCACCGTCGCCGTACTCACCAAGGCCGCCCGCGCCGCCGCCGCACGGGTCCGCGTCACGGTCGAGTCGGATGCGGTCGGGGAACGTGAACTCGGCTGGGGCGAACAACTCGACGTGCGCGAGATCGCGGCCTTCGGCACTGACGCCGAATTCACCGACCAGGCCGTGGCCGCCTACGTGGCGAAGTACGCCACCAAATCCGCCGACGCCTCCGGCACCCTCGACCACACCCTCCTCTGCCGCCCCTGCCAGGGACGCGGCGCCACCCTCCTGCCCCACGGGACGCCACTCCCGTGCACCGCCTGTGACGGGACCGGGCAGGCCCGGCCGCTGACCCGGCTCCCCGTCGCACGCCATGTGCGGCAGATGATTCGCACCTGCTGGGACCTGGGCAGCCTGCCGGAGTTCGCCCACCTCAAGCTCCGGAAGTGGGCCCACATACTCGGCTTCCGGGGCCACTTCTCCACCAAGTCCCGCCGATACTCCACCACCCTCGGCGCGCTGCGCGAGGCCCGCCGCGCCTGGCGCACCGAACAGGCCCGCGCCCACGCCGACCTGCCCGACCTCGACCCGACCACCACTCTCGTCGTCGGCCACTGGGACTACCTCGGCTCGGGCTACAGCCCCGGCGCCGCACTCCTCGCCGCCCACGTCCGGCATCGCAAGGAACTGGAACGGCAGTTCGCGGCCGAAGGGGGCTGCTGATGGCCTCGCCCCCGCTCGCCGTCCTCCACGCGCAGACGGCACCGGCGCTGGATCTGCTCACGGTGCCCCAGGTGATGGCCCGCCTCCAGCTCGGCCGCTCCGCCGTCTACGACCTCCTCCGCTCCGGCCAACTCGCCTCGATCACCCTCGGCCGCGCCCGCCGCATCCCCACCCACGCCCTCACCGACTTCATCCGCACCCGCCTCGAACAGGAAGCCGCCTGATGACCACAACCCGCCCCGCTTCGCCCCGCCGCTCCCGCACCCGTGCGAACGGCGACGGGACCGTCTACCAGCGCAAGGACGGGCGTTGGGAAGCCGCCGGATACGTCCTCGCCCCCGGCAACACCCGCAAACGCGTCCGCGTCTACGGCATCACCCGCAAAGACGCCCTGGCCAAGCTCACCGAGAAGATCGCCGCCAGCAACCGCGGTCTCCCCGTCGCGGCAGCCGACAGCACCGTGAGCGCCTATCTCGCGTACTGGCTGGACGGCGTCGCCGTTCACCACCTGCGGGAGAACACCCACAACCGCTACGCGGCCTCCATCCGTCTCCACCTCAATCCCGGCCTCGGTGCCAAGAAGGTCGCCCGGCTCACCACCCGCGACGTCCGCGCCTTCCTCGACGGACTCCGCACCACCTGCCAGTGCTGCGCCCAGAAACGGGACTCCGTCCGGCGATCCTGCTGCGCCATCGGCCAGTGCTGCGGAAAGCGGCTCTCGCCGCTGACCGTGACGTACGTCCACGCCGTGCTCAAGTCCGCCCTGGAACATGCCGTCCGCGAGGATGAACTTCCGCGCAACGTCGCCCGGAACGTCAAGACGGCCGCGCCCCGCCCCAGGCGTTTCCAGCCCCTCACTGCCGCCGAAGCCCGGCAACTCCTCCATGCGGCCAACGGCGACCGGCTACACGCCCTGTACGAACTCGCTCTGCGCACCGGACTCCGCAAAGGCGAACTCCTCGGCCTCCACTGGGAAGACCTCGACCTCGACGGCGGCACCGCCACCATCCACCGGTCCCTCCAGCGCACCCGCAGCCAGGGGCTGACCGTCCTGAACACCAAGACCCTGGCCTCCGAGCGGCGCATCGCCCTCCCCACCGAATGCATCAGCTCCCTCAAGATCCACCAGGAACGGCAGGACGAAGAGCGCCAGACAGCCGGAACGAGCTGGACAGACAACGGGCTCGTCTTCACCACCCCGAAGGGCAGGCCGCTCGACCCCACCAACCTCACCCGCCGCTTTCGCCGCCTCCTCCACGGCGTAGGACTCCGGACGATCCGCTTCCACGACCTCCGGCACTCGACCGCCACCCTGCTCCTGGAACAAGGCGTCGACCTCGTCGTCATCAAAGAACTCCTCGGCCACGCCCACATCGGCGTCACCGCCGGCGTCTACGCCCACGTACGCCTCCGCCTCCAACGCCAGGCCATCGACACCCTCGGCAGCATCCTCGGCCCGATCGACGCCCCGGACGACCCGCCCACCGCAGCCGTCGTCCGCTGACGTTGCCGTCACCGTTGCCGTCAAATCGCCAAAGAAGCCCCACCGGGAACCTCCGGTGGGGCTTCTTTGGCGCAACGACGTGGGCCTTATTCTTCCCTGCCCGACCCAAGGAATAGCCTCAGCTCGGTCATTCCGGTTGACCATTCAGAGATGCGATTCCCGTCATCGTCGATCGTGCAGCGCGGACGCATGAAATGCCAGGGTTCTTCGGCGTCAAATCTGCTGTCCAGCTCGTCCAGAAATACGACCGAGTTTTGCACGTAGACATCTTCTCCGCTGCGATAGAGCGGCCAGCAGAATACGAAGTTGCTGTTTTCCGGGTCGGTGATTGAGGAGATCAGACACGAGATTGCAGCCTCATCGTCTGCGAGCACTTGCAATGCACGCTTCCAACTCCGGCGATAGTCGCTCACGCTCCAGAAGCTCAGATCCATGCGGAACGTTTCCGCAAACTCCCCGACCGTGATCCTGCCCACCGCCTCGGAGGACGCACCCTGCACATCCTCCGAGGCGGCACTATCGACCACCTCAATCGCGAAGCCGTTACTCCTTGAGGTAGTTGAGATCTGGGTCATAGGTACCAATCCGTTGCCCTCTGCGGTTGAACATCTTCCAACCGCCCGTCACATTGTGGCCGTCAACATCGGGCGTGATGTAGTTCTTGCCATTGGAGAAAACCACCTGCCCGTGCGAGTCGAAGGGGGCTTTTTGTGCGGGAATTCTGGTCCTGTATCCAAGACCACCAGCCCTGTCGCCGACGCTTCCAGCGTAGAGTTCCCTATTCTGCGCACTCCGACCAGCAACCGAATCCGGATGGTACGGATCTCCCTTAAGCGCCGGAGATGACGTATACCCCTCGGGAAGGTCGCAATTACTATTGTGAACAAGGACCGGAGTAGCCCCCGCCAGCACATAGTACGTGTGCAGGCCCTCAATGGTGAGGTTGTAGGTGCGTGCGCGCTGTTCGTACTGGCGGGTGGCGGTGACCTTGACTGTGCGCCCGTTGTCCGTGCGCAGAGTCATGCCGGGCTTGAGCTTTCCGGCTTCGATCCACTCGTGTTCGGAGACGGACCAGAAGGGGTGCTCGTGCGTGGCGGTCAGGTGCTCCCGGCCGTCCGGTGTCGAGATGGTGAGGTCGGTGAACTGCTTGTCGTCGTCCGTGACGATGGTCGCGGTGACTTCACGTTCACTGGTCTTGCCGGTTTCCGGGTCAGTGGCGAGCACCTTGTCGCCGAGTTCGATGTCCTCGATGTTCTTGGTGCTGCCGTCGGCCATGAGGACGCCTGTGCCGGCAAGGAAGCACTTGCATCCAGGCACTCCATCGGCAGCCTTCTCGGTCTTCTTGACGAGTTTGAGTGCCTTGAGGAGCTTGAACCACGGCAGGTCCGCTGCCGTGCTGGCGCAGTCCTCCGACAGCCCGGGATTGCTGCCGCATTCCTTCCAGGCGTCGGTGTCAGGGAGGACGGCGTCCTTCCACGCCCTGCCGTTCTCCTTGAGACCGCACTTGACGTCGAAGAAGCTGCACTCGCTCTTCCACAGCTGGTTCCAGCCGCACTTGACGTCGAAGAATCCGCAGTTGCCCGACTCCTTCGCGCTGGCCGTTGTTACATGGCTGACGCCGCGGCTGTTCCCCCCGGCGCTCTGGACGTATCCGCCACTGGTTGTACCGCCGTTGCCGCCGCCCCGCTTCGACGAGACGATGCTCTTGTAGGTGTTGTACGCCTTGACGACGGCTTTGACGACCTTGACGATCTTGGCAATCGCGCAGAAGTAGCAGAGGCCGCTGGGGTCCGAGAAGGTGACCGGACTGTTGTTGCTGTAGGCGTAGCCGTTGATCTGCTGGGGATCGTTGAGGTCCATCACCGGGTCGACGGAGATGAACCGGCCGATGGTGGCGTCGTATTCGCGGGCCCCGAGGTGGGTCAGGCCGGTGGCGGCCGTGTCGTCGGTGCCGCCGACGTATCCCTTGGTGCCGGGCCAGGTGCCGGTGCTGTCACCGCGTTCTCCGCCGAACGGCAGTGTGCGGCGCTGGGACAGGCCCAAGTCGCCGATCTTGATGGCGAGTTGGCCGGTACCCAGGTGGTCGGCGACGGTGATGGAGATGCTGCCGTCATCGGACTGCACGGCCTGGCTGCCGCTGCCCAGGCCGATGTAGCGGGTGGCCTTGGCCTTGGTGGCTCCCTTGGCCAGGACAAGTTCGCCCTGGTCGAGGTAGAGGGTGGTGGAGTCCGGGCCGCGGGCGATCAGGCGGCTGCCGTCGGTGTCGTAGACGTACGAGGTGACCTCGTCGGCCTTGCCCTCGACGGGCTGGGTGACCTTGGCGAGGTGGCCTTCGGCGTCCCATTCCAGCTTCTGGGTGTCGCCGCCGATCACACGGTCGGTGGTGTTGCCGGTGTCGTCGTAGTCGTAGCTGCTCTTCGAGGTGCCGGAGGGCCCGGACTGGGTGACCTCGCTGAGCGTGTGCGGCTGGCTGGTGCCGGCGGCCGGGTAGGTGTAGGTCCTCTTCGTTTCCTTGGCGGTGTCGCCGGTGAGGTCGTGAAGGGTTTCGGTCTTGCGGTTGCCGACCTTGTCGTAGGTGTAGGAGTGCCAGTACGGCGCCACACCGCCGACCGCGTCGGCCGAGGGGCCGGCGGCACAGGTGGTGTCGCCTTCGGCCCATGCTTCGGTCATACGGCGCAGGTAGTCGTAGCCGAAGCACTGGGTGTCCGTGCCGGCCCGTGACACGTCGGAGACGGACAGGATGTTGCCCGCCTCGTCGTACTGGTAGGTGTTGAGCCGGTCGACTCCGGCGATGTCCTGGCGGTCGACACGGGAGGTGGCCAGGCGCTGGGTGCCCCACTGGTAGGTGTTGGTGACCCAGGACTTCTTCGCTCCGCTCGCGGTGGAGCCGTAGGCGTACTGCAGCGGCTTGCCGGTCAGCGAGTGCGTCGTGTCGGACTGGAACCCGTCGCCCAGCATTGACGCGGGTCGCAGGGCCTCGTCGTAGCCATAGGAGTAGGAGCCGCCCGGCAACGAGCCCGCCGCCGAGTAGGACACGCCCGCGACCAGGCCGGAGGGCTTGTAGCTGGTGCCGGTCTGGTAGGTACCGGCCAGCGCGCCCTCCGAGGCCGGGACCGTGACGGAGGTACGCATCGGTCGGTACAGCGGGTCGTACTGGGTGACCTTGGTGGTGTACTCGTTCGTGCCCACAAACCGGGTGGAGGAGGCCAGTTGGCCCTTCGCCCCGGTGACCGTGTCGTAGGCCCAGGAGGCACGCAGGGGGCCGGAGGCGTTCGTCTCGCGCAGTTCGGTCTGGCGGCCGAGCTGGTCGTAGGCGCGGAACAGGACCGTGTGGCGGGCGTCTTCGGTGGTGGCGAGCCGGTCGCGGTCGTCGTAGGTGCTCTTGGTGACTCCCTTGTCCGGGTCGGTGGCCTTCGTCTGGCGGCCGAGCTGGTCGTACTCGTAGAGCCACTTGTTGCTCGCCGGGTCGGTGACCTCGGAGAGCTTTCCGGACGGCGTGTACTTGTAGCTTGTCGTGTCGAACGCGGCGCTCGCACTGCGTGTGTGGTGCTGGCGCAGTTCGGTCTCGTGGTCGCGGGCGTCGGTCAGAGTGGTCGTCGCCGTGCCGCCCACCGGCGGGATGACCGTGGTGCGGTCGCCGCCGTGGATGGTCTTCGTGGTGGCGAGGACGCTGCCGCCGTCGCCGTTCCCGGCGATCTGCTTCGACTCGGTCTCGCGGCCCAGACCGTCGTAGGCGTGACGGGTCTGGGTCTCGACGCTCAAGGCGTCCGCGGGCTTGAACAGTTCCCGGTTCGGGGCGCCTTCGGCGTAGTAGGAAGAGAAGGTTTTGGCGACCTGGCCGCGTTCGTCGTAGAACGTGTCGGCCAGCAACCGCCCACCGTCGGGTCCTACGCCCTGGGCCTGGCGCTCACGCAGGAGGCCGTCGTACAGGGTGTAGGCCGCGACCTGGCCACCCTCGTTGTTGAGGGTCTGGGTGCGGATGGCGGCGGGCTTGCCCTCTTCGACGAAGTAGTCGAAGTCGTAGGACGGGGTCTGGCTGGTGCTGCGGTTGGCGAGCCAGACCTTGTCGGCGCGGCCGAGCGCGTCGTAGGTGAAGTTCTTGCTCTTGTTGTTGGTGTCCTTCTGGGAGGTCGGCAGGCCTCGCAGCGGGTCGAGGGTGGTGACCGTGGTCTGCGCCGAGGAGGCATCAAGTGCCTTGGCCGGCGGGGTGGTCGTGGTCGTGGTGGTCGGGAACCCGGTGACCGGGCTGTAGACGGTGGTGTTGGTCAGACCGTCGTCGCGCGAGGAGCGGACCGGGGCAGCTCCCTCGGTCGCGGTCACGTCGGCCTTGAGGTCGGTCACCTTCAAGGCACGGCCGTAGCCGTCGTACGTAACGGCCGACTCCAGGTAAGTGGCCTTGGTGCCGTCGTGCTTCTTCAGCGTCGCCGAAGCCGTCTTGTCGCCCGCGGTCGGAGCCGCGCCGTAGGCGCCGCCGTCGTACGCGGTGCGCTCGTCGGAGATGACCATGCCGTCCTTGGAACGGTCCGGCGTGGTCGCACAGTCGACGGCGACGGTCTCCACCCGCGAGGGCAGAGTGAGGATGTTCATGTCGGTGTTGGTGGCGTACGTGGTGCGGGTGCACCGGTCGTCCGCCTTGGTGGACGTGTCGCCCTCGTCGTTGACCTTCGTCACCCGGCCCGCGACGGTGTCGTGCTCCGTCGAGACGGCGGTCGTACGCCAGTTGGCACCGGCGCCGTCGTCCAGGGACGTGTAGGTCTTCGAGCCGGCGGTGCCGGTGAAGTTCGCGGTCACCGTGCCCCAGTCACGAACCTTCTTCGCGGTCTCGTGGTGCCAGGGCCGCTCGACGCTCTTGTTCAGGACCTTGCCGCCGGGACCGGAGTACTGGACCGTCTTGTAGGTGAATCCGGCCGCCGACGCGTGGTCGGTGATCGGGTCTCCTTCGCCCGCGCCGAGGGTGACGGAGACGGACTTGGTGCCGCCGGAGGTGTCCTTGCGGTCGCCGTTCATGCCGCGCAGGAAGTAGGAGTCGGCTTGCGACTTCATGGCCTCCTCACCGCCCTGGCCGCCGGTCCTGACCCGGACGTGGCCGTAGCCGCGCCACTGCGACCAGGTCTTGTACTTCTCCTTGGTGAGGCCGTCATCGTCGTCGTAGTGCCAGGCCGCGTCGCCCAGGTACTCGTACGCGGTCACCGCGTCCGGGGCGCCGCCGGTGCGGTCCGTGGCGGTCACCGAGGTGACGACGTACTTGTTGAACCAGTGCCGTTCGGGATCCTCGGTGTCCGAGCCGCCCAGCATCTGCGGGAAGCAGCGCGTCGTGTTCGACTGCGGGGTGGGCAGCGAGGAGGCGTTGCACGCTTCGCCCGAGTAGTTGACGTCGGTCTGGCCGCCGTACTCGTCCGCGATCGTGGAAAGGCGGGCCTTGATGAACGGGGCGTAGCCGTCGCCCGTCCTGTCCAGCCGGTTGGCCAGTTGCGTGTACGCGAAGGTGGTTTTCGGCAGCGTGATCTCGGGTGTGGCGGTGTGGCCGGTGCGCTGGATGGAGTCCAGCAGCAGCTGGTAGTCGACGTCCGCCTGGCCCCAGCGGTGGGACAGCTTCCAGGAGTCGACCTTGCCGTACGCCCCGTCCTTGAGGACCTGGGTGCTGATGCCGGTCAGCCGCTTACGCGTCCAGAACGACGGTGCGAGGCGGCCGTTGTCGCATTCACTGGCCTCGTCGCAGTTCAGGTCCCACGGCGTGTCGTACCAGTGGAACGAGTCCTTGGAGATCGACGAGCAGTCCGTGCTCGCGTTGGGGATGCACCGCTCGGAGCTGGCGAAGTCGACCTTGGCCAGCGCCTTCGTATCGTACATCGAGGACGACTTCAGGCCGTACTCGACGCGGTCGAGGTAACCGCCGCGGGTGTAGCGGGTGTCGTCGGACGCCTTGAGGTTGCGCCCGTAGGAGTTGTCCTCCTTGGCGTAGTAGTACGCCATCGCGTTGCCGTGCGTGTCGACGGCGTAGTCGAGGTTCCACCGCCATGCCTGTCGGCACCACGAGTCGGCGAACGAGGAGGCGTGGCACGGCTCGCCGGAGTCATCGCCGTAAACCGGCATGTTCCAGGTCGAGTCGGTCGTCTCCTTGCCATCGGCCCAGCCGGGCAGGCGGTTGTAGCCGAAGTAGTAGCGGTTGCCCTGCGGGTCGGTGAGGCGCCAGTACTCGCCGTCAGCGTCGCCGTTGCCACGGTCGGTGGACTTCAGGCGGGCGATGCGGGAGCCGTCGTCCTGCTGGAACTTGAACTCGTCGTCCTTGCCGGTCGGGACGAGCTCACCGCCCTTGCCGTTGAAGGTGATGGAGGCGTTGTCGTAGCCCCAGCACAGGTCGCCGGGCTTGTTGACGCCGTCCTCGGCCTTCTGCCCGTCGTCCGCGCACGGCTTGTAGCGGCGCTCGATGAAACCGGGCGACAGCTCGAAGCCGTCACCGACCCAGGAGGACTGGTTGTTGGTGTTGCCGGTGCGGCCGTCGATGCTCCCCGAGGAGTACGACAAGCCCAGCTTGGGCGCCATCTCACCGGGTACCTCGGGCACCGGGATGTCGTACGACCAGCCGAAGTCACCGGTGTTGAGGTCCGTGGTCCAGGCTGCCGAGGGGGACAGGGGCGTGGCCTTGTAGTCACCGGACTTGGCGTCGTCACCGGCGACCGCGGCCAGCACGGTCGGTGCACCCGCATCGAGCGAAACCGACCGGGCCGTCAGAGTCTTCTTCTCGGTGTCGTTGTCCGTCGCGACCGGCGTCGCGGTACGGCACGTGGCCTTGTCCGGCGTCGTCAGCGCACAGGCGGGCAGTTCGACCAGGGTCAGACGCCCGCCGTAGCCACCGCCGTACGCCTCGGCGAAGTCCGCGTAGTCCACGCTCGTACCAACCGTGCCCGCGTCCTTGGCGGACCGGGGCTCAAGGGTGAACAGCAGCCCGTCGACACCGGCCTTCTTCGCGGCCTTCTGCGACAGGACGCGGGTGGTGACCTTGCCATCGAGCGGCTTCTTGGCCTGCTTCGTCGACGGGGTGTTGAGCCGGAGCGGGAGTCCCTCGGCCCGAACCGGGCTGCTCGCCTTGGAAGTCGGTTCGGCGAGCGTGACCACCGCGGCGTCTGCCTCGGGCCAGGTGGCCTTCGGAGCCTTCTGCGGAGTCCGCGGACCCTTTTGGACCCTGCGCGGCTCCGCATTGGCGAGGCTCTTGCCCGCGACGGGCTTGTCGGGGTCGGTGACCCCGGGGCGGCCCTTGCCTGCAGCGTCGGCAGCCGGCGCGAAGGCGACCGCCTGAATCAGCGTGGCCACCATGACTGTTGAAACACCTAGCGCGATCCTGCGCCGCAGTAGTTTCACGGGGCGGCGTGGCCGTCTTATTCCGTGCATTTATGGATCTTTCCTCTTGGAAGGGTATGCGCGGCCACGACGTCGGGCACGCGCGGTTCTTGGGACGGGAACGGGGCGCTGGGCCATAGCCCAGCGCCCCGCATCAAGGCGGTCAGCCGCCCGGAACCTCAGTGGGTACGTCGAACCAGCTGATCGCCAGCTTTTCGACCTGGGCATCGCTCAGCGCGCCCTGGAAGGTCCACACGTCGTCGACCAGACCGGGGAAGTAGTGGCCCGCCCGGCTGCCGGTGCCCTCGCGGCCCACCTGCAACGAGGCGGCCTTGAAGGACAGAGCATTCTCCGCCCACGGCACCAGGTCGGCGCAGGTCGAGCTGTCGCTCTCCCCGTCACCGTCGGCGTCGGTGCAGGCCACTTCCGCCAGACCGCCGTTGACGTACAGGCGTGCTTCCTTGGCGAAGCCGTCGTAGACCAGGGCCAGGTGGTTCCATTCACGGGCGTCGTAGAACTCGCCGTTGTTGACCTCGGCCAGAGTGGCGCCGCTGCTGTCGCTGTTGGCCACCGTCAACTGCCAACGCCCCGGGTTCGCCTCGGGATCGGTGGCATCGGGCACGTAACGCACCGCGAACGCACTCTGGTTGCCGCCTTCTGCGCTCGTCAGGGCGACCGCACCGTCGGGCATGGCCGCGGCCTGCGCCCACGCGGTGAGCGTAAAGCTGCCCGAGGTGTCGACCGGCACCCGATCCGCGCTGGCGTAACCGGTGGTGCCGTTCAACTCCATCGCACCGAAGTCGATGAAGCCCATGTCCGACTTGGTCGCACCGCCGTTGAGGGTCAGCTTGTTACCGGTGCCCGCCGCGTCCGCAGTAGTCACCGGGCTGGTGCCGGAGGTCTCCTCGAACATCCACCGGCCGGTCACCAACGGCCGCTGCTGGAACATCTGCTGGATCTCCTCGGCCGACACCGACCGGTCCAGCAGGCGTACGTCGTCGATCGTGCCGGGGAAGTAAGCGTCCATGACACCGCTGTAGTTGCTGCCTCCGATGTACATCGACTGGTCCGCGTAGAACGCTCCGGCCAGCTTTGTCGACCCGGCCCTAACGCCGTTGACGTACAGGGTGAGCGTGTCCGCCACCGGGTCATGGACACCCACCAGGTGCACCCATTCCCCAGCGCGCGCCGTCACACCATCGGCCTGCATGGCCCGCACCGGCGTGGCATCGGCGGCATCCGCCGAGTACTGGTTGAACGCCCAACGGTCGTACGCGGCCGAGTAGTACAGCTCGAAGCCGGGCCGGTCCTTGCCCGCCTGCGCGGCGATCACCGCAGCACCGGTGGGCTTCTTGTCCAGTTTCGCCCACGCCGAGACGGTAAAGGCACGCGAGGTGTTCACATGCGGACCGCTGGTCTGGCCGATCTTCGCGTAGCCGCTGGAGCCGTCGAAGCGTGCGGCCTTGCCCGCGATGCCGTCCACCCCGGTGGTCACCGTGCCGTTGTACTTGACGGGCAGCACCCCGCCGTGTCCGGTGATCTCGGTGGCGTCCGCGGGCTCGTCGAGGTCGAAGACCGCGATCGCCGGGCGGCCCGGGTCACCCACCGTCTGCTTGACGTGCAGCTTGTCGACCTCGTCCTGGGCCAGCGGCTTGTCGAACAACTGGAGCGAGTCGATCGTCCCGGGGAAGAACGACAGAGCCGTCCCAGTGAAGTTCTTGCCACCGACCTGCAGACCCCGGCGGGCCTCCCACGGCGTGCTGTGGACCACCGATTCGGCCAGCTTGCCGTCCACGAACAACTGCAGCAGGTCATTGGTCGAGGAGTACGAGCCGACCAGGTGCGTCCATGTTCCGGCGGTCACCTTGCTGGTGTCGCCCTGGTCTGCGCGGACCAGGCCGCCGGAACCGTCGTCGGACCTGTACTGGTTGAAGGACCAGCCGTAAGTGGTGGAGTAGTACAGCTCGAAGCCGGGGGCGTTGTTGCCGGGCGCCACCGCCACATCGGCGGTCTTGTCCGGGATCCTGTCCAGCTTCACCCATGCCGACACCGCGAACCCGCCACTGGTGTTGACCGCCGGGAGGTCGGTGGCGGCGTAACCGTCTGTGCCGTTGAACTGCACCGCCGTGTCCTGCACGCCGGCCACGCCTGGCGTGACACCGCCGTTCACGGTCAGATTACGGGGCGGAGTCGAGCCCTTGGCCTCGCTCGCCCCGGCAGACTCGTCCAACTGCCAGGTGGCGCGCTCGGGCTGGCCGGACTTCACGCGGTACTGGTAGGTGCGGATCTCGCTGCCGTTGCCGGCCGAGTCAAATGCCTGCGCGGTGAAGAAGTTCACCCCGGGCTTCGCCGGAAGCACCTTCGCGATCTTGGCAGCGCCGCCCGACGTGGTGACCTTGTTCTTCGAGGAGGGGTCGCCGTTGACGCCGTACCAGTACGTCGTCACGTCGCTCTCGGCAGCCTTCATCTCGAACGACCCGTAGCGGCCAACGCCGTCGTACCACGGGTCATCCGGGTTGTCCGGCTCCGAGGCCGGGTACTCGCCCGAGCTGATCGCCGGAGCCTTGGGCACCTTCGTGTCGTACACGAAGTAGCACGCACTCGGATCACCCGCGTACGACCACGGCGAGTACTGCGCCCCGTCGTAGGAGCGGGCGTACCAGTTGACCGTCTTGTTCTCAGGGATCGACGACGGCAGGCTGATCGCGAACGTGGAACCGGACTTCTTGGACGAGGTCTTCGCCGGACTCCACGAGCCGCCGTCCCACTTCGCCTGGAACTGGACCGAAAGGCTGTCGCCGTCGGGGTCGGTGACGTTGTTCGCGTAGATCTTGCCCTGGGTACGGACACGCGCCGCGCTGGAGGGCTTCTTGCAGGTGCCGCCGTACTCCATGGTCAGCTGCGACATCTTGATCTGCGTCGGCGGCCGGTTGTACTTCACCCGCAGGTACGCCTTGTCGGAAAACCGCTTCCAGGCATTGCCGTCGGACTCGCCGGCGGCCCGCAGGCCGAAGGTCATGGTGGAGTCCTTGCTGTTGGCGGCCGACTGCACCGCCGACTTCACGTTGAACTCCGCGTCCTTGGCGCTACAGCCCGAGTAGCCGTACGCGAACGACTTCGACGCCAGCTGCTTGACCCAGAACCCGGACGCGTTCTGCGAATTCCACGTCGTGGACGAGGAGATCCCCTTGGTCTCCCACAACTCCACGCTGCGGTCCGAGCAAGAAGCCGACCAGGTGTTCCGCACCACGAACTCTGCCGACAGGATCGACTTGCCCGCGAACTTCGACACCGGGATGCGGTAGAAGAGCCGCTTGGTGTCGTGCGGCTGGCAGTAGTTCCAGTTGCAGTAGCCCATGCCGGCGTCCGAGTCGCCGTTGAACTTCCACTGGGGTGAGGAAGCCCAGTACTTCGACGCCATCGTCCAGGCCGAAGCCCGAGGGGAGTACCACTGCGGGTCGATGAACACGGGGTACTTGGTGTCCTCGCCCTTCAACACGTCCGTGTCCGGGGTCAGCACCAACTCGTTCTGACCGGACGGCACCTCGACGCCCACCGGCGCGAGCTTCCCTGACTCGCCGGCGCCAGGTTCGCCGTCCGCGCCGTCCGCGCCGTCCGCCGCCAACGACGACTTCAGCGTCTTCACGGCAGCGGTCTCGCCGGAGCTGGAGTCCCACATCATCGGCTTCGGTGCCTCGAACACGGCACCCTTCGCGCCCGCATCGACAGCCTGCAAGCCGCCCTCGGAAGTCTCCTTGACGTCCATGCCGTCGGCGGCGAGCTTGAGCCGCAACTCGGCGAGCTCCGAACTGGCCGCGCCCTCAGCGGACTTCACCACCAGCAGCTGACTGAAGCCGTCCTCCTGTGCCGTCATGCGCAGATCGACATCCGGGAGCACCGACGGGTACGTCGCCACCGCCCCCGACAGCTCCGGCTTCGGCAGCGAGGTCGGCCACGACAGGCTCAACTTCCGCCCCGCGCGCTCCATGCGCACCAGCGGCGCCTTGTCACCGCCGCCGGAGAACTCGACGTTCACCGTCGTCGACCTGGCGGCGACCATCCCCTCCCCGGTCGCCACCAAGTCCGTATCCACGTGCTTCCAGCCGCCGCCTGTACGCGCCCACACCGGACGCAGATACTCGCGGGCCTCCAGATCCCCCTCAGGGGTCGCGAAGACCTCGCTGCTCTCGCCCCGCAGGGCGGTGACCTCCACCGGCTCACCGGACCTCTTGGCCTTCGCCAGGGCATCCGCCTCGGAGTGAACAGTCGTCTCGTCCGCTGCATTTGTGGACGTCGCCGCGGTAGGCACTGCCGCCGATGCCCCATCGACCGGCGCCACAACCCCGACAGCCAGCGCCGCCCCGAGCAAAGCTCCGATGGCTCTGCTTCCGCCCCGAGACCGGAACCACAACCCCGCCATATTCCCCCCACAACATGCTCATAGTTTCCTCGAGTAACCAACGCCACCGGCCTGGATGGAGTCAACGCCGAGAGTCGGACATACTTGCGCCAAGTTCCTGCGATCCGAGTGATGTTGGGCACATCGACAGAAGGTTGTGCGGGTAAATCGATCAATTCCGTAACCGTACGGCGACCGCGAGATCACACCGTGCGCATGTCGCGGGCGCGGGCTCTCACATCTGAGGGCGCGATCCTGCGGCGCGCTCGGCCGTGAACAACTCCCGACGTCGCATCGCCCGGTCGGCGCCCGCGCCTCCCGCGCTCAGCCTGTCATGGGCCCAGGCCGAGAGCGGGAGACATTCCACCCGCAGAGAGTGGGGCGCTTCACACGCTCCGAACGCAGCGCGGCCAAGTTGCGTGCAGCACAGGACGCATCGGTCTGCCTGACCGCCGAACGGGCGCGCACAGGCGAACCGTCACGGGTGATCCGTCACAGGCGAACGGGCGTCAGGCCGCGTGTTCCACGAACCGGGCCGCCGTCTCTGTGAGCACCTCGCGGCCGTCCCTGGCCCACAACCCGTCGTTGAACAGCTCGACTTCGATGGGTCCGGTGTAGCCGGCCGCCTCCACGTACGCCTTCCACTCGCGCATGTCGATCGAGCCGTCGCCGATCTGGCCCCGGCCGTTCAGGACGCCCTCGGGCAACGGGGTTGTCCAGTCGGCGAGTTGGAAGGTGTGGATGCGGTCGCCGGCACCCGCGCGGGCGATCTGCGCGGGCGCCTGGTCGTCCCACCAGATGTGGTACGTGTCGACCGCGACGCCGACCTGGTTCGCGGGGAAGCGTTCCGCGAGGTCGAGGGCCTGGGTGAGGGTCGAGACCACACAGCGGTCCGAGGCGTACATCGGGTGGAGCGGCTCGATGGCCAGCCGGACCCCGTTGGCCGCCGCGTACGGACCCAACTCCCCCAGCGCGTCCGCGATGCGCTCCCTCGCGCCGTGGAGGTCCTTCGAGCCCGCCGGAAGACCTCCCGAGACGAGGACGAGCGTGTCCGTGCCCAGAGTGGCCGCCTCGTCGATGGCGCGGCGGTTGTCGGCCAGGGCCTCGGCGCGCTCGGCCGGGTCGATGGCCGTGAAGAAGCCGCCTCGGCAGAGGGTGGTGACGGCCAGACCCGCGTCGCGGACCAGCTTGGCCGTCTCCTCCAGGCCGTACGTCTCGACCGGCGCACGCCACAGGCCGACGCCGGGGACGCCCAACTCCAGGCAGGTGTCGACCAGTTCGGGCATCGACAGCTGCTTGACCGTCATCTGGTTGATGCTGAAGCGGGAGAGGTCGCCGAGGTGGCTGCTCGTACTGCTCGTGCTCACTGGTTCACTCCGTACAGGGAGAGCAGGTTCTTCATGCGGGCTTCCGCGAGTGCGGGGTCCGGGAACAGGCCCAGGCCGTCGGCGAGTTCGTACGCGCGGGCGAAGTGCGGCAGCGAGCGGGCCGCCTGGAGGCCGCCGACCATCGTGAAGTGCTCCTGGTGGCCCGCGAGCCAGGCCAGGAAGACCACGCCCGTCTTGTAGAAACGGGTCGGGGTCTGGAACAGGTGGCGGGACAACTCGACGGTGGGGTCGAGGAGTTCACGGAAGCCGCCGGTGTTGCCGGTGTCGAGGACCCGTACGGCCTCGGCGGCCAGCGGACCCAGCGGGTCGAAGATGCCGAGCAGGGCGTGGCTGAAGCCCTGGTCGTCGCCCGCGATCAGCTCGGGGTAGTTGAAGTCGTCGCCGGTGTAGCAGCGCACCCCGTCCGGGAGCTTGCGGCGCAGGTCGATCTCGCGCTGGGCGTCGAGGAGGGAGACCTTGATGCCGTCGACCTTGTCGGGGTGGGCGGCGATGACCTCCAGGAAGGTGCTGGTGGCGGCGTCGAGGTCGGTGCTGCCCCAGTAGCCTTCGAGCGCCGGGTCGAACATCGGGCCCAGCCAGTGCAGGATCACCGGCTCGGCGGCCTGGCGGAGCAGGTGGCCGTAGACCTCCAGGTAGTCCTCGGGCCCCTTGGCGATGGCGGCCAGCGCCCGCGAGGCCATGAGGATGGCCCGCGAGCCGGACTCCTCGACGAGGGCCAGCTGCTCCTCGTACGCGGCCCGCACCTCGTCCAGGCTGTACGGGTAGCCGACCTCGGTGACCGGCAACTGGTCCGTGCCGACGCCGCAGGCGATCAGCCCGCCGACCGCCTTCGCCTCGGCCGACGAACGGCGGATCAGCTCGGCCGCGCCCGCCCAGTCGAGCCCCATCCCGCGCTGGGCGGTGTCCATGGCCTCCGCGACGCCGAGCCCGTGGGACCACAGGTGGCGGCGGAAGGCGAGGGTGGCGTCCCAGTCGACGGCGGCCGGGGAGTCGGGGGTGGTGTCGGCGTACGGGTCGGCGACCACGTGGGCCGCCGAGTAGACCGTACGGGAGGTGAAGGGGGAGCCGGTGGTGAGGGGCAGGGGTTCGGTGCGGGGCGTGTAGGCGCGCAACAAGCCGTCCGCGTCGGGTAGTTGGATGTGCCCGTTCGTCACAGTGCGATCTCCGGTACGTCGAAGCGGCGGCCCTCGGCCGAGGACTTCAGGCCCAGTTCGGCGAGCTGGACGCCACGGGCGCCGGCCAGCAGGTCCCAGTGGTAGGGCGCGTCGGCGTAGACGTGCCTGAGGAACAGCTCCCACTGGGCCTTGAAGCCGTTGTCGAACTCGGCGTTGTCGGGGATCTCCTGCCACTGGTCGCGGAAGGAGTAGGTGGCCGGGATGTCGGGGTTCCAGACCGGCTTGGGGGTCGAACTGCGGTGCTGGACACGGCAGTTGCGCAGGCCCGCGACGGCCGAGCCCTCGGTGCCGTCGACCTGGAACTCGACGAGCTCGTCGCGGTTGACGCGGACGGCCCAGGAGGAGTTGATCTGGGCGATGGCTCCGCCTTCGAGCTCGAAGACTCCGTAGGCGGCGTCGTCGGCCGTGGCGTCGTACGGCTTGTCCTGCTCGTCCCAGCGCTGCGGGATGTGTGTGGCGGTCAGGGCCTGTACGGACTTCACACGGCCGAACAGCTCGTGGAGGACGTACTCCCAGTGCGGGAACATGTCGACAACGATGCCACCGCCGTCCTCGGAGCGGTAATTCCAGGACGGGCGCTGGGCCGACTGCCAGTCGCCCTCGAAGACCCAGTAGCCGAACTCTCCGCGGATGGAGAGGATGCGGCCGAAGAAGCCGCCGTCGATGAGCCGCTTCAGCTTGAGCAGGCCCGGGAGGAAGAGCTTGTCCTGGACCACGCCGTGCTTGATGCCGGCGGCGGTGGCCAGCCGGGCCAGTTCCAGGGCGCCGTCCAGGCCCGTCGCGGTCGGCTTCTCGGTGTAGATGTGCTTGCCCGCCGCGATCGCCTTCCTGATCGCCTCCTCGCGGGCCGAGGTGACCTGGGCGTCGAAGTAGATCTCGACGGTCGGGTCGGCGAGGACCGCGTCGACGTCCGTGGAGATGTTCTCCGGGTCCAGGCCGTGCTGCTCCGCGAGTGCCTTCAGGGCGTGCTCGCGGCGGCCGACGAGGACCGGCTCGGGCCACAGCACGGTGCCGTCGCCGAGGTCGAGACCGCCCTGTTCGCGCAGGGCGAGGATCGAGCGGACGAGGTGCTGGCGGTAGCCCATGCGCCCCGTCACACCGTTCATCGCGATGCGCACCGTCTTGCGTGTCACGTCATTCCCTTCGTACGCGTCCCGCGCCGCGTACGCCCCACAGGTGGACCCCGGTACGTCCGGTGCACCCTGGTGAACTGGTGAGCGTCACAGCAAGCGCTTTCTATGTGTAGAGAAGCTAGCCTCTGAGGAGCGGTCTGGACAAGACCGTGACGGGGATGAGTTGTTCGAGGGGGCGAACAACTGGGGGTTTCGGCCATAGGGTCTGCACGGAACCGTGCCGGTGTGCCCGTGCGCCTGTGTGTACAGGGGCATGGCACGCCCCGCGCGTGCGGGGCATGCGGGGCATGCGGGGCATGCGGGGCATGCGGGGGCATTGGAACGCCCGCGTGTGCGGGGCTTGGCACGGAACGGTGTACGAGGACGTACGACGAGATGCGCGACCGGAGGACGACGAAGATGACGGTGACCCTGGCGGACGTGGCGGCCCGCGCGCAGGTCTCGCCCGCGACGGTGTCGCGCGTGCTGAACGGGAACTATCCCGTGGCCGCCTCCACCCGTGAGCGGGTGCTGCGGGCCGTGGACGAGCTGGACTACGTACTGAACGGCCCCGCGAGCGCGCTCGCCGCGGCGACTTCCGACCTGGTCGGGATCCTGGTCAACGACATCGCCGACCCGTTCTTCGGGATCATGGCGGGGGCGATCCAGGGCGAGATCGGGGGGCCGGGGGGCCGGGCCGGCGGGGAGCGGCTCGCCGTTGTGTGCAACACCGGCGGTTCCGCCGAACGGGAGCTCACGTACCTCACGCTGCTCCAGCGGCAGCGGGCCGCGGCGGTCGTGCTGACCGGCGGAGCCGTGGAGAACACCGCGCACGCGGAGGCCGTGGCGACGAAGCTGCGCAAGCTCGCGGCGGCCGGGACGCGGATCGTGCTGTGCGGTCGGCCGCCCGCGCCGGCCGACACCGACGCGGTGGCGCTCACCTTCGACAACCGGGGTGGCGGGCGGCGGCTCACCGAGCATCTGATCGAGCTCGGGCATCTGCGTATGGGGTACATCGCGGGGCCCGAGGAGCGTACGACTACGCGGCATCGGCTGGAGGGGCATCGGGACGCGCTTGCGGCGCACGGCATTCCGGACGAGGCCGCGCGGACTGTGCATGGGCGGTACGACCGGCGGGCCGGGTACGAGGCGACGCTCGAACTGCTGCGTCGGGACCCGGAGTTGACGGCTGTTGTCGCCGCGAATGACACGGTTGCTCTTGGGGCGTGTGCCGCTCTGCGGGACTCTGGGTTGCGGATTCCGGATGACGTGTCCGTTGTGGGGTTCGACGATCTTCCCTTCAGTGTTGACGCGGTGCCTGCGCTGACGACTGTGCGGTTGCCGTTGGCGGAGGCGGGGACGCGGGCCGGGCGGATCGCCATGGGGCGGGAGGAGGCGCCGCCTGGGGGGATCGCCACGATTCGGGGGGAGTTGATGGTGCGGGGGTCTACGGGGGCGCCGAAGAACTCCTGAGGTTGGTGTGTTGCCGTGTTGGGTGCGGGTGCGCTTGGGTGCTGGTTGCGCAGTTCCCCGCGCCCCTAAAGATGCGCCTGCCGTTCGTCGTGGGTCGGGGCCGCGACGGGGCATCCGATCGCAGCTGTGTCATCCCCTGCCTATTGGGTGCCCTCGGGAGGTCGTGCTGCGATCGGAAACCCCGACACGACCCCTTCGTCCGGAGGGCGGCTGCCGCCCGGTGGGGCAACTTGCAGGAGTGCTACGCCGCTTCAGGGGTGCGGGCAACTGTGCGCTCAGCCCATGAGCCCACGGACCCACGAGGAGGCTCGCTTGGGCACCGATCTCGCTTGCGCACCAACCTCAGGCGTCATGTCCTTCAGGGGCGCGGGGAACGGCGCAGTCTTTTAGGGGCGCGGGGAACTGCGCGCTCAGCCCCCGCTCACCCGTAGCCAAGACTCCGCCCTCCTGCGGGACGCTACATCGCGTCCAAGCGAGCCAGTTGCCCCGGGCTGAGGCGGAGCGCTCCGGCCGCGATGTTCTCTTCCAGGTGGGGGAGGCGGGCCGTGCCGGGGATCGGCAGGATGGCTGGTGAGTGGGTGAGGAGCCAGGCGAGGGCCACCTGCGTGGGTGTGGCGTCGAGTTCGGTCGCGACCGCTGCGATCTCGGCCCTGTCCCCCGACGTACCCCACGCCACGGTCCGCCACGGCAGGAACGCGATACCCGCCGCCTCGCAGGCAGCCAACACCGGCTCGTGCTCGCGGTCTAGCAGGTTGTAGCGGTTCTGGACGCTCGCGATGTCCACGGTCTGCCGCGCCTGGTCGAGTTCGTCGACCGTCACCTCGGACAGGCCGATCCGGCCCACCTTGCCCTCGTCCCGGAGGTCCCGCAGCGCGCCCAGTTGGTCGGCGAGCGGTGTCGCCGGGTCGATGCGGTGCAGTTGCAGGAGTTCGATGCGTTCCATACGGAGGCGGCGCAGGGCCTTGTCGACCTGGGTCCGCAGGACCTCCGGGCGGCCGTTCAGCTCCCACTCACCCGAGGCCGCCGACCGTTCGAGGCCGATCTTGGTGGTGACCAACAGCCCGTCCGCGTACGGGTACAGCGCTTCGGCGAGGAGTTCCTCGTTGGCGCCGCCGCCGTACATGTACGCCGTGTCGATCAGTGTCACTCCGAGTTCGACGGCCCGCCGGGCCACCGCGATCGCCGCCTCGCGCGCGTCGGCCGGCTCGGTGGGCAGGTGCATCGCCCCGAAACCGAGCCGCCCCACCTCCAGGTCCCCGCCGATCCGGAACGTACTCGATGTGGTCGTCGTCATATACGAGTCTCCCCCTCGTTCGAACGGCCACGCTAACAGCGCGCGGAGACCGGAAAAACCCGTGCGACCACTGCCCACAGCGGGCATAATCTCTGACTGAGTCAGCTATCCAGTCCGAGGTATGAGCCCCAAGGCAGGTGTCAAAGGCAGGTGCCGGACGTCATGACCATTCAAGAGATCCGTGCTTTCAACCGCTTCTACACGAACCTCATCGGCGCGCTCGACTACAGCCGCCAGCTCCACGCCCCGTACACGCTCACGGAGTCCCGCGTGCTGTACGAACTCGCCCACTCGCCCCGTACGGACGCGGCCGACCTCCGCGGTGAACTCTGTCTGGATTCCGGCTACTTGAGCCGACTGCTCACGAAGTTCGAGAAGGACGGGCTGATCGAGCGGGCACCGTCGGAGAAGGACACCCGGCGGCGCCGGATCACGCTCACGGCCAGCGGGCGGGAGACCGCCGACCTGCTGAACGAGCGCTCGCGGGACGCCGTCGGCTCGCTGCTCTCCACCGTGCCGCCGGAGGACCGGCCGCGGCTCGCCGATGCCATGCGGGACATCCGCGAGATCCTCTCGGACGCGAGCCGGCGGCCGCCGCGTCGGGAGGACGTACTGCTGCGCGAGCCGGGCCCCGGCGACCTCGGCTGGATCGTGCAGCGCAACGCCGCGCTCTACGCCTCCGAGTACGGCTTCAACACCGACTACGAGGGCCTCGTCGCCCGGATCGTCGCCGACTTCGCCGAGGACCACGACCCGCACCTGGAGCGGGTGTGGATCGCGGAGCTCGACGGCCGACCGGTCGGCTGCGTGATGTGTGTACGGGACGAGGCGCCCGGTGCCGCCCGGCTGCGCCTCCTGCTCGTCGAACCGGACGCGCGCGGCCTCGGCATCGGCGATCAACTGGTGGGCGCCTGCGTCGAGTTCGCACGCGGTGTCGGCTACCGGGAGATGGCCCTGTGGACGAACGACGTCCTGTCCGCTGCCCGTCACATCTACCAGCGCCACGGCTTCGTCCTCGTCGACGAGAAGCCGCATCGCTCCTTCGGCACCGACCTCAACGGCCAGGACTGGCGCCTGGACCTGCACAGCGCGGGCTGAGCTGAGGCGCGCGATCCTTTACGGCCTCGGGGGACATCGGTACAGCGGTTGGCGCTGAGAACGATCATGGTCAGCCAGCACACCGGCTGGAGGCCCCGCTGGGGTTCGCGGAAAGATCGCCGGGCGGGCACCGGTGCTGGCTACGGTCCGCTCGTGCCGGTGGAGTTTCTGACTGATGAGCAGGCTGAGGCGTACGGGACGTTCGCCAGTGCTGGAGGACCTGGCCCGCAACCGCGTGAACCTGAACAAGGTGATCACGCACTGGCCGGACACCGGCCTTGGGGACCAACGGAACAGCCATTAGCGCTAAGTACTTGATCTTGTTCCCTGGGCCGCCGAGGTGAGGACGCCCCACCGCATTTCGGCGTTCGGGTGGGGCTGGGACTGGAGCCGATCGCGCAGGTCGATCTCCTCGGCGGTGAGCGGGTCCTCGGCCCGGCGGATACGGGCGGGCTTGGGCCGCAGCGGCAGACTGTCGTCCACTGCGGCGCCTTCGACTTCGGCCGGCGCCCGGTAGAGCGAGGCGACCGAGGGGTTCTTGCCCGCGCTCTTCCCGACCGTGATGGTGAGCTTCTTCGCGATGTCGGGGACGGGGTCGCCTTTGTCCTTCAGCGCGATGGCGAAGGTGAGCATGTCGTCGTCGATGACCTTCGGCCGTCCGCCGTGGTTGCCCTTGGACGCGGCGATGACCTGTCCTTCGAGGGTCTTCTCCCGGATGTAGTTGCGCTCGATCTGCCCTGCGACGGCGAGCACGGCGAAGAACATCGCGCCCATGCCGTCGGGGTCGTAGATCCCGGTGAGCGGCCCGGTGAGGAGTTCGAGAGCGCGGGGCCCTGCTTCCACGCGCGGCCCGGGTGCCGGTCGGCGGGGACGGGGATCTCCAGTTCCTCGCGAAGTGCGGGGACGAGGACGAAGCGGGGGGTGTGGTATTTGGCGGCGGTCTTCCCGCCCCGGGTGCGGCAGGCGCTGCCGGCGGGCGCGTCACATTTCGCGCAGTCGTGACGCTCCCTCTACCGCAATTGCTGCCTGATCGGGCGTGAGATCCATGCGGGAATTCCCTCGGAAGTGCCTCGCACAACGTGCGGGTTTCGAGAGGGCTTTCGCGAGCGGCGACCTGCGGAAACCTGATCACTCAGGAGCCGTTCTCGGAACTCCCACAGATGACCATTTATGAGAGTGACGCTCCGTGAGACCCATGGCCCTGAGTGGCCGGTCGTCGAATTTCCCGGCGGGGAGCGGGAGTCCGTCCGATTCTGCCAATGCTGACTGTCAGTGGTCGCCTGCACACTCTTCGCTGAGTATCGACCATGAGGGGGGCCGATGGCGTTTCAGGCTGTGCACGCGAGTTGGGCTGTGCACGCGAGTTGGGGGACCGTCTTCGCACATCTGCCGGATCTCGGCTGCGGGCAGGCGTGGGGAGCAGGGTGGAAGGTGAAGCCGCCCGCGCCGATCACCTGCGTGGAGTGCCGGCACCCGATGTACGCGAAGACCTCCCGGGCGGGGATGCCAGGTCCCCGGGCAGCGCCGCGTCCGCCCGCCGGACCTCCCTTGGCGACCGTGGCGTGCAGCCGTTCCTCCGCGATTCCGCGGACCTCGGCGACCTCCCGGGCCAGCACGCTCACCCCAGGCAGCAGCACGCGGTTGCGGCGCAGCCAGCCCACCGAATGATCGAACAGGGCCTTCGGCCCCTCGGCGTGCGCCGTCCACGCCCGCCCGTGCAGGAACGACCGGAACTTCCGGCCCTGACCGTGGTCCTCGTACTGGTAGTAGCCGTACGCCTCGCGTATCTCCCACGCGTGC
The DNA here is from genome assembly GCF_044334695.1 of Streptomyces sp. NPDC020747. Classification (NCBI taxonomy): domain Bacteria; kingdom Bacillati; phylum Actinomycetota; class Actinomycetes; order Kitasatosporales; family Streptomycetaceae; genus Streptomyces; species Streptomyces sp. NPDC020747. The sequence goes on along the minus strand of NZ_JBIRTJ010000005.1, from coordinate 343,525 downwards.
TCGTACGCCGTCATCTGCCGCTCGGTGTACCGCTTGATCTGGGACGCATCCTCGGTCTCCAGCTGCGCGGCCAGGTGCTCCACCACCGGCCACGGCACGGCCGAGGGGTCCTCCAGGAACAGCCCGATGTACCTCACCGTGCACATCTGGAGAGCGAAGCCGAGGCGATTTTGGTCACCACGCCGCTTCGCGATCAGCTTCCGGTCCTCGTCATCGAGGAAGAAGAACCGTTACAGCTCAGGTCTCGTCGGCTCATCCGTGAACGATCCGAACGCGGTGGCCTGCTCATCAGTCAAAAATTCCACGGGCATATCGCGGACGTGACCAGCCGCGGCGAGCGACCGTGGACCTTCCGCCGAACACCCCCGACGAGCCGATCATGTGCGCTAAACGGCCAAGATCAAGTGCTTAGCGCCAATGGCTGTTCCCTTGGTCCCCAAGGCCGGACATGCTGAAGGTCGCCGGTTCCCTGGTCACCAACCAGGTCCGCGCCTACGACCTGCTGCGCGTGTTCGGCCGCGAGGGACGCCCCGCCCCGCTGGGGCGGGCGTTCGCCGAGTGCGGGCGTATCGCCAAGACCGAACACCTGCTCCGCGTGATCGACCCGGTCGACGACACCTACCGCCGCCAGTGAACCGGCAGCTCACCGTGCAGGAGTCCCGCCACAAGCTCGCCCGCGACGTCTGCCACAGCAAGCGCGGCACCATCCACCAGGCGTACCGCGACGGCATGGAGGACCAGCTCGGCGTCCTCGGCCTGGGCACCGGGCCAAGGCGTGCGCGTGCTGGTCGAGCCTCAGACCCCCGCGGCCTCGTCGGCCGGCCGTGTCGCGCCGAACTCGGCGGCGGCGAGGACAGAGTCCAGTCGGGCTCGCGTGGCGGCAAGGTCCCGCATGTGATCGTCGAGGCGGTCCCGCTCCGCGCGAAGCCGGGCGATCATCTCCGGGCCGGCGATACCGGTGTGCACGCACGGCAGGAACTCCACGATCGTCCGGCTGCTCAGCCCGGCAGCGTAGAGGAGCTGGATCCACCGCACTCGCTCGACCGTGTCCGGGGTGTAGAGGCGCTGCCCGCCTGTGCTGCGGCTCGACGCGATGAGCTGCTGCTGCTCGTAGTAGCGCAGCGCCCGCGTGCTCACTCCCGCGGCCGATGCCACCTCGCCGATTCGCATCCCGTCGCTCCCTCTGCTCCGCATGCCGCTGGGTCCCGGTTGCTGTCGGGCCGTCCCGGGGTTCGTCACCCGACTTGCCTTTGACGTTAACGTCAACTTTTACACTCCGGTAGCCGGCCATCAGCACCGGCGGAACCGACCATGACGGAGTAGGACCTCATGAGCACTGACGACACGACACCCGACGGCCTCATCCCTGCCGCCATCCTCGCCTCGGACACGCCAGTCGCGGTATATGGATACGCCCGGGCCAAGGCGGGCGGGGAGGGCCGGATGCTGGGCGAGATCCAGGCGATCATCGGCCTCACCCGGAAGGAGGACGGATGCGAGCAGTACGTGGTGCACACCACGCCGGACCAGCCGGGCGCCTTCGCCTTCTACGAGCGCTGGTCCTCCGGCGCCCACCTGCTGGCGCACGTTTCGCAGCCGTTCATGCAGACGTACTTCGCCGCCATCGCGGACCTGGTCGAGGGGGAACTGGAGGCCCACTGGCTGCACCCCCTCTCCTGACCCACGGCACACGGCCGGCCCCGCGCCACGCGGGGCCGGCCGCATCCGGATCGCCGTCCGCGATGGCGCGGCACGCGGGCAGAGGTATGGCTGCTGGCCGGTCCACGCTGCGGGCCGCCTGTCGGCAGAGGATCGTTTGACGACAGGCAGCCGACGCGTCCAATGAACCCCTGCAATCCGGGGGTTCGCGGCGGCGCGAATCCAATCAGATCCGATGCTGATCGATGACAGGGTTTGACGACAGACAGGGTCCGTTCCTCCGTACGGAAGGGGTCCTCGGTGACGAACCTGGTCTACAAGCGGGTCTCGACCGATCAGCAGTCGACCGTCCGGCAGGACCTCGTCCTGGACGAGACAGGCATCGAGGACCCGGTCGTCTTCGAGGAGGCCCCGGGTACCTCCAGCCGCCTCCATCCCCTCCAGCGCTCGAAGTTCCGCGAACTGCTCACCTACGCGCGGGCGGGCGACACCGTGCACATCTCCGAGATGTTCCGCCTCGTGCGCGGCACGGGGCACATCCTCGACGTGCTCGACGTCCTCCACCGCGACCGCCTCGCGCTGCGCATCCACGACGGCGCGTTCTCCGCGATGGACCTCACCGCCCGCCACGCGCGCACCGGCGAGCTGCTGTCCACCGTGAAGTTCATGGTGCAGACCCTCGCCGCCGCCGGCGACCTCCAACGCGACCTCCAGCGCGAGCTGACCTACGACGGGCTGCGGGCCGCCGAGGCCAAGGGCAGCAAGGGCGGACGCCGCCCCGCTGTGGCGGGAGACAAGACCGGCGCCGTCCGCACTGCGTACCTGGAGAACCGCTCCATCGCCGCGCTCGCCCACGACCACGGCGTCAGCCGCGGCGCGATCCGCACAGCCGTCGCCGACCTTCTACCCGACCACACCGCCGTCGAGAAGGACGCGCCCGCCCCGGAGCTGCCGGTCACCCTCGACATGCCCGGCGAGGTCGCCGACTTCCTCCACGCGGCCGACCTGGAACCCGCCGAGCGGGCCGCGCTCGACCAGGGGGTCACCGTACGGCGCGGCCAGGGCTACACCCTGCGCGTCAGCACCACCCCGGCCGTCCACCGCCAGCTCCTCGCCCGCTGCCGGCCGCTCGACGGCGACCAGGGCCTCCCCGCAGTCCCGGCCCAGCGCGAGGCCCGCCGCGAGTACGAGAACCGGGTCAGCGCACTCACGCCCTGGCCATGATCGTTCTCAGCGCCAACCGCTGTACCGATGTTCCCCGAGGCCGCTTCAGGGGCGCGAGGAACGGCGCGACCAGCCCCCGCCCCTACCGGTGGCGCCGCCCGCGCCCGCCGGCCTCCTCAGCGGGGGTGCAGCAGGCGGTGCCCCCGCAGCACCCGGCGGTCGCGGTCGTGGTCGCGCCGGCCGCCGTACTGGTGCCGGTCTCCCGGGGCTTGGCGGCCCGGACGATGGCGGAGTGCATCCCGTCCGCGACGCCGTGCGTCGCGGTGATCTCGATCTCCCTGAACCCGGCCGCTTCGAGTCCCGCGCGGTATTCGGTGAAGGACAGGGCGCCCGCGATGCAGCCCACGTGGTCGCCGCGTTCGGCCCGCTGGGCGGAGGTGAGGGTGTCGTCGGCGACGACGTCGGAGATCCCGATCCGGCCGCCGGGCACCAGGACCCGGTAGGTCTCGGTGAAGACCGCCTGCTTGTCGGTGGACAGGTTGACGACGCAGTTGGAGATCACCACGTCGATCGTCGCCGCCGGGAGGGGGATGTCCTCGATGGTGCCCTTGAGGAACTCGACGTTCGTCGCACCGGCCTTCCGCTGGTTGGCCAGCGCCAGGGCGAGCATCTCCTCGGTCATGTCCAGCCCGTACGCCTTGCCGGTCGGGCCGACACGACGGGCGGAGAGAAGTACGTCGATGCCGCCGCCGGAGCCGAGGTCCAGGACCCGGTCCCCCTCGTGCAGGTCGGCGACCGCGGTGGGGTTGCCGCAGCCGAGCGAGGCGGCGACGGCCTCGGCCGGCAGCGTGTCGCGCTCGCCGCCGGTGTAGAGGGCGGAGCCGAAGTTTTCGTCGACCTCGATCGCGGCCGGTCCGCAGCAGGCGTTGCCGCCCTCGGTGACCTGGACCGCCGCCGCGGCGTAGCGCCGGCGGACGGTCTCGCGCAGATCGGTGGACTGCTCGGTCATGACCTTCACTCCTCAGGTGCAGGGCCTGGCGGGGCCCGGACATCGCTGGATTCACGTTCTTCGATTCAACCTTGCGCCTTGGATCGAAAAACGTCAACATAGAAGCATGTCGAAACAAGAGCTTGTGGTGCTCGGCCAGGACACGGTCGACGACTGCTGCCCGACCCTGCTGACCACCCCCTTGGACGAGGAGACGGCCACGGGCCTGGCGAAGGTGTTCAAGGCCCTGGGGGATCCGGTGCGGCTGCGGCTGCTGTCGATGATCGCCTCGCGGGACGGCGGGGAGAACGGCGGGGAGATCTGCGTCTGCGACCTCACCCCGGCGTTCGACCTGTCGCAGCCGACGATCTCCCACCACCTCAAGCTGCTGAAGCAGGCCGGGCTGATCGACTCCGAGCGGCGGGGCACGTGGGTCTACTACCGGCTGCTGCCCGAGACCACGGACAAGCTCGCCGCCGTCCTCACCCGCCCGACCGCCCCCGCCGCCGAACCCGCCGGGGCCGCCTCGTGAGCGACACGACCACCGTGGCGACGGGTCCGGTGGCCGGGCGGCTGTCGTTCCTGGACCGCTTCCTCGCCGTGTGGATCCTCGCCGCGATGGCCGCCGGCCTCGGGCTGGGCCGTCTCGTTCCCGGTCTGGGCGACGCGCTCGCGAAGGTCACCGTCACCGGGGTGTCCCTGCCGATCGCGCTCGGCCTGCTCGTGATGATGTACCCGGTCCTCGCCAAGGTCCGTTACGACCGCCTCGGCACCGTCACCCGCGACCGCCGCCTCCTGATCCCGTCCTTGGTCCTGAACTGGATCGTCGGCCCGGCCCTGATGTTCGCCCTAGCCTGGCTGTTCCTGCCGGACCTGCCCGAGTACCGCACCGGCCTGATCATCGTCGGTCTGGCTCGCTGCATCGCGATGGTCGTCATCTGGAACGACCTGGCCGGCGGCGACCGCGAAGCCGCCGCCGTCCTCGTCGCCCTGAACTCCGTGTTCCAGGTGTTCGCGTTCGCCGCGCTCGGCTGGTTCTACCTGGACACGCTGCCCGGCCTGCTCGGCCTGGAGCAGACCGCGCTCGACGTGTCCGTGTGGGAGATCGCCCGCTCCGTGCTGATCTTCCTCGGCATCCCGCTGCTGGCCGGGTTCCTGACCCGCCGCCTGGGCGAGAGGGCCAAGGGCCGCACCTGGTACGAGACCGAACTGATCCCGCGCATCGGGCCTTTCGCCCTGTACGGGCTGCTGTTCACGATCGTCGTGCTGTTCGCCCTCCAGGGCGACGCCATCACCTCCAAGCCCCTCGACGTCGTCCGGATCGCGCTGCCGCTGCTGGTGTACTTCGCGCTGATGTGGGCCGGGGCCATGGCCGTCGGCCGTGCGGTCGGCCTGGACCACCCGAAGGCGACGACGCTCGCGTTCACCGCCGCGGGCAACAACTTCGAACTCGCCATCGCGGTCGCCATCGCCACCTTCGGCGCCGCCTCCGGCCAGGCCCTCGCCGGAGTCGTCGGCCCCCTCATCGAGGTCCCCGTCCTCATCGGCCTCGTCTCCGTGGCCCTCGCCGCCCGCCGCTACTTCCCCGAGCCCGCACCGGTGGCCGACCCGGCCGCCTCACCGGAAGGTTCCGCCCGTGTCTGACTCTCCCGCCGCGAAGCCGTCGGTGCTGTTCGTGTGCGTCCACAACGCGGGCCGCTCCCAGATGGCCGCCGCCTTCCTCACCCACCTCGCCGGGGACCGGATCGAGGTGCGCTCCGCCGGGTCGGCACCGGCCGACGCCGTGAACCCGGCCGCGGTCGCCGCGATGGCGGAAGCCGGCATCGACGTGTCCGCCGAGACTCCGAAGGTCCTGACCGTCGAGGCCGTACGGGCGTCCGACGTCGTGATCACTATGGGCTGCGGCGACACCTGCCCCGTCTTCCCCGGCAAGCGGTACCTCGACTGGAACCTCGACGATCCCGCCGGACAGGGCGTCGAGGCGGTCCGGCCCATCCGGGACGAGATCGAGCGGCGCGTCCGCGGGCTGATCGCCACACTGCTGCCCGAGCCCGTCTGACCACAACCTCCGCTCGACCTCTGCTCGACCTCTGCTCGGCCTCTGCTCGACCGCCGCGAGTGACAGAAGACGAGTGGCGGGTAGGGTCCGCCTCATGAAGCTGGCCTTCTCCACCCTCGGCGTTCCCGGACTCCCGATCAGCGACGTGGTGCGGCTCGCCGCCACGCACGGCTATCACGGCGTCGAGCTGCGCGCTCATCCCGAGGAGCCGGTCCACCCCGGCATCGGCCTCGCCGAACGGGCCGACGTGGCGGCCGAGTTCAAGGCCGCGGGCATCGAGATCCTGGGCCTCTCCGGATACGCGCGCGTCGCGGCGCCGGGCGACGACGGCCCCGTGATCGCCGAGATCCGCGAGCTCCTCGAACTGGCCCGGGACCTCGGGGCCCCCTTCATCCGCGTCTTCCCTGGCGGCAGCCCCGACCAGAGCCCCGAGGAGGCCGATGCCACGGCCGCCCGGCGCCTGGGCACGGCCGCCGAGTGCGCCGCCGACCTGGGCGTACGCATCCTTCTTGAGACCCACGACTCGCACCGCACGGGCGCCGACGCGATCCGCGTCCTCGGCCTGGTCGGCCACCGCCAGGCCGGTGCCCTGTGGGACGTCATGCACACCTGGCTCGGCGGCGAACAGCCCCCGTCCACCTTCGCCGCGCTCTCCCCGCACCTCGGCTACATCCAGGTCAAGGACATCGCCTCCGCCGACGACACCACCCCGCTGCCGCTCGGCACGGGCGTCCTCCCCCTCACCGAGTGCGTCGAACTCCTCTCCCGCGAGGGCTGGGACGGCTGGCTGTGCTGGGAGTACGAGAAGCGGTGGTACGAGGCCGCGCCCCCGCTGGAGGGGTTGTTGGGAGCGGGCCGGGAGCACTTGGCGCGACTGCTGAACGAGTCGGCGTAGGCCCCCGCGCCTACGGAACCCCCGGGGCGCCCATGACGCCGTTGCCGAATCCCGCGGAGCAAGAGCCAAGTGTCGGCACAGTCCCAGCGACACGCCGCGCGCACGGCGTGTCGCTGGGACTCTCGCACCACTTGTCAGCCGCCTGCCGGATCGCCAACGGCATCCGCCCATGGCCGGGGGCACCCACGGAGGTGCGCGCCTACTGTGTGAGCACCCTCGCCCATACCGTCTTGCCGACCACTCTGCCTCTCAGCTCCCAGCTCTCCGCCAGGGCCGCCACCAGGGGCAGGCCTCGGCCCGACTCCGCGTCCAGGGGCGGGACTTGGAGTTCCGGGAGGCGGGGCGAGGCGTCGGAGACCTCCACCTCGACCGCCTTCTCGCCGTCGTAGGTGAGCGCCACCTCGAAGAAGCGGTCGGGGACGCGGGCGTGGCGTACCGCGTTCGTCGACAGCTCCGAGACGATCAGCTCGATCGCCTCGGCCGCGTCGGTCGGGATCCGCCATTCCGTGAGTACTGACCTGGCCCCGCGGCGAGCCTCCGGCACGGAACGGGTCGCCGGGGTGAGCCTGCGCCGCCAGGTCCGGACCCGGAGGTCGCGGGCGTCTCGGAGGTCTCGACGGACCCGGAGGTTTACTCCGTCACTTTCTGTGTTCACAGGAACACTGTCGGCCCTGATGGCTACCGTCACCAGTGACCGAGCGTCGACGCCTGCGGCAGGCAACTGTGCCTGTGCGGGCGTTGATTGGCGTTGAGTGCCGTAGAGGGGAAGGTTGCAATGGCGCAGCCCAAGAAGAACTCGTCGTCGCCCGCAGCGCAGTACTTCGCGGAGGTGCTGCGCATGCTGCGTACGAAGGTGGGGTTGTCGCAGAACGAGTTGGGCGAGCGGATGGCTTATACGGGGGCCGCGGTGAGCGCGGTGGAGACCTGCGCGAAACCGGCGACCGACGAGTTCATCGAGGCTGCGGAGAAGGCGCTGGAGGCGGGTGGGGTGATTGCGGCGGCCGCCAAGTACTTGCGGCTGGAACGGTATCCGGCCCACTTCCAGGGCATGGTCCAGTTGGAGCAGGATGCGCTGACCGTCTCCTCGTACTGCGTCCAGCTGATCCACGGGTTGCTGCAGACCGAGGCATACGCTTGCGCTCTGTACGACCACGCTGTTCCGCCGGTGGACCCCGAGGAGATCGAGCATCACGTTGCGGCCCGCATGGAGCGCAAGGCTCTGTTCGACCGCAAGCCTGTGTCGATGATCAGCATGGTGCTGGAAGAGGCCGCGTTGCGGCGACTTATCGGCGGCGCGAATGTGATGCGGCGTCAGTACGAGTACCTCGTCGAATGCGCCACGCGCCCCAACCTGGCGCTCCAGGTGATGCCCATGGGCCGGGCCGGACATGCCTGCCTGGCCGGTCCGATGACGGTCATCGAGACCCCGGAGGAGGTCACCCTGGTGTACTTGGAAGGGCAAGGAAACAGCCACTTGGTCTCCAAGCCCGACGAAGTGGGAGTACTCGCGCGGCGTTATGCGATGATCCGAACACAGGCCCTCAACCCCGAGGAGTCCGTGATTCTGATCGAGCAGTTGGCGGGTGAACTGTGAGCAACTTGACTTGGTTCAAGAGCAGTTACAGCGACAACACCGGCGGCGAATGCGTCGAAGCAGCCTTCACCTGGCGCAAGAGCAGCTACAGCGACTCGGGCGGCGGTGACTGCGTCGAGGCAGCCGGCGCCTGGGCCAAGAGCAGCTACAGCGACTCCGGTGGCGGCGAATGCGTAGAGGTGGCCACCACCTCCGTCATCCACATTCGTGACTCCAAGGACATCGCGCGCCCCTCCCTCCACGTCTCCCCCGCCGCCTGGGACGTCTTCATAGCCAAGGTAAGGACCGCCTCCCACCGCTCATGCTGATCCGCGAAGCCCTCCGTAACCTCCGTTTCACCTGGCGGCCTCTCTACCGGTTCACGCTGCTCGTCACCGGGCTCACCGCCCTCGTCGGGTGCGCTGTCGTGGGGGCCGGGTTCCTCCTGTCGTGGGGCACGTTCGAGGAGGTGCGGAGGAGCGCGGACCAGGATGTCGCCTACGAGGACCCCATCGCGGCGTACATCGACGGGACGATGGAGAATCTGCAACAGGTCGGCGCGGGCGTCACGGTGTTACTGCTGGCCCTCGCCGCGGCCGTGGTCGCCGTGTTGCAGACCGCGTACACGGTGGCCTTCGAGCACGCGTCGGAGGATGGTCAACAGACCCTGACTGTGCGTGAGTTGTGGGCGCGCATGCGTCCGCACGTCGGGGTCGCCTACTGGGTGCAGTGGCGGATCTGGCTGCGCGTCGGAGCGGTGGGACTCCTGGCGCTCATGACCTCGGTCGTCGCGGACTCGGGGGAAGTACCCGGTGTCGAGCGGACGCTGGTGGGTGAGACCGCGACCTGGCAGTACCGGCTCGTGGGCGGTGTCCTGCCGATCACCATCGCGGTGCTCGCCCTGCTGGTGTACTTCCGCCACTGCGTGGCCACGGCCGCGCTGGTGACAGAGAACTCCTCGTCGAAGGCGGCGGTTCGACGCGCCTGGGCGCTGACGAAGAGGGCGCCCTGGAAGACGTACGGCATCGGTCTGATCCTCATGGCCGCCGTCGTGCTCGCCTTCGTCGTGCTGCGATACGCGGCGACTCCCGTCGCACACCCGCTCGGGCTCGCCATGCTCTGGCTGAGCGACGACAACGCGTACATCACCGGGGTGCTGGTGCTGATCACGCCGACGGCGGTTGCCCTGCTCCTGCTGCCGCTGGTGATCCTGCCGCCCGTGTGCTCGGTGGTCGCCGTGCTGTACCGGGACCTCAGCGCGCGGGAGAGCCGAGTCGCTGCCCCCGTGGCGTGACACCGGCATCGACCCACAACGACTGCAATCGGGCGGCCCAAAACAGCACCACACCAACCCCATTGCGCACTCCCGTGCCCGCCCGTACCAATTTCCGGGAATCGGCGGAATTCGGGGAACCCATCCCCGCCACCCGGCGTCCAACTCGCATGCTGCCGGATGAGTCACCGCAGTGCGGTGTCGGCCTCGCTGCTGGCTGCGATCGCTGACTTACCCTCTCCGCCGCCTGCGGCCGACAGCACGCCGTCATCGGCGCGCCCCCCTCCAACAGCGCCGATGGCGGCCCCTCACCCAGTCGCGCCCCGGCCCCGGTCCGGTCATCGGATCCGCCGTGTCGGCTGTTCGCGCTATTGACTGGCAGAAATTTTCCGGATATCCGTGACTTCTTGGAAGTTTCCTTCATACTCGCCCCTCCACGGGCCCTCCGGGCCCTCTCCGGAAGGAGCGCACGTGCACACCTCCAGACGTACGCTGCTCGCGGCGACCGCGGGCACGGCGGCGGTCGTCGCCGTCGGTGGCGGTCCGGCGCTGGCCGAGGACGACGACACCGCCAGGCACGACGACAAGAGGCTCCGGGCCCTGATCTCCCGTATGACCCTTGAGGAGAAGGTCGGGCAGCTCTTCGTGATGCGGGTGTACGGGCACTCGGCGACCGCGCCCGACCAGGCCGACATCGACGCCAACCTCAAGGAGATCGGCGTACGCGATGCCGCCGAGCTGATCGCGAGGTACCGGGTCGGCGGGATCATCTACTTCGGGTGGGCGCACAACACCCGTGACCCGCACCAGATCGCGGACCTGAGCAACGGCATCCAGAAGGCCTCGCTGGCCCAGCCCCGTGGGCTGCCCGTGCTCATCTCCACCGACCAGGAGCACGGAATCGTCGCCCGGGTGGGCAAGCCCGCGACGCTGTTCCCCGGTGCGATGGCCCTCGGGGCCGGCGGCTCGCGCACCGACGCCCGTACGGCGGGGCGGATCGGCGGTGCCGAACTGCGTGCGATGGGCATTCGGCAGGACTACGCGCCCGTCGCCGACGTGAACGTCAATCCGGCCAACCCCGTCATCGGCGTACGGTCCTTCGGCGCCGATCCCCAGGCGGTGGCGGGGATGGTCGCCGCGCAGGTGAAGGGGTATCAGAGCGCCGGGGTCGCCGCCACGTCCAAGCACTTCCCGGGGCACGGGGACACCGAGACGGACAGTCATTACGGCTTCCCCGTCATCGAGCACACCGAGGCGCAGTGGGCCACGCTCGACGCGCCGCCGTTCCGCGCCGCCGTCGCCGCCGGGATCGACTCGATCATGACCGCGCACATCATGGTTCCGGCACTCGATCCGTCCGGCGACCCGGCGACCCTCTCCCGGCCCATCCTCACCGGCATCCTGCGCGAACGGCTCGGCTACGACGGGGTCGTGGTGACGGACTCGCTGGGCATGGAAGGTGTTCGGACCAAGTACGGGGACGACCGGGTGCCCGTGCTCGCCCTGAAGGCCGGTGTCGACCAGCTCCTCAACCCGCCGAAGCTGGACGTCGCCTGGAACGCGGTCCTCCAGGCCGTCCGCGCCGGCGAGCTGACGGAGGCACGCCTCGACGAGTCGATCCTGCGGGTGCTGCGGCTCAAGGCCAAGCTGGGGCTGATCAAGGATCCGTACGTCACGGGGCGTGGGGTGGACCGGGTCGTCGGGATCTCGTCGCACCTCAAGGCCGCTGATCGCATCGCCGAGCGGACCACGACCCTTCTCGTCAACTCCGGTGGTTTGCTGCCGCTTTCGCGTCGTACGCATCGGCGCGTCCTTGTCGTCGGGGCCGATCCCGCCTCGCCGTCCGGGACCACCGGGCCGCCCACGACCGTGCTCGGCGCCGCGCTGACCGAGCTGGGTTTCACGGCGACTGTTCTCTCCACGGGCACCGCACCCACCGACGCGACCATCGCCAAAGCTGTCGCGGCGGCCCAGGGCGTGGACGCGGTGCTCGTGGGGACGTACAACGTGACCGCCGCCTCCAGTCAGCGGACGCTCGTGAACCAGTTGCTCGCCACAGGCCGTCCGGTGGTCGCGCTCGCCATCCGCAATCCGTACGACGTGGCGCAACTGCCCGATGTCAAGGCCTACTTGGCGGCGTACTCCTGGACGGACGTCGAGCTGCGCGCCGCCGTGCGCGTGCTCGCGGGGCGTGCCGATCCGGTGGGCGAACTGCCGGTGCCGGTACAGAAGGCGGACAAGCCGACGGAGGTGCTGTACCCCGTCGGGCACGGCCTGAGGTACTAGCCCGGACGTACCGGGCCCGGCCTACTGGGCCTGACGTACGGGACCTACGCCGCACACCCGGCGCACCGCCCCCAACTGACGCAAAGCACCCCGTACGCCTGGCGGGGCCCGCGGCGACGGGTCACGCTTGGCGGGGAACCGGGGGGAACGCCATGCGCGATGTACGGGGCGTGGGAGCACGTCGTACGGGGCTGGTGTGCGCGCTGCTGATGCTGGTGGCGGTGGCATTGGCGCTCACGGGGTGCCAGCAGTCGTCCGGGACCGAGGAGCGTCGGCCGGACGAGACGACTCCGGCTCCGACGCGGGCCTCGGGCTACGGAGTGGTGTTCCTGGCGATCGACGAGTGCAGTTCGTTCGGGCGCGAGTCGTTCACCGAGGTGCCGTGCACCAGCGAGAAGGCGGCGGCACGGGTCGTCGCACGGCATGAGGGGAAGGTGGGCGGGGGGCCGCCCTGCCCCGCCACCACGGACTTCGTGCTGCACATCAGCGAGCAGAAGCCCTCGGCCGACGAGGACGGCGACGGCGCGGTCCCGCAGGGCTATGCCTGTATGCGCAACCTTGAGGCCCCGCATCCGGGCGACCCGGGCGGCGGCGGAGGTCCCCGCACCATCGTGGGCGACTGTGTCTACAGCGCGGGCAAGGGCGAGGTCCGTGAGACGTCGTGCGACAGCACGGGCGAGAAGGCGCCGGAGTTCAAGGTGACCGCGGCGGTGGAGAAGCGCACCGGCTGCCCCGCCTCGACGGCGTTGTACGTCCAGCTGGGCGGGTCGAAGCCGGTGGGCTGCGCCCGCCCGGTGTAGCCCCGGGATTTTCCCCGAGGACTCCACCGGACGGGCGTGGCAAGGGAATTGCCGCGTCGGCCGGTTACGGCCTCAGCTGGCGCTCCACCTTGCGCTTGTCGAGCTTCGAGTCGTACTTGGCCAGCGGCTTCGCCTTGTCCGGGTCGGCCTGGACGGCGGCGGAGGCGACGCCCGCCCACTCCAGGATCCGGGCCGTGGCGAGGGCCTTCTGGTCGGGGACGAGGCCCGCGACGTTGGCGCCGTGGTTCATCCCGGGAGCCGTGAAGACGTACGAGTCACGCGCGCCCTTGCCGACGCGGAACGGCTCGGCGCCCCACGGGTCGTTCTGGCCGTACACGAACAGCATCTGGTTCGCGTTGCGCTTCACCCACGCGTCGACGTCGTGCATCGCGCCGGGCTGGAACTTCATGGAGATGTCGCGCGGCACGAAGTTCCGCGGCGGCAGGTAGCCGTAGCGGATGTACTTCTTCTCGATGTGCGGGAAGACGATGGTCGGTGCGCCGAGCTGCGTACCCGCCTGGTAGAAGTACGGCGTGTACGGCTCCAGGCCCTGGTCCGTGTAGAACGAGAAGCCGGAGATCGTGTCGATCGAGTTCCAGATCTGGTCGTCGGTCGCGGTCTTGGCGTTCGGCGGGATCAGCTCGTCCTCGTTGCAGTCGGCCGCCTGGGCGTACTGCCAGAAGCCCCAGACGTAGTCGAGGACGACCGCCTCGTACGCCTTGTCCAGGCTGCCGATGGTGTTGAAGGTGTAGCCCTCGGCGGCGGCCACCTCCTTGTACTTCTTCTCCAGCGACGTACGGCGGACGAGTGCCTCGCGCTGCACCGCGTTCAGCCGGGTGCGGCACTCCTTGGTGCCGACCTTCGCGAAGAACCGGTCGTACGCCGAGTCCTCCTTGTTCACCACGTCGTTGGGGGCGACGTACGCGACGACGCCGTCCATGTCACGCGGGTAGAAGCGCTCGAAGTAGGTGGCGGTCATGCCGCCCTTCGAACCGCCGGTGGAGATCCACTTCTTGTCGTAGACCGGCTTGAGCGCCTTGAAGATGCGGTGCTGGTCGCTGGCGGCCTGCCAGATGTCCAGCTTGGTCCAGTCGGCCGGCGCGGGCCGGGACGGAGTGAAGTAGCGGTACTCCATCGAGATCTGGTTGCCGTCCACGATCTGGGCCGGCTCGCTGCGGCGCGGGGTCGTGGAGACGTTGTAGCCGCCGGTGAAGAAGACCGTCGGGCGGGCCGTGTCCTTGTGCAGCACGGTGATCCGCTGCTGGAAGGTGCCCTTGGACGGCTTCCGGTGGTCGACGGGCTGGGTGTAGTTGAGGACGAAGAAGCGGTAGCCGGTGTAGGGCTTCTCCTCGATCAGGCTCATGCCCGGTATCGCGAGGAGCCGGTCCTTGATGTCCGCGGCGTCGTCGTTGACGACGTTCGTGCCGGTGGCGTCCGGCTGGGCGGCGGTGGCCGCCCCGGCCGTGCTCACGGTGCCTATCAGCACCACGAGAGACAACAGCCATCTGAGCGTTTTGCGCATGCGTTCTCCCCTGAATACGCAGATGTCCGCCGGAACCTAGCGGAGCAACTGCTGTCGCACCAGGGGATGTTGGGCGCATTACGGACATGATGGCACGAAGATCGCGTAACTCGGCCGGGAGAGCCCGCCCGGCGGAGAATCCGGTCGACCGGGAATCCAGTCGGCGGACAGTCCGGTCGGCGGAGAAGACCGGTCAGCAGAGAATCCAGCCCGTGCTCACCGAGCCCGAGCCGACGGCGCCCTTGATCCACACGCAGCGGTTGCCGGCGTGCACCCTCACCGGGCCCGCGTACTTCTTGAACATCCCTTTGTGGGGGACCGCCTGGTTCCCCCACGCCCGCACGCTCACCAACATGTACTTGCGGGCGCCCACCTTCTTGGGACGGGTCACCGCGCAGACGTAGCCGCGCTTCTTGTAGACCTGCACGTACCCGGTGGAGAAGGTCACCGTGCGCACCTTCCGCCCGGCGCACGGGCTCGCCGCCGACGCGTCACCCACTCCGGGGCCCGCGAGCGCCAGCAGCCCGGACGCGGCCACCAGGGCGGTGCCGAGCGCCAGACGTCGGCGTATCACGCCCATGTCCACTGGTGTCCCTTCCACGGCCCGCAGCAATCGGCGTACTGATGTACGGACGCATGACGTACGACGAATGGTTGCGCGGAAAGTGCTACCGGGTCACGTCGGCGTACTGACGGTCGCTGCCGTGTCCTGGTCGGGCTCCCCCACGAACGTCCGCCACAACTCCGCGTACCGGCCGCCGCGTGCGAGCAGTTCGTCGTGCGTGCCGTCCTCCGCGACCCGGCCGTCGGCCATGACCACGACACGGTCGGCGCGGGCCGCGGTGGTCAGGCGGTGGGCGACCACCAGCGTGGTGCGGCGGCCCGCGATGCGGTCGGTGGCCTGGTTGACCTGGGCCTCGGTGGCCAGGTCGAGGGCGGCGGTGGCCTCGTCGAGGAGCAGGACGTCCGGGTCGACGAGTTCGGCGCGGGCCAGCGCGATCAGCTGCCGTTGCCCGGCGGAGAGGTTGCGTCCGCGCTCGGCGACCTCGTGGAGGTAGCCGCCGTCCAGCGTGGCGATCATGTCGTGCGCGCCGACCGTGCGGGCCGCCGCCTCCACCTCGGCGTCGCTCGCGTCGGGGCGGCCGTACGCGATGGCGTCCCGGACCGTGCCCAGGAAGAGGTACGCCTCCTGCGGGACGACGCCCAGACGGTGCCGGTAGGACGTGATGTCGAGGGAGCGCAGATCGGTGCCGTCGACCGTGACCCGGCCGCCGGTCGGGTCGTAGAAGCGGGCCACGAGCTTGACGAGGGTGGACTTTCCGGCGCCCGTCTCGCCGACGAAGGCGACGGTCTGCCCGGCCGGGATGCTCAACCGGACGCCGCTGAGGGCCTCTTCTGCTTCGTCGGCGGAGCCGTACGCGAAGTCCACGTCCTCGAAGGCGATCTCGCCCCGCAGCGAAAGGACTTCGAGCGGCTCGTCGGCGGCCTTCGTCGACGTCGGCTCCTGGAGCAGCTCCTGGATCCGGCCGAGCGAGACGGTCGCCTGCTGGTACCCGTCGAAGACCTGCGAGAGCTGCTGCACGGGGGCGAAGAACAGGTCGATGTAGAGGAGGTACGCCACCAGCGCACCCGTGGTGAGCGTGCCCGCGTCGACCCGGCCCGCGCCCACGATGAGCACCGCCGCTGCCGCCACCGACGACAGCAGTTGTACGAACGGGAAGTAGATGGAGATCAGCCACTGGCCGCGGATACGGGCCTGGCGGTAGCTGTCGCTGCCCTCCGCGAACCGCTTGCCGCCCGCGCCCTCGCGGCGGAACGCCTGGAGGATCCGCAGCCCGGACACCGACTCCTGGAGGTCCGCGTTCACCACGGAGACGCGCTCACGGGCGAGTTCGTACGCCTTCACGCTGGAGCGGCGGAAGAAGAACGTGCCGATGATCAGCGGCGGCAGGGTCAGGAAGACGACCAGGGCAAGGCCCACGTCGATCACCAGCAGGGCGACCATGATGCCGAAGAAGGTGACGACCGAGACGAACGCGGTGACCAGGCCCGTCTGGAGGAACGTGGACAGCGCGTCCACGTCCGTCGTCATCCGGGTCATGATCCGGCCGGTCAACTCCCGTTCGTAGTAGTCGAGTCCGAGGCGCTGGAGCTGGGAGAAGATCTTCAGACGCAGTGAGTACAGGACGCGTTCGCCGGTGCGGCCGGTCATGCGGATCTCGCCGGTCTGCGCCACCCACTGGACGACGACGGTCACCAGGGCGAGCGCGGACGCGGCCCAGACGGCGCCGAGGGCGACCTCGGAGACGCCCTGGTCGATGCCGTGCCGGATCAGGACCGGCAGCAGCAGCCCCATGCCCGCGTCCACGGCGACCAGGCCGAGACTCACGAGGAGAGGGAGCCCGAAGCCGCGCAGCAGACGCCTCAGGCCGTACGACTCCTCCGGCGTGACCGCGCGTGCCTCGTCGATCTCGGGAATGTCGGTGGCCGGGGGCAACGCGTCGACCTGGGCGAGGAGTTCGGGGGTCGCGGGCGAGCCGTCGAGGGCGGTGTCCTTGGGCTCGCGGTCACCCGTCCACAGGTGTGGGGTGACGCCACGCTCGGCATCGAACTCGGCGTCCAGTTCATCCCGTACGGACGTGTCCTCCTGCGGACAGGTCGGCCGGGCGTGACCGGGTGAGACTCCGCCCAGCTCGTCCGGGTCGGTGAGCAGGCGCCGGTAGAGCGGTGAGCGTTCGGTCAGTTCGCGGTGTGTGCCGATGTCGGCGAGGCGGCCCCCGTCGAGGACCGCGATGCGGTCGGCGAGGTTCAGGGTGGAGCGGCGGTGGGCGATGAGGAGTGTGGTGCGGTCGGCCATGACCTGCTTGAGGGCCTCGTGGATCTCGTGCTCCACGCGGGCGTCCACGGCCGAGGTGGCGTCGTCCAGGACCAGCAGGCGGGGGTCGGTGAGGATCGCGCGGGCCAGGGCCACGCGCTGGCGCTGGCCGCCGGAGAGGGTGAGGCCGTGCTCGCCGACCTTGGTGTCGTAGCCGTCGGGCAGGGCGGAGATGAAGCCGTGCGCCTGGGCGGCCCGGGCGGCGGTCTCGATCTCCTCCCGGGTGGCCTCGGGGCGGCCGTACGCGATGTTGGAGCGGACGGTGTCGGAGAAGAGGAAGGAGTCCTCGGGGACGAGGCCGATCGCGGCCCGCAGCGAGTCGAGGGTCAGCTCGCGCACGTCGTGGCCGCCGATGAGGACCGCGCCCCCGGTCACGTCGTAGAAGCGGGGCAGCAGGAGGGAGACCGTGGACTTGCCGGAACCCGAGGAGCCGACGACCGCGAGGGTCTCGCCCGCGCGGATCTCGAACGAGAGACCGTCCAGGACCGGGCGGCTGTCCTCGTAGGCGAAGGACACGTCGTCGAACTCGACGGTTGCGGGGGCGTCGGCGGGCAGCGGCTTCGTGCCGTCCTTGATCGACGGCCGGGTGTCGATCAGCTCCAGGACGCGTTCGGCGCCGGCTCGGGCCTGCTGGCCGACCGTGAGGACCATCGCGAGCATGCGGACGGGTCCGACGAGCTGGGCGAGGTAGGCGGAGAACGCCACGAAGGTGCCGAGGGTGATCTGGCCCTTGACCGCCAGCCAGCCGCCGAGGGCCAGCATGGCGACCTGGCCGAGGGCCGGGACCGCCTGGAGCGCGGGGGTGTACCTGGAGTTCAGCCGGATCGTGCGCAGGCGGCCCGCGAAGAGCTTGCGGCCGATCTCGCGCAGCTTGCCGGTTTCCTGGTCCTCCTGGCCGAAGCCCTTGACCACGCGTACGCCACTGACCGCGCCGTCCACGACACCGGCCACGGCGGCGGCCTGTGCCTGGGCGTACCAGGTGGCGGGGTGGAGCTTGGAGCGGCTGCGCTTGGCGATGACCCACAGCGCGGGGGCGACGGCGAGGGCGACCAGGGTGAGCGGCAGCGACAGCCAGGCCATGATCACGAGGGAGATCAGGAAGAGCAGTACGTTCCCGACCGTCATCGGGAGCATGAAGAGCAGGCCCTGGATGAGCTGGAGGTCGCTGGTCGCGCGGCCCACGACCTGGCCGGTGGACAGCTCGTCCTGGCGCCGGCCGTCGAGGCGGGTGATCGTCTCGTACATGTCCGTGCGCAGGTCGTGCTGGACGTCGAGCGCGAGACGGCCGCCGTAGTAGCGGCGGATGTAGGTGAGGACGTAGACGACGACTCCGGCGCCGATGAGCATGCCTGCCCAGGGGGCCATGCCCCGGGTGTGGTCGCCGACCACGTCGTCGATGATCACCTTGGTGACCAGCGGGACCAGTGCCATGACGGCCATGCCCACGAGCGAGGCGCCCAGCGCGAGCACGACGTCCTTCGGGTACCGCCAGGCGTACCCGGCCAGCCGTCGTGCCCATCCCCGCTGTGTCGCCACGAGTGCCTTCCATCCGTCCGGTCGAATCCTGATCGTCCGGAAGGCACCAACGCGGACGGGAGGGGATTTCATCCCTCCGCAACAATCGGGGTCACGCCGGGGCAGGTGTCAGAGGCGGACCCTGAGGGAGTAGAAGCGGGTGATCTGGACCGCGTTCTGGTTGTCGTCGCTGACCAGGAGCAGGTTCAGCCGGCCGTGACCGCCGCCCGTGACGGCGAGGCCCTCGATGTTGTCGAGGAGCGGGTTGGGCTGGGGCTGCTTGGCCTCGGCGCCGAGTGAAGGACAGTTCACGAGGTCGGCGAGCAGGGTCTTGCGGACGAGGCGTACGCCACTCTGGCCGGTCAGGTCGTCGATGCCGGACGTGTCCGTGGCGCGACGCGGGTCGGCGAGGTAGAGGCGGACCGTGTTGCCGACGCCCGCGGTGAAGCCGCGTTCCAGGACGAGGAGGCGGCCGTCCGGGGTGGCCGTGGTCTCGGAGACGTTCAGGCCGGTGTCGGTGCGGTAGCCGTACTGGGCGTCGAGGGCGAAGTGGCTCCGCTGCCGCTCCCAGGTCTGGAAGCGGACGATGCCGGTGGTGTCTCCCGCGAGGGAGCCCTCCATCCCTGCCAGCAGGGTGCGGTTGCCGGGGCCGGGCAGGAAGGTCAGGCCCTCGAAGGTCTGGTTCGACGTGGCCCGGCCCGCGGGGGCGACCCTGAGCGCCTCCGGTACGGGGAGGCGGTCGAGGATGCGGCCGTCGCGGGCGTAGCGGCGTACGGAGGGCTCGGTCTCGGAGGCGACCAGCCGGGTGCCGTCGAGGTCCACGGCCAGGCCCTCGGAGTCGAGCGCGGCACCGCTCTCGTCGGCGAGCGGGACGACGGAGGCGGGCCTCAGCGTCCCGCGGTCCAGCGTGAAGAGTGCGGACCGGTCGGAGACCGCGGCGATCCGCCCGTCGCGGTCCACGGCGAGCCCCGAGAAGTTGCCGACGAACGCACCCTCGTACGTCGTCTTGTCGAGCGCGTCGGAGAAGCTCTCGATGGAGACGGAGGGCGAACAGGCGTTGCCGCGCTGGGCGTTGCCGCGCTGGGCGTTGGCGGGCGCCGCGGCGGTGAGGCAGGCGGCTGTCGCCAGGGCGGCCGTGACGGTGGCGAGGAGTGGTCTCAGGCGCATGGCGTCACGGTAGGCGGAGGTGGGTTGAGGGGGAGGGTACTGGCCGTAAATTCCAGGGGGACGGGGGACGGTGAGCCCCCGGCATCGGGGAGCCGGAGGGCGCGCGGGCGGCCGGCGCACGCGCGCCCTCCGGCCAGGCCTTCGCCCTCAGTCCTGGTAGACCTTGTTGTTGCCCGCGCCGCCGGAGAGCGTGTCGTTGCCCTGGCCGCCGTGGATCACGTCGTCTCCGGTGTTGCCGAAGATCGTGTCGTCGCCTCCCAGGCCGTACAGGGTGTCGTTGCCCTTGCCGCCGTAGAGGGTGTCGTTGCCGGAGGAGCCGCGCACGATGTCGTCGCCGTCGTCGCCGTACAGGGTGGTGTAACCGAGGCCGTCCTCGCCGGTCACCGTGAGGGTGTCGTTCCCGGCACCGCCGCTGCACTGGTACTCGCAGCCGGTGAGGATGGTGTCGTTGCCGGCCTCGCCCAAGGAGCCCTTGACCCAGACGCCGT
The DNA here is from genome assembly GCF_044334695.1 of Streptomyces sp. NPDC020747. NCBI lineage: Bacteria > Bacillati > Actinomycetota > Actinomycetes > Kitasatosporales > Streptomycetaceae > Streptomyces > Streptomyces sp. NPDC020747. The sequence goes on along the minus strand of NZ_JBIRTJ010000005.1, from coordinate 323,261 downwards.
CGACGCCTTCGAGGTGGTCGGCGCCGTCCCCGCCCTTGAGGACGTTGGCGCCCTTGCCGCGCAGGGTGTCGTCGCCCGCGCCGCCGTAGAGGGTGCCCTGGGTGGAGACGTCGTCGCCGACGGTCACGGTGTCGTCGAGGTCACCGAGGTCGACGTCGTAGATGTCCGAGTCGTCGGACCCCAGGGGCTCGGGCTCCACGCACTCCACGACGGTGTGGTCGGCCGCCGAGGGGTACGTGCACGCGTCCGTGGTGATGGTGATCTCGAACTTGTCCCGGAAGGTGACGAGGTGGTCGCCGCCGAACTCGTTCGGGTCGACATCGATCATCTTGGTGGAGATCCGGAGGTCGTTGACCTGTCCGGCGGCGGCCCGGTACCAGATCGCGCCGTCATAGCGCTCGACGGTGGTCGTGGAGGCCGCCGTGTCGGCCTGGGCGGCGGGCGCGGCGAGGACCGCTCCTCCCAGGGCCAGGACGAGGGTGGAGGTGGCGGCGATGCCTCGTAAAACGCGCATGCGAAAGAGACCCTTCGTGGAGTGTGTGCTGAACGGAGTCGGCGGCGAGGGCGCCGGTCGAGTCGTCGGGGCCCTCGCCGCGATCGGCTGTCGGCGATCGGACGGCCGGTGCGGCCCGCACGGCCTGTGCGGTCCATGCGGTCGGTACGGTCCATACGGTCTGTGCGGTCTGTGGCGGGTGTGGTGGGTGTGGTGGGTGTTGTTTTCCGATCACCCGTTCAGACAGCGGACCGGGGGCGGAGGTTGCCCCGAAAATCGCTTCTTTTCGCCGAACTCCGCAGGTCAGAGGGGGTTACTAGCACTCCTGGGTGAGCTCTTGCGGAAGCCCGGGTGAACGTTCTCCCTCGTCGTGGAGGCGCCCGGATGCCGGAGCATCGTCTTGACGAGTTTCGCGACCGTGGCCGGCGGGACGCCGGTGGTGTCGATCAACTCGGCCTCCCCGCGCAGCCAGGGCAGTGCCTCGTCGTAGTCGTGGAGATGGTCCAGGCGCCACGCGCGGGCGCCGATGCTCTCCGGGTCCGTGTCGTTCTGGATGCGTTCGACGAGCGTGTTGTGGTCGGCGTGGAGGACGAAGTGGCGTAAGGGGATGCCGACTTGGACCAGTCCCGCGCGGATCTCACGCCAGTACGGCTTCTCCAGCACGGACTGCGGGACGACCAGCGTGCCGCCCACGTGGTCGAGCACCTGACGCGCGGTCTCCACCACGAGACCGCGCCACGGCGGGAACTCCTGGAAGTCGCGGACCGGCTTCCCCAGGACGTGCCAGAGCATGTAACCGATCTGCTCGGTGTCGAGGATCCTGGAGTCCGGGAGGAGGGTGGTGAGTTCCCTGGCGGTCGTGGTCTTGCCCACGCCGAAGGTGCCGTTGAGCCAGATGATCATGAAGTGGGCACCGCCGGGAAGGCTTCCTGAGGGTCGGTCGTGGGCGTGTAACGCTTCGCTCTGGTCGGCACGAGGTCCTTGTGGATGGCTTTGGCCACGGCCTGAATCGTCGTCACCCCGTAGTTCATGGTGCTGTTGCCGTGGGTCAGGATCGAGATCGTGTAGTCGTGGCCCGCGCCCTTGAAGGTGCCCACGCTGTGGACCCGCCAGCCGTGCGTGGAGCGGGACAGCCAGCCGTTCTTCACATGGACGGCGACGGAGGAGGGGGCTCCCGCCGGGGTTCCCCAGCGCTGCGAGGAGACGACCTTGCCCATGAGCTTGAGCACGTAGGCCCGGGAGTTGTCGCTCAGAACCGGGTTCCTGGCGGTGAGCAGCGCGAGGAGCTTCTGCTCGTCCTGGACCGTGATCCGGGTGAGGCCCCAGTAGCCGTTCGCGCCCGGCTTGGTCCAGGTCATGCCGGCCGCGGTGAGGAAGCCCTTCACCTTCGTCGTGCCCAGCTGGTTCCAGAGCTTGGTCGTGGCCGCGTTGTCCGACTTGGTGATCATGGCGGTGGCCAGATCGGACTCCCGCTGGGTGAGAAGGCGGCTGGTCTTCTTGGCGTCCCAGAGAAGCGTGGCGAGGACGGTCACCTTGACGACGCTGGCCGAGTCGTAGGCCTGCGTCGGTCTCAGCGTGCAGGTGGTGTTGGTACTCCGGTCGTGGAGGCCGACGGCCACGGTGCCCCTGCGGTTCGCGAGGGCCGTGGTGATGTCCTTCTGCAGTTTGGTGGCCAGGGCCGGCTGGGCGGACGTGCAGGTCGCCCGCGGTGTCGTGGCCGCGATCGCTGGTGTCACGGCCACGGTGAGCGGCACTAGGACCCCGGCACCGAGGCCCGCGCAGAACACACGGGTACGCCGGGATATCCGGTGAGTCATCGAGTACTTCCATCCCCTTGGGTGCATACGAGCGCGCCTCGGCACACTCGCCTCTCTCGACTCACCGGGGCGGCTGGGGGTTGTACACGTGTTCGCGTGTTCCTGAACTCGTGTACGCGTCTTCCTGGAAGGGGAGTTGGAGCGGGGACGCCCCTGGCGGCGGCCCGCAGAGGGGGAGCCCGATCCCCCTCGTGCGGCAGTCCGCGACAACCGCGGCTACGACTGCTGGGCGACCCGCTCGGCGACACCCTTCTTGATGGTCACCTCCACGTTCAGGTTGCCGGCCTTCGCGGCCTCGTCCAGTTCGTCGGGCGTGCAGCTCTCCGCCGACTGGGACTCGGGGTCACCGCAGATGTCGCCGCCCCGGATGTCCGTGTCCACGGCGACCCAGAAGGCACGCTCCCCGACCAGCAACTTGCCCGGCGCCAGGAACGTGAGCGTGCCGGAGAACGTGCCATCCGCACCGGCCGGCGGCTCCGAGGCGTCGCCGCCACCGCCCTCCGCGGCGAAGACCTTGGTCGCTATGCCCTTCTTGATCGACACCTCGGCCTTGGTGTTCCCGGCCTTCGCCGTGTCGTCCAGCTGGTCGGAGGTGCAGTTCTCCGCCCCCGGGGTCTCGGGGTCACCACAGATCCCGGCGCCCTGGATCACCGTGTCCTCGGCAACCCAGAAGGCACGCTCCCCGACCAGCAACTTGCCCGGCGCCAGAAACGTCAACGTGCCCGAGAACGTGCCATCCGCGCCGGCCGGCGGCTCCGAGGCGTCGGCGCCACCGGAAGCCGCGGGAGAACCGGAGGCGGCAGGGGCGGAGGCACTGGGCGAGTCCGAGGCACCGGCCGAAGAGGACGCACCCGCGGCGGCGTCGGCGTCAGGGTCGCACGCGGTGAGGAACAGCCCCGTGGCGGCCAGGAAACCGACGGCGGCGAGCGTACGGGAGCGGGTGCGGCTGAGAGACATGTCGGGGTGCCCTTTCGGCGTCAGTGCTTGTTGATCTCAACCCGTCAAACGTCGTACGCGGCAAGCCGGTTCATCGGCAGCCCCTCCTGTTGCACAGCCACCACGAACCGCCGGTAACTGTTACAGGGCAACGCCCTCTGTGACCGTCCGGCGCTGTTGCCGGACGGCGTTCTCTGTGATCAGCGTTCTCCGTGACTCGTCCAGCCCTTTACGTGTTCATGCGATTCCGTGGGACCTTCCTTCCCCCGCTCACAGCCGGGGCCCAGGTTCACCACAGCTCTCGCCCACACCGCTTTCGCACGATGCACGCGTGACATCTGCCACCGATCCGTACCCCCACGCCCCCGAGGCCTCCCCGGCCGCCCCCGCGGCAGACCGGGCCGACTCCTCCCCGCCTCCCGCCGAGACCGGCGCGCGGCCCGGGAAGCCACCCCGCTGGTCGCTTCCCGCGCTGGTCGCGATCATGGTGCTGGCCGGGGTGCTGTACTCCTGGAATCTCTCCTCGTCCAGCCTGAACAGCTTCTACAGCGCCGCCGTGTTCAGCGGTACGCAGAGCTGGAAGGCGTGGTTCTTCGGGTCGTTGGACGCGGGGAACTTCATGACCGTCGACAAGCCCCCCTTCGTACTGATGGTGATGGGGCTGTCCTGCCGGGTCCTCGGGTACGGCACCTGGCAGATGATGCTGCCGCTGGTCGCCTCCGCCCTCGGCACGATCTGGATCCTGCACGCGTCGGTCAAGCGGGTCTGGGGCCATGGCGCCGCGGCCGTCGCCGCGCTCGTGCTCGCCCTCACCCCGATCACCGTCGCCATCAACCGCGACAACAACCCGGACACGCTGCTCGTCTTCCTGATGGTCGCGGGCGCCGCCCTGGCCCTGCGCGCCGTCCACAACGGCAGGCTGCTGCCGCTCGTCGGCTCGGCCGTCTGCTTCGGCCTCGCCTTCAACACCAAGATGCTCCAGGGGTACATCGCCCTGCCCGCCGTCTTCGCGGTCTACCTGTACGCGGCCCAGGGAGGCTTGCTGCGCCGGGGGCGCAACCTCGCCGTCGCCGCGGTCGCCCTCGCCGTCTCCAGCTTCTGGTGGGCGGCGGCCGTGTCGCTGGTGCCCGCCGCCGACCGGCCGTACATCGGCGGCTCGACGGACGGCACCGCCTGGAACCTGATCATGGGCTACAACGGCCTGGGCCGCGTCTTCGGCGGCGAGGGCAACGGCGGCGGTGGAGGCGGTGGCGGAGGCGGCTTCTCCGGGACCGCCGGGATCGGCCGGATGTTCAACGAGGTGCTCGGCGGCCAGATCTCCTGGCTGCTCCCCTTCACCGCCATCGCACTCGTCGGCGGTCTCGCACTGCGTGGCCGCGCCCCCCGTACGGACCTCACGCGGGCCGCGCTGGTCCTGTGGGGCGGCTGGACCGCGCTGCACTACCTCACCTTCAGCCTCGCCGAAGGCACGATGCACCCCTACTACACGACCGCCCTGGCCCCCGGCATCGCGGCGCTGTGCGGAGGCGGCGGGCTGATGCTCCTGCACGCCTTCCGGACCGACAAGAAGTGGCTGTGGGTCCTGCCCGTCGCGTTCGCCGCCACCGGCGTCTGGGCCGTGGTGCTGCTGCGCCGGGCCTCCGACTGGAACTCCTGGCTGTGGCCGACCGTCTCCGTGGTGATGGTCCTGGCGATCGTCGGACTCCTCCTCTTCCGGTCGGGCCGGCGCGTGCGGCTGCTCGCCGTCGCCCTGACCGCGGCCGTCGCCGCCTCCCTCGCCGGACCGACCGCGTACGCGGCCTCGGTGACCGCGAGTTCGGGCGGCGGCATGAACGGTACGAACCCGACGGCCGGCCCCACCACGGGTGGCGGCATGGGCGGCGGACCCGGCGGGGGTGGCGGTGGCGGTGGCGGCCGAGGCGGCTTCCCCGGCGGCGGCGGTGGCGGCCAGGCACCGGGCGGCCAGCAGCAGGGCGGACAGCAGGCCGGTGGCGAGGCCCCGGCCGGCGGACAGACGGGTACCCCGCCCAGTGGCGCCCCCAACGGCCAGGAGCAGGGCGGTGGCCAGACCGGCACCCCGCCGAACGGCGCCTCCGGCACCGGCGGGCAGGGCGGCGACGCCACCTCCCGGCCCGGCGGCACGGGTGGCGGCGGTGGCATGGGCGGCGGTCCCGGCGGCGGCGCCGACAGCGCGATGGTCACGTACCTGGAGAAGCACCGCGACGGCGCCAAGTGGCTGGTGGCGGTGTCCAGTTCGCAGAGCGCGGCCCAGCTGATCGTCAGCACGAAGCAGCCCGTCATCTCGATGTGGGGCTGGTCCGGCAGCGACAAGGCCATGACCCTCGCCAAGCTCAAGGAACTCGTGAAAAAGGGCGAACTGCACTACATCGTGCTCGGCGGTGGCATGGGCGGAGGCGGCGGTGGCATGGGCGGCGGCGACAGCGCCGGCTCCGAGGTGACCGCCTGGGTCCAGGAACACGCGACGGCGGTGAAGGCGAGCGAGTACGGCGACGCGTCGTCCGAGTCCGCCACCGACTCCGATTCCGACAGCTCCAACTCCCAGAACAGCCAGGCGCTCTACCGCCTGGACGCATCGGACGTCAACTAGGGCAATCCCTCCCCCGATCGGGGAGAACCCTCGCGTCACGCAGCCCCTGGACCGGCGACGGCCAGGGGTTGCGCCGTATGCGAGAACGTCACACAAACGCCTCCTCCTGGTTACACGAGTGACCCCATGTCCATGTCACGCTCCCGATTGACCGAAGTGTCAACACGCGTAGAACGCGGACCCGTCGATCAGGATCCCGCGTCCCCGGCGCGTGTCCGTTCCCGGGAAAGGGCACCCCCATGTCCGTTGCGCACAAAGGCAGTTGGAAGGCGCTGGCGGTAGGCGTTTCCGCCGTCCTCGTCGGCCTCACGCTCCCGACGGTCGCCGCGACCCCCGCCGCGGCGACGACCACCGCGTACGACGACACGTACTACGCGGGCGCGATCGGCAAGACCGGCACGGCCCTCAAGAGTTCGCTGCACTCGATCATCAGCGACCAGACCACGATCTCGTACTCCGCGGTCTGGAACGCGCTCAAGGTCACCGACCAGGACCCGAACAACAGCAGCAACGTGGTCCTGCTGTACTCCGGCATCTCGCGGAGCAAGACGCTCAACGGCGGCAACACCGGCAACTGGAACCGCGAGCACGTGTGGGCGCAGTCCCACGGCGACTTCGGCACCTCGGCCGGCCCCGGCACGGACCTGCACCACCTGCGCCCCGAGGACGTCCAGGTCAACAGCATCCGCGGCAACAAGGACTTCGACACGGGCGGCAGCAGCTTCACCAACAGCGGCGGCAGCCTCACCGACTCGAACTCCTTCGAGCCCCGCAGCGCCGTCAAGGGCGACGTGGCCCGCATGATCCTCTACATGGCCGTCCGTTACGAGGGCGACGACGCCTGGGAGGACCTGGAGCCCAACGACGCCGTCACCAACGGCAGCGTCCCCTTCCACGGCCGCCTCTCGGTCCTGAAGCAGTGGAACGAGGCGGACCCGCCCAGCGCCTCCGAAGAGCGCCGCAACGAGCTCATCTACTCGGACTACCAGGGCAACCGGAACCCGTTCATCGACCACCCCGAGTGGGTCGAGGCGATCTGGTAGACCGACGGTGACCCGCGCTGAACTCCCTGTGACAGAAGGGGAGTTCAGCGCCACACCCGTCTCCTCGGTTACAAATCCATGACATCGAGGCGTACAACTGGGGGCGCCCGGACCGAGTCGAACTACCTGAACGCGAGATTCCGCGTGGAGGAACAGACCGACTCGAAAGGTTCCCCGTATGTCCCGAGCACACCGCAGAACCCGTACCGCGCGCCTCACCGCACCCCTGGCAGCCGCGGTACTGCTCGCCGGAGGGTTCGGCGCCCTGGCCCTCACCGGGGCCTCGGCCTCGGCCGCCACCGGTTCGGCGGCCTCCGAGGACGACTTCAACGGGGACGGTTACGGCGACCTGGTCGTGGCCGCCCCGGACGCCACGATCTCCAGCAAGACCAAGGCGGGCTACGTCGCCGTCACCTACGGCTCCGCCAATGGCGTCTCCGCCACCAACAAGAAGCTCGTCAGCCGCTCCACCAGCGGCGTTCCCGGCTCCGCCACCGCGAGCCAGCGCTTCGGGTCCACCTTCACCAAGGGCGACCTGGACGGCGACGGCTTCAGCGACCTGGTGATCGCGGGCGGCACCGCGGGCTCCGTCATCATGTGGGGCTCCGCCTCCGGACTCACCGGCGGCACGGCGATAGCCGGGTACGGGCAGTCCCCCCAGACCGGTGACTTCGACGGCGACGGCAAGACGGACCTCGCGCTGTTCGCCCAGCAGGAGAACCAGGGCGACGACGCACCGAGCGGCGACGCCGCCGTGTGGAAGGGCCCGATCACGCGCGCCGGAACGCCCACCGCCACCCTGCCCGTCCTGGACAAGTCCCTGTGGCACGGCTACGAGGCCGACGACGCCACCTGCGTCACCAACGGCGGCTGCGAGGAGGACGGCGACTCGATCAGCGGGCCCATCACCTCCACCGATTCCGGCGACGTAAACGGTGACGGCAAGGACGACATCGTCGCGTGGCGGTACGAGGGCGACGGTGTCTGGAGCAACCGCCTGCTGCTCGGCGGCGGCGCCACGGGCTTCACCCGCGGCTGGGTCCCCGGTGAGGGTTACGGGACCGGCACGGACACCGCCATCGGGGACGTGAACAACGACGGGTTCGACGACGTCGTGGTCGGCAACGACTGGAACGGCAAGGTGCAGCTCGCTCTCGGTTCGGCCTCCGGTCTGTCCGGGGACCGCGTCCAGACCTTCACCCAGGACCTGGCCGGCTTCCCCGGCGTCGAGGAGGAGGACGACGGCCTCGGCACCACGGTCTCCGTCGCGGACGTCAACGGTGACGGCTTCGCCGACATCGCGCTCGGCATCCCGGGCGAGGACTTCAGCGACCTCACGGACGCCGGTTCCATCGCCCTCGTCCCGGGCAGCGCCTCCGGTGTCACCGGCGCCGGAACGCAGACGTTCCACCAGAACACCGCCGGAGTCCCCGGAGTCGCCGAGAACAACGACCAGTTCGGCGTGAGCAGCGCGCTCGTGGACGTCAACGGCGACGGCCACCGTGACCTCGCGGCCGGTTCCACGGCCGAGAACAGCGAGAACGGCGCGGTCTGGGTGCTGCGCGGCACGGCGAGCGGTCTCACGGCCACGTCGTCGTTCGCGTTCGGCGCCGACGACCTCTCGGCGCCCGCCACGGACGCCCACTTCGGGTCGTTCCTGCGCTGAGCAAGCCAGTTGCACAACGGGGGTCGGTGGGGCGGCCGAGTGCTGCCCCACCGTCATGTCCGGCTCAGGTACGCGGGTTTCAGTCCAGATGCGTCGGCGCGAACATCCGCAGCAGCGCCGGTAGCACGACCACCGAAGGGCCGGGCGCGGCAAGGGACTTGGCGAGGTCGTCGGCGAGGGATTCGGGAGTGGTCCGTACGCCGGGGACGCCGAAGGACTCCGCGAGTGCCACGTAGTCGGGGCGGGAGAGTTCCGTCGCCGTGGACTGCCCGAACGCGTCGGTCATGTACTCGCGCAGGATTCCGTAGCCGCCGTCGTCGACGATGAGCCAGGTCACGTCGAGGTTGTGCTGCCTGGCGGTGGCGAGTTCGGCGATGGAGTACAGCGCGCCGCCGTCGCCGGAGACCGCGAGGACGGGGTGGGTCGGGTCGGCCACCGCGCCGCCGATGGCCGCCGGGAAAGCGTAACCGAGGCCGCCCGCGCCCTGGGCGGAGTGCATGGTGTTGGGCCGGCGGGCGTCGAAGGCGGACCAGGCCCAGTAGGCGAGGATCGTCATGTCCCAGAAGCTGGCCGATCGGTCGGGCAGTGCCTCGCGGACGGCGGCCAACACCCGTTGTTCCAGGGTGAGTTCCTGGGCGTCGATGCGCTCGCGGACGAGGTCGAGCACGGTCCGTACGCGGTCGACTGCCGTCGCGTCCTCCCGTACGGATACGGTTTCGAGCAGGGCCGACAGGGCGAGGCGGGCGTCCGCGTGGATGCCGAGGGCCGGGTGGTTGGACTCCAGTTTGCCGAGGTCGGCCTCGATCTGGACGACCCGGCCGCGGGGCTTGAACGTGTAGTAGTTCGAGGAGAGTTCACCGAGGCCCGAGCCGACCACCAGGAGTACGTCCGCGTCCTCCAGGAAGTCCGTGGTGTGGCGGTCCTCGATCCAGGACTGGAGGGACAGCGGGTGCGTCCAGGGGAACGCGCCCTTGCCGCCGGGCGTGGTGACCACGGGGGCGTTCAGTGCTTCGGCCAGCTGTTTCAGCTTGCCCGACGCGTCCGCCCGTACGACTCCCCCGCCCGCGATGATCGCCGGGCGTTCCGCGCGGGACAGCAAGTCGGCTGCTACCGCCGTCAGTTCGGGGCGCGGGGGCAGTTCCTCGGGGAAGGCGTCGCCGCCCGTCACCACCGGGATCGTCGTCCCGGCCAGCAGTACGTCCTGCGGGATCTCGACCCACACCGGCCCGTGCGGGGCCGTCAGCGCCGACTTCCAGGCCGCCTCGATCGCGGACGGGATCTGGGACTGGGTACGGACCGTGTGGACCGACTTGACGACACCCCTGAACGAGGCCGACTGGTCGGGGAGTTCGTGCAGATAGCCGTGTCGGCCGCCGCCGAGACCCGCCGTCGGGATCTGGCTGCTGATCGCCAGGACGGGGGCGGAGGCCGCGGCCGCCTCCTGGAGGGCGGCGAGCGAGGTCAGCGCGCCCGGGCCCGTCGACAGCAGCAGCGGCGCCGCCTCGCCCGTGATCCGGCCGTACGCGTCCGCCGCGAACCCCGCGTTGTTCTCCACCCGCAGGCCGATGTAGCGGAGGTCGGAGCGGCGCAGCGCGTCGAACATGCCGAGCGCGTGCTGGCCGGGCAGGCCGAAGACGGTCGTCGTGCCGAGCGCCGCCAGCGTCTCCACGACCAGGTCTCCGCCGTTGCGGCCGGGAGGAGGGTTCAGAGCGGCGGAGGTCTGCGCCTCCGTCGGGCGGAGCACCAGGTCGTGGTCGTGAGTCACTTCGCGCGGGCCTCTGCAATCTGGCGGGACATGATCGTGGTCAGTTCGTACGCCGTGTGGGACGCGGCGACGGAGGTGATCTCGGCGTGATCGTACGCGGGGGCGACCTCCACGACGTCGGCGGAGACCAGGTGGCAGGAGGCGAGGCCGCGCAGGATCTCAAGCAGCTCGCGGGAGGTCATGCCGCCCGCCTCGGGGGTGCCGGTGCCGGGCGCGTGGGCCGGGTCGAGGCAGTCGATGTCGATGGAGATGTAGAGCGGGCGGTCGCCGATCCGCTGGCGCAACTGGTCGGCGACCTCGTCGGCGCCGCGCCGGTAGATGTCGGCGGAGGTGACGATGCCGAAGCCGAGCTTCTCGTCGTCGGTGAGGTCCTGCCGGCCGTAGAGCGGGCCGCGCGTGCCGACGTGGGAGAGGGCCTCGGTGTCGAGGATGCCCTCCTCGACGGCCCGCCGGAACGGGGTGCCGTGGGTGTACTCCGCGCCGAAGTACGTGTCCCAGGTGTCGAGGTGCGCGTCGAAGTGGAGCAGCGCGACCGGGCCGTGCTTCTTGGCGACCGAGCGCAGCAGTGGCAGCGCGATGGTGTGGTCGCCGCCGAGGGTCATCAACCGGGCGCCGGTGCCGAGGAGTTCGTCGGCGGCGCCCTCGATGGTCTCCACGGCCTCGTTGATGTTGAACGGGTTCGCGGCGATGTCACCGGCGTCCGCGACCTGGGCGAGGGCGAAGGGCGAGGCGTCCTGGGCCGGGTTGTACGGGCGCAGGAGCCGGCTCGCCTCGCGGATCGCGTTGCCGCCGAAGCGTGCCCCCGGCCGGTACGAGACGCCCGCGTCGAACGGCACGCCGACCACGGCGACGTCGGTGGTGCCGACCTCGTCGAGCCGGGGCAGCCGGGCGAAGGTCGCGGGGCCCGCGAACCGCGGCACGCGGGACGAGTCGACGGGGCCGCGGGGCGTCTCGTGACTGCTCATGGGGGCAATGCCTTCTTTCCTACGGTTCACACGCGGTTTGCACGCTTCGTCGCGTATGCGCTGCTTATCCGACTCTACTGGTGAGCCGGAACTGATTCGGACACGGGTTCGGAGCCGCGGCCCGCGAGCCGCTCGCGCCAGGCGGCGAGGACCGCCGGGTCGGTGGCGGGGGTGGCCAGGGAGACGATCACGTAGACGACGAGGGACGAGAGGAGCCCGTAGTAGATGGGTTCGTTGGCGAGGATTCCGTAGGACGCCATCAGGCCGATCACCGCGAGGCCGCCGACCGCGACGGCGGCGAGGGCGCCCTGGGCGGTGCCGCGCTTCCAGAGCAGACCGCCGAGGATGGGCACGAGGAGACCGCCGACGAGCAGGTTGTAGGCGACGGTCAGGGCCTCGATGACGTTGTTGAGCGCGATCGCCGTACAGATCACCGCGACGCCCATGATGAGGATGAAGGCACGGTTGCCCCTGACCTCGTCACGCTCCTCGTCGGAAGGAGTGGCGTCGGAGGCGCCGGCGACGGCTCCGCGCAGCCGCGACCAGATGTCGTTGTTGGCGACGGTCGCGCAGGCGATGAGGGCTCCGGAGGACGTGGACATCACGGCGGCGAGGGCGGCGGCGAGGACCAACCCCCTTACACCGACCGGCAGTTCGTCCTTCACGATGGTCGCGAAGGCGTCGTCCGCGCTGCCCAGCTTCGGGTAGAGCACCTTGGCCGCCGTGCCGATGACGGCACCGGCGAGCGCGTAGACCAGGCAGTACGTGCCCGCGACGGTGCCGCCCCACTTGGCGGTGCGGTCGCTCCCCGCGGTGAACACGCGCTGCCAGATGTCCTGCCCGATCAGCATGCCGAACGTATAGATCAGCACGTAAGTGAAGATCGTCTCGCCGCCGATGCCCAGCGGGTCGAAGTACTCGGTGGGCAGTTGCGCCTTCATCTCGCTGAACCCGCCGGCCTTGACGACCGCGATGGGCAGCAGGAGCAGCAGCACGCCGATGGTCTTGACGACGAACTGCACCATGTCGGTGAGGGTGATCGACCACATGCCGCCGAGCGTCGAGTACGCGACGACGATCGAGCCGCCGAGGACGATCGCGACCGTGCGGTTCATGTCGAAGAGGACGTCGAAGATCGTGGCGTACGCGATGGTCGACGTGACGGCGAGCATGAGGGTGTACGCCCACATGACGACGCCGGAGATGACACCGGCCCGGCCGCCGTACCGGAGATCCAGCATCTCGGAGACGGTGTAGACCTTCAGCCGGGCGATGCGGGCCGAGAAGAAGACGGAGAGGGCGAGGAGTCCGAGGCCGATGGTGAAGACCATCCAGGCGCCGGAGAGCCCGTACTGGTAGCCGAGGCCGACGCCGCCGATGGTGGACGCGCCGCCGAGGACGATCGCGGCCATGGTGCCGGAGTACATCGTCGGGCCGAGCCGCCGCCCGGCGACCAGGAACTCGCTCTTGGACTTGGCGCGGCGCATGCCCCACCAGCCCACGGCCAGCATGCCGACCAGATAGACGACGATCACTGTGTAGTCGACGGCCATTGGGGGCTCCTCTTCGCGCGTTCGGTGGCGTGTCGTGCGGGTGGGGTGAGCGATGGAGTTCGCCGGTGACTGACGGCTCACGTGTTCGCGGGGCGACTTCGCACGGCGTGCTGGCGTGGCGTGTTGGCGCGGCGTGTTCACGTGGCCGGTTCGCGGGGACATCCGCCCGTACCCGCGGCCTCCGGTGGGGACGACCCTAGGTGGCCGGAAAGCAACGAAGAAGTGTACGTTTCATCCACAGTCACCGGATCCGATGGAGGAAACGTCCACCATGCCGGACTCCGCCGTTCCAGGCCCCGCCCCCGCTGTCCCACCCACACCTCCCGTCCCTCTCGCCGCACTGCTGGCCCGGGAGGACCTCGGCCTGCGGCAGATCGCTGGGCCACGGGATTCGGCCACAGTGATCCACTGGGCGCACACCTCGGAGATGGCGGACCCGTACCCGTATCTGCTCGGCGGCGAGCTGCTGCTCACGGCGGGGGTGCATGTGCCGGAGGCGGCGGGCTCGGGCACCTACTTCGACGACTACGTGTCCCGGATCGTCGAGGCGGGCGGCACCGCCCTCGGCTTCGGCGTGGCCCCGGTGCACGACACGGTCCCGCGGGCCCTGGTCGTGGCCTGCGACGACTACGGGCTGCCGCTGGTGGAGGTCCCGCCCCGCACGACCTTCTCCGGTGTGGCCCGGGCGGTCTGGCAGCTCATGGCCCAGGCCCGCCACACCGAACTCCGCCGTGTCACGGAGGCCCAGCAGAGCCTGGCCGCCGCCGCGGCCCGCCCGGACCCGGTCCCGTCGGTCCTGCGCCAACTCGCCCAGCGGGTGGGCGGCAGGGCCGCGCTGTACGCCCCGGACGGCGGGGTGGTGGCTTCGGCGGGGCGGATGCCGGGAGGCGAGGGCGGGGGCTTGCGCTCGGGGGCGGCTTCGACTGTGGGCTCGGGCACGGAGGTGAGCGGGGCGCTGGCCGGGCTGGTGGCGGTGGTGCGGCCGGCCACCGGGGCCGGGGCTGGAGCCGGGGCCAGGGCCAGGGCCGGAGCCGGGGGTCTGAGTGGGGGCGGGGGTCTGAGCGGGGGCGGGGGCCCCGCTCCCTCCTCCGCCAGTGACACCGTCGCCGGCGTCCACCTCGCCGCGTACGCCCTCGGCACCGGGCAGGGCTTCGTGCTCGGCGTGGCGGCCCCGCGCCGCGATCCCGGCGACCACACGATCGCGTCGGTGGGGGCCGTGCTCCTCTCCCTCCTCACCGGGGAGCACCAGAGCAGCACGGGCGCCGCCCGCTCCTCGGCCCTGGTACGGCTGTTGCTGGGCGCCGCGCCGGAGAAGGTCGCGCCGCTGCTGGGCGGGGGTGAGCGCTGGGTCGTGGTGCACGCCCGGCCGGACGGTCCGGCGCCGGACGCCGTCGCCGCGTCCGCGCTGGGGGCGACGCTCGGTTCGGCGCTGGTGGACGTGGACGGTGACGTCGTACGCGTACTCGTGCCCGCGGGTCGCCGTGAACTCGCCGCTCAGCCGGGCTGGACGTGCGGGGTGAGCGCCCAGGTCGGCCCGCACGAGTGGGCGTCCGCGGACACGCAGGCGGCACGTGCCCTGGCGCGCGCGAGGGCGACCCGCACCCGTCTGGTCCGCCACGGCGAACATCCGGGCCTCGCCGACCTGGTCCCGCCGGACGAGGCCGCCGCGCACGCCCGTACGGTCCTCGCCCCCGTCGCCGCGAACCCCGCCCTCACGGAGACCCTCCGCACCTGGCTCTCCCTGCACGGCAGTTGGGACCGGACGGCGGTCGCCCTCTCCGTCCACCGCAACACGGTCCGCCAGCGCATCGCCCGCTGCGCGACCCTGCTGTCGACGGACCTGGACGATCCGGACGTCCGCATGGAGCTTTGGTTCGCGCTGCGGCACGCGTAAAAGCGCTCCCCCGCCATCGCGCTGGCGCGCTCGTCCTCAAACGCCGGACGGGCTGGTAGTCAGCCCCTCCGGCGTTTGAGGAGTGGGGGTTCGGGGGCGGAGCCCCCGAGGAAGTGACGGGAATGGGTAGGGGCGGCGGGGGCGAGAATCCCGGCCGCCCCACGGAATCACACCACCCCCACCCCAAACCCCGAGTGACCCATGTCCCACGGTTCGATACACCGGCGCCACCCGGCGGAGCGCACCGGCAGAATGGGGGCATGCCGATACCCGTGCCCCCCAGCCGCGCCGACCTCGTTGACCACCTCGTACGGACGCGTATCGCGGGCGACGTAGCCACCCCCCGCGAGAACAACCTCTCCCACTACCGCAAGCTGGCGAACGGCGACCGCAACTACTGGCTCGGCCTGGAACTCGGCGACCGCTGGACCGACGAGCAGGACGTCCTGGCGGTCATGGCCGAGCGGTGCGGCGTGAACGACGACCCGGAGTACCGCTACGGCCAGGACACCATCGACCCGGACCTGACGGTCGACGCGCTGGAGCGGATGGCGGGCCGGCTGCGCAAGGCGGCCGCGGGCAAGCAGCGGGTGCTGTTCGCGACGGGCCACCCGGGTGGTCTCCTGGACGTGCACCGCGCCACCGCCGCCGCCCTCCGCGCCGCCGGCTGCGAGATCGTCGTGATCCCGGACGGCCTGACCACGGACGAGGGTTACGTCTTCCAGTTCGCGGACGTCGCGGTCCTGGAGCACGGCGCGACGCTGTGGCACACGCACTCGGGCGAGCCGATGCGCGCGATCCTGAAGGCCCTGGAGGGCGAGGGCCGCCCGCTGCCCGACCTGGTCGTCGCCGACCACGGCTGGGCGGGCTGCGCGGGCCAGCTGGGCGTCGACTCGATGGGCTACGCGGACTGCAACGACCCGGCCCTGTTCCTCGCGGAGTCCGAGGGCACGGTCCAGGTGACGATCCCCATGGACGACCACGTCACAAGCCCCCGCCACTACGACCCGATGACGGCATACCTCCTGGACGCGGCGGGCCTCACGGAATCCGACACGGACACCGACTGAGCCCTTCGCCGCACGGCGTCCCGGCTGCTGTTCGCCAGTGTCACCTGCACGAACGGGCGGCCCACAGGGAGGGCACGGCGTGGTCACGCGGTTGAGCGGGCAGAGCGACTGCCAGGCGACGATCTACGGTTCACTCCTCCACAGGGGATGCGGATGCGTGGGGGTGCGGGCGTTCGTGGTCAGGCCGGAGTGACGACGCTTCCCGTACCGGGCATGGCTCGCGTCTACGGTTCGAGTGGGAGTGCGGTCTGTTCCGCCGCCGGGCCCAGGTAGGTGTACTCGGTGGACCGGGCGATGCCCATGGAGTCCAACTGCTGCCGGAACCGGACGCGGAAATGGACGTTGTCTCCCAAGCCTGGGCGCATGCGCAGCAGTTCCCCGGGCTCTTCGAAGCGGACATCGTAGGCAGGTGCGTTCTTCGCGGTGCCTGTCTTCACTTTCACCAAGCCGCTTTCCCGCAGCTCGGTGACCCTGCCGGAGATGGTGATCTCTTGGTCGCGGTCCTTTGTCTCCCGGAGCCGCTTCACATAGTGCCTGCCCCGCTCGGTCAGCTGGGCGCGGCGCAACCCACCTTCGGCGTCGTACCAGGTCACCCCGAGGTTCAGTTCGTATCGGCTCAGCGCCCGGGACACGGCTTCGACCGCGTCGAAGAGCTTCACCCATTCACGAACGTCGCGCTCCGATTCCAGGGCGTCGAGCAGTGTGGTGAGAGTGCCGAGCCCTGTGGCAGCGGCCGATGTCGCGGAGACGTCCAGGCCGTCGGGTGCGGCTGAGTCAGCGGGAACAGTGACGGGGCGCGCATGCACGACGGTACTGCCGACGGAGATGCCTGTGAGTTCCAGCCGTACGGGAGTACCTGCGGCCACGGAGACCATGTGCTCCACGGGTTCCAGTAGCGCGTCACCCCACTCGAACCGGAGAGCGCCGCCGTCAGCGTCCGGTCCGGTCAATCGGAGCTGGAGTTCCTCTTCGAGTCGGGCGTCCGGAGCGTACTCGCGTGCCGCAGCCAGGCGGCTCGCGCGATGTTCGGCCTCGATCTCCTCGTTGTCCCGGCCCTCGATCCCCAACGCGTCGAGCAGCCGTGCGGCACGCTCCGTCTCGGCGGGATCGTCCCCCGTGAGCGCGCGCCTGCGCTCGCGCCAGCTGTCGCCGGTCACAGTCGCACCTCCAGGTAACCGCGTGCCGGGGCGGCACTCTCTTCGGACGGTGAGCGGTCGTCCTTTTCGTGCAGTCGACAGCGCTGCCACCAGTCGTCCCACACACCCCGTTGTGTGAAGTATGTCCGTTCGTCGGGAGTGAAACGATCCGGCTCGAAGATTTGCGCAACGGGTCTGTACCCGATGCGCAGCGGCGAGACGCCGAACTTCTCCCTCATCCTGGCCCGGCTCTGAAAGGCGGTGGTCAGCCATTTCGAGCCCGGCTTACCCCGTACGACACGCTCGGCACGCGTGTCGACCAGAACAGTGGCGTCGATGTTCCCGGGGTCGAGTTTGGTACTGACGAAGCTGCCGCCGAGCCACAGCCTGTGGATCAGGGGAAGACCTCCGAGGTCACCCGCGTAGGTGTCCTCAAGCGTCAGGAATGGGTCGAGATAGGCGTGGAAGCCGTCCCACAGTTCTGTACGAGTTGAGGAGTCCTCGAACTCGGGGGCACTGACCAGCATCTCCTCCGCCTCGTCGAAGGAGATGGAGTACCGGCCCAACGGAAGGTATCCGTTCGCGGCGAAAGAGGGCAGCACGTGAGGTCCTGTCGAGTGAGGGTGAACGTCCCCATAGCGGTCATGGCCGGGCAGCGCGGGTCATCTTGCCGTTACCGCCTCGGCAACGCTGTGGATTCCGGAGAATGCGCCCGTTGATGAGCACGCACGACAGCAGCCGGGCTCCGGACCCCGGAACGCGCGGTCGCAGTTGCGCAGAGGGTGTCTGACCGACGGGGGCGGTTCGGGAGCGCGGTAGGGCGGTAGCGGCGGGAGTTGGGCCGTGAGGCGATGCGCCAGGAGGGCTGCCGGGCGGTGCAGGGGCTCGGGTGGGAGGTCGTAAGTCAGGGCGTGGCGTACGGCGGTCGGGGTGAGGTCTCGCTCCAGCCAGGCGGCGACTCCGGGGGCGAGGTGTTCGGCGTCGATGGCCGTCTGGAGGAGGGTCGGGGAGGCGTACGCGGGCTTCGGTACGGCGGGGAGGGCGCGGCGTGGGGTCTGCTTCCGCTGCTCGGCCGCCCGCCGGGCCGGGGGTCTGGCCGGAGGTTTGGCTGGGCCCTTGGATTCGTCGTCAGGCGCGTCCCCGTGTCGGCCCGGCTGGTTGCAGGAGACCGTGCGGGAGACGATCCGGCCGCTCTCGGTGCGTTCGCGGGTACGGCGCAGGTAGCCGTGGGTCTCCAATTCACGCAGGGCCGCGGCGATACGCGTCGGACCCTCCGGGAAGCGGGCGGCGAGGGTCTTGATGTCGGCTCGGGCGCCGGTGGGCAGCGACTGGATGTGGACGCCGAGTCCGATGGCCAGCCCGGACAGCTCCGGGTGCTGGGCGAGGTGGTTGCCGACCACCGTGAAACGGGTGGTGTGGCGGGAGTTGTCGTGCACGATGCCGCCGCCCGGGTGGGTGTTC
This sequence comes from Streptomyces sp. NPDC020747, assembly GCF_044334695.1. Classification (NCBI taxonomy): domain Bacteria; kingdom Bacillati; phylum Actinomycetota; class Actinomycetes; order Kitasatosporales; family Streptomycetaceae; genus Streptomyces; species Streptomyces sp. NPDC020747. The sequence goes on along the minus strand of NZ_JBIRTJ010000005.1, from coordinate 304,854 downwards.
GCGCGGACGCTCCGGGGCTGGTGGCTTTTGCCCGCGGTACGAGTCTGGGCGTGCGGGCGCACGCTAGGGTTCTGCGTATCCATCAGGAAGTTGAAGCCTTCCTCGGTGGTCAGGCCCTCGCATTGGGATTGCCGTCCCGGCGGGGGCCGTCGCATGTCTGCGGTTGTGTGGTGCCGCGCTGAGCGTAGAGCAGCCAACCTGTCCCGAAGCCAGCCGAGTTGGTGATGTTCACTCGCCCGAGTGAGCGCCCGCCGCGGGCGGGAGTGGTGGGGCTTGGTGGGGTTTCTTTCCGTCGCGTGTTTCTTTGGAAAGAGCGCCAGGCCCACCGGAGCACACGCCCTCAGCCTTCGGTGAGTGCGATGCCAGGTCGAGTCCGGCCACTGTCGTGGTGCGGGGCACGGCTCGGCGCCGGGCTTGACAATTGGGCGCTGAGTCCCAGGATCCAGGGCCGTGACCTGGTGTTTCGGTGACGTCCGTTGGGACTCTGCGGACAGTTGCCGCCACTGAGGTGGCGGGGTCCGAGTACCGGTGCCGCTGCGGCACCTCGTGTGCTGTTCTCGTCGGGCCGGGCCCCGAAGAGGTGGGGCCCGGAGTGAAGGGAGGTGGACGGGGCTCGGCTCGCGCTCGCGCCGGAAGCATGGGCGGACTTCGTGGCGTCCGCGTCGAGGAGCTGACCTCACCACCCCTGGACCAGGACCAGACCCAGGCCCAGGACCGGGCCCAGGCCCAGGATCAACGAGGAACCCGTACAACGCCCTCCTGGATCACCGTGACCGCCAGGCGCCCGTCCTGGGTGTAGATGCGGGCCTGGCCGAGGCCCCGCCCGCCGGAGGCGGACGGTGACTCCTGGTCGTACAGGAGCCATTCGTCGGCGCGGAACGGGCGGTGGAACCACATCGCGTGGTCCAGGGAGGCGCCGACGACGTCCCCCGTGACCCAGCCGCCGCGCCCGTGGGCGAGCAGCACGGAGTCGAGGAGGGTCATGTCGGAGACGTACGTGGCGAGGCAGACGTGCAGCAGGGGGTCGTCCGCGAGTTTGCCGTTGGCGCGGAACCACACCTGGGAGCGCGGCTCGCGGGCCTCGCCGACGCTGGCGAACGGCGGCGCGTCGACATAGCGGAGGTCGACGGCCTCGCGCGCCTCCAACAGCCGCTCCAGGACGCCCTGTTCGCGGTACAGGTCCATGTACCTCGGCAGCAGCTCGGCCGCCGTCGGCAGGGTCTCGGGATCGGGCGCGGCCGGCATGTCGGCCTGGTGCTCCATGCCCTCCTCGTACGTCTGGAAGGACGCGGAGAGGTGGAAGATCGGCTGTCCGTGCTGGACGGCGACCACCCGGCGGGTCGTGAAGGACCGGCCGTCGCGGATCCGGTCGACGGTGTAGACGATCGGCGCGCCCGGGTCACCGGCGCGCAGGAAGTACGCGTGCAGGGAGTGGGCGAACCGGTCGTCGGGGACCGTGCGCCCCGCGGCGACCAGTGCCTGCGCGGCGACCTGCCCGCCGAAGACGCGGGGGACGACGGCGAACCGGGACTGGCCGCGGAAAATGTCCTGCTCGATCTGCTCAAGGTCGAGCAGATCGAGCAGGGCCTCAAGTGCCTGACTCATGTGCCAGTTCTACCGTGCGGTGATTTCTCGGATGTTTTCTCGGACGTTCTCTCGGGTGCTTCCGGGGCCTACAGGCCCATGTCCTTGGCGATGATCGACTTCATGATCTCGCTGGTGCCGCCGTAGATGCGGTTGACGCGGTTGTCCGCGTACAGGCGGGCGATCGGGTACTCGTTCATGAAGCCGTAGCCGCCGTGCAGCTGGAGGCAGCGGTCGATGACGCGGTGCGCGACCTCGGTGCAGAACAGCTTCGCGGACGCGGCCTCGGCGGGGCTGAGTTCGCCCGCGTCCAGCGCTTCCAGGGAGCGGTCGGCGACGGCCTGCGCGGCGTCCACCTCGGCCTGGCAGGCGGCCAGTTCGAACTTGGTGTTCTGGAAGTGCGAGACCTGCTTGCCGAAGACCGTGCGCTCCAGCACGTACTCCTTGGCGAACCGGACGGCCGCCGCGGCCTGCGCGTACGCGCCGAAGGCGATGCCCCAGCGCTCGGAGGGCAGGTTGCCGCCGAGGTAGTAGAAGCCCTTGTTCTCCTCGCCGAGGAGGTCCTCGACGGGCACCTTCACGTCGACGAACGCCAGCTCGGCGGTGTCGGAGGTCTTCAGGCCGAGCTTGTCGAGCTTGCGGCCCACCGAGTAGCCCTCGGACTTGGTGTCCACGGCGAAGAGGGAGATGCCGAAGCGGCGGTCCTCGGCCGTGGGCGCGGCGGTGCGGGCGCAGACGATCACCTTGTCGGCGTGCACGCCACCCGTGATGAAGGTCTTGGCGCCGTTGAGGACGTAGTGCGAGCCGTCCTCGGAGAGCTTGGCGGTGGTCTTCATGCCCGCGAGGTCGGAGCCGGTGCCCGGCTCGGTCATCGCCAGCGCCCACATCTCCTCGCCGGAGACGAACTTCGGCAGGAAGCGCTTCTTCTGCTCGTCGGTGGCGAGCGCCTTGATGTAGGGCAGGCCCAGAAGCACGTGCACACCGGAGCCGCCGAAGGAGACACCCGCGCGGGCGGTCTCCTCGTACATCACGGCCTCGAACTTGTACGAGTCGATGCCGGCGCCGCCGAACTCCTCGTCCACGCGGATGCCGAAGACGCCCAGCTCGGCGAGCTTGTAGTAGAAGTCGCGCGGCGCCTGGCCGGCCGCGAACCACTCGTCGTAGACGGGAACGACCTCGGCCTCGATGAAGGCCCGGAGGGTCTCCCGGAACGCCTCGTGATCCTCGTTGAACACCGTACGGCGCACCGCCGCCACCTCCACCTGGCTCATGAGTCCATATCTAAGCGCTTGCTCAGAACCTCACCGTACCGGCGAGTAGGCGGCAGCGTCCAGAGGACCGACCCCGTAACGCTCGTCACGCCGCCGCGGCGGCCGCGAAGGCGCCCCTGGCCATCCGGTGCAGCAGTGCCGCCGTGCCGGCGCGGCCCGGGAGGGAGCCGGGGCGGCCCAGGTGGGGGGTGGAGTTCAGCAGCCCGAACACCGAGTGCACCGCCGAGCGGGCCGTCGGTTCGGCCAGCCCGGGACAGACCTCCCGGACCACGTCCACCCACAGCTCGACGTACTGCCGCTGCAGCTGCCGCACCAGCTTGCGGTCGCTGTCCCGGAGGCGGTCCAGCTCGCGGTCGTGCAGGGTGATCAAGGGGCGGTCGTCGAGCGCGAAGTCGATGTGCCCCTCGATGAGCGAGTCGAGGAGCGCCTCGGGATTCCCGTCGGACTCCGCCAGACGGCGCTTGCCGCCGGTCAGCAGCTGCTCACTGATCCCCACCAGCAGTTCGGCGAGCATCGCGTCCTTGCCAGGGAAGTGCCGGTACAGGCCGGGGCCGCTGATGCCGACCGCCGCCCCTATCTCGTCGACCCCGACCCCGTGGAAGCCGCGCTCGGCGAAGAGCCGCGCGGCCTCCTTGAGGATCTGCTCGCGGCGGGTGGGGGCGTCGGTTCTCGTGGCCATGTCCGCAATTCTAGACAGGGAGGTTAGCGATCGTTAACCTGTAGGAAACGCGTTAACGCTCATTAACTTGGTTCGCGGGCCGACGACAACTCGGCTCATGGGCCGACGACAGCTTGGTTCACGGATCGGTGACCTCGGTCCAGGAACCGGTGACCACCGGGTGAGGGGACCGCAGAATGCACGAGGCACCGGAGCTGACGACCGCGGGGGACCCCGCGGCGGAGGCCTGGCGGGCCAACGAGGAGGCGCACCGCGCGCTCGTCGACGAGCTGCGGCGCAAGCTGGCCGCGGCCCGTCTCGGCGGCGGTGAGCGGGCCCGCGCCCGGCACACCGCCCGCGGCAAGCTGCTGCCGCGCGACCGCGTGGACACGCTCCTCGACCCCGGCTCGCCCTTCCTGGAGCTGGCCCCGCTGGCGGCCGACGGGCTGTACGAGGGGCAGGCCCCGGCCGCGGGCGTCATCGCCGGGATCGGCCGGGTGAGCGGCCGCGAGTGCGTGGTGATCGCCAACGACGCCACGGTCAAGGGCGGCACGTACTACCCGATGACGGTGAAGAAGCACCTGCGCGCCCAGGAGGTGGCCCTTGAGAACCGCCTCCCCTGTGTGTACCTGGTGGACTCGGGCGGCGCCTTCCTCCCCATGCAGGACGAGGTCTTCCCCGACCGCGAGCACTTCGGGCGGATCTTCTACAACCAGGCCCGGATGTCGGGGGCCGGCATCCCGCAGATCGCGGCCGTCCTCGGCTCGTGCACGGCCGGCGGGGCGTACGTCCCGGCGATGAGCGACGAGGCCGTGATCGTGCGGAACCAGGGCACGATCTTCCTCGGCGGTCCGCCCCTGGTGAAGGCCGCCACCGGCGAGGTCGTCACGGCGGAGGAGCTGGGCGGCGGCGAGGTCCACTCCCGGGTCTCCGGCGTCACGGACCACCTCGCGGAGGACGACGCGCACGCGCTGCGGATCGTACGGACCATCGTCTCCACCCTCCCCGACCGCGGCCCCCTCCCCTGGTCCGTCACCCAGGGCATCGAGCCGAAGGTGGACCCCGCCGGGCTGTACGGCGCGGTGCCGGTGGACTCCCGCACCCCCTATGACGTGCGCGAGGTCATCGCGCGCGTGGTCGACGGCTCGCGCTTCGCCGAGTTCAAGGCGGAGTTCGGGCAGACCCTCGTCACCGGCTTCGCCCGGATCCACGGCCACCCGGTCGGCATCGTCGCGAACAACGGCATCCTGTTCTCCGAGTCCGCCCAGAAGGGCGCCCACTTCATCGAGCTGTGCGACCAGCGCGGCATCCCGCTGGTGTTCCTGCAGAACATCTCGGGCTTCATGGTGGGCCGTCAGTACGAGGCCGGAGGCATCGCCAAGCACGGCGCGAAGATGGTGACCGCGGTGGCCTGCACCCGCGTACCGAAACTGACGGTGGTGGTCGGCGGGTCGTACGGCGCGGGCAACTACTCGATGTGCGGACGGGCGTACTCCCCGCGCTTCCTCTGGATGTGGCCCAACGCCAAGATCTCGGTCATGGGCGGCGAACAGGCCGCCTCGGTCCTCGCGACCGTCAAGCGCGACCAGTTGGAGGGGCGCGGCGAGTCCTGGCCGGCGGAGGACGAGGAGGAGTTCAAGGCTCCGATCCGCGCCCAGTACGAGCGCCAGGGCAGCGCCTACTACGCGACGGCCCGGCTCTGGGACGACGGTGTGATCGACCCGATGGAGACCCGGCAGGTGCTGGGGCTGGCTCTGACGACTTGCGCGAACGCCCCGCTGGGTGACCCCCAGTTCGGCGTCTTCCGGATGTGAGGGGACGGACGTGAGGGAACGGACGACGATGTTCGACACGGTGCTTGTGGCCAACCGGGGCGAGATCGCCGTACGGGTCATCCGTACGCTCCGGTCGCTGGGCGTCCGCTCGGTGGCCGTCTTCTCGGACGCGGACGCCGACGCCCGGCACGTGCGCGAGGCGGACACGGCGGTCCGGATCGGTCCGGCGCCGGCCGCCGAGAGCTATCTGTCGGCGGAGCGGCTGCTGGAGGCGGCGGCGCGGACGGGCGCGCAGGCGGTGCACCCCGGGTACGGATTCCTGGCGGAGAACGCCGACTTCGCGCGGGCGTGCGCCGACGCGGGGCTCGTCTTCATCGGTCCTCCGGCGGACGCCATCTCGCTCATGGGCGACAAGATCCGCGCCAAGGAGACGGTGCAGGCGGCCGGGGTTCCGGTGGTGCCGGGTTCGTCCGGCAGCGGGCTGTCCGATGCCGAACTGGCCGCCGCCGCGCGGGAGATCGGGGTGCCGGTGCTGTTGAAGCCGTCGGCGGGCGGTGGCGGCAAGGGCATGCGGCTCGTGCGGGACGCCTCCTCGCTGGCCGACGAGATCGCCGCCGCGCGGCGGGAGGCGCGGGCCTCCTTCGGCGACGACACGCTCCTCGTCGAGCGGTGGGTCGACCGGCCCCGGCACATCGAGATCCAGGTCCTGGCGGACGGCCACGGCAACGTCGTACATCTCGGCGAGCGCGAGTGCTCCCTCCAGCGCCGCCACCAGAAGATCATCGAGGAGGCGCCGAGCGTGTTCCTCGACGAGAGGACCCGCGCCGCGATGGGCGAGGCGGCGGTCCAGGCGGCCCGCTCCTGCGGGTACTCGGGGGCGGGCACGGTCGAGTTCATCGTGCCGGGCGTCGACCCGTCCTCGTACTACTTCATGGAGATGAACACGCGTCTCCAGGTCGAGCATCCGGTGACCGAGATGATCACGGGCGTTGACCTGGTGGAGTGGCAGTTGCGGGTGGCGGCGGGTGAGCGGCTCGCGTTCGCCCAGGACGACGTCACGCTGACCGGGCATGCCGTCGAGGCCCGCATCTGCGCGGAGGATCCGGCGCGGGGGTTCCTGCCGTCCGGCGGTACGGTCCTGCGGCTGCACGAACCCCAGGGCGACGGCATCCGCACGGACTCGGGGCTGTCCGAGGGCACGGAGGTCGGGTCGCTGTACGACCCGATGCTGTCCAAGGTGATCGCCTACGGGCCGGACCGAGCGACCGCGCTGCGACGCCTTCGCGGGGCGTTGGCGGGGACGGTGACGCTGGGGGTGCGGACGAACGCGGGTTTCCTCCGGAGGTTGCTGGGTCATCCTGCGGTTGTCGCGGGGGAGTTGGACACGGGGTTGGTGGAGCGGGAGGTGGAGGGGCTGGTTTCGGGTTCGGTGCCGCCCGAGGTGTACGAGGCCGCCGCGGCCGTCCGCCTGGACGCGCTGGCCCCTGCCGGCAGCGGCTGGACCGACCCGTTCTCCGTGCCGAGCGGCTGGCGGCTCGGCGGTGAACCGGCGGTGCCGGCCTTCGACCTGCGAGTGACGGGACTTGAACCCGTCACTCTCCGGGCGCAGCCGGGCGCCGAGGTCACCCCCACACATGTCTCCGTCACCCTCGACGGCGTACTCCACACCTTCCACCGGGCCGGCGACTGGCTCGGCCGGGACGGCGACACCTGGCACGTCCGCGACCACGATCCGGTCGCCGCCTCCCTCACCGGAACCGCGCACGCCGGGGCGGACTCCCTCACCGCCCCCATGCCCGGAACCGTCACCGTCGTGAAGGTGGCCGTGGGGGACGAAGTGGCCGCCGGGCAGAGCCTGTTGGTGGTGGAGGCGATGAAGATGGAGCACGTCGTCTCCGCCCCGCACGCGGGCACCGTCACCGAGTTGGACGTCACCCCGGGCACGACGGTCGCCATGGACCAGATCCTGGCCGTCGTCGCGCCGGGCGAGGAACCTCAGGAGGAGAAGGCATGACCACCCCCGAACTCGGACTGCCCATGCCCGTACCGGCCGAGGGGCTCCCGGCCCGCGTCCGTATCCACGAGGTCGGCGCCCGCGACGGACTGCAGAACGAGAAGGCGACCGTCCCGACGGAGACGAAGGCGGAGTTCATACGGCGGCTGGCCGACGCGGGTCTAGGCACCATCGAGGCGACGAGCTTCGTCCACCCCAAGTGGGTGCCCCAACTGGCAGACGCGGAGCAGTTGTTCCCCCTCGTCCGCGACCTGGCCGACCTCTCGGGCACATCCCTCCCCGTCCTCGTACCGAACGAACGGGGCCTGGACCGGGCGCTGGCTCTCGGCGCGACCCGTATCGCGGTCTTCGCCAGTGCCACGGAGTCCTTCGCCAAGGCCAACCTCAACCGGACCGTGGACGAGGCGCTGGCGATGTTCGAGCCGGTGGTCCGACGGGCCAAGGACCAGGACGCCCACGTGCGCGGCTATCTGTCGATGTGCTTCGGCGATCCGTGGGAGGGACCGGTGCCCGTTCCCCAGGTCGTACGGGTCTGCCGGGCGCTCCTCGACATGGGCTGCGACGAGCTGAGCCTGGGCGACACGATCGGCGTGGCGACCCCGGGGCATGTGGGCCGGCTTCTCACCGCGCTCGACGAAGAGGGCATCCCCACGCCCACCCTCGGCGTGCACTTCCACGACACCTACGGCCAGGCGCTCTCCAACACCCTGGCCTCGCTCCAGCACGGCGTCACGACGGTGGACGCGTCCGCCGGCGGCCTCGGCGGCTGCCCGTACGCGAAGAGCGCCACCGGCAACCTCGCCACCGAAGACCTCGTGTGGATGCTGACGGGCCTCGGCATCGACACCGGGGTCGACCTCGACCGTCTCACCGCCACCAGCGTGTGGATGGCCGAACAACTGGGCCGACCCAGCCCGTCCCGCACCGTCCGTGCCCTCTCCCACCAGGAGTGATCCCCATGCCTCTCGACCACCGCCTCTCCCCCGAACTCGACGAACTGCGCCGTACGGTGGCCGACTTCGCGCACGACGTCGTGGCCCCGAAGATCGGCGACTTCTACGAGCGCCACGAGTTCCCGTACGAGATCGTCCGCGAGATGGGCCGCATGGGCCTGTTCGGGCTGCCGTTCCCGGAGGAGTACGGGGGGATGGGCGGCGACTATCTGGCCCTCGGCATCGTCCTCGAAGAACTCGCCCGCGTCGACTCGTCGGTGGCCATCACCCTGGAGGCGGGCGTATCGCTGGGCGCGATGCCGATCCACCTCTTCGGAACGCCGGAGCAGAAGGCGGAGTGGCTCCCGCGCCTCTGCTCGGGCGAGATCCTCGGCGCCTTCGGTCTCACCGAGCCGGACGGCGGCTCGGACGCGGGCGCGACCCGTACGACGGCCCGGCTGGACGAGGCGACGAACGAGTGGGTGATCAACGGCACCAAGTGCTTCATCACCAACTCGGGGACGGACATCACGGGCCTGGTCACGGTGACGGCGGTGACCGGCCGCACCGAGGCGGGCAAGCCCCTCATCTCCTCGATCATCGTGCCGTCGGGAACCCCCGGCTTCACGGTCGCGGCCCCCTACTCGAAGGTCGGCTGGAACGCCTCGGACACGCGCGAACTGTCCTTCGCCGACGTCCGCGTCCCGGCGGCGAACCTGCTCGGCTCCGAGGGCCGCGGCTACGCGCAGTTCCTCCGCATCCTCGACGAGGGCCGCATCGCCATCGCGGCGCTGGCAACGGGTCTCGCCCAGGGCTGCGTGGACGAATCACTGAAGTACGCGAAGGAGCGCCACGCCTTCGGCCGCCCGATCGGCGCGAACCAGGCGATCCAGTTCAAGATCGCGGACATGGAGATGAAGGCCTACACGGCCCGCCTCGCCTGGCGCGACGCGGCCTCCCGCCTGGTCGCGGGCGAACCCTTCAAGAAGGAGGCGGCCCTGGCCAAGCTCCACTCCTCCACCATCGCCGTCGACAACGCCCGCGACGCCACCCAGATCCACGGCGGCTACGGCTTCATGAACGAGTACCCGGTCGCCCGCATGTGGCGCGACTCCAAGATCCTGGAAATCGGCGAGGGCACGAGCGAGGTACAGCGGATGCTGATCGCGCGGGAGTTGGGGTTGGCGGGCTGACCTCTCTCCCCTTCGGGTCACAGGCGGCTCACAAGGGCGTTTGCGGGCCGCCTTCGGCATTTCCGCAGGTGAGGCCCACTCCCTGGACAGATAGTGAGGTTAGGCTAACCTACCTTTCGCACTGTCCGGTGGGTCATCCGCCCTGTTCGAAAGCAGCCACGCCATGTCCAACGCCCGTGTCACCCACCTCACCCGTCGCGGCATCCTCGCCGCCGGTGGCGCCCTCGGTCTCGGTGCCGCGCTCGCCGCCTGTGGTGACGAAGACTCGAAGAGCGGCGGCTCGGCGGACGCGACGAAAAGCGCCGCCGCGTCGGGCCCGTGGAGCTTCGAGGACGACCGCGGTACGACGGTGAAGCTGGACAAGGTCCCGGCCAATATCGTCGCGTTCACCGGTGTCGCCGCCGCCCTCTACGACTACGGCATCGAGGTCAAGGGCGTCTTCGGTCCGACGAAGACGAAGGACGGCAAGGCCGATGTCCAGGCCGGCGACATGGACATCAGCAAGGTGACGATCCTCGGCAACGCGTGGGGCGAGTTCAACATCGAGAAGTACGCGGGGCTCGCCCCCGACGTGCTGCTCTCCACGATGTTCGACGACGCCGGCACCCTCTGGTACGTCCCCGAGGAGTCCAAGGACAAGATCCTCAAGCTCGCCCCGAGCGTCGGCATCTCCGTCTACGACCGCCAGCTGCCCAAGCCGCTGGAGCGCATGCTCGCGCTCGCCGAGTCGCTCGGCGCCGATGTGAAGGCCGCCAAGACCGTCGAGGCGAAGAAGAACTTCGAGACGGCCGCCGAGCGGCTGCGCAAGGCCGCCAAGTCCCGCCCGGAGATCAAGGTCCTCGTCGGCTCCGCGAGCCAGGACATCTTCTACGTCTCCGGCTCGAACCTCTCCATCGACCTGGAGTACTTCAAGGCCCTCGGCGTGAACATCGTCGAGCCCTCCGCCAAGGCCCTGAAGGCCAGCGGCGGTTGGTTCGAGAACCTGAGCTGGGAGAACGTCGACAAGTACCCGGCGGACATCATCATGATGGACGACCGCACCGCGACCATCCAGCCGGCCGACATCACCGAGGCCACCTGGAAGAAGCTCCCCGCGGTCAAGGCCGACCAGGTCATCCCCCGCACCCCGGAGCCGATCCTCTCCTACGACAAGTGCACCCCCATGCTCAACACCCTCGCCGAAGCGATAGAGAAGGCCAAGAAGGTCGCCTGACCGGCGGCCCTGCAAGGGGCGCGGGGAACTGCGCAGTCTTTTTGGGGCGCGGGGAACCGCGCGAGCAACCCAGGCCGACCCGCACTGTGCGAACCGACCGCCACCCCTTCAGGGGCGCGGGGAACTGCGCAATCTTTTAGGGCGCGGGGAACTGCGCGACCAGCCCTCACCCACCCGCACCCCGCACACAACCCCCACTCCGCGCAGCGACCCCGCCCCCTGACGCAAACTCGGGAGCAAGAACCATGCCAACGGCAGTAGCCGCCCCGTTCCGTTTCTTCACCCTTCAGGTCATACGGACGAGGCGGCTCAGCCCGTCCCTCGTCCGCGTCACCTTCACCGGCCCGGACCTCCGCGCCTTCGCCTCCGACGGCCGGGACCAGAGCCTCTCGCTCTTCCTCCCCCGCCCGGGCCAGCAGGTCCCCGTCATGCCGATGGAGTACGGCGACGGCTGGCGCCAGGCCTGGATCGACACCCCCGAAGACGTCCGCGCGGTCATGCGCTCGTACACCCTGCGCGCCCTGCGCCAGGACGCGAGCGGCGCCACCACCGAGATCGACATCGACTTCGTGCTGCACGGCACGGAACCCGGCGCCGCCACCCCCGCGGGCCCGGCCTCCCGCTGGGCCGCGGACGCCGGGGCCGGCGACCGGGCCGTCCTGCTCGGCCCGTCCGTCGCCGACAACACGGCGATCCGGTTCCGCCCGCCCGCCGACGCCGACCTGATCGTCATCTGGGCCGACGAGACGGCCCTGCCCGCCGCCTCGGCCATCCTGGAGACGCTGCCCGCCGGGACGAAGGCCCGCGTCTGGCTTGAGGTCCCGCACACCGGCGACCGCGTCGAGCCCACCACCTCGGCGGACGCGGAGATCACCTGGCTCGTACGCGACGAGATGCGCGACGCCATACCGGGCAACACACAGGACGAGCCCCCCAACGAGCCCCAAGCCGACGGAACCCCCCTCGCCCTCGAAGCCATCCGCGCCGCCCAACTCCCCTCCGCCCAGGCCCCGTACGCCTGGATCGCGGGCGAGTCCGGGTGTGTGAAGGCGCTGCGGCGCCACCTCGTGCGGGAGCGCGAGATCGACCGCAGGCGGGTCACCTTCGTCGGCTACTGGCGGCGCGGACTGAGCGAGGAGCAACTCCGCGAGCGAGGCGAGTGACGGGGTGAAGTGACGGGAGAAGGACGAGAGATGTGACGGGAGAGAGGCAAAGCCCACAGCGTTACGGGTGGGGCAGACACCCATAGGAACTTAGGTTAGGCTTACCTAAGTTAAGCGCCGCCCCCCACAGCTCTTACGCGCCCGTTTCTCTCCTGTCCCCGGAGGACTCCCCCATGCGCTCGCACCTGCTCAACGACACGACCGCGGAGCGGTACCGCCGCTCCGTGACCGAAGGAATAGAGCGGGTGGCGGCCAAACTCGCCACCACCGACCGTCCGTTCACCGGCGTCACGGTCGACGCCCTCGCGCCCCGGATCGAGCGGATCGACCTCGACAAGCCGCTGCACGACACGACCGCGGTGCTCGACGAGCTGGAGGACGTCTACCTCCGGGACGCCGTCTACTTCCACCACCCCCGCTACCTCGCGCACCTCAACTGCCCGGTGGTCATACCCGCCGTGCTCGGCGAGGCGGTCCTCTCCGCCGTCAACTCCTCCCTGGACACCTGGGACCAGTCGGCCGGCGGCACCCTCATCGAGCGCAAGCTGATCGACTGGACCAACGACCGCATCGGGTTCGGGCCCGCCGCCGACGGCGTGTTCACCTCCGGCGGCTCGCAGTCCAACCTCCAGGCGCTGCTGCTGGCCCGCGAGGAGGCCAAACCAGGGCGGGCAGGGTGGGAAGCGTCTGCCTCGCACGCCAAACTGCGGATCTTCGCCTCCGAGGTGAGCCACTTCAGCGTCAAGAAGTCGGCGAAACTCCTCGGCCTCGGCCAGGACTCCGTGGTCTCGATCCCCGTCGGCAACGACAAGCGCATGCAGACGGTCGCGCTCGCCCGCGAGCTGGAGCGCTGCAGGCGCGACGGCCTGGTCCCGATGGCCGTCGTCGCGACCGCCGGCACCACCGACTTCGGCTCCATCGATCCGCTGCCCGAGATCGCCGAGCTGTGCGAGCAGTTCGGTGCCTGGATGCACGTCGACGCCGCGTACGGTTGCGGACTGCTCGCGTCCCTGAAGAACCGGCACCGCATCGACGGCATCGAGCGCGCCGACTCGGTGACCGTGGACTACCACAAGTCCTTCTTCCAGCCGGTGAGTTCGTCCGCCGTGCTGGTCCGCGACGCGGCCACCCTGCGCCACGCGACCTACCACGCGGAGTACCTCAACCCGCGTCGCATGGTGCAGGAGCGCATCCCCAACCAGGTCGACAAGTCCCTGCAGACCACCCGCCGCTTCGACGCCCTCAAGCTGTGGATGACGCTGCGCGTGATGGGCGCCGACGGCATCGGCCAGCTCTTCGACGAGGTCTGCGAACTGGCCGAGGAGGGCTGGAGGCTGATCGCCGCCGACCCGCGCTACGACGTCGTGGTCGAGCCGTCGCTCTCCACCCTCGTCTTCCGCTACATCCCGGCGGCCGTCACCGACCCGGCCGAGATCGACCGCGCCAACCTGTACGCCCGCAAGGCCCTGTTCGCCTCCGGCGACGCGGTGGTCGCGGGTACGAAGGTCGGTGGCCGCCACTTCCTCAAGTTCACCCTGCTCAACCCCGAGACCACGACGGACGACATCTCCGCCGTACTCGACCTGATCGCCGGCCACGCCGAGCAGTACCTGGGAGAGTCCCTTGACCGCGCTTCCTGACTCCGCGCTTCCTGGATTCGCCGGGAAGATCCACGACTTCATCGGCATCGGGCTCGGCCCCTTCAACCTCGGCCTCGCCTGCCTCACCGAGCCGATCGACGAACTCGACGGTGTCTTCCTGGAGTCCAAGCCGGACTTCGAGTGGCACTCCGGGATGTTCCTGGAGGGCGCACACCTCCAGACCCCGTTCATGTCGGACCTGGTCACCCTGGCCGACCCGACGTCCCCGTACTCCTTCCTCAACTACCTGAAGGAATCGGGCCGTCTGTACTCGTTCTACATCCGCGAGAACTTCTACCCGCTGCGCGTCGAGTACGACGACTACTGCCGCTGGGCCGCCTCGAAACTGACCGGCGTCCGTTTCAGCACGACGGTCGCGGAGGTGACGTACGCCGATGACGTGTACGTCGTCCGCACGACGGCCGGTGCCGAGTTCCGCGCCCGGCGCCTCGTCCTGGGCACCGGCACTCCCCCGTACGTACCGGAAGCCTGCGCCGGACTCGGCGGGGACTTCATCCACAACTCCCGCTACCGGCAGCACAAGCAGGCGCTGCAGGCCAAGAAGTCGATCACGCTCGTCGGCAGCGGGCAGTCCGCCGCCGAGATCTACTACGACCTGCTGAGCGAGATCGACGTCCACGGCTACCGGCTGAACTGGGTCACGCGCTCGCCGCGCTTCTTCCCGCTCGAATACACCAAGCTGACGCTGGAGATGACCTCCCCGGAGTACATCGACTACTTCCACGCGCTGCCCGAGGGGACCCGCTACCGCCTCCGGACGGACCAGAAGGGCCTGTTCAAGGGCATCGACGGCGAGCTGATCGACTCGATCTTCGACCTGCTCTACCAGAAGAACCTCGGCGGCCCGGTCCCCACCCGCCTGCTCACCAACTCCGCCCTCAGCACGGCGAGTTACGAGTCCGGCACGTACACCCTGGGCCTGCGCCAGGAGGAGCAGGGCAAGGACTACGAGCTGCACTCCGAGGGCCTGGTCCTGGCGACCGGTTACAAGTACGTGGAGCCCGAGTTCCTCAGGCCCGTCCGCGACCGCATCGTCTACGACGGGCAGGGCAACCACGACGTGGCCCGCAACTACGCCATCGACACGACCGGCCGGGGCATCTTCCTGCAGAACGCCGGCGTCCACACCCACTCGATCACCTCACCGGACCTCGGCATGGGCGCGTACCGCAACGCCTACATCATCCGGGAGCTGCTCGGCACCGAGTACTACCCGGTGGAGAAGTCCATCGCCTTCCAGGAGTTCGCGGTATGAGCGCCGCCGGAACCGGCAACACCGTGGGCGCCCTGAGCCTGCGCCCCCTCGACCCCCTCAAGGACGCCGAGCTGCTGCACTCCTGGGTGACGCATCCCAAGGCCGCCTTCTGGATGATGCAGAACGCCAAGCTCCAGGACGTCGAGCGGGAGTACATGGCCGTCGCGGCCAACGAGCACCATCACGCGTATCTCGGGTTCCACGACGGCCGGCCCGCGTTCCTGATGGAGAAGTACGACCCCCGGTACATCGAGCTGGTCGGGCTGTACGAGCCCGAGCCCGGTGACGTCGGCATGCACTTCCTGGTCGCCCCCACCGACCGGCCCGTGCACGGCTTCACCAGGGCCGTCATCACCGCGGTGATGGACGAGCTGTTCGCCGACCCGCGCACCCGGCGGGTCGTCGTCGAGCCGGATGTCACCAACAAGGCAGTGCACGCGCTGAACGAGGCCGTCGGCTTCGTCCCGGCGCGCGAGATCGACAAGCCGGAGAAGCGCGCGCTGCTCTCCTTCTGCACGCGCGAGCGCTTCTTGAATCGGCGCAGTCCGGCCACCCGAGGAGTTTCCCTGTGACCCTGTCCGACGCCGTGGCACATCTGTCCCCCCACCGCTGGGCGCGGGCCAACCGCCTCCTCATCCGCAAGGCCCTCGCCGAGTTCGCCCACGAACGGCTGATCACGCCGGAACCGATCGAGGGCAAGGAGGGCAAGAAGGGTGCGTACGCCATCCGCAGTGACGACGGGCTGACCCGCTACCGGTTCACCGCCACCCGCCGCGCCCTCGACCACTGGCAGGTCGACGCCGAGTCGATCACCAGGCACCGCGACGGCGGCGAACTCCCCCTGCACGCCCTGGACTTCTTCGTCGAGCTGAAGGGCACGCTCGGTCTGAGCGACGAGGTGCTCCCGGTCTACCTGGAGGAGATCTCCTCCACCCTGGCCGGCACCTGCTACAAGCTCACCAAGCCACAGCTCACCTCCGCCGAGCTCGCGAAAAGCGGCTTCCAGGAGATCGAGACGGGCATGACGGAGGGCCACCCCTGCTTCGTCGCCAACAACGGGCGGCTGGGCTTCGGGGTCCACGAGTACCTCTCGTACGCGCCGGAGACGGCCAGCCCCGTACGGCTGGTCTGGCTGGCCGCGCACCGCTCGCGGGCCGCGTTCACGGCGGGCGTGGGCATCGAGTACGAGTCGTTCCTGCGCGACGAGCTGGGCGAGGAGACCGTCGCGCGGTTCGACGACCGCCTGCGCGCCCAGGAGTTGGACCCGGCGGACTTCCTGTTCATCCCGGTCCACCCCTGGCAGTGGTGGAACAAGCTCACGGTCACCTTCGCCGCCGAGGTCGCCCAGCAGCGCCTGGTGTGTCTGGGCGAGGGCGACGACGAGTACCTGGCCCAGCAGTCGATCCGGACGTTCTTCAACAGGAGCGCCCCCGAGAAGCACTATGTGAAGACCGCCCTGTCGGTCATCAACATGGGCTTCATGCGCGGCCTTTCCGCCGCCTACATGGAGGCGACCCCGGCCATCAACGACTGGCTCGCCCAACTCATCGACAACGACCCGGTGTTGAAGTCGACGGGCCTGTCGATCATCCGCGAGCGGGCGGCCGTCGGCTACCGGCACCTGGAGTACGAGGCCGCCACCGACCGCTACTCCCCGTACCGGAAGATGCTCGCCGCCCTGTGGCGCGAGAGCCCGGTCTCCTCGCTCCGGGACGGCGAGTCGCTCGCCACCATGGCCTCACTCCTGCACGTCGACCACGAGGGCGCGTCGATCGCGGCCACCCTGATCGAGCGCTCGGGGCTGACGCCGGTGGAGTGGCTGCGCCGCTATCTGCGGGCCTACCTCACCCCGCTGCTGCACAGCTTCTATGCCTACGACCTGGTGTTCATGCCGCACGGCGAGAACGTCATCCTCGTGCTCAAGGACGGGGTCGTGGAGCGGGCGATCTACAAGGACATCGCCGAGGAGATCGCTGTCATGGACCCGGACGCGGTGCTGCCGCCGACGGTCGAGCGGCTGCGCGTCGATGTCCCCGAGGAGAAAAAACTCCTGTCGATCTTCACGGACGTCTTCGACTGCTTCTTCCGCTTCCTCGCCGCGAACCTGGCGGGCGAGGGCGTCCTGGAGGAGGACGACTTCTGGCGGACGGTCGCCGACTGCGTACGCGAGTACCAGGCGGCCACACCCGAACTCGCGGACAAGTTCAAGCAGTACGACATGTTCGCGCCCGAGTTCTCGCTGTCCTGCCTCAACCGTCTCCAGCTGCGCGACAACGAGCAGATGGTGGATCTCGCCGATCCCGCCGGAGCACTCCAGCTCGTCGGGAACCTGAAGAACCCCATCGCCGAGCTGTAAGCACCGGCCTACTCACCGGCTGACAGCTCCCACAAGCAGGCGGGCGTCCCCCAGAACGGTCCCAGGGGGCGCCCGCCGCCGTGTTCACCTGTCGCACTCCAACATGCCGGACGTCAACTACTCGGCGGGCCAGGGGACTTGCGGCGACCGGTAGTAGCCGGTCCCCATCGCGTCCCACCGCGGCGCCTGTGCCGCGAGCCGCACCTTGTACGTGTCCCAGTCATGCGTGGCCGCGGGCGACCAGCCGAGCTCGGCCACCCCGGGCAGCCGCGGGAACGCCATGTAGTCGAGGTTCGCCGAGGTGGCGAGGGTCTCCGTCCACAGCGGCGCCTCGACACCCCGGACCGCCGAACCGGGCACGCCCGCAAGGTAGTTGCCGGGATCCCAGTCGTAGGACCGCTTGACCTCCACCAGGCCGGCCCAGTCGAGGCCGAGCGGGGTGTCCGCGGTGTACTTCATGTCGAGGTACACCCGGTCGGCGGGCGACAGGACCAGCCCGGTCCCGTTCCGCGCGGCCGCCGCGACCTGCTCCTTCTCGGCGGCGCTCGTGTCGTCCAGACCCCAGTACTGGGCCAGCGCGCCCTTGGCGGGGGTCGCCCCGGTCAGCTGGTGCCAACCCATCACGGTCTTCCCGTACTTGGCGACGACCGGCTGCACCTTGGTCATGAACTCCACGAAGTCCTCGTGGGGCGTCGAGTGCGCCTCGTCGCCCCCGATGTGGATGTACCTGCCGGGCGTGATCGCGGCCAGCTCACGGATCACGTCGTCCACGAAGTCGTACGTCACCGGCTTGCCGACGCACAGCGAGCTGAAGCCGACCTCGGTGCCGGTGTAGAGCGGCGGCGCGACCCCGTCGCAGTTCAGCTCGGCGTACGAAGCGAGCGCCGCGTTGGTGTGGCCGGGCATGTCGATCTCGGGCACGACTTCGAGGAAGCGCGAGGAGGCGTACCGGACGATCTCCTTGTACTGGGCCTTCGTGTAGTGGCCGCCCGTTCCGCCGCCGACCTGCGTGGACCCGCCGTACGAGGCGAGCCGCGGCCAGGAGTCGATCGCGATCCGCCAGCCCTGGTCGTCGCTGAGGTGGAGGTGCAGTGTGTTGACCTTGTAGAGCGCCAACTGGTCGATGTAGCGCTTGACTTGATCGACGCCGAAGAAGTGCCGGGAGACGTCCAGCATCGCGCCGCGGTAGCCGTAGCGGGGCGTGTCGGTGATGGTGCCGCCGGCGACCGCCCAGGGTCCGGGCTGCACGGAGTCCTTCTCGACCGCGGCCGGGAGCAACTGGCGCAGGGTCTGCACACCGTGGAAGAGCCCGGCGGGCTCCCGGGCCGTGATGGTGACGGCTCCCTTGCCGCTCTGCAGCCGATAGCCCTCCGCCCCGAGCGCGGAGTCCTTGCGGCTGAGCTTGAGCCGGATGCCGTCACGCCCGCCGTCGTCCGTGACCGGCAGCCGATAGCCGGTCGAGGGCCGCAGGACATCGGCGAGATACGAGCCGATACGGCGGCCCTCCCGCGAGTCGTCCACGCGAATGCGCGTACCGCTGGTGATCCGGTACGGGGATCCGCCCGCGTCGACAGAGGCGGGGGCCGGGATCACCTGGCCGAGCGGAGTAGCGGTTCGGCCGGCGGCGGGCGGTGCCGCGCCGGCGACGGAGATACCTGCGGCCACCACGAGCAGCAGCGTACCGAGGAGTCGGGGCGTTCTGTGCTGTCTCACATGCGCTCCCTTCGAATGGGTATAGACCACTCTCCCGCACAGCCGGTGAAACAATCCCCCTCATGGCGGAAATCATCCAACGGGACGGCACGTGGACCTTCGACGGCGACGCCCTGCGGCTCGTGCCAGGCCGTGACAAGAACGTGGGCCTGCTGCGCAAGACGTTGGGCGAACTCGCCGTCCCACTGGGCGCGTTGGCGGGGATCTCGTTCGAGCAGGGCAAGAAGTCCGGGCGGCTCAGGCTCCGGCTGCGCGACGGCGCCGACCCGCTGCTGCACGCGACCGGCGGCAGACTCACGGACTCCTCCGACCCCTACCAGATGACCGTCGAGTCGGACCGCTACGGCGTCGCCGAGTACTTCGTCGACGAGATCCGCAACGCGCTGCTCCTGGACGAGGTGCCCGCCACCGCCGTCGACCGCTATCTGCTGCCGGGGCCCGCGGTGCCCCTGTCGGTCTCCGCGGGCGACGGCACCGCGAGCTTCGACGGGGAGAACATCCGCCTGGAGTGGAACTGGAAGACGGAGGAGGCCAAGTCGGCGGCCGGCGCCCGCACGCTCGCCCTGGCCGACATCCAGTCCGTGGAGTGGCATCCCGCGGTCGGCCTGGAGAACGGCTTCCTGCGCTTCACGGTCCGGGGCGCGCCCACGAAGGCCCCGCCGAAGTACGACCCCAACTCCGTCGACCTGTGGGGCTTCAAGAAGGACCCGCTGATGGCCCTGGTCGCGGCGGCGGTACAGGCCCGCCTCCCGCACCCGTCGGCCCCGTCCCCCACGGACACCCGGCCCAAGCAACTCGCCCCCGCCCCGGAGCCACCCCCGGAGGCCGACCACGACGCCCTCCTGCGCCGCCTCCGCGAACTCGGCGACCTCCACAAGTCCGGCGTCCTGACGGACGAGGAGTTCACACTGGCCAAGCAGGCGGTGCTGAGGGGCATGTAGGGCTTCGAGGGAAGGCGCCCCCCGGAGGAGGCGCCTTCTTCAGGGGTGCGGGGGCCTTTACCGAACCCGCCGCGCCACAGTGAAGTGGTCGACCTCCTCCCCCGTCTCAGCGATCCCCCGCACCTTCAGCGTGGCGGTGCGCCCCTTCGACGCCGGCGTCACATCCACCCGCAGGAACGAGTAGTCGAGATACCGCACCCGGGACCAGGCGACCGTCTCGTTGACCTTGCCGTCCTTGGTGTTGATGAAGGACGCCACCGACTCGACCTCGTTCTCGTGGCCCTCGTAGGACAGCGGCGCGGTGAACCCGTACAGGCTGCGACCGGCCGCACCGGCCGTCACGTACACCACACCGTCCGTCTCGGGATACGCCGTACCGCCGATCGGAAGCTTCTTGGCGACCTTGCCCGCCTTGATGACGTCCGTGCGCTCGTACTGGTGGTTGTGGCCGTTGATGACCAGGTCGACCGTGTACTTCTCGAACAGCGGCACCCACTCCTGGCGCACGCCCCCCTCCGAGGCGTGCGAGGTGGAAGTGCAGTAGGCGCAGTGGTGGAAGAAGATCACGACGAAGTCGACGTCCTTGGACGCGCGGAACTTCTTGAGCTGCGCCTCCAGCCACTTGGTCTGCGTACCGCCGGAGATGCCGAGGTTGGCCGGGATCTCGAAGGAGATGTCGTTGGCGTCGAGCGAGATGACCGCCGTGTTGCCGTAGACGAAGGAGTAGACGCCCGGCAGGTTCTTCTTGTCGGGGCCGTTGTCGGGAAGGTTCCAGCGGGCGTCCTCGCCGCCGTAGCCGTTGGGCGAGTACCAGGCCTCCATGTCGTGGTTGCCGTAGGCGGGCATCCAGGGCACGGACTTGGCGACCGACTCGGTCTGCGCGAGGAACTGGTCCCAGACACGCGAGTCGAAACCGGTGTCGGAGGACTGGCCGGAACCGGACGGGTCGGCGTACGCGATGTCGCCCGCGTGCAGGTGGAAGGCCGGATTCTGACCGAGCAACAGGCTGTTGTTGGCGAGGCCGTGGTAACCGACGCCCTCGTCGCCGAAGGCGGTGAAGGTGAAGGGCTCCTTGTGCGCGGGGGCGGTGGTGAAGGTGCCGAGCGTGCCCAGCAGGTGCGCCTCGGCCGGGTCGAAGCCCGCGTGGCCGACTCCGTAGTAGTACGTCTTGCCGGGCCGCAGGTGGGTGAGCTTGGCATGCACGTAGTACTGGGTGTGGTTGCCGCTCGCGCCGACGCCGGCCGGGGTGAAGAGGGTGCGGACCTCGGCGTCGATCCTGTGGGAGAGGTCCCAGGGGTGGGCGCCGATGCGGACGAAGGGCCTCTTCACCTCGACCGGGACCTGCCAGGAGACGGTGATCTCCGTACGGGGGTCGTTGCCCCAGGCGAGGTGGCGGCCGAAGGGGGCGACGAGCGCGCCGTCGGCCTTCTCGGCGGTGGTGTACGTCTGCGTCGGTACGGAGGTCCGCGTCGCGGCCTGGGCGACGGCGCCCGGGACGAACGCACCGCCCGCGACGGCGCCCAGCGTGACCGCGCCGCCCCTGATCATCGTGCGCCGCGAGAATCTGGCGCGAAGGTATTCGTGCTGCTCGGCCATGCTCATGCGCGCGGCGAG
The DNA here is from genome assembly GCF_044334695.1 of Streptomyces sp. NPDC020747. Taxonomy (NCBI): domain Bacteria; kingdom Bacillati; phylum Actinomycetota; class Actinomycetes; order Kitasatosporales; family Streptomycetaceae; genus Streptomyces; species Streptomyces sp. NPDC020747. The sequence continues at coordinate 283,511 of NZ_JBIRTJ010000005.1, read as the reverse complement.
CTTCTCCGGTACGCCCATGCGTGGAGTGTCCATGGCCGAAAAGGTGCTCCTGGCAACCATCGCACCGCGGGCCACAGGATGAACAGGCCGCTAACAGCCCCCCATAAGAGTTTCAACAGCCCCCTGCCCGAAATCGGGCAGGATTCTTGCGATTGCCAGCGCTTTACCTCAGGATCGACGGGTGCACGACGAACTTGTTGATCATCTGACGCGCTCCTCGCCCCTCAGCCGGGGCGAAGCACTGCGGGTGGTCCAGGACGTCCTCGCCTACTTCGACGAGGCGACCGACGACTACGTCCGTCGCCGCCATCGCGAGCTCCAGGCTCAGGGACTGGTGAACTCGACGATCTTCGAACGGATCGCGGCGGACCTGAAGTACCGCGCGGTCGCACCGCCCGAGCTCACACTCAGACAGCTGCGCCGCATCGTCTACGGCTGACGGCCGAACGAGACCTACAGCACGACAGCACGACAGAGCCGAACAGAACGACAGAGCCGGTCACGACGGAGCCGCTTCGGCGCGGCCGGCCGACAGAGGGGAACCGAAGAACGTATGTGCGGAATCGTGGGATACATCGGCAGGCGTGATGTGGCACCGCTCCTCCTCGAAGGCCTGCAGCGCCTCGAGTACCGCGGCTACGACTCGGCGGGCATCGTCGTGACGTCTCCGAAGACGGCCGGCCTCAAGATGGTCAAGGCCAAGGGCCGCGTCCGCGACCTGGAGGCCCGCGTCCCCAAGCGCTTCGCCGGCACCACGGGCATCGCCCACACCCGCTGGGCCACCCACGGCGCCCCCTCCGACGAGAACGCGCACCCGCACATGTCGGCCGACAACAAGGTCGCCGTCGTCCACAACGGCATCATCGACAACGCCTCCGACCTGCGGAAGAAGCTTGAGGCCGACGGCATCGAGTTCCTCTCCGAGACCGACACCGAGGTCCTCACCCACCTGATCGCCCGCTCGCAGGCCGAGAAGCTGGAGGACAAGGTCCGCGAGACCCTCCGGGTCGTCGAGGGCACGTACGGCATCGCCGTCATGCACGCCGACTTCCCGGACCGCATCGTGGTGGCCCGCAACGGCTCCCCGGTCGTCCTCGGCATCGGCGAGAAGGAGATGTTCGTCGCCTCGGACATCGCCGCGCTCGTCACGCACACCCGTCAGATCGTCACCCTCGACGACGGCGAGATGGCGACGCTGAAGGCCGACGACTTCCGTACGTACACGACCGAGGGCACGCGCACCACGGCCGAGCCGACCACCGTGGAGTGGGAGGCCGCCTCGTACGACATGGGCGGCCACAACACGTACATGCACAAGGAGATCCACGAGCAGGCCGACGCCGTGGACCGCGTGCTGCGCGGCCGGATCGACGACCGGTTCTCGACCGTGCACCTGGGCGGCCTGAACCTGGACGCCCGCGAAGCGCGCCAGATCCGCCGCGTGAAGATCCTCGGCTGCGGCACCTCGTACCACGCGGGCATGATCGGCGCCCAGATGATAGAGGAGCTGGCCCGTATCCCCGCGGACGCCGAGCCCGCCTCGGAGTTCCGCTACCGCAACGCGGTCGTCGACCCCGACACGCTGTACGTGGCGGTGTCCCAGTCCGGTGAGACGTACGACGTGCTGGCCGCCGTGCAGGAGCTGAAGCGCAAGGGCGCGCGGGTCCTGGGCATCGTGAACGTGGTCGGTTCGGCCATCGCCCGCGAGGCCGACGGCGGCATGTACGTGCACGCGGGCCCCGAGGTGTGCGTGGTCTCCACCAAGTGCTTCACCAACACCACGGTCGCCTTCGCGCTGCTCGCGCTGCACCTGGGCCGCACCCGTGACCTGTCGGTCTCCGACGGCAAGCGGATCATCGAGGGCCTGCGCAAGCTGCCCGGCCAGATCACGGAGATCCTCGACCAGGAGGACGAGATCAAGAAGCTCGCCGAGCAGTACGCCGAGGCGCGCTCGATGCTCTTCATCGGCCGGGTCCGCGGCTATCCGGTGGCCCGTGAGGCCTCGCTGAAGCTGAAGGAGGTCTCGTACATCCACGCCGAGGCCTACCCCGCCTCGGAGTTGAAGCACGGCCCGCTCGCGCTGATCGAGCCCGCGCTGCCGACCGTCGCGATCGTCCCGAACGACGACCTCCTGGAGAAGAACCGCGCGGCCCTGGAGGAGATCAAGGCCCGCAGCGGCAAGATCCTCGCCGTGGCCCACGAGTGCCAGGAGAAGGCCGACCAGACCATCGTCGTCCCGAAGAACGAGGACGAACTGGACCCCATCCTGATGGGCATCCCCCTCCAACTCCTCGCCTACCACACGGCCTTGGCCCTGGGCAGGGACATCGACAAGCCGAGGAACCTGGCGAAGTCGGTCACGGTGGAGTAGCACCCGCCCGCAGAGGACGGACAAACGGAACGGACCCCCACGTGTTGCCACCGGACACGCGGGGGTCCGTTCTCATCGCCGGGGCCGCCCAAAACCCCGGCAGGCTGCCAGTTAGCCGGTTGCCGTCACGCCCCGGCCGGCAGCACGACGCGGCATGGCCGTAGGCCAGTGAGCCAGCGCCGCGGTCGCGGCATACCAGGCGGCCAGCCCGCCGACCACCGCGAACCACCCGCCCACCTTGGCGAGCCCCGCGGAGTCACCGAACTGCGCGACGGCGAGCAACACCATCGCCACGGACAACAGCCCGTACGCACCCCTGGTGAGCGGCTCCGAGGCGGACGCACCCAGCGTCAGACTCAGCGCGACCAGTGCGAAGAGCAGCAGGAACAGCCCCGCCGCGTTGTCGGAGACCTGCGCGTCGGCTCCGACGCCCCAGGTGAACCAGAACGCCCCGAGCCCGGCGAAGGCCGTACCCGTGAACGTGTCGCGGTCGCGGAAGGCCATGAGACCGGCGACGAAGAGCGCGATGCCACCGACATAGGTGGCGAGAGAGACGGAGTCGGCTGCCGTGACGCCGTCGATCACTTCGGTGTGACCGAGGCCGAAGGCCAGCAGGGTGAGTCCGAGTGCGAGGTGGCCGAGGGTCCAGGTGGTGCTTCCCGCGGAGACGTCATTGTCCACGGCGGGCTCCCTTCGTGCATGTGCTGTCGTGCGGTGACCGGTATATGCCCTTCACAAGCGCACAAACACATCTACGCGCGAGTAGATTTACCCGACACGTAAAGGAAGTTGACCTCTCCCACGGCTCATCTCACCTGGGACAACGCCGAGTTGCGAAACGACAACACCGAAGGCGTTCGATCAAAGGCCGGTCCGGGGACGGCCGGAGGCCGTTCAGGGGATGACGACCACCGGTCGCTGCGCACGCTTCGCGAGCCGGCCGGCGACGGAGCCGAAGATGCGTCCGACGATGCCGTGGGTCGATCCGACGACGATCGCGTCCGCCTCGTACTCCCGCCCCACCTCTTCGAGTTCGTGGCAGATGTCGCCGCCGCGCTCGACGAGGATCCAGGGGACCTCGGCCAGATACTCCGCACAGGCGAGTTCGAGCCCGAGCACCTCGGTGCGGTGATCGGGGACGTCCACGAAGACCGGGGGCTCGCAGCCCGCCCACACCGTGGTGGGCAGCCGGTTGGCGACGTGGACGATGATCAGGCCCGAGCCCGAGCGGCAGGCCATGCCGATCGCGTACGCGAGGGCGCGCTCGCTGGACGTCGATCCGTCGAAGCCGACGACGACCCCGTGCTTGAAGGCGGGATCGCAGGACTGACGTGGTTCTTCCGCCGCCAAGGGCTCGGCCGCCGTGGGATCGGCGACGGGGCGCTTGCGGTCCGCGGGTTCGAATTCGTGACCGGCCATGAGTGTCTCGGCGTTCGGATCCTCGTGGGTGGGACGACAGGTGCTACGGAGCTGTGTCCGGGAATCATCTTCCCAACCCCATACCCCCAAGGGTACGGCGGCACGCCTCCTCTGCCCAGATCCCGCTCTCGCCGCGGGAGGGTTCCAGGGAGCATGCACGAGAGAACGCCCGTAACGCAATGGTTGCTGCCCCGTACAGGCGGTTTGCACGGCGTTCACCCAGCCAGAAAGCCCCAGGGCGGGTATTCAGGCCGCCGGGGTGGCCGGGAGCGGTGTTCCAGGGGCGCGGGGCTGATCGATACTCGGCTCCGCCGCGTGGGCGCGGCCGGCCCCCAGGCGTCCGCGGGCGGCCTCCACTCACCCGCGGACAACACGCAGGGCCCCGATGGACAAGACACAGGGCGCCGGTACGGCATCCGGAGTTTCCCTGGGCCCCGGGGAAACTCCCCGTGACCGCCCGGTCGAACACGCGTTGAACCCCTGTAAGCCACCGCCCCAGGGAGCCCCACCGTGTCCGGACGACCCTCGACCGCGCCCCAGCCCCCCTCCAGGACACCCGCCGCCCGGACCGCCGCCACCCAGGACACGGTGAGCGACGTGGTCCGCTGGGCGGCCTTCAGCTGCGTCCTGGTTCCGGTCGTCCTCGTCGGGTACGGGGCCTCGCTGGCGGGCGCCGCCGGTACGGCCCTCGGTCTGGCCGCGGTGACGGGGACGTGCCGGGTGCTGCTGCGCCGGTCCGAGCGGGGCGCGGCACGGCTGCGCGCGGAGGAACCGGCGCCGCGTCACGAGCTCCGCGGCGGGGAACCGGGAGCGCATCATGAGCGCCGCGGCAGGGTCGGCGCGGGTGCGCACCGGGGCGGTCGGCATGCCGGTGGAAATACGCCGGTTGACTGACCGGTTTCCGCGCACGGGCCCGTTGCTTTTCAGCCAACTTCTGGACACCGCACACCCCTTGGCCGACCAGGCCCCCAACCCCCGTTCGACCTGCGCTGAAAGGGTCCAGTAGGGTGCCCGCACCCTACTGGGACCGGCCACGCGAGCAAGGCGCACTTCCCTGCACGGCCCACGAGTGCAACGCTTCGTGATCGAATGCTTCACGCCAAGTTGCCATGTCGACAATCTGCCGAGTGCTGAACTGGCCACCTCGGCACCACGGGACACAGTAGATTCGATCTTGACGTCTTACGGCGGGGGACTCGTGCAGGACCGAGGGGAAACGTGCAGGAGCGACACAACCGAGGAGCCGCGACCACCGAGGGGGGCTTAGCAGTATGAGCCACGACTCCACTGCCGCGCCGGAAGCCGCGGCCCGGAAACTTTCCGGGCGACGCCGCAAGGAGATCGTCGCGGTGCTGCTGTTCAGCGGCGGCCCCATCTTTGAGAGTTCCATACCGCTGTCGGTGTTCGGGATTGACCGCCAGGACGCCGGCGTGCCGCGCTACCGACTACTGGTGTGCGCCGGCGAGGAAGGCCCACTGCGGACCACAGGAGGCCTGGAACTCACCGCGCCCAATGGGCTGGAGGCGATCTCCCGGGCAGGCACGGTCGTCGTGCCGGCCTGGCGGTCGATCACCTCACCACCACCGGAGGAGGCGCTCGACGCACTGCGCCGGGCCCATGAGGAGGGTGCCCGCATAGTCGGGCTGTGCACCGGCGCCTTCGTACTCGCGGCGGCCGGCCTGCTGGACGGCCGTCCCGCGACGACACACTGGATGTACGCGCCGACGCTGGCCAAGCGCTATCCGTCGGTGCACGTCGATCCCCGCGAGCTGTTCGTGGACGACGGCGACGTACTGACGTCGGCGGGCACGGCGGCCGGGATCGACCTCTGTCTGCACATAGTGCGGACGGACCACGGGAACGAGGCGGCCGGAGCGCTGGCCCGCCGTCTGGTGGTCCCGCCCCGGCGCAGCGGCGGTCAGGAGCGCTATCTCGATCGGTCTTTACCAGAGGAGATCGGCGCCGACCCGCTCGCGGAGGTCGTCGCCTGGGCACTGGAGCACCTCCACGAACAGTTCGACGTGGAGACGCTGGCGGCACGCGCGTACATGAGCAGGCGTACGTTCGACCGCCGGTTCCGCTCGCTCACCGGGAGCGCTCCCCTGCAGTGGCTGATCACGCAGCGGGTGCTCCAGGCGCAGCGGCTCCTGGAGACGTCCGACTACTCGGTGGACGAGGTGGCGGGCCGTTGCGGCTTCCGCTCCCCGGTGGCCCTGCGCGGCCACTTCCGCCGACAGCTCGGTTCGTCCCCCGCCGCGTACCGGGCCGCCTACCGGGCCCGCCGACCGCAGGGCGAGAAGCAGCAGTCGGACTCGGACGGCTCCGGGGCGCCACCACCGCCACCGGTGCAGCAGGAGGCACCCGTGCCACTGCAGACCCGGCGTACGGCGGCCGCGCACGCGGTCGGCCCGGCGACGTCGTCCCTCTCCACCGAGGGACGGACCGGCGCGGAGATGTACGCGGGAGGCCGGGCGAGCCTGCCCGGACAACGGAGCGCGCCCTAGCCACGGCAGCTTCAGAGCGTTGCGCGCCGGCCCCGGACCGTTGTGGTCCGGGGCCGGCGCGGTTCCTGCCGGGGGTCGGTTCGGTTCCTGTCGGGGGCCGACGTGGTTCTTTATCCGGGGCCGGCGCGGTTTTTGTCCGTCATCGGCCTCGACTGCCGAGGTCCCGGGCCTGCCCGGGCGCGGGAGCGGGCCGTAGGGTGAGCCCATGAACGATCGCATGGTGTGGATCGACTGCGAGATGACCGGTCTCTCGCTGTCGGACGACGCGCTCATCGAGGTGGCCGCGCTGGTGACCGACTCTGAGCTGAACGTACTCGGCGAGGGGGTGGACATCGTGATCCGCCCGCCGGACGCCTCGCTGGAGACGATGCCGGACGTGGTGCGCCAGATGCACACGTCCTCCGGCCTCCTCTCCGAGCTGGCCGGTGGCACGACCCTGGCGGACGCGGAGGAGCAGGTCCTCACCTACATCCGTGAGCACGTCAAGGAACCGGGCAAGGCCCCGCTGTGCGGGAACTCGGTCGGCACCGACCGCGGCTTCCTCCTGCGTGACATGGCGACCCTGGAGGAGTACCTCCACTACCGCATCGTGGACGTCTCCTCCGTCAAGGAGCTGGCCCGCCGCTGGTACCCCCGGGCGTACTTCAACAGCCCGGAGAAGAACGGCAACCACCGCGCGCTCGCCGACATCCGCGAGTCCATCGCGGAGCTCCGCTACTACCGCGAGGCGATCTTCGTCCCGCAGCCCGGCCCCGACTCGGACACGGCCCGCACCATCGCCGCGAAGCACGTCCTACCTGCGGGATAACCCCCACCGAAACACGGGCGCGAGCACCCCTTCGGACCCTGTACACTTTTTCTCGGCCGGTCGGTGAACCACTCGGAGAACCAGCCCGGTCATGGTGGGTGTAGCTCAGCTGGTAGAGCACCTGGTTGTGGTCCAGGATGCCGCGGGTTCAAGTCCCGTCACTCACCCTGGAGGTCCTGAGGGCCGGTCCGTGAAAGCGGATCGGCCCTCAGGCGTTTCCCGCACCACTCGGCACAACACCGCCACCGGACCCATCGGATTCCCCGGTGGTACTGGACTGTCCCTCCCGCCCCCCGCCACAGTTACGAGCATGCTGGAGGCAGTCGTCGGAGTGGTCGGGGTCGTTGTCGGGGTGGCGGGGCTGGTCACGAGCTATGCCGGGCATCGGCACTCCGTGCGGGAGGCGGTGCGGGTGGCGGCCATGGCCCGGGAGGTCGAGGAGCGGGAGCGGGAGCTCGCGAGGGAGGCCGAGCGGCAGGCGGAGGTGGTGCAGGCCTCCCTGGTGCAGGTGATGATGAGGAGCCGGCCGTCGCCGCTGACCGAGCAGTGGGTCGGCTGGAGTCTTCAGGCGACGAACGGCAGCAACCAGCCGGTCAGGGACATCGCTCTGCACTACGACGGCCGGCCACTCCCCACGAGCCTCACCGGCGGACTGCTGCACGCCGGGGAGAGCGTCAGCGCCCTGCTGCCCACGAGCGACACGAGCGACGGTCCCGCCCATCCCTCCCAACCCGCCCTCGGTGTCGTGGAGTTCACGGACGCGGCGGGAGTCCGGTGGCGGCGGTCGGCCGCGGGAACGCTGGAACAGCGGTACGAGAGCGGGAGTTGGGACGCCCGGCCCCCGCGGGTGGCTCCCTTTCAACCGCCCGCGACACAGACGGGGGCGTACGGCCGGCCGGGCCCTGCCGGACCGCCGGGCACGGGCGCGTCACAACAACAGCCACAACCACAGCTGCGGCCACAGCCGCAGTTGCGATCGAAGTCGCGGTCCCAGAAGCCGCTGCCTCCGTCGGTGTCCGCCGTGATGGTGCTCGTCGGCGCGGGTCTGGTCGCCTGGGCCGTGTGGTCCCTCACCCGGTAGGGCACCACCCGGGGGCCTGCGCCACCGGCGAGCCGGCAACCACCCGGCGGGCCCGCGCCACCGGAAACCGGCACCGCTCGGGGACCCGCGCCGCCCGGAGACCCGCGCCGCCCAGGGGCCGCCGCCCTCCCCCTACGAAGAAGCCCGCGCCACCAGCTCCGTAGGAAGAACCAGCTGTCGCCTCTCCAGCTCTTTGGACACCGCCGGGCGGCGGTCCGCGATCTCGTCGATCAGGAGGTCGAGCATCGCGCGGCCCATGTCCTCGATCGGCTGGCGCACGCTCGTCAGGGGCGGGTCCATGTGGCGGGCGATGGCCGAGTCGTCGTAGCCGACGAGGGCCACGTCGTCGGGTATGCGGCGGCCCGCCTCGCGCAGGACCTGGCGGGCACCGGCCGCCATCACGTCGGAGCCCGCGAAGACCGCGTCCAGGGTCGGGCAGACGGAGAGCAGCTCCTTCATCGCCCGGCGGCCGCCCTCCTCCGTGAAGTCACCGGGGACGATGAGGCGGTCGTCGACCTCGCGCCCCGCCTCGTGCAGGCCCGCGCGGTAGCCGTCGACCCGGCGCTGGGCACCGAACACGTCGAGGCGTCCCGCCAGGTGGGCTATGGTCTGCCGGCCCTGCGCGATCAGGTGTTCCACGGCGAACCGGCCGCCGCCGAAGTTGTCCGAGTCCACCGACGGCAGCGTCTCGTCGGCCGAGCGCCGGCCGCTGATCACCGCCGGGATCTCCAGCTGGGCCAGCAGGTCGGGAAGCGGGTCGTCCGCGTGGACCGAGACCAGCAGGACCCCGTCCACCCGGTGGGCCGCCAGGTACTGGGCCAGCCGGCGCCGCTCCCGGTCGCTGCCCGCGAAGATCAGCAGGAGCTGCAGCTCGGTGTCGGAGAGCGCCGCGCCGACTCCGCGCAGCATGTCGGAGAAGTAGGGCTCGGCGAAGAAGCGGGTCTCGGGCTCGGGGACGACCAGGGCGATCGCGTCCGTACGGTTGGCGGCGAGGGCACGGGCCGCCGTGTTGGGTACGTATCCCAGCTCCGCGACCGCCGCCTCGACGGCCGCGCGGGTGGCGTCGCTGACCCGCGGGGAACCGTTGATCACGCGGGAGACCGTGCCGCGGCCCACACCGGCGCGCGCGGCGACCTCTTCGAGGGTCGGCCGTCCGCCGCTCCGGCTACGCGCTCCGTGGACTGCCATGGTCCGCCTCCCGTCCGGCACGGCTCGCACCGTGCTTGGCCTGGAATGTAACAGTCGTGATCGGGACCGGGCTCCCGGAGTCGGAGCCTCCGCACTCCGGCCGCACTCCCCCGGCACTCCGGTCGGCGCTCCGGCCAACGCCTCGGTCGGCGCTCCGACCAACGCCTCGGCCGACACCCCGGCCGGCACTCCGGTCGTACTCGCTCAGCACCCCGGCCGCACCTCCTCGCTCACCCGCCGCACGTCCTCGTACTCCGCCGCGAGGCCCGCCCAGCGCTCGGACGCCACCCGGACCGGCACTCGGAACGCCGCCCGGACCGGCATCCGGACCGTCGTCCCAGGGCCTGCCCGGACATCCGCCCCGAAGCCACTCCGCGTCCACGACACATCCGTAACGCATCGACGATCCGCGTCCGCGACGCGCCGCACCACGCCCGCACCACGCCCGCGACGAACCCGCGACGAACCCACTCCGACGCCGATCCGGAGCCTTCCCGAGGCCGTCCCGAAACCGTCGGAGACCTACTCTCCCGAACCCAACCTCCGTTAGCTAACAGCCCGATAACTGAAGACATATCTCTATGCCCTCTCCCTTGACACCCCCGCGCCGAGCGACGAACCTTCAACACATCACCTGTGGGAGCGCTCCCACAGTACCTGACACATACACATCCCGCACGTTCCCCGCCCGAGCCGCAGCGTGAACTAACGGGCCCAACAATGCAGTTGGCCGGGGGGTCGGCACGTCAGGCAACAGGAGGACGCAATGCTCACGAGTACCCGCGGGTCCCGCAGGCTGATGACCCTCGCGGTCGTCGCCGCGCTGACGACGGGGCTGCTCGCCGGCTGCGCCGAGGACTCGGACGACGGCTCGTCGAACTCGGACGGCGGCAGCGGCGGCGGTGGCAAGACCACGCTGACCATCGGCACTTTCGGAGTCTTCGGCTACAAGCAGGCCGGCCTCTACGACGAGTACATGAAGAAGAACCCGGACATCACCATCAAGGAGAACGTCACCACCAAGACCGACGTGTACTGGCCGAAGACCCTGACCCGTCTGCAGGCCGGTTCCGGTACCGACGACATCCAGGCGATCGAGATCGGCAACGTCGCCGAGGCCGTGCAGACGCAGGCCGACAAGTTCGTCGACCTCGGCAAGGAGGTCGACAAGTCCCAGTGGCTGGACTGGAAGACCGCGCAGGCCACCACCAAGGACGGCAAGACGATCGCCCTCGGCACCGACATCGGCCCGATGGCGGTCTGCTACCGCAAGGACCTGTTCAAGAAGGCCGGCATCGAGACGGACCGCACCAAGCTCGCCGCGCAGTGGAAGGGCGACTGGTCCAAGTTCGTCGACCTCGGCAAGGACTACATGAAGAAGGCGCCGAGCGGCACCAAGTTCGTGGACTCCGCCTCCTCGGTCTACAACGCCTCGCTCGGTGGCGAGACCGAGCGGTACTACGACAAGGACGGCAACGTCATCTGGGACAAGTCCACGGGCGTGAAGCAGGCCTGGAACGACGCCATGACCGTGGCGACCAGCAACATGTCGGCGAAGCTGAAGCAGTTCGAGGACCCGTGGAACCAGGCTCTCTCCAAGGGCAGCTTCGCGGCGCTGGCCTGCCCCGCATGGATGATCGGCTACATCCAGGAGAAGTCCGGTGAGTCGGGCAAGGGCAACTGGGACGTGGCGGCGGCGCCGACCGCGGCCAACTGGGGTGGCGCGTTCGTCGGTGTGCCGACGGCGGGCAAGCACCAGAAGGAGGCCATCGCGCTGGCGAAGTGGCTGACCGCACCCGAGCAGCAGGCGAAGGTCTTCGCCAAGCAGGCGAGTTTCCCGTCGACCCCGGCGGCTTACCCGAACCTGAAGCCGCTCGCCGCGACCACGGCGTTCTTCTCGGACGCGCCGATCGCACAGATCTTCTCCGACTCGGCGAAGACCATCCCCACGCAGATCTTCGGCGTGAAGGACCAGCCGATCGGCACCGCGATCAACGACATCGGCATCGTGCAGGTCGAGCAGAAGGGCAAGACCCCGGCCCAGGGCTGGGACGCGGCCAAGGCTGAGATCAAGGACGTGCTCGGCCAGTGACCAGCTCCAAGCAGGCTCTCGCGCGAACAGCGACGAGCGCCGACGCCGCGCCCGGCCACCAGCCGGGCGCGGCGTGCCGTGCTCACGGTCGCGGTACACCGCCCCCGGACCCCGACTCCTGGCGCAGTCGGCTGTACCGCTGGGACATGAAGGCGTCGCCGTACGCGTTCATCGCCCCCTTCTTCATCTTCTTCGGGGCCTTCGGGCTCATCCCGCTGCTCTACACGGCCTGGTACTCGCTGCACAACGTGCAGTTGTCCAACCTGGACAACCAGACCTGGGTGGGCCTGGACAACTACAAGAACCTGCTGTCCTCGGACTTCTTCTGGAACGCGCTGCAGAACACCTTCACCATCGGTGTGATCTCGACCGTGCCGCAGCTGATCATGGCGATCGGAATCGCGCACCTGCTCAACTACAAGCTGCGTGGCTCCACCGTGTGGCGGGTCGTGATGCTCACCCCGTACGCCACCTCGGTGGCGGCGGCGACCCTGGTGTTCGTGCTGCTGTACTCCTGGGACGGCGGCATGATCAACTGGCTGCTGCACTTCGTCGGGATCGACCCGGTCAACTGGCGGGAGTCCGACTGGGGTTCGCAGTTCGCCGTCTCCTCGATCGTGATCTGGCGGTGGACCGGCTACAACGCCCTCATCTACCTCGCGGCGATGCAGGCGATCCCCGCCGATCTGTACGAGTCGGCGTCCCTGGACGGCGCGGGCCGCTGGCAGCAGTTCCGCCATGTAACGATCCCGATGCTGCGGCCGACGATCCTGTTCACGGTGGTCGTCTCCACGATCGGCGCGACGCAGCTGTTCGGTGAACCGCTCCTGTTCGGCGGGCTCAGCGGCTCCAAGGGCGGCTCCGAGCACCAGTACCAGACGCTCGGCCTGTACATGTACGACCAGGGCTGGATCATCGGCAACCTCGGCAAGGCGTCCGCGATCGCCTGGACGATGTTCCTGATCCTGCTGATCGTCGCCGCGATCAACCTGCTGATCACCCGACGGCTGAGGAAGTCCCAATGACCACAAGTGAACTGACGCCCCCTCAGGTGCAGGAGGAGACAGCGGGGAAGGCCGGCCGGAACGGCTCCGGGCGCCGTCGGATGCTCGGCGCGGGCAAACAGCTGCACGCGGGCCCCCTCACGTACGTCGTCCTGGCCGTCTTCGCCCTCGTCTCGCTGGCACCGCTGCTGTGGACGGTGGTCGCGGCCTCGCGCACCAACGCGCGGCTCGCCCAGTCACCGCCGCCGCTGTGGATCGGCGGGAACCTGTTCAAGAACCTCGAGACCGCGTGGGAGGAGGCGGGCCTCGGCACCGCGATGCTCAACAGCACGATCGTCGCCGGGACCATCACCGTCGGCACGGTCCTGTTCTCCACGCTCGCCGGGTTCGCCTTCGCCAAGCTGCGGTTCAAGTTCTCCAACGTCCTGCTGCTGCTGACCATCGGCACGATGATGATCCCGCCGCAGCTGGCGGTCGTACCGCTGTATCTGTGGATGAGCGAGCTGGGCTGGTCCAACCAGCTGCAGACGGTCATCCTGCCCACCCTGGTCAGCGCCTTCGGTACGTTCTTCATGCGGCAGTACCTGGTACAGGCGCTGCCCAGCGAGCTGATCGAGGCGGCGCGGGTCGACGGCGCGAGCAGTCTGCGCGTCGTGTGGCACGTCGTCTTCCCGGCGGCGCGGCCGGCGATGGCCGTGCTCGGGCTGCTGACGTTCGTGATGGCCTGGAACGACTTCCTGTGGCCGATCATCGCGCTCAACCAGCAGAACCCCACCGTGCAGGTCGCCCTGAACTCGCTCGGCACCGGCTACGTCCCCGACCAGGCGGTGATCATCGCGGGCGCGCTCCTCGGCACCCTGCCGCTGCTCATCGCCTTCCTGCTGTTCGGCAGGCAGATCGTGGGCGGGATCATGCAGGGCGCGATCAAGGGCTGAACCGCCGCACCCGCCTTCGCCCTGCGGAGTCGGCCCTTGCGGTGTCCGGCCGGACGGGGCGAACCGCCGCGCCCGGCCGAAGGGGCCGAGCCGCCGCTGCCTCGGCCCCTGCCACTCCCCCTCCGACCCTATATCCCTGGTCTTCTACGACCTTTCCTCCCATGGGAGCGCTTCCATGCCTGAGCCCGCAACGCCCGTGACCTTCCCGCCCGCCTTTCTCTGGGGCGCGGCCACCTCCGCGTACCAGATCGAGGGGGCGGTGCGGGAGGACGGCCGTACGCCCTCGATCTGGGACACCTTCAGCCACACCCCCGGCAAGACGGCGGGCGGCGAGAACGGCGACATCGCCAACGACCACTACCACCTGTACCGCGACGACGTGGCCCTCATGGCGGAGCTGGGCCTGACCGCGTACCGCTTCTCGGTGTCGTGGTCCCGGGTGCAGCCGACCGGCCGCGGCCCCGCCGTCCAGCGCGGCCTGGACTTCTACCGCCGCCTGGTCGACGAGCTGCTGTCCCACAACATCAAGCCCGCGCTCACCCTCTACCACTGGGACCTGCCCCAGGAGCTGGAGGACGCGGGCGGCTGGCCCGAGCGCGACACGGCGCTGCGGTTCGCCGAGTACGCGCAGATCGTCGGCGAGGCGCTCGGCGACCGTGTCGAGCAGTGGATCACGCTCAACGAGCCCTGGTGCAGCGCGTTCCTGGGCTACGGATCCGGGGTGCACGCTCCTGGGCGTACGGACCCGGAGGCGTCGCTGCGTGCCGCGCACCACCTCAACCTGGCGCACGGGCTCGGGACTTCGGCGCTGCGCACCGCGATGCCGGCCCGCAACAGCATCGCCGTGAGCCTCAACTCGTCTGTCGTCAGGCCGCGTTCGCAGGATCCGGCGGACCTGGTGGCGGTCCGGCGTATCGACGACCTGGCCAACGGCATCTTCCACGGCCCGATGCTGCACGGCGCGTACCCTCAGACCCTGCTGGCCGACACGTCGTCGGTCACGGACTGGTCGTACGTCCTGGACGGCGATCTCGCCCTGATCAACCAGCCGTTGGACGCGCTGGGCCTCAACTACTACACGCCGACGCTGGTCGGCGCCGCCGACACCGCCCTGAGCGGCCCGCGCGCGGACGGCCACGGCGCGAGCGACCACTCGCCGTGGCCGGGCGCGGACGATGTGATGTTTCATCAGACTCCGGGCGAGCGTACGGAGATGGGCTGGGCCATCGACCCGTCGGGCCTGCACGAGCTGATCATGCGCTACACGAGGGAGGCCCCCGGGCTCCCCCTCTACATCACCGAGAACGGCGCCGCGTACGACGACAAGCCCGACCCGGACGGCCGCGTCCACGACCCGGAGCGCATCGCCTACCTCCACGGCCATCTGTCGGCCGCACGGCGGGCGATCACCGACGGCGCGGACGTCCGCGGCTACTACCTGTGGTCCCTCATGGACAACTTCGAGTGGGCGTACGGCTACGACAAGCGCTTCGGCGCGGTGTACGTGGACTACGCGACCCAGGCCCGTACGCCGAAGTCGAGCGCCCTCTGGTACGGCGAGGCGGCCCGGACGGGAGCGCTTCCGCCGGCGAACACGACCGAATAGCCCTTCCCTCAGGGGGGACCCGGGCGGGGGACGGGGCGCGGCACTGTGAGGGGAGTGCCGCGCCCCTCCGCGAACCCCGGCCGGGTGGGGGGCAGGCCGGCCGGGGCGCGTAACCCCCGTGCGGGGATGGCTGCTTGGGCTTCTTACGGGCTGCTCGTCGGTCTGCTTGGTTGCCCGTCGGTCTACTTGTAGGCGGCGAGGGCCTTCGAGAAGGCGTGGGGGTCCTGGAGGATCGAGCTGCAGGTCGCGTCGGCGGAGGGCTTGGTGCCACCGGGGCACTGCTTGTCGCGGGTGGCGGACCACATGGAGAGCCAGCCGATCCCCTTCGACCTGGCGAAGTCCACGAGCTGGGTGGCGTCGTCGACCTTGAAGATCTCCGTCACCACGTCGTTGACGCCGATCATCGGGGTGACGGCGACCGCCTTCCAGGCGGCGGACTCGGACAGGCCCAGAACTCCCTTGATCTGCGCCTGCGTCGCCGTCGCGGCCTGTTCCGCGTAGGTGCCCATGTCGCCGCTGTACGCCGGGCCGTAGTCCATCGCCATGATGTTGACCGTGTCGATGCCGACGCCGTTCGACTTGGCGTTGGACAGGAGGTTCACGCCGTCCTGGGTGAGCCCTTCGGGCATGACGGGGAGGGTGAACGAGACGTCCAGGTCCGGGTGTTCGGCCTGAAGCGTGGCTATCGCCTTCGCCCGGCGGGTGTTGGCCGCGGTGTCGGGGAGCGCGCCGCCCTCGACGTCGAAGTCGACCTTCGTGAGCCTGTACGCGTCCACCACCTTCTCGTACGCCGCCGCGAGGGCGTCCGCCGACGGGCAGTTGAGGGCCAGTTCCGAGCCGGCCGCGCCGCCGAAGGAGACTCGGACGTCGCCGCCCTTGGCGCGCAGGGCGCCGATCTGCGCGGCGACCGCGTCGGTGCCGAGGTCCGTCACGCCGCCCCACTTGGGGGTGCAGCCGCCGCCGTCCGTGACGAAGGCGAGGTTGTAGTCCTTCACGCCGGTGGCCGTCGCGGCGGCGACCAGGTCGAAGGCGGGGTAGAGGGAGGTGTCGACGTAGGGCGCGAAGCCGGCGGTGGCCGCGGTGCCGTCGCCGGTGGACTCGGAGGGCGAGGCGGTGGGCGAGGCCGCGGTGCCCGACGTCTGGGAGGCGGTGGCCGTGGGGGTCGTCGCGGTGGGTTTCGGTGCCCCCGTCCCAGTGCCCGTCCCCGTCCCCGTCGGGCGGCCGGTCGGTTCCGGGGTCGCCCCGTCGTCCACCGAGCACTTGGCGTCGTCGATGAGGCAGCCGGTGGGGGTGCCGGAGCCGTTCACCACGAAGCCGACCGTCACCGACTCGCCCTTGGCCAGCCCGTCCTTGTCCCAGGCGGGCGGCCTCACGGTGACGTGCCGGCCGCTCACGCTCGACTCGCCGTTCCACAGCGAGCTCAGCTTGGCACCGGACGGCAGGTCGAACTCCAGCGTCCAGTCCGGCTTCGCCGTGCCGGTGTCGTTGGTGACGACGTACTGCGCGGTGTAGCCGGTCGACCAGTCGCTGGTCCTGGTGTAGGCGGCGCCGACGCCGGCCGCCTGTGCCGTACCGGAGAACACCAGGGCTCCACCGCCGACCACGGCCGCGGCGACCACGCCTCCGATCGCCTTGTTCCTGCCGTTGACCGTGCGCCGGTGGGTGCTCATGGGCGTGCCTGCCTTCGCTGTTCCGGGAGTCCCCGAGGGGGTCACGGAAGGGGGGTGGGGTGCGGCAGCACGCTAGCGAGCCGGAAACGGGCAAACGGCCTGATCCGGACGGGGGTTGGGGATCTTAGGGTGCGCTTAAGGAAGGGATCGGGACCGGTTAAAGGTCGAGACCAATTTGGCCGACCGGCGTCGGCGCACCGAGCCCCGGTGACCTCGCCGCTCGGGCTCCCGGCCGTCGAGCTGGATCCAGATGCGGACCTCGGTGCCGCCCAGCACGGAGCGCCCGATCCGTACGTCCCCGCCCGTCGACTCCGCGAGCCGGCGCACGATGTCGAGGCCGAGCCCGGTCGAGCCGTCGCTGCCCGATCCGCCGCCCCGCGCCATCGCCGCCTCGGGGTCGGTGATGCCCGGGCCCGCGTCCGAGACGAGCACGATGACGGCGTCCTCGCCGTTGTGCACGTCGACCGCGAAGGCCGTGCCCTCGGCGGTGTGCCGGAACACGTTCCCGAGCAGCGCGTCGAGCGAGGCCACCAGGTCGGCGCGGGCCACGGGTATCCGTACCGGCCGGTCGACCCCGGCCACCCGCACCTTGCGGCCCTCGTCCTCAGCGAGCGCCGACCAGAAGTCCATCCGCTCCCGGACGACCTCGGCCGCGTCGCACCCGGCGCCCACCCCTATCGCCGCGGTCTGCGGCTTGGCGTCCCGGGCGGTCCGGATGATCGTGTCGACCTCGCGCTCCAGCTGCGCGACGGCGGCCCGGGTCTGCTCGGCGGCGGGCCCGTCCCCCAGCGAGGCCGCGTTCAGCCGCAGCACCGTCAGTGGCGTACGCAGCCGGTGCGAGAGGTCGGCCGCCAACTCCCGCTC
Organism: Streptomyces sp. NPDC020747; assembly: GCF_044334695.1. NCBI lineage: Bacteria > Bacillati > Actinomycetota > Actinomycetes > Kitasatosporales > Streptomycetaceae > Streptomyces > Streptomyces sp. NPDC020747. Next base: position 265,969 of record NZ_JBIRTJ010000005.1, on the reverse strand, counting down.
GTTCGCCAGTAGTTGGACGACCTGGTCGGCCATGGAGTTGAAGGCGACCGCCGCGAGCCGCAGTTCGGTCGGCCCCTCCTCGGGCACCCGGGCGCCCAGCTTCCCCTCCCCCAGTTCATGCGCGCTCTCCACCAGTCGCCGCGCCGGCTGCACCATCCGTACGCCGAGCCGGTCGGCCACCGCGACCGAGCCGACGATGAGCGCTATGCCGACCCCGGCGAGCACGGCCCAGGCCGTGGCCACGCCGTTGGTGACCTCCGACTCGGGCACGTACACCTCGACGACGGCGATCTTTCCCGAGCTCAGCGCGACGGGCTGGAGCAGCGTGGAGCCGCCGGGGACCTCGGTGGTGGAGGCCCGGCCCAGCTTCCGGGTCGTGGCGATGTCCTTGCCGACGGCGCGCTGGCGGCCGAGGTCGACCGCCTCCACACCGTCGCTCGCGGGTATGTGGACGGCCATCCCCGCGTCCGAGCCCGCCGAGGCGACGACCTTCTCCAACTGGTCCCGGTCGGTGGTGATGGAGAGGGCGGGGGCGATGGCCGCGGCCTCCCGCTCGGCGTTCGAGAACGCGCGGTCCCTTGCCATCTCCCTGATGACGAGCCCGAGCGGCACCGCGAAGGCCACCACGACCATGGTGGTGACGGCCACACAGACCTTGACGAGTGCCCACCTCATCGCGGCGGCTCCGCTCCCGGGGGTCCCGGCGGCTCCAGCTTGACACCCACTCCGCGCAGGGTGTGCAGATAGCGCGGGCGGGCCGCCGTCTCGCCCAGCTTCCGCCTCAGCCAGGACAGATGGACGTCGATGGTCTGGTCGTCCCCGTACGACTGCTGCCACACCTCGGCAAGCAGTTCCCTGCGGGCCACGACGACCCCGGGCCGCCCGGCGAGGAAGGCCAGCAGGTCGAACTCGCGCCGGGTCAGATCCAGGCGTACGCCGTCCAGTTCGGCCTGGCGGCGCAGCGGGTCGATGGACAGACCACCGACGCGGATCTCCGGCGACGGCGGGGCCCCGCCGGCCGAGGAACGGGCGCGGCGCAGCACCGCCGCCATGCGTGCCGCCAGGTGCTCGACCGAGAACGGCTTGGTCAGGTAGTCGTCCGCGCCGTCGTTCAGCAGCCGCACGATCTCGGTCTCGTCGTCCCGCGCGGTCGCGACGATCACGGGCACGTCGGTGATGCCGCGCAGCATCTTCAGCGCCTCCGACCCGTCCAGGTCGGGGAGGCCCAGATCCAGGATCACGACGTCGAAACGGAAATGGGCGACCTCGCGCAGCGCCTCAAGTGCCGTACCGACACTGCGCACCGTGTGCGCGGCCTCGGTCAGATGCCGGATGAGGGCGGAGCGCACGAACTGGTCGTCCTCGACCACGAGCACACTTGCCATGGCCCGCACCGTACGCCATAAGAGTTGGGCCGGTCCGGGGCCTGTGGATAACCGCCCGGCAGTACGGACAGGGGCATTGGCAGCGGCACCGACAGCAGTGCCGACAGGGGACATGTGTGGGGCGCGTGGGGCAGTATGGCCCGCGATGCGCAGAGGACTCGTACACGGTTTGGCTTGGTCGCTCGCCACGGGCGCGGCGGTCACGCTGTCGTGGTGGGGTGTCCACACGGTGATGGCGGGGACGGCCTACGACCCGCCGCGCGCGCTGCCGATCACGGCGGACGGGACGACCGCGCAGGGCGCGAAGCCGCTTGCCTCCTCGACGAGTCGGCCCGAGTCCGGACCCGGGCCGTCGAAGAGCCGCGAGCCGAATGCGGGGCGTTCGCCCTCCGCCCCGTCTTCGTCCGCATCCCCTCCCCCGCCCTCCTCGCCCTCGAAGTCGACGGCCGCCGGTCCAGGGGCCGGCGCGGGTGCCTCCGGCGAGGTGAAGAGTTACGACACCGATGGGGGCCGGGCCGTGTTCGACCTCGGCAAGTCGTACGCCTCGCTGGTGTCCGCGACGCCCGCGTCCGGGTGGTCGATGCAGGTGTGGAAGACCGAGACGTGGATTCGGGTGGAGTTCTCGGCCGGGGCGGATCGGGTTTCGGTGTTCTGCACGTGGCACGACTCCGCTCCGCGGGTTGAGATCAACGACTACTGAGTGAGCTGCGGAGTTCGTTGTTCGTCTGCGGGCACCTTCGCCACCCCGAGTGGAACAGTTGACGGGATATCTACCGGAACACCGACGGCGGGGGTGCCGGTGAGGCGACCGCCGCCGCGTCCGTCACCGGGGTCGCTCCGCCGGTGAAGTCCCGCAGAGCCCTGCCGTGTTCGACTCTTGCCGGGTGCGGGTCGGAGGCGGCGCGGCGGGTCAGTTCCGGTACGGGGAGGGGGAGCGCCGAGCCGATCAGGACGGCGTTGCCGAAGCGTTTGCCGCGCAGGACCGTCGGGTCGGCGATGAGGGCGAGTTCGGGGAAGACACCCGCGGCGGTGGCGATCTGGCCGCGCAGATGCGCGAGGGGCGGGCCGTCGGCGAGGTTGGCGGCGTACAGGCCACCGGCGTTGACGACCCGGCGTACGTCGGTGAGGAACTCGCCCGACGTCAGATGCGCGGGGGTGCGTGCCCCGCTGAACACGTCCGCGATGACCAGGTCCGCCCAGCCGTCAGGCACCTTGGCGAGCCCTTCGCGCGCGTCGACGGAACGTACGCGGATCCGGGCGTTCGGGTCCAACGGCAGTTCCCTGCGGACCAGTTGGACGAGCGCCGCGTCGCGTTCGACGACCTGCTGGGTGGAGCGGGGCCGGGTGGCGGCCACGTACCGGGCGAGGGTGAAGGCGCCGCCACCGAGGTGCACGACCTGTACGGGCTTGCCGGGCGGGGCGACGAGATCGATGACGTGACCGAGCCGACGCTGGTACTCGAAGCTCAGATACGAGGGGTCGTCGAGGTCGACGTGCGACTGCGGGGCCCCGTCGATGAGCAGCGTCCAGGCGCGCGCCCGATCCCGGTCGGGCATGAGCTCGGCAAGCCCCCCGTCCACACTCTCGACGACGGCAGAGGCGGCAACACGTCTGTCACCGCCCCGCTTGTCGTCCGCCCGCTTGTTCTTAGCCCGTGCCATCCACCCATTATCGACGGCACCGGTCGGTTCGGCCCAGCGACAGCAGGCTCCCGCCCCCGCCCGGCCTCAACGGCAGTTGTCCGCCGCCTCGATCAACCGGGCCGCCTCCCCCAACGCCGCCCGCAGCACAGCCGGATCGGTGGCCAGCTCGGCCTCCCCAGGAGGCAACAGCCAGTCCGACCCCTCGACCGGCGGCTCCGGCGCCAGCCGAAGCCCCCGCCCGTCCGTCCGCGTACACGTACTGCCCGGGACGTCCCAGGCGGAAGCCGTCCCCGACGGCACCAAAAAGCCGAGCGTGTCGCAGCTGTCGTCGTGCAGGACGGGGCCGACGGCCTCCGCCGACGCACCGCGCCGCAGGATGTCGACCGCCTCCAGCCCCTGCCGAGCGGGGACGGTCACGAGATCACAAGGATCGCCGCTCTGCCTGCTCTCCATCCTGGCCTCCACCACGGAACCCCTCCTCGATCGGGCACACCGCATGGTTCAACGCCGTGCGGCGTCAACGGCTACGGCGAAACTCGGCCGCAAAGGATGGCAGTTCATGGCAGATCAGGGATGAGATATCCGTTTTGTAGCCAAACCCCGAGTGGTGGACTCGTCACAGCGGGTACGTTCGTGCCCGCTGGAAACACAGGTGCGGCCAGGTCGACAACATGATCAACTCGCCCCGTTTCCGGCATGGTTCGACGGTTCGTGAGAGAGGGCCCGGCCATGGCGTCGTCACCGATGACCTCGTCGTCCCAGTCACCTCGGCCGACGCGGCCGAATCTCGTCTTCCGGCGGCTGCGCGGTCAGCGCTCGCCGGGCGAGTTCGCCGCGGCGGTGCGACGGGCCGCCCGGGAGATCGACGAGCAGGTCAGCTGCGACGCGCGCTACATCGGGCGGGTCGAAGCGGGAGAGATCCGGTGTCCCAACTACGCGTACGAGCGGGTGTTCCTGCACATGTTCCCCGGCCGGACGCTCACGGACCTGGGCTTCGTGCCCCGTTCGGCGGTACGCGGCCGGGGGGCGCGCACCTTCGAGGAGGCGCCCGACCCGCGCACCACGAGCCCGATGTACGCCCCGCATGAGACGGACGGGGCGTACGAGCCGTATGACTCCACGTACGCCACGCACGAACCGAACGACCGGTATGACCCGCACGAGATCGACGACCAGAACCACGAGGAGAGCGACGTGCAACGTCGCGCATTCATGAGCGGCGGTACCGCCACCGTGGCGGCCGCCTCACTGGGCCCCATAGGGCTCGCGTTCAGCGGCTCCGCCGCGGCCGCGGACCGTTCCGCGCGCCGGGCAGGCGAGGCCGAGGCGGGAGCGCTGGAGGAGGCCGTACGCAAGATCCGGCTGCTGGACGACCGGCACGGCGCCGACGGGCTGTACCGCAGGGCGTCGGCTCCGCTGCGGGCCGCGTACGCCCTGCTGGACGCGGGCGCCGCGCGGCGGGCGACCGCCGAGCGGCTGCACACGGGGGCCGGTGAGCTGGCCATCTCCGTGGGCTGGCTGGCACACGACTCGGGGCGTTTCGAGGACGCGCGTTCGCACTACGCGGAGGCGCTCGCGACCGCCCGGGTGGCCGGGGACCCGGCCCTGGAGGCACACGCCTTCTGCAACACGTCCTTCCTCGCGCGGGACGCGGGGCGGCCGCGCGAGGCGGTCCGGGCCGCCCAGGCGGCCCAGTACGCGGCACGTCCGCTGGGCTCGTCGCGGCTGCTGTCGCTCCTCTCGCTGCGCGAGGCGGGCGGCTGGGCCGGGCTCGCCGACCGCAGGGGCTGCGAACAGGCGCTGACCCGAGCACAGGCGCTGTACGGGCGCGGCCCGTGCGACACCGATCCGGAGTGGATGAGCTTCTACGGAGACGCCGAGTTGGCCGGTCTGGAGGCCCAGTGCTGGTCGACGCTGGGCGACTGGTCGCGCGCTGCCCATCAGGCACGGCGCGCGACCCGGCTCCAGGACCCGCACTTCACCCGCAACCTCGCGCTCTACACGGCCGAGCTGGCCGACGACCTGGCCCGCGCCGGGCACCCCGACGAGGCGGCGGCGGCCGGGCTGCGCGTCCTGGACCTGCTGGACGAGGTCCAGTCGTCCCGCGTGCAGACGATGCTGGCGGGGACGGCCCGGGTGCTGCTGCCGCACCGCCGCGCGTCGGGGGTGTCGGACTTCCTGGAGCGGCACGGGGCGCTGCCTCGACCGGCCTGAGCGGGTGCGCTCCGCGGTCGGGGCCTTGTGACATGGCTGCGGGCCGATGGGGGTCGATCGCGCAGTTCCCCGCGCCCCTTGAGGGCCCGGGTGCCGCGACCGGACTACGCCGCCAGGTGAGCGCAGTCGTTCCACGTCTCGATCGCGGGCTCTCCGTAGGCCCAGCCCAGGACCGAGAGGGACGTCGGGTTGAGGCGGATACGGGCCGCGAAATCGATGTCCAGGCCGAGCCAGCGGGCGCCGATGGAGCGCAGGATGTGTCCGTGGGCGAAGACCAGTACGTCACGGTCCGCGGAGCGGGCCCACTCGACGACCTCGTCCGCGCGCGCGGAGACCTCGGCGAGGGTCTCGCCCCGGGGCACCCCGTCCCGCCAGATCAGCCAGTCGGGACGGCCGGCCCGGATCTCGTCGGGGGTCATGCCCTCGTACGCGCCGTAGTCCCACTCCATGAGCGTGTCCCAGGGGGTCGCCCGGTCGCCGAACCCGGCGAGTTCGCAGGTCTCACGCGCGCGTGCCAGCGGACTCGTACGGATCTCCACCCCGGGCAGGCCGTCCAGCGGGGCCCTGTGCAGGCGCTCCCCGAGCAGTTTGGCGCCGCGCCTGCCCTCCTCCAGGAGGGGGACGTCGGTCCTGCCGGTGTGCTTGCCGGACAGCGACCATTCCGTCTGTCCGTGCCGGGCCAGCAGGAAACGCGGTGCCATGGAAGGGGCCTTTCGGGGAAGATCGAGCGGTGAACCGCAGGGGAACGAGGGGTGGATCGATCCATCATCGCTCACTCACAGGTTTGGCAACCCGCTGGGCGATCTCTGCGTCTATGAGCACCAGGGGGCGCGGCCACGGGGCGCGCGCACAGAACGTAAATTGGGCCAGGTCATTGCGGCCGGTAAGCAGGAGGGGGAGGGATCGGATGTTGCGGACCGATGCACCGAGCACCGAGGCGGCACCACGATCCCGCCTCCGCTGGTGGACCGAGCTGCCCCTGATCCTGCTGGTGTACGGGGCGTACTCGGCGGGCCGGCTCCTCGCGCGCGGGGACGTGACCAGCGCCGTCGACCACGGTCTGGCGATCCTGCGCGTCGAGAAGTTCTTCTTCCTCAACGCCGAGCACCCGCTGAACCGTCTCTTCACCCGCGAGCCCTGGATCGGCATACCGGCCGACTTCTGGTACGCGTCGCTGCACTACCTGGTCACGCCGGCCGTCCTGGTCTGGCTCTTCCGGTCCCGTGCCGTGCGCTACAGAGCGGCCAGGACCTGGCTGATGACGTCCACGTTCATCGGTCTGATCGGTTTCACGCTGCTGCCGACCTGCCCGCCGCGGCTGCTGTCCGCGAGCCACGGGTTCGTCGACACCATGGCCCAGTACAGCGACTACGGCTGGTGGGGCGGCGAGGCGAGCGCGCCGCGCGGGCTCGGCGGCATGACGAACCAGTACGCGGCGATGCCGAGCCTGCACTGCGGCTGGGCGCTGTGGTGCGGTGTGCTGCTCTGGATGTACGGCGGCACGCGGCTCACGAAGGTCGCGGCGGTCCTGTACCCGTTGATCACCACGATCGTGGTGATGGGCACCGCCAACCACTACTTCCTCGACGCGGTCGCGGGCTTCGTCGTGATGGGCATCGGGTTCCTGCTGACCCGGCCGGTGCTGCGGCTCGCGGACACGCTCCGGGCGCGGCTGGGGATCCGGCCCTTCGCACCGGGCACCGAGGGTTCCACAGGCGCCTCGTACGGCGCAGGGTCCTCAATTGTCAGTGCGGGGTGCCAGACTTCGCCGGGTGAGCGAATTCCCCGACAGCGCAAGGTCCCAGCCGTCCCGGGTACCGCCGAGCCGGGAGCCCCTGCGGGAGCCGAACCGGGAGCGAGTCCCCCCGGCGCGGAGGACGGGGCTCCGGCAGCGGCTCGCTGAGCTGCGCGGCCCCGAGGTCCCGCCGCAGCCGCTCGACGCGCGCGCCCTCGCGGCCCTCGCCGCGAACCCGGGGTGCAAGCGGCGCGCGATCCTCGACGGGGCCGGGGTGAACAAGGCCGTACTGGCGAGCGCGCTCGGCTCGCCTTCGGCCTTCGGGCAGTCGCAGTTCGCGTTCATGCGGGGCAACGCCTTCGAGGCGCGGGTCAAGGCCGACGGCGGCGCGGAGCTGCTGCGGCTCGTGCACGAGAAGCTGGACGCGGGGGCCGAGCCGCCCACCACCGGCACCGTCCCCGACCTGTCCGCCGTCGGCCCCGAGGGCCGTACAGCCCGTACGGCCCTGGCGCTGCGCGAGGCCACCGACGCAGGCGTCTGGACGCTGCTCGACCACCCCCTGCTCGCCCTGGACGTCGCGGGCTCCCCCGCCTTCCTGGAGCCCGACGCGGTCGTCGTGCATCCCGACGGCAGCTGGACCGTCGTCGAGATCAAGTCCTTCCCGATGCTGGACGGTTCGGCGGACGCGGCGAAGGTCGGCGCGGCCGCCCGCCAGGCCGCGGTGTACGTCCTGGCACTGGAGCGGGTGGCGGCCCGGCTCGGCGCGGGACCGGAGGGGCACGCGGGGGACGTAGGAGGCGCGGGGGCAATCCCGCTCACCCCACTCACCACGCTCGCCTCTTCGGACCTCCCCGCAGTCGCCCCGGCGACACCGGCCGAGACCACCGGGACCACCGGGACCACCGGGACCACCGGGACCACCGGGACCACCGGGACACAAAACACGCAGGACGGTGTCCGCACCCGCCGCCCGCCCGAGGTGCGGCACACAGTGCTGCTGGTCTGCCCCAAGGACTTCTCCAACCTCCCCACCGCGTCCGCCGTCGACGTCCGCAAGCAGCGTTCGGTCACCCGTCGCCAGCTGGACCGCCTCACCCGCATCGAGGACATCGCCGACCTGCTCCCCGAGGGCACCTGCTTCTCCCCCGAGCTCCCCACCGCCGACCTGACGGCCGCGGTGGAATCGGTCCCGGCGACCTACGCCCCCGAGTGCCTCTCCGCCTGCGAACTGGCCTTCCACTGCCGCGACCACTCCCGGGCGGAGGGCGCGGTGACGTCACTCGGCCGCTCCCTTCGCGCCGAGTTGGGCGGCCTGACGACAGTCGACGACGTCCTGTCGGCGGCCCGCGGCGAAACCGGCGACCCGAACGACCCGGCGGTTGCCCCTCTGCGCAGAGCGGCAACCTTGCGGGCGGAAGCCCTGGGCGCCGGGGCAAGGCCGGGAGCCGAGCTGCTGGGCAGTGCGGAAGGACCGCGGGCCGAGTCCTCAGGACGGGCGGCGTGCTGAAGTCCTCCCGGCCCCGACGCACACCGGGCCACCCCACCCAGACGGCAGAGCCCCGCCCCGAAAGGGGCGCGGGGAACTGCGCGAGCACCCCCCACCGCCCCGCACGTACAACACCGCACCCCGCGGAGCGCCCCGCAGCCAGAACACAACCCGCACATACGACACCGCACCACTCGGCCCGCCCCTCCCGGGAGGCAGCCCCATGTCGCTGATCACCACCCTCGCCCGCCTGGAAGCCGTGGACACCGGCCGAGCCCAGCCCCTGGCCACCACCCGCCACCGGCACCTCTCCGAGCACCCCCTCGTCTTCGTACCGCTGACCACCGCGGGAGAAGCCGGGGCCCCGCTGGGGGCGCTGGTCGGCACGGACCGCGAGACCCCCCGCCTCCTGGTCGTTCCGCAGCCCCGCGACCGCGACCTCCGCTTCGCGTTCCTCGCCGAGCTGGCGGACATCGTCCTGCCGTACATCGACGCGTACGCGGACGACGTCGAGCCGGCCGAGCGCAACGAGACCGACCCGGAGACCGGCAAGCGGGTCAAGGTCGAGGTCGAACTGTGCGCGGACGCACCGCAGTTGATCGTCCCGAGCCGGTCGGGCATCGACTTCGTCCGGCTGCTCGGCCGCTCCATGCGCTTCCGCCGCACCGCCGAGCAGGACCCGGAGACACCGCACCCGGCACCCCCGCGCGTACCGCTGCTCGGCCGATGGCTGACGCACTACGGCGAGCGGTCCCGCGTACCCGGATCCTCGCTCCTCCTCGCGCTCACCGACGTCCTGTCCCGGCACTGGGCGACCGGGCAGTCCAGCCTGGAGGACCAGCACCTCGCGGCGCTGCTCGCCTGGATCGACCCGCCGCGGGGCGAGTCCGGGGCCGAGGCCGCGCTGCGGGCCGAGCTGCGGCGGGACGGCAAGGGACAGCTCCTCTGCCCGCCGGCCGGGCCCGCCACCGACCCGGCGTTCGACAACAAACTGCTCGCCCCCGCCATCGAGCAGTACGACCGCGCGCGTACGGCACTCGCGGCCGCCGAGGACGGCATCGAGGCGGACGACCGACTCGGTGAACTCACCGCCGCCGAGCGGCAGATCCGCGACCTCGTGGAGAGCCGCACCCGCCCCACCTGGGACGCGGTGTGGCACGGCCTCGACCTCCTGCGAGCCCTCCCCGAGGGCGCCCACGCGGCCGACCGGTGGACCCGGGACCGCTGGTCGTTCACCGGCCATCGGGACCGGGTCCTGGCCGGCGAGCCCCCACAGCCGCGCCGCGACGACGCGGTCACGGCGGCGAACAAACTCGCCACGCGCGAGCGCGAACAGGCCCGTCTGGACGCCCAGGAGGCCCTCGACGACCCGCTCGTCATGGCCGGCCGACGGCTCGCGGGCGAGGCCTTCGCGGGCGAGGTCACGGATGTCGTGATGGCGTACAGCGAGGGCAAGCGCCCCAGCCCGCGCCCCCTCGTGACCGTCCGCACCGACGACCGACCGCACTTCGGCGAGCGAGCCAAGGTCTACCGGTCGCTCGGCGGCAAGGCGCAGGCGGCCGAGTTCGTCGAGTACGTCCGTCCGTACGAGGGCGAGGACGAGGGCGGAGGCGAGGACAAGGGCGACCACAGCGACGACAGTCACGGCGACACCCTCGGCTCCCTGGTCGTGCTGCGCGTGGTCGACAAGATGGGCCGCGGCAAGGAGCCCGAGACCGGATCCGTACCGGAGAAGGGCGACCTCGTCTGCTTCACGCTCTTCGAGCACGAGCAGCGGGGCGGTGCGAAGCTGCCCGACCCGGAGGACACGCCGTGGACGCACGGCGGGCCGCCCGGCGAGACCGATGCCGCCGCCCCGCGACTAGAGGTGCAGCCCGACGCCGTGACCGAAGAGGACGTCCTGTGACCACCGTGTTCGATCCGGGCGCCGAGGCCGCCCGCGCCACCGACGCGATCCTGCGCGACACCCTGCACGGGACGTCCCGCGGGGTCGTGGTCGACTCCCCGCCCGGCGCCGGCAAGTCCACGCTCGTCGTACGTGCCGCGCTCGAACTGGCCGACGCGGGGCGCCCGTTGATGGTCATCGCGCAGACGAACGCGCAGGTCGACGACCTGGTGCTGCGGCTCGCCGAGAAGAACCCCGAACTGCCCGTCGGCCGACTGCACAGCAGCGACGCGGACCCGTACGACAAGGCGCTCGACGACCTGCCGAACGTCCGCAAGTCCGCGAAGGCCGGGGACCTCGCCGGGCTCGACGTCGTCATCTCGACGGCCGCGAAGTGGGCGCACGTCAAGGGTGTCGAGCCGTGGCGGCACGCGATCGTCGACGAGGCGTACCAGATGCGGTCGGACGCGCTGCTGGCCGTGGCCGGGCTGTTCGAGCGGGCGCTCTTCGTGGGCGACCCGGGCCAGCTGGACCCGTTCGCGATCGTCGGCAGCGAGCAGTGGGCAGGGCTGTCGTACGACCCCTCGGCCTCCGCCGTCACGACGCTCCTCGCCCACAACCCGGAGCTGCCGCAGCACCGCCTCCCCGTGTCCTGGCGGCTGCCGGCGTCGGCGGCGCCGCTGGTCTCGGACGCGTTCTACCCCTTCACGCCGTTCCGCAGCGGCACGGGGCACGGCGACCGCCGCCTCGCGTTCGCCGTCCCGTCGGACGGTTCGGGCCCCGACCGGGTCATCGACGAGGCGGCGGAATCGGGCTGGGGCCTGCTGGAGCTGCCCGCCCGGAACACCCCGCGCACGGACCCGGAGGCGATCCGGGCACTGGCCCAGGTCGTACGCCGCCTCCTGGACCGGGGCGGCGCGGCGACCTCGGAGCGCTCTTCGGACCCGGCCCCGCTGACGGCCGACCGCATCGCCGTCGGCACCGCACACCGCGACCAGGCGGCGGCCGTCCGATCGGCCCTGGCGGAGCTGGGCGTCACGGACGTGACCGTGGACACGGCGAACCGCCTCCAGGGCCGCGAGTACGACGTGACGGTCGTCCTGCACCCCCTGTCGGGCCGCCCGGACGCGACGGCCTTCCACCTCGAAACGGGCCGCCTGTGCGTCCTGGCCTCCCGCCACCGCCACGCCTGCATCGTCGTCTGCCGCGCGGGCGTCACCGACCTCCTCGACGACCACCCGTCCACGGAACCGGTCCAGCTCGGCGTCACGGTGAAGTTCCCCGACGGCTGGGAGGCGAACCACGCCGTGCTGTCCCATCTGGCGGAGCACCGGGTGGCATGGGAGTCGTGATCGGCCCGCCCCGGGCACCTGGACAACAGGCGCCCGGCTCGACTCCGCCCCGCTCCGCCGGACGGAGTCCGGCACGCCGCCGAAGGCGGCCGATGGATACAGCCCCGACGGCTGGGAGGCGAACCACGCGGTGCTGTCCCATCTGGCGGAGCACCGGGTGGCATGGGAGTCGTGAGGGAGCGCGAAGGGTAGGAGAAAGCGTGCATCAGGGCCGGTCAGCCGTGCCCCGAGGCACTCTTGCGCAGTCAAGGGACAATGGACGGTGGCCCCTCACACACGGGCGGGCCGACCACCGTACGAGGAGGAGAAGTCATGGCGGAGCCCACGCCGCGTCGGAACGAGCCGCGGCTTCGCCCCGCGCCGCTGCTCTTCGAGCCCGCGGAGGCTGCTGCCGATCCCGAGCACTTCTTCGACCTGGAGTCGATAGAGGATCCCTCGGCGCTGCTGGACCGGGCCACGGAGCTGGCCCTCGCGTTCCGCGCGGCCACCGACCGGGCGGTCGAGTTCCAGGCGATGGCCGCCGCGCAGCTCGCCGATCCCCGCCGGTTCGACCGGCTGACGCCCGCGCAGATCGCCGAACGGGCCGAGTGGACCGAGGACTACGCGAAGAAGATGGTCGAGTTCGGCCGCGAACTGCTGCGCGGCGCGGACGCCGAGGGGTACGCCGACCCGGTCTGAGCGCCGACGTCGAGGGAAGCGCCAGCGAGCGCCCGGCGGCACGCCGGTCACACGTCGGCGGCGCGCAAGGACTCGGTATCGCACGGAAAGGCAACACGCAGGCACCGCACGCAGGCACGGCACGCAAGCACGGCACTCAAGCACCGCGCGCAGACAGGCCAGCCGGACACGACACGCTGACACGGCGCGCAGGCGGGGCGCCCAGGCCGGCCCGCCAGCCCCGCCGCCGAACCCACCGCTCAAGCCGTACGGGCAACCGGATCCCGGACACCCGTGCGTCGCTCGCGCGTCAGCGGTGCATCCAAGCCACTCTCAGCCGAAAACAACCGGTGGCATATGCCAGGCGGGCAAGATACCCCACCCCGCACCTCCCTGTCCCCCATTCCCGCAACCCTCGGGGACAGGCCGTTCACCCCCGGTAGCTCTAGACGACATGAGCAGCGATCGGAACCCGGCAGGCACCGCCCCCGACAGCCCCGGCTCAGGCCGCGGTCCCGAACCCGCCCCCACCCCCGCCCCCGGCTCGAACGCGGGCCACGCCACGGGCCCCGGCCCCGTCGAACCGCTCCCCGACCGGTTCGACGTGTCGGGGGTCACCGCCGAGGGCGCCGCCTGGCTCGCCTCGACAGGAACGTACCCGCGCGGCACGCTCGCCCACTGGGAGGACCGGCCCACCGCGCCGGTCGTCCTGTCCTGCGGCTCTGCCTTCGATGTCGTCAACGCGCCCGCGATCTTCGGCCGCCGCATGCTGGACCGGCTGTGGGACGAGGGCCCGGGATCGGGCCCCGTGGCCACCTACCGGGGCCGGATGCTGCTGTTCGCCGCGCCGGGCACCGCACAGCGGCTGCCCGCACTCCTGGAGTGGGAGGAGTGGGGCTCGGGCGGCGCCTCGGACCGGACCCGGACCGTCCCACCCCTCCTCTGCCACGGCACCGGAGACGCGGTGACGGTCCCGCCCCCCGCCGCGACCGCCCCGGCCGCGACCCGCATCGGCGACTCCCGTCCCCCCGCGGAATCCCGCTGGCTGGTCGCTCCCGACACCCGTCACCCCTGGCTGCCGACCCCGGCGATCCTGCTCTGGGCGGCGATACGAGCGGCCCGGTCAGGGGCCCGCCGACCCATCCCCGAGCCCTCCCCCGGACCCTCTCCCGAGCCCCGGATATCGATTTTTCCTCCCGCCGATCAGGATGCTAAGGTCTACGACGTCAGCAAGCGCCGCTAGCTCAGTTGGTTAGAGCAGCTGACTCTTAATCAGCGGGTCCGGGGTTCGAGTCCCTGGCGGCGCACAGACAGTGAGAAGCCCTTCGCGAGAGCGAGGGGCTTTTCGCATGCCGACATGCCGCCCGCACCCCGGCGGCCGACCGGGCGTGGACCCCGCCCAGGAGGTCAACGCCCGGTGGAGATCGTCACCGTCCACGCCCCCGAGGCCGTCCGGCCCTCCACCTCGACGCGGATGTTCTCGCCCGGCACGGTGAAACTCTCCCCGAGCCCGACCGGCGCGTCGGCGAGCGGCGGATAGACCGAGTCGTACCAGCAGTCCGCGGACGAGGGGTGCGCGTCGACGACCTCGATCGGGCCGCCGCCGGACTGCGTCCCGCCGCGCACACGGTAGACGAGCACTCCCTGTGAGCAGACCGCCGTGTCGTTGCCGACCGGCCCGCGCGCCTCGAAGGCGACCGCTGAGTCCCGCCCGGTCCGCACCACCGCCAGTTTCGTCCCGTTCCCGGACCCGAATCCGACGCCTTCCGACTCCGGCCCGGCACCGGAAGCACCGGGAAGACCCGCCCTCCCGAAGTCCTCCGAACCCGCCGCGGCCACCCCGGGCCCCGCCCCCAGAGACTCCAGCGTGAGCCGTGTACCCCGTCCGCCCGCGCCCCGCACACACGCCACCTGGCGTGTTTCCAGCCACCCGAGTTTCCACTTGTGCCAGCCGAACAGGTCGGGCGCCAGGCCGAACTGGCTGCCCATGAGGTCCCAGTCGCCGACGTACGTGTCCCAGTCGCCCTTGCCGTCGGCGGGGCGGTGGTAGAGGTCGGGCAGGTCGAAGACGTGCCCGGTCTCGTGGGCCAGGACCAGCCGGTCCGGCGGATGCTTCTCGAAGACCGTGACGACCCGTCGGATGTCCTTCCCGTCGGCCCGCAGCGGCGTGTCCATGTTCACCACCTTCGTCGCGTCCGAGTCCACGCCGGGCGCGTCCGGGTCGGCGACGAAGTAGACGATGTCGTAGCGGGAGAAGTCGACCTGGTCGTCCGCCGCGGCGAGGGCGTCGCGCAGATACGCCGAGCGCGCCGCCGCGTTCCAGTCGCGCTGTATGGCGTACGAGGTGGAGGCCCGCGGCATCCGGATCCACTCGGTGAGCGGGTGCGGGCGGAGCTGGAACCTGCCGTACGAGGCCCGTTCGAAGAAGCGGCTGGTGGCGGGGAAGTAGTCGGCCGTCAGTTCGTCCGGCGTGGTCAGCGGGTCGGCGTCCGGGAAGGAGAGGAAGACCATCACCGCGTCGAGGCGGCTGGTGGGGCGCGGATAGGCGGCGTTCCAGGTGTCCACGCCCTCCGAGTGGTGCGCCTCGGTGCGCTTGAGGGCGCACGGCATGGAGAGCGGCACGGCGACCGAGGGGCCCGTCACGAGGGAGGTGGCGGCGAGGGCGGTCATGGAGGTGAACACGGCCGCGGGCGCGTGCCACCACCGCTCCCGCCAGGTCTGCCCCCACCATGCCGGTACACGCCGGCCCGTACCGCGTCGGCCAGGACCGGGCCACCCCGGACCGGGCCGGCCGAGGCCTCGCCAACGGGGTCGAACCCCGCCACGGGTGAGCCCCTTGAGGGGGAGCAGACGCGGCACGTCGACCTCCGGATGCGGAATTCGGGATACCGCACCCAGCCTGTGCCGGTTTGATCACTTAAGCCCTGTTTATCTGAACCAAAGGAGTGAGAGGGCCGACATCCGACCGAGAACATCGGGGAGCGCCAGGGGGGCGCCAGGACGCGGCGACACCCCGAGCACTCACGGAACGTCACAAGTGATCGACCAGGGAAGGAACCCGTCCAGCTGCGGGCAGAAACGATCTGTCAGAGAGGGGGGTTCATCCGGGACACTGGACAGTAGCTGGAAGGCCCTACGGCCAACCTCTATGATCGGCACACTTTCCTGCGCGGACACGGCTAGAGCGGCCGTCCACCACCGGCCGACCCCCGACGAGACCTGTACGACGAACGAGTGCACAGCGGGAGCGAACGGTGAGCGGAATGTCCGATGGGCCGGCGCCCGCGGTAGACCTCGTCCGGCCGGCCGTCACAGAGAGTCACATCGCGGCCTCTCGTCGCGTCGGGACCCCTCCTCACGAGGAACGGGTCCCACGCGTCGAATCCCTGGTCGCACCCCCTCTGAACCTCTCGGCGGGACTCCCCGCCGAGCTACCGGCCGGGCTTCCGGCCGACTTCCTCGCCGGATTCCCGTCCGCTCTGTCGGCGGGACTTCCGGCCCGGCTCTCCGCCGGTCCCCCGGCCGGCCTCGCGCCGCGCCCCGGGATCGACTTCGACGCCGACGCCCACCCCCACACGGGCATCGATCCCCGTGCCGACGCCCATGCCCGCTCTCATCCCGGTGGCGGCTCCGGAACCCGTGCCGGTACCGACATCGAGGCCGGCACACGTACATTCCGCGCCACTTTCGCCGCCGCTCCCCTCGCGATGGCCGTCGTGGACCGGGAAGGCCTGGTCGTCACGGCCAACGACACCCTCGGCGCGCTCCTCGGTGCGGGTCCGGAAGGGCTCACCGGCCGGATCGCCGCCGACCTGGTGGACCTCGCCTCGGACGCCCGTACGTGGCACGCGTACCGCGAGGTGCTCCGCGGGCGCCAGGCCAGGCTGCGCTGCACCCGACGTCTCAAACACCCCGACGGCCACTCCCTCTGGGCCCAGGTGACGGTCAGTCCGCTGCCCGAGGAGGAGCGCGCGGTGCTGCTCTCGGTCTCCGACATCAGCGCCCGCCGCGAACTCCAGGCCCGGCTGCGCCACTTGCAGATGCACGACCCGGTGACCCGGCTGCCCAACCGCACCCTGTTCTTCGAGCGGCTCTCGGCCGCGCTGGAGGCTGAGGCGTACGAGGAGTCCGGCACCGGCCGGATCGGGCTCTGCTATCTGGACCTCGACGGGTTCAAGGCGGTCAACGACACGCTCGGCCACCGCGTCGGCGACCGGCTGCTCGCGGCCGTCGCCGAGCGGCTGACGCGCTGCGCGAACGAGCTGGGGTACGCGCGGGCGGCCACCCCGCTGGTCGCCCGGCTCGGCGGCGACGAGTTCGCCCTGCTGGTCGAGGACTCCACGGGTACGGAGCAGCTCGCGGACCTCGCCGACTCCGTACTGAAGTCCTTGCAGGTGCCGTTCGACCTGTCCGGGCAGCGGCTCTCGGTGTCGGCCTCGATCGGTGTCGTCGAACGGCACGCGGCCGGCACCACCGCGACCGGTCTGATGCAGGCCGCCGACACGACGCTGTACTGGGCGAAGGCCGACGGCAAGTCCCGCTGGACGCTGTTCGACCCGGAGCGCAACGCCCACCGGATGACCCGCCAGGCCCTCTCCTCCACGCTCCGACCGGCCATCGAGAAGGGCGAGTTCGCGCTGGAGTACCAGCCGCTCGTGTGCATGGAGGACGGCGGGGTGCGCGGGGTCGAGGCGCTGGTGCGATGGAACCATCCTCAGTTCGGCACACTGACGCCGAATCGGTTCATCGGACTTGCCGAGGAAGACGGTTCGATCGTGCAGCTGGGCCGCTGGGTGCTGGCCACCGCCTGCCGGCAGGCGCGTCGCTGGCAGCTGGACCACCCGGACGCGGAACCGATCTTCGTCAGCGTGAACGTGGCGGTGCGCCAGGTCTGGGACTCCGACCTGGTGGCGGACGTGGCGGCGACCCTCGCGGAGACCGGACTCGCCCCGCACCTGCTCCAGCTGGAGCTCACCGAGTCCGCGGTGATGGGCTCGGCGGGCCGCCCGCTGCAGGCCCTCCAGGCGCTGAGCGACATGGGCGTACGCATCGCCATCGACGACTTCGGCACCGGGTACTCGAACCTCGCCTACCTCAGCCGGCTGCCGGTCTCGGTGCTGAAGCTCGACGGATCGTTCGTGCGGGGCTTCCAGTACGAGACCGGCGAGAACGGCGCGGGTCCGGACGCTCGTTCCAACCCGGCGGACGAGGTCATCGTCGAGGCGATGATCCAGCTCGCGCACCGGCTCGGTCTGACGGTCACCGCCGAGTGCGTGGAGACCGCGGGCCAGGCGTCACGGCTGCGGCGTATCGGCTGCGACACCGGCCAGGGGTGGCTCTACTCCCGGCCGGTGGCGCCGGATCGTATCTCCGCGCTGTTGACGGCGGCGGCCTGCTCTCAGGCCTGAGGCGCCCCGGTCTCGGGCTCTCCGGTCTCAGGCTCTCCGGCCGCGGGCAACTGGTAGGCGTCCGCGATCAGTTCGTAGGAGCGCAGGCGTACGTCGCCGCTGTGGGCGTTGGCGGTGAGCATCAACTCGTCGGCGCCGGTGCGCTTCTGGAGGTCGTCGAGGCCGGAGCGGACCTCGTCGGCGGTGCCGTGGATGACGTTCGTGTTCCAGGAGTCGACGAACTCCCGCTCCATCGGGCTGAACTCGTACGCCTCCGCCTCCTCCGGGGTGGGGACCAGACCGGGGCGGCCGGTGCGCAGGCGGACCATGTTGAGCGCGGCGGCCATGACCTGGCGGCGGGCCTCCTTCTCGTCGTCCGTCGCGAGCGTGGAGACGCCGATCAGGGCGTAGGGCGAGTCGAGTACGGCCGACGGCCGGAAGGACTCGCGGTAGAGGTCGAGCGCCGGGACCGTGTTCTGCGCCGAGAAGTGGTGCGCGAAGGCGAAGGGCAGACCGAGGGTGCCCGCGAGCCGGGCGCTGAAGCCGGAGGAGCCGAGCAGCCAGATCGGCGGGCGGTGCGGGGACTGGACCCCGCCGGGGGAGGTCGCCTGGATCGGGCCCGGAACCGCGTGGATGCGGGCGTAGGGGTGGCCGGGCGGGAAGTCGTCGTCCAGGAAGCGGGTGAGCTCCGCGAGCTGCTCGGGGAAGTCGTCGGCGCCCTCGTTGAGCCTGTCCGTGCGGCGGAGGGCCGCGGCTGTGGCGCCGTCCGTGCCGGGGGCGCGGCCGAGGCCCAGGTCGATGCGGCCCGGGGCCATCGCTTCGAGCGTGCCGAACTGCTCCGCGATGACCAGTGGGGCGTGGTTCGGGAGCATCACGCCTCCCGAGCCCAGGCGGATGCGGGTCGTGTGGGCGGCGAGGTGGGCGAGGATCACGGCGGGGGAGGTGGAGGCCACGCCCGGCATGGAGTGGTGTTCGGCCACCCAGTAGCGGTGGAAGCCTCTGCTCTCGGCGAGGCGGGAGAGCTTCACGCTGGTGCGGAGGGCGTCCGTCGCGGTGCGGCCGGCGCCTACCGTGACGAGGTCGAGGACGGAGAGGGGTACCTGGGCGGTGCCCTTCGCCTCCGCCCTGATCTCGTCGGGTTCGCTGGGGGTGTGGTCCGGTGCCGCCACGGGGGTCCTCCTGTTTGGTACGACGCGTTCTCCGCGGTGCCGTAACAGGAGGATGGCTCCGCTTTATTCCTTCGCCCCCGCCGCCCCTTCCCATTCCCGTCACTACTCGGGGGCCAGCCCCCGAACCCCCGCTCCTCAAACGCCGGAGGGGCTGATTTTCAGCCCGTCCGGCGTTTGAGGACGAGCGCGTCAGCGCGATAGCGGGGGTCTGGGGGCGGCAGCCCCCAGGGACGGGACGGGAAGGGGCGGCGGGGGCGAAGAAAACCCGGCCCCGCCAACCCCCTCACGCCTGCACGATCGGCTCCCTCGTGAAGAGCGCCCCTAGTTCGGGGGCGTTCACGCGGCGGTCTGTGAGGCGTAGGGCCTCCCAGACCGTGACCTGGTTGGCGGTGAGGACCGGCTTGCCGAGTTCCTTCTCCAGGGCCGGGATGTGGGAGGCCGTGTGGAGGGCCGTGTCGGGGAGGAGGACTACCTCCGCCTCCGGGTGGTCGCCCGCGCGGGCGAGGGCCAGCACCTCGGACTCGCCCCAGGTGCCCACCTCGGCCGCCGTGATAATTCCGGAACTGCGCACGCCGAGGACGTCCAGACCCGCGTCCGTCAGGAAGTTCCCGAAGAGAACGGCCACGTCGTCGGGGTACGTCGCCGCGATCGCGACCCGCTTCGCGCCCAGCTCCCGTACGGCGTGGGCGAAGGCGAAGGACGTCGACGAGGCCGGCAGCCCCGCCGTCGTGGCGAGCGTGCGGACCTGATCGTGGGCGCCCTCCCAGCCGTAGACGAAACTGCCGCTCGTGCAGGCCCAGACCACCGCCTCGGCACCGGCCAGGCGCAGGTCCTCGATCCCGGCGGCGAGGCGGGCCGCCGAGCCCATCTCCAGCAGCGCGTCCACGCGATGGGCGTCCTCACCGATGTCGGTGTGGACGACCTGGAGGCGGATGTCGCTGCCGAGGAGCTGCTCGATGCGCGGGTAGTCGTCCTCGGCCGAGTGGCCCGGGTAGAGGAATCCGAGAGCCGTCATGCCCAACCTTCCTGTTCTTCCGGTAGCGCTGGTTCCGCCGGTAGCACGGGCGGTACGGGCCGCACTCGCGCCGACTCGTCGATCAGCGCCTGATACGGCCCTACCGCCCGGGTACCCAGGTGACGCAGCGCGGCCCACATCGTCACCTGGTTGGCCGAGATCACCGGGATGCGCAGCTCTGCCTCCAGCTGCGGGATGACGTCGTACGTCGGGAGATTCGTACAGCTGATGAAGAGGGCGTCCGCATGGCCGCGTACCGCGTCGCGCGCCATGTCGACCACGCTGCGGTACGGGACCTTCCAGATGTGCCTGGTCAGGCCCATGTAGGCGCGGCCGGTGACCGTGATGCCCGCCTCGGCGAGGTACTCCTCCAGGGACTGGGTCACGGAGACGGTGTACGGCGTGACGAGCGCGATCCGGCGTGCGCCCAGCTCCTCCAGTGCCTCCAGGAGGGCGCCGGACGTGGTCACGGAGGGGATCTCGCCGGCCCGGGTCATGGCCTCGCACATCGCGCGCTCGCCCGGGATGCCGCCGACGAAGCTGCCGGACGTACAGGCGTACGCGATGATCTCCGGCCCGACGGCGTTCAGCGCGCGCACCGCGTCGCCGAGTGTCTCGTGCTCGCTGACCAGTCGGGCCAGGTCGAGACTGACCTCCACGGGCACGAACGGGGTACGGGTGAGGTGGAGTGAGACCTCGTCGGGGACCCAGCGCCACAGTTCACGGTCGAGAGCGAAATCGAAGGGAGCGACGACGCCGACACCCCTTTGAGGGTGTGGTCCACCAAGGAAGGAGACGTCCATGAGCAGCCCCAACTCAGGTCGAACGAGCGGTGGTGACCGGCCCGGGGGCCGGGGGGACACAAGCCGGCGCATGCCGGGACGTCGGGACAGGGGAACGGACGGGACTCCGGGATTCCCACGGAAACTAGCCCTTGTTGACGAAGGTAGGTTCCGGTGCGAGCGTGGTCAATCCGCGCATCTGAGACGGCTGTGCGCCCCCGGCCCGACGGCCGGTCCCAGACGGTTCGGCCGATGTCCCGCAAGCACTTCAGAGCCCGGCGTCCAGCGTCCAGACACCAGAGAAGCGGACCCTCGTTGCGAAATGGTTTCCCCCCGATGACCTCTGCCACGCCCCCGAACCTGGCCGAAAAGACCACCCTCCTGGTGCTCGACACCGACCCGCCGCCCCGGCTCGGCCGGCTGACCGGCCGGGTGCGGGTCGAGCACGCCGACGAGTCGTCGCTGGCCGCGCTCCTGCCCACCGCCGACGTCCTGCTGGTCTGGGACTTCGCCTCGCACGCCGTGCGCCGGGCCTGGCCGGGCGAGGGCCCGCGACCGCGCTGGGTGCACACGGCGAGCGCGGGCGTGGACCACCTGATGTGCCCCGAACTCGCCGTGTCCGACACGCTGGTGACCAACGCGCGCGGCGTCTTCGACCAGCCGATCGCGGAGTACGTGGCCGCGCTCGTCCTCGCCATGGCCAAGGATCTGCCCCGCACCTGGGACCTGCAGCGGACCCGGGAGTGGCGGCACCGCGAGTCGCAGCGGATCGCCGGCACGCGCGCGTGCGTGGTCGGTTCCGGGCCGATCGGGCGCGCGATCGAGCGGACGCTGAAGGCCCTGGGCATCACGACGGCGCTCGTGGGGCGCACACAGCGCGAGGGGGTGCACGGCCCGGAGGAGCTCGACCGGCTGATCGCCCGCGCCGACTGGGTGGTGTCCGCGGCGCCCCTCACCGAGGACACGTACGGGATGTTCGACGCGCGGCGTTTTGGACTGATGCAGCCGTCGGCACGCTTCGTGAACGTCGGACGCGGGCAGCTTGTGATCGAGGAAGCGCTGGCCGAGGCTCTCGCGAGCCGCTGGATCGCGGGGGCGGCGCTCGACGTCTTCGAGCACGAACCGCTGGGCCCCGACAGCCCGCTGTGGGAGGCCCCGGGCCTCATCGTGTCGCCGCACATGAGCGGGGACACGGTGGGCTGGCGGGACGAACTCGGTGCGCAGTTCGTGGAGTTGTACGAGCTCTGGGAGACGGGAGAGCCGCTGCCGAACGTCGTCGACAAGCAGCGTGGATACGTACCTGGCCACTGAAGCACGTCCACTGAGGCACGTTGGAGGGGCGGATGACCGAGCTCACCGAGCTGACCGCTGTACGACTCGTCGAGGGATACCGCAAGGGCGAATTCAGCCCCGTGGACGTGGTGCGGGCCGCGCTGCGCAGGGCCGAGGAGGTCCAGCCCGCGGTGAACGCGTTCGTACGCGTCGAGGGGGACGAGGCCCTCGCGCAGGCCCGGGAGTCGGCCGAGCGGTGGCGCCGCGGCGAGCCGGCCGGGCTGGTCGACGGGGTGCCGGTCTCGGTGAAGGACATCCTGCTGATGCGCGGCGGGCCGACCCTGAAGGGGTCCAAGACGATCTCCCCGGAGGGGCGCTGGGACGAGGACGCGCCCTCCGTCGCCCGGCTGCGTGAGCACGGTGCCGTGTTCGTCGGCCGGACCACGACACCCGAGTTCGGCTGGAAGGGCGTCACGGACTCACCCCAGGCGGGCGTGACGCGGAACCCGTACGACCTCTCGCGCACCTCGGGCGGGTCCAGCGGCGGCGGCGCGGCGGCCGTGGCGCTGGGCGCGGGCCCGCTGGCGCTGGGCACGGACGGGGGCGGCAGCGTCCGTATCCCCGGCGCCTTCTGCGGGATCTTCGCACTGAAGGCGACGTACGGGAGGGTGCCGCTGTATCCCGCGAGCGCGTTCGGCACGCTGGCGCACGTCGGGCCGATGACACGGGACGCGGCGGACGCGGCCCTGATGATGGACGTCATCAGCGGCCCGGACCCACGCGACTGGTCGCAGCTCGGCCCGGTGAACGGCTCCTTCGTGGACGGACTGGCCGGCGGTGTGCGGGGACTGCGCGTCGCGTACTCGCCCTCCCTCGGCGGCCAGGTCGCCGTGCAGCCCGGGGTCGCCGCGGCGGTGCGGCGCGGCGTGGAGGGGCTCGCGTCCCTCGGGGCGTACGTCGAGGAGGCCGACCCCGACTTCACGGATCCCGTCGAGGCGTTCCACACGCTCTGGTTCGGCGGCGCGGCGCGCGTCACCCAACGGCTCGGCCCCGACCAGCGGAAACTGCTGGACCCGGGGCTGCGGGAGATCTGCGAGGCGGGGGCCCGGT
This sequence comes from Streptomyces sp. NPDC020747, assembly GCF_044334695.1. NCBI lineage: Bacteria > Bacillati > Actinomycetota > Actinomycetes > Kitasatosporales > Streptomycetaceae > Streptomyces > Streptomyces sp. NPDC020747. Next base: position 242,877 of record NZ_JBIRTJ010000005.1, on the reverse strand, counting down.
CCAGCGCGCTCGACTACCTCGCGGCGGTGGACGTACGGATGGAACTCGGCCGGCGGATGGGCCTCTTCCACGAGAAGTACGACGTCCTGGTCACTCCGACGATCCCGATCACCGCCTTCGAGGCGGGCGCGGAGGTCCCCCGCGGCTCGGGCCACCGGCGGTGGACGGGGTGGACGCCGTTCACGTACCCGTTCAACATGACGCAGCAGCCCGCGGCGACGGTCCCGGTGGGCACGGACGGGGCCGGCCTCCCGGTCGGCCTTCAGATCGTGGGCGCGCGCCACCAGGACGCGCTGGTCCTGCGGACGGCGCACGCGTTGTACGAGGCGGGGGTCGCGGGGATCGCCCCACCCTCGCGTTAGCGCCCCTAAAAGCAAAAGATTGCGCAGTTCCCCGCGCCCCTGAAAGGGGCGCGGGGAACTGCGCAATCGGGCCTCACCGGCCCGCAGCCGTGCAGCCGCTACGCCCGGGAGAAGCTCAGCGTCTCCCCCAGCGCTCCCGCACGCCAGAGGTCGTTGCACGCCTCCGCCATCGCGTCGAGCCCCTCCACCACCTGCCCCCACACAATCCCGGGCACCCACCCCACATCCCCGTTGAGCAGCAGATTGTTGCGCTCGTAGAACAGGGCGAGGTCGATCACCGGCGTACCGGCCTGGACGCCGGAGGCACCCCCGTATCCGTACGCCTGCGTACCCAGCTGCGTACCGGAGAAGGAGAAATAGCAGAGGTCGCCCGGAATGGGCGTGACGGTCGGGTTCTCCAGCGGCGGCTCGGCCGGTGCGAACGCCGGGAACAGGGCGTAGATCTCGTTGCGGGCGTACTTCGCGTGATACACGTCACTGCTCAGCGGCAGTGCGTTCCACACCGCCTCGCAGGTGATCGGCGCACGGTCGTCGAGGAGCTTGGCAGTGCAGTGGACTCCGCGCTTGGACAGGGACACGTCGATGTAGCGGTCGGTCATGATTTCCATGGTCCACCCCGGGTCAAGAGGGCCCTCCGCAAACGGGGCGCGAACAGATCCGCATAACTCGCATCGTCCCGGGTAGCCGCGCGCCCATGGCTCCACCACTTGGGAACGACGCGAAGGAAGCTTCCGCGGAAGAGAAGAACCGCGACAGACACAGCGCGAGCCGCCGGTCACTGCTGGCCGGCGTCGCGGCGTTCGGTGCGCTCGGCGCGGCCGGATGCAGCCGCGTGGCCACGGCGTCCGGCAAGGACGGCGGTGATCTCCTGGACCGCCTGAAGGCCCAGGGCGTCGTACGCCTCGGCATCGCCGGCGAGATCCCTTTCGGCTACATCGACAAGAACGGCAAGCTGACCGGCGAGGCACCGGAACTCGCGCGGGTCATCTTCAAACGGCTGGGGGTGGACAGCGTCCAGCCCGTGCCCACGGAGTTCGGCTCGCTCATTCCCGGTCTGAGCTCCCAGCAGTTCGACGTCGTGGCCGCCGGCATGTACATCAACGCCGAGCGCTGCGAGCAGGTGATCTTCTCCGACCCCGACTACCAGATGCTCGACGCGTTCATCGTGCGCAAGGGCAATCCGAAGAACCTGCACGACTACAAGGACGTCGTGGAGTCGAAGGCGAAGTTCGCGACCGGAACCGGCTACGCGGAGATCCAGTACGCGGTCGACGCCGGGTACAAGGAGAGCGACATCCTGATCGTCCCGGACCAGGTCGCTGGTCTGAACGCCGTCGAGGCGGGCCGTGTCGACGTCTTCGCGGGTACGGCGCTGACCACCCGCGAGGTCGTCAAGAAGTCCCGAAAGACGGAGTCGACCAAGCCGTTCGCGCCCCTCGTGGACGGCAAGCCGCACGTCGACGGCGGTGGTTTCGCGTTCCGTCCGACGGAGACCGGCCTGCGGGACGCCTTCAACGTGGAGCTCAGGAAGCTGAAGGAGAGCGGTGAGCTGTTCCGGATCCTCCAGCCCTTCGGTTTCACCAAGAACGAGATGACCGATATGACCGCGAAGGAGTTGTGCGGCGGATGACATCGGGACTCTGGGAACTCGTACTGAAGGGGATCTGGGTCACGGTCCAGCTGCTGGTGTTCAGCGCACTGCTGGCCGCGGCCGTCTCCTTCGTGGTGGGCATCGCGCGCACCCACCGGCTGTGGATAGTCCGCTTCCTCGCGGGCTTCTACACCGAGGTGTTCCGCGGCACCTCCGCGCTGATCATGATCTTCTGGGTGTTCTTCGTGCTGCCGCCGGCCTTCGGCTGGCAGCTGGTCCCCATGTGGGCGGGCACCCTCGCACTGGGTCTCACCTACGGGGCGTACGGCTCCGAGATCGTGCGCGGCGCCCTGAACTCCGTCGACCCGGCGCAGCGTGAGGGCGGGATCGCGCTCAGCTTCTCGCCGTGGCAGCGGCTACGGCTGATCCTGCTTCCGCAGGCGGTGCCGGAGATGATCCCGCCCTTCTCCAACCTGCTGATCGAGCTGCTCAAGGGCACCGCCCTGGTGTCCGTGATGGGCATGGGCGACCTGGCGTTCAGCGGCAACCTGGTGCGGCTCGCGCTGCAGGAGAGCGCGGAGATCTACACGTACATCCTGCTGATCTACTTCGTGATCGCCTTCCTGCTCACGCGGATCATGCGCGGTCTGGAGAAGAAGCTGAAGGCCGGGCTCGGCAGAGTGCCCGAGGGCGGCGGGAAACTTCCCGCGCCCCGCCCGGAGACCACGGCCGTCGGTGCCGAAGCGGCAGGGGGTCGCTGATGAAATGGGACTGGAGTGCCGTCGGCGACTTCATGCCGCACTTCTGGGACGGACTGCTGGTCACCCTGCAGGCCCTGGTGCTCGGCTCGCTGATCTCCTTCGCCCTCGGACTGGTGTGGGCGCTGCTGATGCGCACGCCGAGCCGCTGGGTGCGCTGGCCGGTGGGGGTCGTCACGGAGTTCATCCGGAACACCCCGCTGCTGGTGCAGCTGTTCTTCCTCTTCTACGTGCTGCCCGAGTGGAACATCACGTTCTCCGCGATGACCACCGGTGTCGTCGCGATCGGGCTGCACTACTCGACGTACACGATGCAGGTCTACCGGGCCGGTATCGAGGGCGTGCCGGCCGGCCAGTGGGAAGCGGCCACGGCACTGAACCTGCCCATGACCCGGACGTGGACCGCGGTGATCCTGCCGCAGGCGATCCGCCGGGTGGTGCCCGCGCTGGGCAACTACGTCATCTCGATGCTCAAGGACACGCCGTTGCTGATGGCGATCACCGTCCTCGACATGCTCGGCGAGGCGCGGCTGTTCTCGCAGCAGAACTTCCAGTTCACCGAGCCGCTGACGGTCATCGGCGTGGCCTTCATCCTCATTTCCTATCCCGCTTCCCTCCTCATGCGAGCCCTGGAGCGACGTCTTGTCCGCTGACACCCCTTTGATGAAAGAGCCCGACGCCAACTCCGACGCCAACCCGGCGACGGACGGCAGCGAGCTGATCCGCTTCGACAAGGTCACCAAGCGCTTCGGGGACAACGTGGTCCTCGACGAGCTGGACTTCTCGGTCGCCTCCGGCAAGCACGTCACGCTGATCGGCCCGTCCGGCTCCGGCAAGACGACGATCCTGCGGCTGCTGATGACCCTGGCCAGGCCCGACGAGGGCACGATCAAGGTCAACGGCGACTACCTCACCCACGAGGAGAAGAACGGCAAGCTGGTTCCGGCCGGCGAGAAGCACATCCGCGAGGTCCGCAAGAACATCGGGATGGTCTTCCAGCAGTTCAACCTCTTCCCCAACATGAAGGTGCTGCGCAACATCACGGAGGCGCCGGTCACCGTGCTCGGCCTGTCCAAGGACGCGGCCGAGGAGCGGGGCCGGGAGCTGCTCGAACTGGTCGGGCTGACCGAGCACGTCGACAAGTACCCGAGCCAGCTCTCCGGCGGCCAGCAGCAGCGGGTCGCGATCGCGCGCGCCCTGGCGATGCGGCCGCAGGTCCTGCTCCTCGACGAGGTGACCTCCGCGCTCGACCCCGAGCTGGTCGCGGGCGTCCTCGACGTGCTCAGGGACATCGCCCGCACCACCGACATCACGATGCTCTGCGTGACCCACGAGATGAACTTCGCCCGGGACATCTCCGACCAGGTGCTGATGTTCGACTCGGGGCGCGTCCTGGAGTCCGGTCCGCCGGAGAAGATCTTCGGCGACCCGGAGCACGAGCGGACGCGGGAATTCCTCGGCGCGGTGCTGTAGTCCGCCGCGGTCCTTCGGGAGCGTCACCGCCGGTCTTCAGGAAGTGAAGGACGGCAGGGTTCCGAGGCCGCGCCGATGGGGCATGACTTTGGCATATGCCAGAAGGATGCCCCGCTGTTGAGGGGACTGGAACGCGCCACCAATCTCGCCAACACCCCCTCCCCGTAAGCCTCTTGACGGCTATCGTGGAGGGGGCCCGGCCGTCCGGGCTGCGTTGAAGTGAAAGCCGGGCCGAAGAGCGCAGGGGGACCCGACCGTGGCGCTGCCGCATTGTCCCGGGGGGCGCGGCACCCGACAGCGGCTCCGCCGCGGGCCGGACCCCCGGCGGAAAGAACTTCTGCCGGCACCCGGAGCGTCACTGCGAGGTGAGCTGTCGTGAAGGTCGAGCCGACCGTGCCGTACCACTCGGCCCAGGACGCCCTGCGCGTCCTGGAGACCGTGGCGGCGCGGCACACCACCGGTGTCACGGACACCGAACTCGCCAGCCGCACCGGCCTCGGCGCGGAGCGCCTCACCCCGCTCCTGCGGCTGCTGCGCCGCGAGGGGTACGTCGAGCAGATCGCCGACGGGGCGTACGTCACCGGGGCGGCGCTCGGCAGGCTCGGTTCCGCGCACGGCCGGGACGAGGCCCTGCGCGCCCAGCTCCAGCGGAACCTCGACCGGCTGCGCGACTCGGTCGGCGCCGCCGTCTACATGAGCCGGTACGTGGACGGCGAGATCCACGTCTCCCAGTGGGCCGACAGCCCGAGCACCCCGGCGGTCAACGAATGGGTGGACTTCCGCTCCGCGGCCCACGCCAGCGCGATCGGCAAGAGCCTTCTCGGCCAGCTCGACCTCAACGGCCGGCGCGACCACCTCTCCCGCCACCGGATGGCCCGCCTCACCTCGCGCACCATCACGAACGAGCGCGCGTTCCTGTCCGGACTCGACGCCCAGGCACCCACCGTGCCCGTGCTCGACCTCCAGGAGTACGCGGTCGGCACGGTGTGCGCGGCGGTCCCCATCACGGCCGGCTCCGCCGTGGGCTGCCTCGCCCTCTCCCTCCCGGTGTCCCACGCCCACCGCCTGCGCGAGGCGGCGGCCACCCTGAACCGGGGCGCGGCGCCGGTACTGCTCTCGCTCGCGATCTGATCGCAGGCGGCGCGGTCCGGAGCACCCTCACGGACCAGGTATTATTTTTCCTGTCGCCAGCCGCGAAAAGCGGTTGGCGAGAGTCATGCGCCGCTAGCTCAGTTGGTTAGAGCAGCTGACTCTTAATCAGCGGGTCCGGGGTTCGAGTCCCTGGCGGCGCACAAGACGAAGGCCTCCGCGAGAGCGGGGGCCTTCTGCGTTACCGCCTCGGCGTCACCCCTCGGCATCGCAGGGCTGCAACCGGCCGGGTCCTGCCCTACCTCACCAGCAGTTCCTCGCGCCCCCGCGCCCGGTACCGCGCCATCAGCTCCGCCAGGTCCGCCGCGTCCAGCCGCCGGTACCCGGACTCCCCCGGCGGACGCCACCACACCGGATCCGCGCACCGGAAGCCCTCCCGCCGCAGACCGACCCGGTGGATCTTGTTGGTGGCGGTGACCGGCATGCGGTCGACGATCCGTACGAAGCGGGGGGCCATCTTGGTGCCCAGGTCCGGCTGGGCGCGCAGGAAGGCCTCGAAGGCGAGGGGGTCGAAGGAGCCGGCCACGGTGGCCATCACCTGGTCGCCCGCCACCGGGTCGGGCACGGCGTAGACGGCCACCGCGTCGGCGTCCTCGTAACGGGCGAGGATGTTCTCGATCACCGCGGCGGCCAGGTTCTCGCTGTCGACGCGGAGCCGGTCGTCCGTGCGCCCCGCGAAGTACAGGAACCCGTCGGAGTCCCGGTAGAAGAGGTCCCCGGTCCAGTACCAGCCGTCCCTCTGCCGGGCCGCCTCCGCCGCCTCGTTGCGCCAGTAGCCCTCGAAGGGGTTGGGCCCGCGGTTCACCAACTCCCCTATCGACTCGCGCCCGTTGAGCAGCCTGCCGTCGGCTCCGAAGACCGCCGCGGGGCACTCCGTCCGGCTCGCCGGGTCGACCACCGCGAGGTCGTCGCCGGGGGCGGCCCGCCCGATCGCCCCCTTCGGCGTGCCGGGCGTCCGCTGGATGGCCGCCCCGCCCTCGGAGGACCCGTACCCCTCCACCAGCCGCACCCCGAACCGCGCCTCGAAGGCGGCCGCGTCCACCGCACCCGCCTCCGTCCCGAAGCCGGTGCGCAGCGGGTTGTCCCGGTCGTCGGCACGGGCGGGGGTGGCCAGGATGTACTGCACGGCCCGTCCCACGTAGGTGAAGTACGTGGCCCCGTACGCCCGTACGTCCGTCAGGAAGCCCGAGGCCGAGAACCGGCGCCGCAGGGCGACGCCCGCGCCGGCCGCGAGGGCGGGCGCCCAGTCCGCGATGACCGCGTTGCCGTGGAACATCGGCATGCAGATGTAGTGCACGTCGTCCGCGCGCACCCCGAAGTGGTCGACGAGCGACCGCCCGGCCGCCGCGAGCCGCCCCTGCGAGCAGATCGCCGCCTTGGGCGCCCCGGTCGAGCCGGAGGTGAAGTACAGGAGGAGGCGGCTCTGCGGGATGGCCCGCGCCGGCTCGGGGCGCGCGTCCGCGTACGGCGCGAGCAGTTGCTCGTACGCCTCGGTGTCGGTCACCAGCAGCCGTACTCCCGGGAGTTCGAGTCCGTCGAGGAGGGGGAGGTGGGCCCGCTCGGTGACCAGGACGCGGCACTCGGTGTGCAGGATGTCGCGGGCGAGTTCGGGGCCGCGGCGGGTGGGGTTGATCCCGGCGACGGCCGCGCCCGCCAGGGCCGCCGCGCTCAACCACAGGGGGTATTCGGGGGTGTTGTCGAGCAGCACCCCCACGTGTGGTTCCGCGCCGGGCGGCAGCAGGTCCCCCAGCAGTGCGGCCCGCGCCGCCGCGCCCGCGGCCACCTGGTGGTGGGTCAGGGTCCGCTCCTCGAACCACAGCCCCGGCCGGTGGTCGCCCCACCGGTCCCGCACGAGCTCCGCGACGGTCCGCGCGCCGGTCCCCACGCTCCTGGATCCCATGGAGGCGCACCATAATTGACGGAGCGTCAGATGTGGAGGCCCAGGCGCGGAAGGGTCAGGTACCGGAGGGTGGTCACGGCACCTCGTTGTACGGCCTGTCGTTGATCGACGGAGGCTCGTCCACCTGGGAGACGGAGGAGTCGTCGCCGAAGGCCTCGGTGTACGTGACCATGAAGCCGGCGCAGAACACCACGACCACGGCGAGGAACACCAGGATGCCGGCGGTGGAGGCCGTGTTCCTGACGTGGCCCGGCGCCTGGGCCGTGGCCTTCACCATCTCGCCCTCGGCGTAGTGCACGACGACGATGTCGCCCTCGACCGTCGTGCCCGGCCCGCCCTCCTCCTCGAAACGGATGGTGCGCCCGTCCCGGGCCGTGAACTCGTACACGTGGTGCAGCGTCGTGTGCACGGAGGAGTCGCCGCTGCCGCCGCTGGTCTTCGTGTACGTACGCAGGCAGCGCGCCTCCGCGGTCAGCCCGCTGTTCCAGGCCCGCCTGAGCTCCAGTGAGCGGCGGATCACCCTGGCCGCCACGAAGACGGCCACGGCCATGATCAGGCCCGGCACCGCATAGAACATGACGTCCATCGACATCCCCCGACACTCGGTACAGCTCCACGCACGCCGTCATGGTCATGTCGACGTGCGTGGAACCTACCCGTGGGGGGTGGGCAAGAGCCTCAAGAGATGCTCAGAGTTACGCGCCGAACGGGTGGCGGGCGCTCAGAACGTGACGTCCGAGCAGGCGTAGAACGCGTTCCCCGTGTCCGCGATCGTCCACACCGCGAGGATGACGTGGTGACCGCTCTTGCCGGTCGGCAGGGTGCCGCTGTGCGAGAGCGTCGCCGGCGGCTGGCCGCTGTAGGGGACGGTCAGGAACGGGGCGGTGACCAGCGCGGACCGGGTCAGCGGAGCGTTCTGGTTCCAGCCGTTCTTGGTGACGTAGTACTTGAAGTCGGTCGTGGAGTGCCGGGCCGTGAACTGCCAGCGGAAAGTGTAGCTCTGCCCGCCGTTGACCCTGGTCGTCGGCCAGGCACCGCCCGAGGGCGTCGCCGCCTTGTCGAGCGCGCCGAAGTTGCCGTGGTTCGCGGAGCAGATCTGCCCGTCCGCGGGCCCGGCGGCCGGGAACCCCTTGGGCCCCTCGACGCTCTGGGGCTCCCACTGGATGTCACCGCAGTTGGGCACGGAGCCGTTCTGGCAGAGCTTCTGCCGGCTGATGGGGAGATCGGTGTAGCCGTGGCCGGTGGCGCCACCGCTGGAGAGCACGAACGCTCCCGCGGTGGCTAGGCCGACCGCGGCGGCGTACAACTTCGTCTTTTTCCGCATGCTGCCGCTCCTGGAGAACGTGGGGGAACTTCCGTGAGCTTTGCAGGTCTAGACCAAGTCCCAGATTATTGCTGATTGTTGAACATGTCCATACCAATCGTGGACAGGATTCGCTGGCAGCGGTCCCGGGACTTCTCCACGAGTTCGCCGTTCGGGTCGTCGTTGGTGGCGACCCAGGCCCGGGCCCGGGCCTCGTCCCTCCCACCCGCCAACTGCCGCTCCACCAGCCTCACCTGACGCACATCCCCGGGCACCTCGACGTACCAGCACTCCCCCATGAACACGTACGCCTCCCGCCATCCCGGCAGGTCGCAGGCGAGGTAGTTCCCCTCCGTGACGATCAGCCGGGCCGCCGGGGGCACCACATGCCGTGCGGCGACCGGCTCGTCGAGCGTGCGGTCGTAGTCCGGTACGTAGATGTCGCGGCCGGTCTCGTCGAGGACCCGGCGCAGCAGATCGACGTACCCCCACACGTCGAAGCTCGGCTCGGAGCCCTTGCGGGCGGTCAGGCCGAGGCGTTCCAACTGGGCGTTGGAGAGATGGAAGCCGTCGAGCGGCAGATAGGCGGCCCCCTCCCCCAGGTGCGCGACGAGGGCGCGGGCGAGGGTCGACTTGCCGGCGCCGGGCGGTCCTGCGAGGCCCAGCACGGCGCGCGGTGTTCCGTCGGTCAGACTCCAGGCGTCCGAGGCGAGCCCGGCGAGGGTGGGGTGGTCAGCGATCTCCATGTCCCGTATAGAACGCCACCGTCAGATCCTTCACCAGAGCCTTGCGCTCGTAGTCGTCGAGTTCGACGAGCCCGCGCACGGTCAGCCGGGTCACCGTGTCCTCGACGGAGTCGACGACCGAGGTGAGGACCTTGTCGCGGTGCTGGGCGTCGAGTGCCGCGATCCGGCGCCGCTGCATCACGGCGGCGACCTCGGGGGCGTACTCGACACGCAGCGGCTGCGCCGAGAACACCTGGAGGCCGGCCGCCGCCGCGTCCGCGGCCACGATGCGGGTCAGCGAGTCGCCGACGGCCTCGGTGTTGCGCAGGGTCGCGGAGTCGGCGGCCCTCGGCGAGTTGGGCGCGACGTCGGCCGGCAGCTGCGCGAGCACCCGGGCGAGCGCCGCCTCCACGCACTCGCGCAGATACCGCTGGTGGTCCTCGACGCCGAGCGCGGCGCGCGCGGTGTCCCGCACCCGCCAGACGACGAGCACGACGACCCTGAGCGCGACCCCGTTCGCGTCGACCGCCGGCATCGGGTCGCTGCGCCAGTGCCGCAGGCGTACGTCGATCCGGCGGCGCAGCACCAGTGGGTTCACCCACATGAGCCCGGTGCGCCGGACCGTGCCCCGGTAGCGGCCGAAGAGGCCGAGCACCCAGGCGCGTCCGGTACGGCCGCGGGCCAGCCCGCCGAAGCCGAACAGGGTGAGCGCCCCGGCCCCGGCGAGCGCCGCCCACTGCGGTCCGCCGAGCCCGGCGCTCATCCGCACCGGCAGCCCCAGCGCGTCCACGGCGAGCGGCGGCAGCACACCAGCCCACCACGACGCGAGGACGCAGCCGGCCGCGCCGGCGGCACCGGCCAGTACCCCGGCCATCCCCGGCAGTACGCCCGCGGGCCGCTCCACCAGGTCGGGGTCGACCTCCACCACCGGCCGCGGCCGCACCGGGGCGGACGTCCGCCGGGTGACCCTCGGCTGCTCGCCGGTGCCGCGCCGCCGACTCACGACGGCGGGCGCGAGCGGTACGGACACCGGCTCGGGCTCGTCACGGAACAGCAGGTGGACCGGGATCTCGGTGGTCGCCTCGTTGTGGATGAGCCGCGCCCCGCGGCCACCCGTGTCCCGACCGCCCGAATCCCGACCGCCCGCCTCCGGGGTCCCCTCGAACTCCGGGGACTGTTCAGTCGTCGTACTCATAGTGCCTCCGTGCCTCCGCGCCAGGAAGAACTGTCATGCGAGAGCTGTCATGAGAAGTGCCGTCAGGAGCCGTCCGAACGGTCCGGCCGCTCAGGAGAAGAGCCGGCGCCAGGTCTCCGGACCCGGGTAGCCGTCGGCCGCACCGCCGCGCCACCCCTGCGCACGCTGGAACGCCTCGACGTTGCGCCGGTCGCCCTCGCCCCAGCGCGGTCCCGGCCCCTGCGTGTAGTGCTTGCCGAACCCCTTCTTCACCAGCTGCTTCCCGAGCCGGGTGACGTACTCGTTGCTGGCGCCCGGCCGGAACAGCGCCCGCCCGGGATAGCCGGGGACGCCGTGCGAGGCGACACCTCCGGCCGGGGGCCGCCCGGGCTTGCCGGAACTGCCGCCGCTCGGGGCGACGATGTCCCGTCCCTTGTCACTCACCAGATACGCCCAGGTCGCCGGCCCCGGGAACCCGTCCGCGTCCGCCCCCGTCCAGCCCTGCGCCCGCTGGAAAGCCTGGGTGGCCCTGCGGTCCGCCTCCGACCAGCTCGGCCCGGGCCCCGCCGAGTAGTACGCGCTCGCGCCCCGCTCGACCAGCATCCGCCCCAGCCGGGTGACATTGGCGTTGCTCACCCCGGGCCCGAAGGCCGCAGCGCCCGGGTAGGGAACCGTCGTCGGATTCGTCCCCGGAGAGGTGACGGGGGTGGCCGGAGCGGCCGGAGTCTTCGGGTCGGCCGGCGAAGCCGGACCCTCCGCCTCGGTTCCCCCTTTCAGCCCCTTGTAGCGGTACGCCAGATAGCGGTCCGAATACTTCCAGTAGGCGTACGGGGTGGCCTGCTTGCGGGCGCGCGGGCGGGCCTCCTCGTACGCGATGTAATAGTCCTGCGTGTAATCCGTCCAGCCCCCGAAAATCACGACGTGCGACCCCTTCTCGGGGTCCGCCGGATTGTGGAACAGGAGAATGTCGCCGGGCTCCAGCTGCTCCCGGGAAATCCGGACGCCGAACTTGTCGAGGCTGCCCGTCCATTCGTTCCCGCCGAGGTTCCAGGCCATCGAGACGAAGCCCGAGCAGTCCTGGCGGTACCCGTCGGACCAGTACGCGCTCATGCTGTAGGGCACCTCGGCGGCGACCCACTCCTTGGCCCGGTTGATGATCTCGGACCGGGTCGTCGGGGGTGCCTTGACCTTGGCCGGAACGCCCCCGGGGCCGTGGAGCGGGGTCTTGCCGCCCTGCGGTGTGTCGGGTTCGTCGGCCACCGGGGCGCCGGGCAGCCGCGGGGCGTGCGCGGCGGCCGCGACGGCCGGTACGACGTGGCCCGCGCCGAGCGCCGTGCCGGCCGCGGCGGCCAGGACGAGCGCTCGGTGGGCCGCCGGGTGGCCGCCGAATCCGGTGGCCGCGGAATGTGGCAGCACAAGCCGCCAGTGAGTACATCCGGGGCAGTCACAGTCGCTCTCGGGATCGAATTCCTCGAATACCGGAGCCGCCATGCGATTCCCCTCACAGTGCTGGTGGAAAAGTCCGCGCTTCTGCACGTCCGTCAGTTTCTCAACTGTCACCGGGTGTCGCATGTTGACGGTCCAAATGATGTACGGGCCGCCTCCGGCGGTTCGGGAGGGGCCCGGGCCGGGGCACCCCCCGACACCAGGTAGAGTCTGCGGAGCAGCACGCGCCGCTAGCTCAGTTGGTTAGAGCAGCTGACTCTTAATCAGCGGGTCCGGGGTTCGAGTCCCTGGCGGCGCACCACGAAAGAGGCTCCCCGTCATCGCGGGGAGCCTCTTCGCATGCGGCCGAAACTCCATCACGTATGGCCGAACCCTTTCGGCCCGCTACCCTCTGGCCATGGCGCGCGATCTCCAGGAGCGGATCAAGAAGCTCATCATTGACCGCCGGCTGCCCTCGGGCGCCGTACTTCCGACCGAGCCCGAGCTCATGGAGCTGCTCGGCGCCAGCCGCAATTCCGTGCGCGAGGCGCTGAAGGCACTCCAGGCGATGGGCATCGTCGAGATCCGGCACGGTTTCGGCACGTACGTCGGGCCGATGTCCATGGCCCCGATGATCGAGGGCCTCGCCTTCCGTACGGTCGCCGGGCACTACCGGGGCGAGGACAGCCTCCTCCAGCTCCTGCAGCTGCGCGAGGCCGTGGAGACCGGGCTGATCGTCCGGCTCGCGGGCCGGGTCCCGGCGGACGATCTCGCCGAGCTGGACGCCCTGGTGGACCGGATGGACGCCGAGGCGGCCGCCGGTACCGGTCTCGCGGACACCGACCGCGCCTTTCACGCCACTCTCTACCGCGGTCTGGGCAACCTGCTGCTGAGCGAGCTCCTGGAGGCGTTCTGGGACGCCTTCCACCGCGTACGCACGGATCTCGTGGGGCTGCCGCAGGACCCGAAGGTCACCTGCCGGCAGCACCGGGAGATCCTCGACGCGGTGCGCTCCGGCGACGCCACCAGGGCGGAGGACGCGATAAGGGAACACTTCGGCAACATCCGTACGCGCTTGACCGCAACCGCACCGAACGAGACCATCAGACACCCCAATGAGCGCGTATGACCGGTAAACACCATGTTTCGCGTCTTGCGATCATGGTGAACGGCGTAGAACCCTGGGCGACAAGAGGCTGCGGTTACAGGGCAGTTGGGGGCTTGGAACCGGTTGCGTGCGAAGGCGGGGAATAGGAACCCGTTCATGAACGGATGCCGAGGGGGGCATCATGCAACCGGAAGGCCGGTGCGCCGTGTCTATAGGGTATGTGGATGATGTGGTGGCGGGGGCCTGCTGTTGATGCGCCTGTGAATGTCTAGGGGGACATGCACAGGCGAACGGAACAACGAGCACGCGATGGTTCGCGTGTGGGGGGAAGACTCATGACGTCGACGCCGACGGGCGCCCGGCAGAACTCCGATCCGTCCGAGACCACCCAACTGAGGGTGCCGTCACAGACTCGGACCGGCAGCTTCCGGAGAATCAAGAAGACACTGCCGAGATACGACTACGAGCACTACAGCAGGCTTGCGGGGCCTCTCACACAGCCCGATCCGACGCAGCCGTACAAGGTGCAGTACCGCTCGCTGCTCTCGCAGGAGCCGCACCGGCTGCGCGCTGCCCTGATGCTGGGCGCCGCGCCGCTGCTCTCGCTCGTCCTGCTCTTCTGGCTGCTCCAGCCGGCGCACTGGACCGAACGCGACTACCCGGCCTTCGACTTCCTGCCCGCGCTCGACATCGTGATGCTGGTCTCGATCGGTCTGATCGAGCTCTTCCGCTGCATGAACGTGCTGTCGAACGCGCACGCCACACTGGTCGCCCGCGACCCGATCCCGGTGGTGCCCGAGACCGGTACGAGAGTGGCCTTCCTCACCTCCTTCGTGCCCGGCAAGGAGCCGCTGGAGATGGTGACGAAGACCCTCGAAGCCGCGGTCAAGATCCGCCACCGCGGCCTCATGCACGTCTGGCTGCTCGACGAGGGCAACGACCCCGAGGTCCGGGAGGTCTGCGAGCGCCTCGGCGTGCACCACTTCTCCCGCAAGGGAGTCGCGAAGTGGAACATGCCCAAGGGCCCGCACCGCGCCAAGACCAAGCACGGCAACTACAACGCCTGGCTGGACGCGCACGGCGACAACTACGACTTCTTCGCCTCGGTCGACACCGACCACGTGCCGCTGCCGAACTACCTGGAGCGGATGCTCGGCTTCTTCCGCGACCCGAACGTCGGCTTCGTCATCGGCCCGCAGGTCTACGGCAACTACGACAACCCGATCACCAAGGCCGCCGAGTCGCAGCAGTTCCTGTTCCACGCGCTGATCCAGCGGGCCGGCAACGCCTACGGCTCCCCGATGTTCGTCGGCACGTCCAACGCCGTACGCATCAAGGCGCTGAAGCAGATCGGCGGTCTGTACGACTCGATCACCGAGGACATGGCGACCGGCTTCGAGATCCACCGCGCCAAGAACCCGGCGACGGGCAAGAAGTGGCGCTCGGTCTACACGCCGGACGTGCTGGCCGTCGGTGAGGGCCCGAACGCCTGGACGGACTTCTTCACCCAGCAGATGCGCTGGTCGCGAGGGACGTACGAGACGATCCTCAAGCAGTACTGGAAGGGCTGGTACTCGCTTCCGCCGAGCAAGCTCTTCAACTACACGATGATGATCATCTTCTACCCGATGTCGGCCCTCAACTGGATCCTGGCGGCGCTGAGCTGTGCGCTGTTCCTGGGCCTGGGCGCCTCGGGTGTGAACATCGACCCGGCGATCTGGCTGATGCTCTACGGCAACGCCTCGGCGCTGCAGATCGGTCTCTACGTCTGGAACCGCCGCCACAACGTCTCGCCGCACGAGCCCGAGGGTTCCGGCGGTGTGGCCGGCATGGTCATGTCCGCGCTGTCGGCGCCGCTCTACGCGAAGGCGCTGATCGACTCGGTCCTGCGTCGCAAGAGCAAGTTCGTGGTCACCCCGAAGGGCGATTCCGCGAGCCCGGACACCTGGTTCGGGACCTTCCGGTACCACTGGTACTTCATGCTGATCTTCGCCGGTTCGATCGCCGCGGGCTTCGTCTACGGTCACGCCCACCCGGCGATGATCATCTGGGCGACCTTCGCGCTGCTCATCACCGCCTCGCCGATGTTCGCCTGGCGCTGGATGATGCGGCAGGAGAAGAAGGGGCGGAAGCACCGGCAGGGCGGTCCCCAGGACCCGCCCGGGCCCCCGCAGGACAGCCGCATTCCCCACCAGCCACAGGGTTCACAGCAGCCTCCGGCCGCACCGCACACGCCCCAGCAGAAGCCGAGCTGGGCGGCGGGCGGGGGAAACGACCAGACCGTGCAGATCTCCCTCGGGGGACGGCAGCATCAGTCCGGGGGCTGAGTCCGCCGGCGCCTCCGCCGTCGGCCTCCGGGCTCCCGGACCCCAGCCAGAAAAGCCTTGCACACCAGCAGTCAAGACACGTTAGACGGGATTTGAAGTGAAAGACGGTTCCAGCCGCCGCCGCGCCCGCCGCATCGCGATAGGTGCGGCGGTGGTGCTTGCGCTGGCCGGGATGAACGGACCCGCGCTCTACCGCTTCGGGACGGATCAGTACCACGAGTACAAGATCAACAAGCCCGAGTACAAGGCCGACAACGGCAAGTGGGACATCGTCGAGTTCCCCGAGGAGTACCGGCTCAACACCATCCACGCCGCGCTCCTGCACACCGGCAAGATCCTGCTGATCGCCGGTTCGGGCAACAACCAGGACAACTTCGACGCGAAGAAGTTCGACACGCGTGTCTGGGACCCGGTCAAGAAGACGATCAAGAAGGTCCCGACGCCGGCCGACCTGTTCTGCACGGGCCACACGCAGCTGCCCAACGGCAACCTGCTGATCGCCGGCGGCACCAAGCGGTACGAGAAGCTCAAGGGCGACATCACCAAGGCCGGCGGCCTGATGGTCGTCCACAACGAGAACCCGGACAAGCCGATCACCCTGCCCGCCGGAACCCGGTTCACGGGCAAGGAGGGCGGCAAGACGTTCGTGTCGAAGGACCCGGTCGTCGTCGAGCGGGCCAAGAAGGTCTTCGACAAGGCGACCGGCAAGTTCCTGCGCAACGAACCGGGCCTGGGCCGGATCTACGTCGAGGCGCAGAAGAGCGGCAAGAAGTACGAGACGGGCACGCAGGACAACTACCGCGTGCAGGGCCTGTCGGGCGCCGAGGCGCGCAACACGTACGGCATCGCCGAGAAGCTCGCCCTGGACAAGAAGGACTTCCAGGGCATCAAGGACGCCTACGAGTTCGACCCGGTCGCCGAGAAGTACATCAAGGTCGACCCGATGAACGAGGCGCGCTGGTACCCGACCCTCACCACCCTGTCCGACGGCAAGATCCTCAGCCTCTCCGGACTGGACGAGATCGGCCAGCTGGTGCCGGGCAAGAACGAGGTGTACGACCCGAAGACCAAGAAGTGGACGTACACCAAGGGCGTCAGGCAGTTCCCGACCTACCCGGCGATCTCCCTGATGCAGAACGGCAAGCTGTTCTACTCGGGCGCGAACGCCGGTTACGGCCCCGACAACGTCGGCCGTGACCCGGGCATCTGGGACCTGAAGTCGAACAAGTTCGACAAGCTCAAGGGCATGTCCGACCCGAAGCTCCTGGAGACCGCGGGCACGGTGCTGCTGCCGCCCGCGCAGGACGAGAAGTACATGGTGATCGGCGGCGGCGGGGTCGGCGAGTCCGAGCGGTCCAGCAAGAAGACCCGCATCATCGACCTGCTGGCCGACGACCCGAAGTTCGTCGACGGTCCCGAGCTGGAGAAGGGTACGCGCTACCCGCAGTACTCGATCCTGCCCAACGACGACGTGCTGGTGTCCGGCGGCTCGGAGGACTACCGCGGCCGCGGCGCCTCCAACATCCTCCAGGCGCGGATGTACGACTCGAAGTCCAACGACTTCAAGCGGGTCGCCGACCCGCTGGTGGGCCGGAACTACCACTCGGGCTCGATCCTGCTGCCCGACGGCCGCGTGATGTTCTTCGGCTCGGACTCGCTCTACGCCGACAAGGCCAACACCAAGCCGGGCAAGTTCGAGCAGCGCGTGGAGATCTACACGCCGCCGTATCTGTACCAGGGTTCGCGGCCCTCGCTCTCGGGCGGTCCCAAGACCATCGAGCGCGGCGGCTCCGGGACGTTCACCTCGCAGCACGCCTCGTCGATCAAGTCGGCCCGGCTGATCCGGCCGAGCGCGTCGACGCACGTCACCGACGTCGACCAGCGGTCCATCGCGCTGGACTTCACGAAGACGAAGGACGGCATCGAGGTCACCGTGCCCAAGAGCCGCAACCTCGTCGAGTCCGGCTGGTACATGCTGTTCGTCACCGACGACCAGGGCACCCCGAGCAAGGCCCAGTGGGTCAAGATCCCCTGACCCGGAGCAGAGTCACATGACTGGGGGCGCCCTCCTTCACGGAGGGCGCCCCCAGTCACGTACGGGCTGTCGCCTGATCGCTCAATTGATCGCTTACTTGATCGCTTACTTGGTCGCTTTCGCGAGCTTCAGTGCGTACTCGGGCCACCACTGGCCGGCCTTCGGGCCGCCCTTGCACGTTCCGTCGGACTCGCCGGGCCGCTTGACCCACACGTACGCGTCGACGAGGTCGTCGTCGGTCCGGGTGGTGGGCGACTCCCCGAGCGCACGGCCGGGCGGGTTGCACCAGTTCTCCGCCGGATCGCCTTCCGTGTACGGCCCGTTGCCGTTGCGACTGGTGTCGACCACGAACGGTTTGTCGCCGACCTTCGAGGACAGCTCCTTGCCGTACTTCGTGCTTTCGGCGGTCTTGTAGAAGTTGGACACGTTGACCGAGAAGCCGTCGGCCTTCTCGACGCCCGCCAGTTTCAGCGGCTCGGCGATGTCGTCGGGCTTGCCCCAGCCCGTGTTGCCCGCGTCCAGGTAGACCTTCGTGTTCTTCAGGGACTTGAGCTTCTCGACCGCGCCCCGCAGAAGGTCGTAACGCTCCTCGTGGAACTCGTCCGGAGTGCAGCCGTCGACCAGGTGCAGCACGGCGTCCGGCTCCAGGATCACCGTGGCCGCGCGGTCGCCGATGCCGTTGGCGACCTGGTCGATGAAGCCCCGGTACGCGTTGCCGTCCGCGGCGCCGCCGCCGGAGAACTGGCCGCAGTCTCGGTGCGGGATGTTGTAGACGACGAGCAGCGCGTCCCGGTCGGCCTTCGCGGCGGCCTCGGTGAAGCCGCGCGCCTCCTGCTCCGCGTTCTCCGGAGTGAGCCACTCACCGGTGGGCTGCTCGGCGATCTTGCGGATCAGCTCGGCGTCGTCCTTCTTGCCGTCCTTCGCATATGTGGCCACCTGCTCGGCGGCGTTCCCGTCGGGATTGACCCAGAACGGGTCCTTGTCCTTGGGCTGCTGGCTCACCTTGGCGCCCGACTTGTCCTTGTCGCCGTCGCCGTCCGAGGAAGAACACCCCGCGAGCAGCAGCACTGCCCCAGCCACCGCCAAAGACGTCCTGGCCCGCGTACCTGACGCGAAAAGAGACACAGCCCCCCTGCTCCCGTACATCAAACTCCCCCTCGGGTGACCGTCCGAAGTACCAATCCTGACATAGGTGTCGGTCCGCCCACGAGCGCAGTCGACCCTTGTCCATTACCTGTTACACCGCCTCCCGCCGCGGGTAGTCGCCGGACGGAGGAGCGGGAGTGGGGGCCGAT
Source organism: Streptomyces sp. NPDC020747 (assembly GCF_044334695.1). Lineage (NCBI taxonomy): Bacteria > Bacillati > Actinomycetota > Actinomycetes > Kitasatosporales > Streptomycetaceae > Streptomyces > Streptomyces sp. NPDC020747. Next base: position 224,252 of record NZ_JBIRTJ010000005.1, on the reverse strand, counting down.
CCCGGAGAGGGCGTGGACATGCACGGTGACAGCCGCGAGATCCAGCTGGGGGCCGCCCTCGTGGAGGCCGCGGACACGCTCGCCGAGGACTTCGACACGGTGGCGTACCTGCGACGGGTCTCCGACCACTGCGTGGCCCTCCTGGACGCCTCGGCGGCCGGCATCATGCTGATCGACGACGGCGAGCCGGTGTCGTTCGGCGTGAGCGGCCGCCGACAGGAGCTGGCGCTCGACCTGTTGGAGGTCCAGCATCACGGCGGGCCCTGTCTGGAGAGCCACGGCAGCGGAGAACCCGTCCCGCCGGTCACGATCCGCGCAGCCCACGCCTCCTCCCGCTGGCCCGACTTCACGGAACGGGCGCTGCGGTACGACATCGGGTCCACCTTCGCGGTGCCGCTGCGCCGGGAAGGGACCGCGCTCGGCGCTCTCAACGTGTTCGTGCCGGAACCGGCCCATCCGTCGCCGTCGCCGGCTCCGGCCGATGAGACGGGGCTGCTCCTCGCGCAGACCCTGGCCGACGCGATCGCCCTCGGGCTCGCCAACCACCGCATGTTCACGCGGTACCGGACGCTGGCGGGCCAGTTGCAGGAGGCCCTCTCCAGCCGCGTACGCGTCGAGCAGGCGAAGGGCATCCTCGCCGAGCGCCGGCGAACCGGAACGGACGAGGCGTTCGTCGCGCTGCGCCAGTTCGCACGCAGTCACCGGCTGCCCCTCGACGAGGTCGCGACGGCCGTGATCACCGGCTCGCAGGACATCGCCGAACTGGGCCGCGAGCGCCCGGACCCGCCTAGACCCCGCGACTAGCTGCGCGGATAACACAGTGCCACCGGACCGGGACTTGGCGTCAATCAGACCCTAGGCCGGAGCGCTCATCCGAACTAGAGTCTTAACAGACGGCCCCGGCCCCCGGCTGTCGGACCAATCCCGAGGCGCGTTCGTGGCGCGCGGACGGGCCCCTGAACCTCCCGTGCCGGCCACCGGGTTACTCCCGCAGCCCGGGCGCCCGCGGTCGAGGACCAGCCCGGTCGACGGCTCCGGGGGGAGCGGGTCGTCGACCGGGCCAGGTGCGGTACGAGGGTTCCGGCGATGCTCCTCGGGCTCACAGACCCGTGCCGCTGAGGTACGCGGAGACGACCACGTTCGCCGTGTAGGTGCGGCTGGTCCGGTCGAAGGTGCCGCCGCAGGTGATCAGGCGCAGTTCGGCGCGGCCGGTCTGCCGTGTCCCGTACACCTTCTGGGCGTCGAAGCGGTCCCGGGCGAAGACCTGGACGTCCTCGACGGTGAACTCGGCGACCCCGCCGTCGTCGCGGATCACCCGGACCGTCTCGCCCGGCCGCACCTCGCTGAGGTGGTAGAAGACCGCGGGCCGGCTCTCGGTGTCCACGTGCCCGACGAGCAGCGCGGTCCCGGCCGCCCCGGGCCGCGCACCGTCCCCGTACCAACCGACGGTCCCCGGCTGTCCGTACGGCGGCGGATCGATCGCTCCGCGGGGGTCGAGGCCGCGGGTCACCACGGGTGCCTGTACGCCGAGCGCGGGGATGTCCACGCGCTGGGGCCGCGCGTCCCCCAACGGCTCGGCCGCGGGCGGCAGTTCGACGCCGAGGGGCCGCCCGACCGCCGCCACGTCACCCGTGGTCGGCGCGGCTATGCCCTGGCGTACGTCGGTCACCTCGCGGCCCCACAGCCACAGCCCGAGGAGCAGCAGCGCCCAGGCCACACCCATGAGCAGACGGCCACCGCCGGAGGTGCGTTCCTCCCGGTCGGACATGGCCGGTCAGTCCGTACCGCGGGTACTCCCGCGACTCCGGCGGGCACTGCGGACCGCCACGGCTACGGCCGCGACACCGGCCAGGACCAGCCCGACCACCGCGTGCCGGGTGCCGGGCCCCTCCGAGCGGGCGTCGACGACGGCGAGCCGCGCGGTGCCGCCACCGCCCGCGTGCACGGGCGCGACGGGCGCGACGGGCGAGGCCGCCGAGTCCCCGGGCTGCTTCTCCCGCTGTTCTTTCTGTTCCTTCTCTTCCTTCTGTTCTTTCTCTTCCTTCTGTTCTTGCTTCTCCTGCTTCTCCCGCTGCTTCTTGTCGAGGACGGTGACGGCGCCCTTGACCTTGTCCTCGAAGCCGTCGCAGGTGACCTTGACGTCGTACGTGCCGGGGTCGAGCGTCGAGCGGACGCGGGTCTCGCCGGTGAGGACCCCGGGCTTCCCGGTGAGCTGCGCGTCGGCGACGAACGCCTCGGACGCGGCGGTGCCGGACATCCCGGAGCAGCCCTTGACCCGCAGTTGGATGTCGCTGCCGGGAGCGGGGGACCCCGGGGTCACGGAGACTCCCCCGTCGGCCGCGTACGCGGTGGGGGCGAGCGCGGCGGCGGCCACCACCCCGGCACAGAGAGTCAGTCGCAGTGAACCCATCGTGAACCTCCAGATATCTGGAGCGTCCTCCTCGGGGCACGGGGCCGCATCCGGGGAGGGGGTCCGCTGCTCCGTACGGGTGGCGCTCCCATGCGGGTGGCGCTCCCGTACGGGCGGCTCAGACGCGGTCGACGAGGTCCGCGATGGAGTCGACGACCGTGGACGGGCGGTAGGGGTACTTCTCGATCTCCGCGGCCGTGGTGAGACCGGTGAGGACGAGGAAGGTCTCCATGCCCGCCTCCAGTCCGGCCAGGACGTCCGTGTCCATCCGGTCGCCGATCATCGCGCTGGTCTCGGAGTGCGCCCCGATGGTGTTGAGTCCGGTACGCATCATCAGCGGGTTCGGCTTGCCCGCGAAGTACGGCTGCTTGCCGGTCGCCTTGGTGATCAGCGCGGCGACCGCACCGGTGGCGGGCAGCGCGCCCTCGGCGGACGGGCCGGTCTCGTCGGGGTTCGTCGCGATGAAACGGGCGCCGTCGTTGATCAGCCGCACGGCCTTGGTCATGGCCTCGAAGGAGTACGTACGGGTCTCGCCGAGGACCACGTAGTCGGGGTCGTGGTCGGTCAGCACGTACCCGATGTCGTGCAGCGCGGTGGTCAGACCCGCCTCACCGATGACGTACGCGGAGCCGTCGGGGCGCTGGTCGTCCAGGAACTGGGCGGTGGCCAGGGCGGACGTCCAGATGTTCTCGACAGGCACGTCCAGGCCCATCCGCCGCAGCCGGGCGTGCAGATCACGGGCCGTGTAGATGGAGTTGTTGGTGAGCACCAGGAAGGGCTTCCCGGACTCCCTGAGCTTCTTTATGAAGGCGTCGGCGCCGGGGATCGGCACGCCCTCGTGGATGAGCACCCCGTCCATGTCGGTGAGCCACGATTCGATGGGCTTGCGCTCTGCCATGTGCCGTCTCCTGCCGTACGCGTGCTGCGTGAGCCGTGCGGGTCTGCCGCGGGTGTGGGGACGCCGTCACAGCTGTGTGCCGACGCCTCCAGACTAGCCATCCGCCCGATCTTGGTGGAGGGGGGCGGCAGCGGCCCGAGCAGAGAATCCCGCGACTCCCGCGGCGCCCTCAGCGCCTGCGGCGGGCCGCGAGCAGTGCGCCGAGCCCCGCGCCGAGGAGCAGGAGCGCGCCGGCCGTCGCGGCGAGGATCCCCCGGGTCGAGTGCAGCCCCGTCCGGGCCAGCTCCTCCGCGAAGGGAATTCCGTCCGGTACGCGTCCGGAGGCGTCCGCGCTGTCCCGGCCGCCCGTGCCGCCGGCGTCGTCCTTGCCGCGGGCCTCACCGCTCTCACCCCCTTCGCGCTCGGCCGCGCCCTCGCTCTCGCTCTCGCTCTCGCCGAGGATGCGGAAGCGGTAGTCGTTCGACTCCCCGACCCAGTCACCGTCGTCGCCGTCGTCGCCCCGCCGCTGCACGACGGCCGCGTGCGCGACGACGTCGTTGGCCACGGCGTCCGAGGTGACCGCGAGCCGCACCTTGACGGAGAGGGTCGCGCCGGGCGCCACGGTGAATCCGGGGAACGGAGCGACTTCGGCTTCAGCTCCGCTTTCGGCTTCGGATCCGTCGGCCCGGCCCGCGGGGGAGCCGAGAACCCCGATGTTCTCGTCCTGCCCGGTCCGCTCGAAGTTGACGGCACGGGGCCGCTCCCCGTCGTAGAACTCAAGACGCGGCTGCTCCGGCCGCAGCGCCCGCTTCCCGTCCACGAGGACGACGACCGGGTGGATGTTCCCGCAGGTCGCGTCGGTGGTGTTGGTGAGATCGATGTACCAGGTCCGGAATCCGCCCCCGGCGTCGTACTCGGCGGGCCCGCCATGGATCCGCGTACGCACGGGAAACTCCCCGTTCCCCGGCTCGGCACAGGTGGGCCGGCCCGGCCGTTGGTCCACCCCCGCCGCGGCATCGGCGGGCACGGGAGCGAGGGCGGCTGCAGCACTGACGGCGAGACACACGGGCTTGCTCAGTCGCATGGACACGGGAGCCTGCCACGCCACCGCCTCCGACCGGCGACGGCACGCTGACGCGGGGGCCGTTCGGGGCGGGGGTTGCGCCCGGTCGGGGCAGCGCGCGGCGAGTCGGGGCCGAGGCGGAACGAAGTCGTCGGCGTTCGTGCGGTAGCGCCCTCATGGATGCCGCCGCATGGATGTCATCGGCGCTCCGGGATCCTCGGAAGAACCTTTCCGGCGATGTCGAGGAGAACGCTGTCGTCCGGAAGGGCTCCGGACTCGCTCCACACGGTGATCTCGCAGTAGCCGCCCCGGTCGTCACGGTCCAGGGCCACTGCCAGCGTCCTGGCCAGGGGACCTTGTCCGACCGGTCCGCCGGATCCGCCATTCCTGAGATCGATCTCGATCTTCATGGTGGGAGCCGAGGAGAGGACCGCGGGCCGGCCTCGAACCTTGAGGGTCCTGACGTCCGTCTCGTCCCCGAACTTCATCAGCTTCACGTACTGGTCGATCGACAGCTTGTTGTAGGTGGCCAAGACATTCACGCTGTACGTGTCGAACGCGACCTCGGCCTCGGGTTGGGCGACCTTGCCGTCGGTCAGAGGAGCTGTGCCGCTGGTGCCGGAAGCGGTGGTCGCGGTCTCTCCGGGCGTTCCCAGGAGCTTGGCCAGGTCCGGCCGGTTGAGCACCTCGCACAGCTCTTCACCGGTCACGGGCCGGGGCGTCCGCTTGTAGACCTTCGGCGGCTCCTCCTGTTCCCCGCCCGAACACGAGGCGGGCTGTGAGGTGACGTCGTCGGACGGCATCACGTGCGGGCCCACCCACACCGCGGCCCCGAGCGCCCCGAACACGGCCACGGCCGCGACGGCCTGGCCCCATGCGTTGTGCTCCTTCTCCCGGGCGGGCGGGCCGGGACGCGGCCCGGTTCCGGCCTGGGCCATGACCGTCTGGGCCGTGACCGCCTGGGCCTGGGCGGCAGCATCGACCGCCGCCGGGTCCTCGGAGGCTGCCGGGGCTTCCGGAACCTGGTTCCGGCGCAGGCGCAGGGCCCGGACCACGGTGTGGACGCGTACCGCGGTGAACACGAGGAACACCACGCCGAGAACGGCCGCGACCCGATCGCGATCGTGGACGGCGAGATACATGATGCGTACGCCGAGAACGGACCCGACCACGATGAGCAGGGGCTCGCGGACCCAGAAGGGCAGGAGGCGGATGAGGAAACCGAGCATCCGGTGATCTCACCAGGACAGGACCGCGTTCGCCGTGGTGGAAGCCACAGTTCCGGGTACATGCGATGTCGTTACAACCGGGCCGAGGCGGACCCACCCACCCGCTCCCCTCGACTCACTCCTCGGCCCGCCCGAACAACGGCACCAGCAACAACTGGGCCGCGCCCTCAGCCACCCCCCGCACCCCGCCGGAGGCAACCCGCACGGGCACAGGGCTGCCCACCCCCTCCCGCCGGGCCCGGGCATCGAGCACCGCCCCGACCCCCCGCACGAACCGCGCCGACTCCGTGGCGACCGTGCGCCCGCCCAGCAGCACGAGGTCGATGTCCAGGAGCCCCACAAGGTTCCCGGCTCCTTCGCCGAGGACACGCGCCGCCTCGTCCACGTCCCCCCGGGCCACCGCCGCGAGGCACAACGCCTCGACGCACCCCCGGTTGCCGCACGAGCAGGGCGGCCCGTCCAGCTGGATGACCTGGTGCCCGAACTCGCCCGCCCCGGTACGGGATCCGCGATGCACGGCCCCGCCGAGGACGAGCCCGGCCCCCAGCCCCGTACCGAGATGGAGATAGGCGAAGGCCCCGGCCTCACCCCCGACCGCCAGCCCGAGCGCAGCGGCGTTCGTGTCCTTGTCCAGGACGACCGGCACGCCGAGCCGCCGCGCCAGCGCATCGCGCAGGGGAAAGCCGTCCCACTCGGGAAACCCGGTCACCCGGTGCAGCACGCCATGCGTGTGGTCGAGGGGCCCGGGCATGGCGACACCGGCCCCGAGAACGGTGGCCACGGCGGCTCCCCGGCCCTCCGAGCTCGCCCCCAGCCCCGCCACCACCTCCCCGAACTCCGCCACGACCACATCCAGCACGGCATCCGCCCCGGCCCCCAGATCCAGCGGAGCGCACCGCTCCCCCACGACCGCCCCGGTGAGATCGACGAGCACGACCCGCAGTTCGTCCCGGTCGAGGTGCAGCCCCACCGCGTGCCCGGCCTCCGGCACCAGCCGCAGCACCGTGCGCGGCTTGCCGCCCGTGGAGGCCTGCCGCCCGGCCTCGGTCACCAGCCCGTCCTCCCGGAGGCGGGCGGTGATCTTGCTGACGGCCTGCGGCGTCAGCCCCGTACGCTCCGCGAGTTCGAGGCGGCTCATCCCCGTACGCCCGGCACGTCGCAGCAGATCCAGCAGCAGGGCCGCGTTGTGACTGCGCAGCGCGAGCAGGTTCACCCCGCCGCCGACCCGGGCCGCTCCGGAACCAGCTCCGATCCCAGTCCCGATCCCAGCCACTCAGATCCTCCCTGTGCCACGTGCGCCAGCACTGCGTGTGCCAGCACCGCGTGTGCATGTACCGCGTGTGCCTGTACCGCGTGCGTCCACAGCCCCATTGTCTCCCGCGCTTGCACTTCGGCAACAGCGTTGCTTAAGTGGATGGCATGACTGGTACAGGTACTGGCACCTCCCTCGGCGCAGGCCCCGTGCGCGAGGGCCCCTTCCGCGTGGGCCTCGTCGGCTACGGCCTCGCGGGCTCCGTCTTCCACGCCCCGCTGATCGCCGCCACCGAGGGCCTGGCCCTCGACACGGTCGTCACGTCGAACGCGGACCGGCAGCAGCAGGCGAGGGACGAGTTCCCGGGCGTAAGGATCGCGGCGGCCCCCGACGAACTGTGGCCGCGCGCCCACGAGCTGGACCTGATCGTCATCGCGTCCCCGAACAAGACGCACGTCCCGATCGCCACGGCCGCCCTCAAGGCGGGCCTGCCGGTCGTCGTCGACAAGCCGATCGCGGGCACGGCGGCGGACGCCCGCGGGCTCGCCGCCCTCGCCGACGAGCGCGGACTGCTGCTCTCCGTCTTCCAGAACCGCCGCTGGGACAACGACTTCCTGACCCTCCGGAAGCTGATCGCCGAGGGCGGCCTCGGTGACGTCTACCGCTTCGAGTCCCGTTTCGAGCGCTGGCGCCCCGAACTCAAGGGCGGCTGGCGCGAGTCCGGCGACCCGGCAGAGGTCGGAGGTCTGCTGTACGACCTCGGCAGCCACGTGGTCGACCAGGCGCTGGTCCTCTTCGGCCCGGCGGCCACGGTGTACGCGGAGTCGGACGTACGCCGCCGTGGCGCCGAGGCCGACGACGACACGTTCTTCGCGATCACGCACACGAACGGCGTCCGCTCCCACCTCTACGTCTCCGCGACGACCGCCCAACTCGGCCCGCGCTTCCGCACGCTGGGCTCGAAGGCCGGTTACGTGAAGTACGGCCTCGACCCCCAGGAGGCCGCCCTGCGCGAAGGCGAGCGCCCGGTCGCGGGCAAGGAGAAGGAGTGGGGCGTCGAGCCCGAGGAGTTGTGGGGCCGCGTCGGCTCCGGCGAGTCCCCGGCGACCGGCGGGGGCACTCCGGTCCCGACCGTTCCGGGCGCGTACCCCGCGTACTACGCGGCCGTCGCCGCCGCCCTGAGCGGCACCGGCGAGAACCCGGTCACCGCGCTGGAGGCCGCCGCCGCCCTGGACGTCCTCGAAGGCGCGCGCCGCTCGGCCCGCGAGAACGTGACGGTGACCCTGTGAGCACCCCCACCGCACCGACCATCGCCGAACTGGATGAGCAGGAGCGCCGCCTGACGCTCCCTCACTTCACGTACGACGACGCGTGGACCCTCGGCACGCTCCTCGTCGAACTGGCCCGCGAGCAGGGCGCCCCCGTGGCGATCGACATCCGCCGGGGAGGCCAGCAGCTCTTCCACGCCGCCCTCCCCGGCTCCACCCCCGACAACGACGCCTGGATCGACCGCAAACGCCGGGTCGTCGACCGCTACGCCGCCTCGTCCCTCCTGGTCGGCACCCGCTTCCGCGCCAAGAACACCACCTTCGAGGACTCCTCCCGCCTTGACCCGGACGTGTACGCGGCCCACGGCGGAGCCTTCCCCATCACGGTCGAGGGCGCGGGCGTGATCGGCACGGTCGTGGTCTCCGGCCTACCCCAACTGGAGGACCACGCAATGGTGGTGGAGGCCCTGGAACGCTTCACGGCGACTTCGTAGGGACGCGTTTTTGGGCTCTTAGGGGCGCGTTTTCAGGGGCGCGGGGAACGGCGCAATCTTTTGGCTTTCAGGGGCGCGGGGAACTGCGCAGTCTTTCAGGGGCGCGGGGACCCACCACAGTCCCCCGCCCCACCCAGCGGAGCGCTACGCCGGCTTGAACTCCTGCCGCTGCCGCCCGAGCCCCTCGATCTCCAGCTCCACGACATCCCCCGCCCGCAGGAACGGCTTGGGCTCGGGCATGCCCAGAGCGACCCCCGCCGGCGTACCGGTGTTGATCACGTCTCCGGGATAGAGAGTCATGAACTGACTCACGTACCGCACGACTTCGGCGACGGAGAAGATCTGGTCGGACGTGCTCCCGTCCTGCCGCAGCTCCCCGTTGACCCACAACTTGAGCCCCAGCCCCTGCGGATCGGGAACCTCGTCCGCCGTCACGAGCCACGGCCCGAGCGGATTGAACGTCTCGCAGTTCTTCCCCTTGTCCCAGGTCCCGCCCCGCTCGATCTGGAACTCCCGCTCGGACACGTCGTGCGCCACCGCGTACCCGGCGACATGCGCGAGCGCCTCCTCGTGCGAGCCGAGATACCGGGCCGTACGCCCGATGACGACCGCCAGCTCGACCTCCCAGTCGGTCTTCACCGAGCCGCGCGGCACCAGCACGGTGTCGTACGGCCCGACGACCGTGTCCGCCGCCTTGAAGAAGATCACCGGCTCGGCGGGCGGCTCGGCGCCGGTCTCCTTGGCGTGGTCGTGGTAGTTGAGGCCGATGCAGACGACCTTGCCGATGCGGGCGACCGGCGGGCCGACCCGCAGCCCGTCCGCGTCGAGCACGGGCAGTTCCCCGGCCTCGGCGGCGGTACGGATCCGGCCGAGCGCCGCGTCGTCGGCGAGCAGCGCCCCGTCGATGTCCGGCACGACGCCCGACAGGTCCCGCAGGACTCCTTCGGCGTCGAGGAGCGCGGGACGCTCGGCCCCTGTCGTACCGACTCGCAGCAGCTTCATGGTCACAATCTCCCTTGATCGCGGGCGGCCCGTCCGACGGGTGCAGCCATCGGAGGACTGGTTGATCGTCCAAGGTCGGCGTCCAGTCCGCAATACCCGGTTCACGGACTGGACCGTAACCGCCCGCCCGGACCGGCAGTCCAGACCGGCCCATGGGGACCCTGCCGCGTCAGCCGAGTACCGCGGCGGCCGGCGCGGCCCCCGGCATGTCCCGGTACAGCACGGCCCGCTCGACCGCGCTCCACGTCGTACTGGTCACCACGTACAGCGCGGCGGCCAGCGGCACCACCGCCACGGTGAACAGCGTGAGGAAGGACATCAGCGGCATGACCTTGGTGATCGCGCCCATCCCGGGCACCTGCTGCCCACCGTCGGCCGACGCCACCGCCGGCGCCATCGGAGAGTTGGCCGCCATCATCCGCTTCGTACGCCGGTAGTTGAAGGTGGCGACGGACGCGACGATCACGAACAGGGCCAGGTACACCAGCCCGGACGCGCCGAGGACCCCGCCGTCACCGAGGGCGTCCGCCCACCGGTCGCCGAGCGGCGCGGCGAAGAGCTGGTGGGCGAGCAGGGAGTTGGCCTCGCCGCCGATCCGCGAGTTCGAGAACAGGTGGTAGAGGAGGAAGAAGGCCGGCAGCTGGAAGAGGCTGGGCAGGCAGCCGGAGAGCGGCGAGACCTTCTCCTTGGCGTGCAGTTCCAGCACCGCCTTCTGCAGCTTCTCCGAGTTCTTGCCGTGCTTCTTGCGCAGCGCGGCGATCTGCGGCTGCAGGGCCGCCCGCGCCCGCTGCCCGCGCGCCGAGGCCCGGGACAGGGGGTGCACGAGGAGTCGTACGAGCGCGGTGAACAGGACGATCGCGGCGGCCGCCGCGGAGGCCTGGAAGAGCGGTTCGAGCAGCTCGGCGAGCCCCTCGACGAGGCTCGCGAAAGCGGACATGAGGGAAGAGAAGAGGGAAGAGAAGCCGGACATGGATGAGCCCTCCGTGGGTCTCGTCGTGCCGAGGAGATGAGACGTGACGTACGTCGGCATGACGACCCGCGAGGGGTCTGCTGAGGTTCTCCGGAAATCTCCCGCGGACGCTCTGCGAGCGCCCCGAAGACTGGATCCCCTACGCGGCCGTCAGGAGGGAACGGCCGGGTGCTCGGGGACGCCTGCGCCCCCGGGCGTCGGGGTCGCGCTGCGGCAGGAACGCCGTGCGCTGTTCACGGTCGCGCATCGCCGTACGGACCCGTGTACGGGGTACGGCGGGCGCGAGCCGTGAGGCGATGAGGGAACAGGCGGCGAGCGCGGACCCGGCCGCGGCGGTCGCCGCGAACGTGACGGCGACGGCTCCGGCGAGGCTGCCGGTGTCGAGGAGCGCCACCTGCAGAAGGACGACGAACAGCAGAACGGCGGGCTTCAACTGCGCCCAGGTCCGTGTCATCGGCTGCTCTCCTCCCTCTGATGTCCTTCTGAGTCCCGCTGGGTCCCGCTGGCTCTGTGGCCTCCTGCCGTTATACAGGATCGGTTCGAAAGGAGCAGCGAACAAGGAACAGCGGACTCCGCCGGAGCCGTAGTACCCCAGGGGCATAGTCGCTACTCTCCCTGCGGGGGAACGCGCGTACGTGTGTGGGGAGTTGGGGAAGTTGGGGGAGTTGATGGTGAGCCCAAGACGTGTGCGGCTGCGGCTGTGTGCCGGCGTCTTGTCAGCCGGGCTGTTACTGGCCGGCTGTTCGGGGGGCGGTGGTGACGGAACCGCCGAGCCCGCCCGGTCCGGATCCACCGGCTCCGGATCCACCGGCTCCAAGAGCCCGACGAGCCCGACCGCGAGCGGTGACACCCGCTCCGGCGCGACCCCCAGTCCCACCCCCAGCGCCAGTACCGCAGGCCTGGACTTCACCCCCGATCCCGGCCGCGTACCCAAGACCCGCGCGGAGGCGCTGCGCCTGGCCCGCGCAATCGCCACGACGCCCGCCAAATGGGGCCCCGGCTACGTCAGGCGCACGCCGTACGAGAGTGACCCCGGTCTCCGGCCCGTGCTCGACGCGGACTGCGTCTGGCAGCTCAAGCCACTGCCCGCGACGGTGCTCGCCACCCTCACCCGCTACAGCGAACTTCCCGCGGAGGACGGCAAGGGCCCGATCCGCGTCGCCGCCGTCGTCACCGTGCACCGGACCGTGAAGGACGCCGACTGGGAGATGGCCGGAACGCTGGAGGAGGCGCTGCGCTGCCCCGACCAGCAGCTCCGCCAGGGTGAACGGATCACTAAGCTGGGTTCCCTGGGCGCGGGCTTCGGCCTGCTGGGCAACCTGACCGCCGAGGACATGCTCACCGAAGGCGGCAAGTACTACAGCGACGACCTCGGCGGCCCCCACCACTACTACTCGACGCAGAGCCGATGGGGCCAGGTCACCGTCGCCGCCTTCGGCAAGGCATCCAAGGGCCGGTCCGCGGACGAGGTCAACACCGCCCTCATACAAGGGGCCGGCACCATGGTGAGTCGTGTCGAAAGCGAGTTGGGGGCGTCCCGATGAGCGAACCACTGCTCCCCACCGACCCCGCGTCGATCGGCGGACACCGGCTGCTGGCCCGCCTCGGCGCGGGCGGCATGGGTGTGGTCTACCTCGGCCGTACGAAGGCCGGGGCCTTGGCCGCGGTCAAGGTCATCCAGGCCGAGTACGCGGACGAGCCGGACTTCCGCGCCCGGTTCCGCCGTGAGGTCGAGACGGCCCGCCGGGTGACCAGCCCCTGGGCGGTCCCAGTCACCGGCGCCGACCCGGACGCGGACGAGCCCTGGCTGGCCACCGCCTTCGTACCCGGCCCCTCGTTGGAGGAGGCGGTCGCCCGCCACGGGCCGCTGCCCACCCACAGCGTGCGCGTCCTGGCCAGGATGCTCGCCGCCGCGCTCCGCGAGGTGCACGCGGCCGGGCTGGTCCACCGCGACGTCAAGCCCGCCAACGTCCTGCTCGCCGTGGACGGCCCGCGCCTCATCGACTTCGGGATCGCCCGCGCGACCGACGAGACCGCGATCACCTCCACCGACCTGGTCGTCGGCACCCCCGGTTTCCTCTCCCCCGAGCAGGCCGAAGCACGCGGCGCGGCGGTGGGCCCGGCGAGCGACATCTTCTCGCTGGGCTGCCTGCTGGCGTACGCGGCGAGCGGCCGTCCGCCGTTCGGCACCGGCACGGCCGACGCCCTGCTCTACCGCACGGTCCACGACGAGCCCGACCTCTCCGGTATCGAGGCCGAGGAGGAGACGGAAGGCGTCGAGCTGCTGACGCTGCTGCACCTGTGCCTGGCGAAGGACCCGGCGGACCGTCCGACGGCCGAGCAGTTCGGCACGGTGCTGCTGGTCGAGGACGCGGTCCCCGAGGGCGGGCGGATCGACTGGCTGCCCGAGGACGTCGTACGGGGAATCGCGGATCGCTCGTCCGAAATGCTGGCACTTCCCGACATCGAGCCGACCGCCGCCGAAGCACCTGCCGGACCACCGGAGGACACCGCGCCGACGTCACCCGGCCGACGGCGGCTGCTCCTGGCCTCCGGCGCGGCGGTGCTCCTCGCGGCGGGCGGAACCGCGGCCTGGGCCGTCCTGCGCGACGAGGACACCCCGGGCGGGTCGGCGTCGGGAGCCCGCCGCTGGGCGATCGGCGTACAGGCGGATCTGAGCGGGACCCGTCGCACGGCGGGCCAGGCGCAGGAGCGGGGCGCGCGGCTGGCGGTCGAGCAGTTCAACTCCCGTAAGAACAAGCCCTTCGAGCTCACGCTGAAGACCTCTGACGACGGCGGCAGCGCCGATCGCGCACCGGCCGCGGCCAAGAAGCTGATCCAGGACGAGGACGTGCTCGCCGTACTCGGCCCGACCAACGACGAAACGGCCTACGCGGTCCTCGCCACGTACGACGAGGCCCTGCTGCCGCTGCTGTCCGTCTCGGTCGGAGGGTTGCTCCTGACCTCGCAGGAATACCGGTCCTTCCTGCAGTGCCGCGCCTCCGACCCGATCGTCTCCATGGCACTCGCCGTCCGTCTCGCGGGGCAGAAGAAGACGCGGCTGCCCGGGCTGCTCCAGGACCGGACCGCGCAGACGTATTCCTGGGATTCCGCCCAGAGCACCACTCTCATGCTGCGCAGCCACGGCCTCCCGCCCTACCCCCGGGTGATCCCGGCGGACACCGAGGACGTCGGGCCCGTCGTCACCGACATGCTGCGGGCCGGGATCGACTCCTTCGTGTACTCCGGCTACGCGCCAGGCGCGGCCCGGGTGGCCCGCGCGCTGGCGACGGCCGGCTTCGACGGGCCGCGGCTCGCACCGCAGGCCGTACTCGACCCGGAGTTCCTGGAGCGGGCCGGGGACGCGGCCGAAGGCTGGCTGATCACCTCCTCCTTCGTCGACCCTTCCGCCGTACCGGCCGCGAAGGCCTTCACCGCCGCCTTCCGCAAGCGCTACGACGCCGCGCCCGGCTACTACGCCGCCGAGGCGTACGACACCGTCAACCTCGTCCTCCAGGAGGTGGTGAAGGCCACGAAGGGCAAACGGCCGCCGGGGCGCAAGGAGTTGGTGGGCCTGCTGCGCAAGAGCCGCTACAAGGGAGTCACCAAGGAGTTCACGTTCAGGCCGACGGACGGCCAGTTCAACGGCTGGGGCGTATCGCTGCACCGGGTCGAGGGCGGCCGGTTCCGCTACGTCGGCGAAGCCGCCTCCAGGGTGTAGCGGTGAGCGGCGCGCACTCGGAGGGGCCCGCGGAGGGGCGGACGGGAGTGCGCTCGGCAGTGCGCGCCCTCAAGCCGGGCGACCCGCCCTTCATCGGCGGCTACCGGCTGCTCGGCCGGCTCGGCGCGGGCGGCATGGGCGTGGTCTACCTGGCCCGTTCGACGGGCGGGGCGCTGGTCGCGCTGAAGGTGATCCGCGCCGAGTACGCGGCCGACCACGACTTCCGGGCCCGGTTCCGGCGCGAGGCCGAGGCGGCGAGCGGGCTCACCGGGCAGTGGGTGGTACCGGTGACCGCGGCGGAGCCGGCGGCCCGCGAGCCCTGGCTGGCGACCGCCTTCGTACCGGGCCCGTCACTGGCCGAGGCCGTCACGCTGCACGGGCCGCTGCCGGAGCGTACGGTCCGCGCCCTGGGCGCCCGGCTGGCCGAGGCGCTCACCGAGGTGCACGCCGTGGGCCTGGTGCACCGGGACGTCAAGCCGGGCAACATCCTGCTCGCCCTGGACGGCCCCCGGCTGATCGACTTCGGCATCGCGCGTTCCACCGGTGCCACCGCGCTGACCGCGAGCGACGTGGTGATCGGCTCGCCCGGCTATCTCTCGCCCGAGCAGGCACGGGCGCGGGGCGGTGACATCGGCCCGCCGAGCGACGTCTTCTCGCTGGGCTGCGTCCTGGCGTACGCGGCGACCGGCCGCCGCCCGTTCGGCACCGGCACCGCGGCCGCGATCATCTTCCGTACGGTCCACGAGGAACCGGACCTGGACGCCGTGCCGTGGTCCCTGGTCCCGCTGCTGTCCGACTGCCTCGCCAAGGCCCCGTCGGCCCGCCCCACCGCGGAGGCGGTACGGGATGCCTTGGCCGGCGAGGGCGAGGGGGAGGGGGAGAACGACCGGGGGCGGGAGGCCGACTGGCTTCCGCCCTCGCTGCCCCGGCTGATCGCGGAACGCTCGTCCGCCGTCCTGGCCCTGCCCGACCCCGATCCCATCCCCAGCCCCATCTCCGGCCCCGGCCGGACCACGCTCGTGGAGCAGCAGCAGCCGTCGGAGGAGCCCGCCGTCTCCCGGCGCCGCCTGCTGACGCTGGGCTCGGCGGCGGCGGTGGTCCTGACGGGCGGCGGCCTCGCGGCCTGGGCGGCCTCCAGACCCTCGTCCGGCGGCGACGGCGCGACGAGTTCCGCACCACTGCCCCGGTACGTCATCGGCCTGCACGCGGACCTCTCGGGCCCGGACAAGGCGATCGGCAGGGCGCAGGAGCGGGGTGCCCGGCTGGCCGTCGCGGACTTCAACTCCCGCTCCCGTGACGGCCGCGCCTTCGACCTGGCCCTGAAGGTCCTCGACGACGCGGGCGAGGCGAAGCGGGCCGAGGAGGTGGCCGGAAAGTTCGTCGCGGACCACGACGTGTACGCCGTCATCGGCCCGACCGGCAGTGCCTCGGCCGAGACCGCCGTATCCCGCTACGAGAAGGCCCTGCTGCCCATCGTGACCGTCTCCTCCGGTGACGATGTGTACTCCCAGACGACCACCCGCGCGTACTTCCAGCTCAGGCCCGACGAGAACACCCTGTCGACACCCTTCATCCACTACCTCACCCACGCCGAGAAGAGCCGCAGGACCGCCCTCGTGGACGACAGGGCGGCGAACCGGACCAGTTGGCAGATCGTCAGGACCCTGACCGCGTACCCGCCCTCCAAAGGCACGACCACGACCCATGCCGTCCCCGCGGACAGCGAGGACTTCGACACGGTCGCCGCCGCCGTGCTCGCCTCCGGCGCGCAGGCCGTCGTGTACGCCGGCTCCTCCCCGCACCGGGCCGCCCGCTGCGCCCGCGCGCTGGAACAGGCCGGATTCCGGGGCACGCGCATGGCCCCGGAACCCGTCCTGCAGACCGCGTTCCTCAAGGAGGCGGGACGGGCAGCCGAAGGCTGGGTGATGGTGACGACCTACGTCGACCCGGCCGAACTGCCGGCCGCGGCACGCTTCGTGAAGACGTACAGGAAGCGCTTCGGAGTACGCACGGTCGGCACGGTCGGGCGCTTCGCGGTGGAGGCGTACGACGCACTGCTCTTCGTCGCCCAGGGCATGAGCGAGCTGGGCAGTGTCGAGCCCGAACGGGGCGCCATGGTGCGCAGGCTCCGCCAGACCACCCACAAGGGGCTCGCCAAGACCATCGAGTTCGACCCGGTGACCAAGGAGTTCCGCTGGGTCAACGGACTCTTCCTCCACCGGGTCCGTAACGGCACTCCGGACTTCCTCGGCCGCTACGACCAGGTCAAGAAGGCCTGATCCGGCGGGACCTGGGCTGCTCGGCAGGGGGCGGCTCGGCGGGGTGACTCGGCAGAGCGACTCGGCGGGGCGGCTCAGCGGGGCCGCATGGAGCCGAGCTTCCCCCAGACCACCAGGCGGTACTTGGACGTGTACTCCGGAGTGCACGTGGTGAGCGTGAGGTAGTAGCCGGGGTCGGTGTAGCCGTACCCCGTTCTGACCGTGCTGCGAGGAATCTCCCGGATCACTCCGCCGTCCCTCGCCGAGGTCTGCGCCAGCGTCCTGTCGACGACGTACGTGTAAACGGCGGCCGGGGTCTCGACCTCGATCCGGTCCCCCCGCCGGAGCCGGTTGATGTACCGGAACGGCTCGCCATGGGTGTTCCGATGCCCGGCAAGCGCGAAGTTCCCGGCCCGCCCGGGCTGCGCGGTCCCCGGATAGTGACCGACGTACCCCTTGTTCAGCACGTTCCCCTTACTGATGCCTTCCGCGACCGGGACGCGGAGATCGAGGCGGGGGATGGTGAGGATGGCGTATGCCTGGGTCCAGCGGGGACGGGGATTGCCGGCGGAGCCGGAGGCGGGCGCGCGCCGGGAACCGGCACCGGACCGGTCACCGAGGTCGACGGAGCCACCGTCCGCACCTGATCCGCCGCCCCCATCGACGTCGGTGCCACGTAACTCCCCCTCCCCTTCCCCCTCTCCCGTCCCCTCCCACTCCCTCTCCAGGGCTTGGACCTTCCTCTCGGCGCCCTCCCGGGCCTGCCGATTGGTCCACCACAGCTGGTGGACGACGAGGAGCATGAGGACGACACCGAGGGTCACGAGGACCTCGGCACCGTTCCAGAGAAGGCGGGCGTAGCGGGCACGCCGCCGCCGGGCCTGCTGATGGATGACGGGGACTCGCATGCGGACGCCTGCCTCCTCCCCGCAAGAGCCTCAGCCTGCTGTGGCTGCCGCAAGATAAGGGCTGAAGCCCCAACTCACCATCCCCATGAACGAGCCGCCCCCTCCCCACCGCTCACGACCGCTCACTCCCCACCCCCGATCCAACCCCTGGCCTGCCCATACCTCTCCTCCGCCGGGCGGTCGGCAGTACGGTGTCCACCATGCGCCCCGACACGTCTGCCGAGTACGTCGACCACAACGCCGAAGCAGCACGCCTGGAGCGGACCGCCGGCCTCTACCCCGAGGACGCCGAGCACCTGCTGCTGCAGGCTGCGGCCCACCTCGAACTGGCCGACGACCGCCCGCGAGCCACCGCCTTCTACGACCGCCTGCTCTCCAGCGAGACCCCCCTGGAGAACCCGTTCCTGGTACGGGCCCTCAAGGCGGCCAACCTCTGGGAGTACGGCCACGAGGCGGAGGCGAAGGCGATCATCGAGGGCGTCCGCGCGGCGGCACCCCGCGACCCGGCCCCCTGGGTGATCGTGGCCGAGTCCCTGGAGTCCCACGACGAGCTCGAAGCCGCACAGCAGACGTTCACAGAGGCGGCGACCCACCTCCTGACGGACGTCCCCGAACCCCCGTACGCGACCCACCCCGTCCTCTTCGGCCGCCACCGCGTACGCCGCATGCTGGGCCTCGCCCACGACAACTGGGACTCCCTCGCGGACACCCTCCACTCCTCCCCCGTCTCCCTGGACGAGCTCCACGACCCCAAGCGCGTCTGGTCCCTGGGCTCGGACAACCCGGCAGAACTGGAGGCCGAAATCTCCCGCCTCCGCGCCGAGTTGGGCACGTACAGGGAGGCCCTGTCCCGCCCGTTCCCGGTGGCGGTACTCCACTGGCCGGCCCCAGAACTGACGGAACTGGTAACGGCGTACCCGACCTTGGCGCAGGAGTACCCGTCCCACGAGGAGCACCTCGCGACGATAGAGGCCTCACTGAGGGAGCTCGCGGCCTCGGGCACGCCCAACTTGGGAATCGTCACGGGC
The DNA here is from genome assembly GCF_044334695.1 of Streptomyces sp. NPDC020747. Classification (NCBI taxonomy): domain Bacteria; kingdom Bacillati; phylum Actinomycetota; class Actinomycetes; order Kitasatosporales; family Streptomycetaceae; genus Streptomyces; species Streptomyces sp. NPDC020747. The sequence continues at coordinate 205,772 of NZ_JBIRTJ010000005.1, read as the reverse complement.
ACGGTCCCCTCTTACGAGGCGTTCGCCGCCTCGGAGGGGGCTTCGCCTGGGGACGCGTCACTGCTGCCGCAGTATGCGACGACACTGGCGGCGAGGGGGCGGGCGGAGGCTTGGCCGCCGGAGCGGGGGGCGTCTTGTTGGTGTGGGTCGGGGCGGGGGTATGGGGAGTGCCACGGAGAGACCGCCTGAACAGCTCACGCGACAACTCGCGTGACCGGACCACCTGAACAGACCGTCCGCGCCAACCAGTTGACCCGACCGCCCAGCGAGCCGCCCGACCGAACAGACTGGCTGCCCGGAGGAGCACGACGTGGACCAGCCCCGGCTCACCGTCGCGCTCCTCTTCTCGGCGTTCTGGTCGGTCATTGGCGTCTCCGCCACCCGTCGCGCCCTCCGTGAGCGCCCGACGGCCGACTCACCCGAGGTCCGCTGCAGGCCTCGCTTTCGACCACCCGGACTTCGCCGCAGAACAGACCTACGGTCGACACCGCCGGCACAATGCCTCCGTGCCTGATGCTGCTGTCCCGTCCTCCCCCGCCGTCTCCGCCCGCATGAGCCGCCAGGGCTCACGAGACACTGCGCCGGAGGTGGCGGTCCGACGGCTCCTGCACGCCGCCGGCATGCGCTACCGAGTGAACGTCCCGGTTCCTGGCATACCGCGTCGCACAATCGACGTCGTCTTCCCCAAAGCCAAGGTCGCCATCTTCATGGACGGCTGCTTCTGGCACGGCTGTCCCGTGCATGCGACCCACCCCAAGGCGAACGCCGAATGGTGGCGCGCCAAGCTCGACAAGAACATGGCTCGCGACCTCGAGACGACCAAGCACCTCTCAGCGGCGGGATGGACGGTGCTGCGCTTCTGGGAGCACGAGTCCGCCGAAGACGTTGCCCGCCGCGTTGCTGCCACCGTGGCGTCGCGGCAGTCGCACCTCGGCGGATCCTGACTCAAGGTGTCCTCATCCGGCGCCAAGCCTGGATCAGGCGGGCTGGGACGCTGCTCCACCGTGACCTGACCGGTCCGTCAGCACCCGAACACCGATCGTAGTTGCGATTTCACACATCGACACCCACCCGCCTAATAGTGTTGTAGGTCTTGTACGAGAGTGCGTGCCATTACATGCCTCAGGCCCCCTGTGCGTTCACGGAGCAATCCATGAAGGCGGACGGAGCCCTACGGTTCAGCCAACAAGAGTGGGGAACGGTCCACGCCCATGACCGACGAATTCGATGGTATGTACGACACATTCAAGGCGCTCTTGGATTCGTTCCCTCCGTCGGAGGCGGTCAAGCGGCTGGAGCAACTGGGCATCAGCCCGGACATCGTCCAGCAAATACGCGAGCGGCACGAGCAGCAGACCATACGAGTCAAGGAGCTCGAGGAACCGCACGCGGTGGTTCTGGGCAACCGCGACACCTGGTACACGGGCCCGCGCGCCAAGGACAAGTGCTGGCCGGCGATCATGGACCTGCTGCGCAAGGACGGTTGGCCTCAGGAGCCCACAATCAGGAGCCTCGACGACTCCTCCACCCGCGTGGTCTCACTGCTGAACCACCCGAAGGAGAAATCGTTCTCCACGAGAGGCCTCGTCGTCGGCTACGTACAGTCCGGCAAGACGACCAACTTCACCTCGGTCATGGCCAAGGCAGCCGACCGCGGCTACAAACTGTTCATTGTCCTGGCCGGGATCCACAACGGGCTCCGGCGTCAGACCCAGGCACGGCTGGTACAGCAGCTGGTGGAGCCGAATCCCTCGATGTGGTCCCAGTTGACCGGACTCGACAAGGATTTCACTCCGCAGGAGAACCCGGCCTCCTACTTCGGAAAGAGCAACAAGACGCGCGTGCTGTGCGTGGTGAAGAAAAATGCCACAGTGCTCCGGAAGCTCGCTCGATGGCTAGAGAAGGCGTCCGACTACCTTGAGGACTGCCCCGCACTGATCATCGACGACGAGGCCGACCAGGCCACAGTGGCAACGAAGTCGATCAACCCACTGATCCTGGACATCATGGGCTCCCTGCCGAGGTCTGCCTACGTCGGGTACACGGCCTCGCCATTCGCGAACCTGTTGATCGACCCGAGCGCCAAGGATCTGTATCCCGAGGACTTCGTCGTCAACCTTCCCAAGCCCCAGGGCCACTTCGGCACCGAGGTCCTGTTCGGACGCTACGCACTCGACGGCGAGGACCCGGAACAGGTCGACGACGGTTACGACATGATCCGATCGGTCCCTGACGATGATGTGTCGTGCGTGCGTCCCGGAACAAAAGCCGACATCGAAGGCTTCGAGCCCGTCATCACCGAAACCCTTCGCAGAGCCGTCGAGTACTTCTGGCTGGTCACGGCCGCCCGGCGTGTACGTGGCGCGGGCAACGCGCACAGCACGATGCTGATCCACACCAGCGTCAACACCGCGGTGCACAACAGCTTCAAGAAGCCGCTGGAGCATTTGCGCGAACGGTCCGCCCGGTCTTTGACGAACGCCGGTTTCCTCTCCGGTCTGCGTGGCCTGTGGGAGCAGGAGACCGACCGCGTTCCGGCCGAGGACTTCGGTGAGACGAATGTTTCGTTCGAGGAGTTGCTGCCCGAATTGCCGGGCGTCCTCAAGAGCTGTCGCGTCATCATGGACAACTCGAGCAGCGAGTACCGTCTCGACTACGAGAACGGCCCCGTGGTGGCGATCGCCGTGGGCGGAAATACCCTCTCCCGGGGGCTGACGCTCGAGGGTCTGTCGGTCAGCTATTTCGTCCGCGCCGTCTCGGCGTACGACACGCTGCTGCAGATGGGACGCTGGTTCGGCTTCCGAAACGGCTATGCCGATCTTCCTCGTATCTGGATGACGGACGAACTGGCCGAATGGTTCCGACACTTGGCCACGGTCGAGACCGAGATGCGCCGCGACATCGACATCTACATGACCGAGGACGAAACTCCCCGCACCTTCGCAGTCCGCCTACGTACGCACCCGGCGCTGCGCGTGACCGCGGCCGCCAAGATGCGCAATGCCGTTACGGCGGCCTCCTCCTACGGAGGCAAGCGGGTCCAGACCCACTACTTCCACACCAACACCGACTGGCTTCGCCAGAACATCACCGCCGCACGGAACCTGGTCACTTCCGCTGGCGCAAGCGCTGTAAGGATTGAGGAGCGATCGACTGAAGGTCGATACGTCTTCCGCGACGTGCCGCACAACGTAGTCACCGATTTCCTTTCGGCCTACAGGTTCCACGAGAAGTCCCCTGAGAACGACGCGGACCTGATCATTGATTACATCAGGAAACGGGTCGCCACAGCCGGCTCTTTGGGGCGATGGAACGTCGCAGTCGTCGGCAACCCAAAGGGAGAGAACGACTTCTCCTTTGCCCCCGATGTGACCGTTGGACTCAACAATCGTGCTCGTCTCGCCATTACCAACTCGGCCCCGGATTTTGCCGATATCAAGACACTCATGAGCCGTCGCGACGCCGCGGTGGACCTGGACGGTGACACGGGCAAGCTCACCGAAAAGGGAATCACGGACATGCGTCGCGCCAAGCTTCCCGACACTGGTCTCTTGGTTCTGTACCCGATCGACAAGATGTCCGAGCCAAGCCCGTCGAAGAAGCTTCGCGCGCCTCTGAACGCCGAGGAGCACGTGATCGGTGTCGGTCTGGTATTCCCCGAACCCTGGGACAAGGACAGCGAGGTGGACAAGTACGTATCGGCTGACCTCTCCAACGTGTGGATCGAAGAAGAGGACTACAGCCTCGTCGACGGCGAGGACGCATGAACGACGACGCGCTCCGCAAGCTGGTCGACGAACGCTGGGCCGCACTGGATGCCGAGCAGACAACAGGTGAGCGTCGCCTGCGCGTGTCTCCTCTGCCTGTAGTCGCCGAACAGGGCCCACTGGCGGTGGCCGTCGACCACGACGGTCACCGTCATCTCCTGGTTCCGATACACGCGCATCGCAAGGTCCGTCCCGGCCTGGACGGACCAGTGCTCCGATTGCGCAAGCGGGCCCTTGAGGACGAGGAGACCTACCAGTCCTACGTCGATCTGGCCTGTCTGCGCGACGACCTAAATGATCTGTTCACGGAACTGTGCGTGGACGTGCTCAGTGCGGCCGAGGAGTTGCCCGAGAACCCCGCCAAGGCGCTCTACCGCGTTCTCGATCGTTGGAAGGCCCTGTTCCGCACTCAGGGAACACTGCTTGGTCCCGAACAACTCGCAGGATTGTTTGGGGAGTTGTTGGTGCTCCGCCGGCTCCTCAAGCAGGACTCCAGCGCACATCGGATCTGGCGGGGCCCCGAGAGACACCGCCACGATTTCTCGGCCAGAACCATGGCTGTCGAGGTGAAGGCGGGCACCGGCGGCACGGGACGCAAGCCCCGGATCCACGGGCTCGACCAACTCGAAGTGCCGGAGAGCGGGACACTGTGTCTGGCCTGGTTCCGCCTGCAAAGCACAACCGTGGCCGGTTCCGGCACTGCACTCGCCGATTTGGTCGGGCAGACACTTCGCTTGTGCGACGACGAAGGTGCGCTCCTCGCGCTGCTCGCAGGGGTGGGATACCGACCGTCCGATGCCGACCTGTACCACGATGTGCGCTTCGTGGTCAGCGAGGAACGGTGGTACCGGGTCACTCCCGAATTCCCCGGGTTGACCGGTCAGGCACTCGTTACGGCCGGAGTACCCGTGTCGATACTGGATGTCGAGTACACCATCGACCTATCCGGTGAGACCCCTGCACCCATGGCGCCCGACCAGGTGTCTCAGATGATCGACAGTTTGATCCAGGAGTCCGCGTGACGGGGCCCCGCTGGTTCTCCCAGCCCTACCCTCCAGAAGGCGCGAGCGCCGCCGAAGGTATCCGCAACCAACTCGGACGGCCAGAACTCGACCTGCTCACGATCCTGGTGCGCGAGTCGGCCCAGAACAGTTGGGACGCCCGTCTGCCACCGCCTTCGGGCCCGGTCGACTACCGCATCGACATGTGGACGGTGGGCCCGGCCCACACTCTTGCGTGGCGAGAGCTTCTGCTCGACGGGGCACCCGCCGGCGCGGAGGACTTTCCGCTGCGCGAGACCCTCCGGCACGGCCCGATCCGGGTTCTGGCCGTCTCGGACCGCAGTACTCGCGGGCTCGGAGGACCAACTCGGGCGGATGACGCCGTCGGCCCCGACCGCGATTTCGTCTCCTTCATCCGCAACATTGGTGAGCCGCGAGACACCGCTCTGGGTGGCGGCACCTACGGCTTCGGCAAGGGCATCTTCTACCTTCTGTCCAAGCCCGGAACCGTCCTTGTGCACTCTCGCTGTCGTACCGCTCAGGGAGGGTACGAGACCCGGCTCATCGGTTGCACTCTCTGGAGGAGCTACGTTGCCGACGAGCCCAACGGAAACCGCCGCTACACCGGTCGACACTGGTGGGGCAACACATCCGGAACTGTCGTCGAGCCCTTGGTCGGCCAGGAAGCGGAGACCACCGCACAACGTCTGGGCCTCAAGGCCTTCGGCGCTGAGGCGACCGGCACGACTGTCGTCGTCATCGATCCAAACCTGGACGAACTCGAGCCGCCCGAGGCTGCCGACTACCTGGCAGAGACCATCACCTGGCACCTCTGGCCAAAGATGATCTCCACCGCCGGGAAGCCGTCCGCCATGAGGTTCTCCGTCACTTGCGACGGAGTCCAGTATCCCGTGCCTGATCCGCGGGAGACCCGCCCCCTCAATATGTTCGTCACCGCCTACGAGACGATGACCGGCTCCGACGGCAGCGATCTGCACTGCCTGAAGCCCAAGCGGTATCTGGGGCGTCTTGGTCTTGTGAAGCGGATCATGCCGCCGCTGGAGCCGACCCGGGCATCCCGCATGCTCGACATCGAGGACCTGGTCCATCACGTCTGTCTGATGCGACCCGCAGAGCTCGTCGTCACGTACAAGCCCGGGCCGAAGCCTCCCAGCGTGAACCAGGGGTACGCCGGCGTCTTCCGAGCCGACGAAGCCATGGACGAGATCTACGCGAAGGCCGAACCACCCACGCACGACGCCTGGCATCCCCAGTCGCTCGACAGACCCGAGAGCACCTTCGTGCAGACGACGTTCAGGCGCATTGCGGAGGCTCAGGAACGTCTCCTCTCTCTCGGCGGCGTCGCGCGAGCAGGGGCCAGCAACGTCGCTCTGGGCGCAGCCAGTTCGCTGTTCTCCGGGTTGGTCGGTGGAGCCTGGGGAATCGGCGGCGCCACTGCCTACTCGAAGCCGGGCAGCACGGCCACACGCGCTTCCAAGCCGGATGGCACGGAAGAGAACACGAAGCGTTCGTCCTCGGGCCGACCGGTTACGAAGGCTGCTCCGGCCGATACAGGTCGACCCGCTGCCGACGGAGCCGGCGGGCCGGGTGCTCTAGACACCGACGGGCAGACGTTCACCGACGCGTCGGGGAGCACGGGCACGCCGCGCCGTCGTCCGCGGGTGCAGTACGTCGGTGACCCGTACTACGACGATCGTGACGACGCCTCCGTGCTCATCCAGGCGTTCCGACTGCCCGTGCCCGGGGCACAGCGAGTCCGGATCGACCTCGCCGTCACCCTCCCCGGAACCGGCGGGCGCGAGACGGATCCGCCCATCGGAGCCAGCATGCCCGTGCTCATCGGTTGGGAGGACGACGAGGGCCGTCTGAACGCCTCAGAGGACTACATCATCGAGGGCGGCGAGTCCGTCTGGCACGCGGTCGTGCGTCCGGCCCCGGACACCATGACCGAGATCGGCATCAAGGTCGAGGCGGTGAGGGCCCCGTGACTCGGCGCGTTCTCCCTTACCGCATCCCGTCCGAGGACGTGGTCGCTGCCGCGGCGTGGTCATTGATGACCGAGGACGGCGAGGTCGCCATGCCCGAAGCACTGCCGGACTGGGACTATCAAATGGACCTGCACCTGCGCAGGACTGTCCGCGTCGACCTGGGCCGGGCGCGTTCGCAGTCAGGTCTTCCGAAGGACGCCTCCCTGATGCTCTCGGCGGTGTGGACAGCGACCGGATCCAATCTCAGCGGGCCCGCACAACAGGTTCGCCTGACCGAGAGCGGCATGAGCACCGTAGAACTCGATTTCCGACTACGGGGTGCCGATCTGGGAGGTTTGCTCCTCCTCGACACTGCCCTCGTCCTGGCCGAGCGCCGGAGTGACGCACGCCCCTCCTCCCCCCGCCGCGCAGGCTCCGTGCTGTGGAGCGATCGCGAGGCACTGCGCCTCCAGGGCGACGCACCACAGTTCCCCATGGCAGTGATCGACTTCGCCCGGACGTCCTTCCCCGAAGGAGCCGCCTGGCACTTGCAGATCAGCGGAGGCCTCGAGAGCGCCACCATGGGGTCCCTTCTCCTGCTCGTCAATGAGCAGAACACGATCACTGCAACCGCATTCGAGAACGCGGGAAAGCCTCGTCCGATCGATCGGGTCGTGCTCTCCGCGGTGTATGCGGACGCCGCGAGGATCATGGTCGAGCACGCACTCGGAAACGACGAATTCGCCGAGGATGCCGACTTCCCCGAGGGCTCTCTGGGCGCCACTCTCCTGAGCCTGTTCGACCAGCTGTTCCCCGAGCAGTCGATCACCGACATCCGCCTGCGCCAGCGGCAGTCCCCCGCCCTGTTCGCCTCGGATCTCCAGGCGGCGGTCAAGATGTTCGAGGTGTCGTGATGAGCTTCCTCTACCCGCGGTTGCTCGCCGAGCAGGCCAGACCGCTCTTCGAGGAGTATCGGCAGCTGACCGTCTCGGAGTTGGTGGGTCGAGTAGCCGTCTCCCACGAGTCAGCGGTGTACGTGGCCACCGGCGGCGACCGGATTTCCGCCGCGCAACTCCATGAACTTCGCGCGGGAGTTGTCGATCTCGCCAAGCGAGCCGGTTTCCCCGATGACTCGGACCGCGCACGCAACGCCGACTTCGACCTCCGGCTCGCCGCTCTGCTCCATGCCGAAATGGGCATGGTGCCCGCCGAGGCCGCCTCCCGGGACGTCTGGGCGTTCCTTGCACTGGTCCTGCTCCCGGACGTCGCCTTCTGGCGCTATCCCCAGCCGCCCAAGGACCGTGTCCTGGGCACGGACCTCACCCGGCACGTCTTCGGACGACTATGGTGGCGTGCTCAGCTCGTGCGCTCGTCCGGTGACCCGGAACCGTACGGTGCCCTGGCCATCCTCGGCGAGGCAGCATTCGACCAAATCTACGCTCGGCGTGCAGCGCTAGGCGGAAGCCCGCACATGGTCCGGGCCATCCTCCGTGTCTGGAAAGACCTGGATCTGGCTGGTCTGAACGAGCGTGACACTCTTCGCGACTTCCTCAAGAGGTTGCTGCGGCTCGCTCCCTTCGTACTCTTCGACGGCATTGAGGAGCATGCACTGGACGACGAACTCCGTACCGTCGCCCATGAGTCCGTCAGCGCTCAGCGTCCTGCTACGGACAACGCGACGAAGGCCGGGCAGGAAACAGCCCGAAGCACTGTCGCTGATGGATCACCCTCGGCCACAAGGCAACGAGGGGTGCCGTCGAATCCCCAGCGTGCACCGGAGGCACCGGTCGAATCCCTCCGATTCAGGTCTGTGGAAATCTGTGCCGGGGCCGGAGCGCAGGCCCTTGGGCTGGAGCGTGCCGGGTTCGACCCGGTACTGCTCATCGACAGCAAGGCCGATGCCTGCTTCACGATCGACCTCAACCGGCCCCACTGGGATGTGGTCTGCATGGACGTCGTGCACTTCGATCCGAGCGTGCGTCCCGAGACACAGGAGGTCGATCTCATCAGCGGTGGCCTCCCCCGCGTGAAATCGTCGGCCAGTGTCGGTCGCGCCGAGGACACGGAGGAACGTGGAGTCCTGAGGGCTGCGATCAAGCTGGTGAGCGACATCAACCCGAAAGCCGTGCTTCTGGAGAACGTGCCGGATCTGGTTGAGAGTTCGGGCTTCGAGGCCGATCGATCATGGATCCAGACCGAGCTCGGCAGAGCGGGCTACCGCTGGAGCTGGCGAGTCCTCAATGCCGCGACCTTCGGCGTTCCGCAGAATCGCAGCAGCGGCTTTCTGATCGCTCTGAAGGAACCGTATTTCTCCCGATTCTCCTGGCCCGAGCCTGATGGGCTGCCGACCCCGACCGTTGGTCAAGTCCTCGGCCCTTCCATGTCCGGGCGTGGATGGCCCGGCGCGGAACGCTGGATCAAGGGCGCCGACCGCATCGCTCCCGCTCTCGTCGGGGGCTCCGACCGGCGCGGCGGTGCCGACCTCGGTCCCACCGGCAGCAAGAATGCGTGGGCCTCGCTCGGCGTGAACGGCAACAGCCTCGGTGACGAACCCCCGGACTCAGGTTTTCCTGCAGACGGCCAACCCAAGTTGACCGTCGACCAGGCCGCAACGATCCAAGCGATCCCAGCGGACTGGCGCTTCTTCGGCGGCAAGACGTCCAGGTACCGTCAGATCGGCCACGCGATGCCGCCGCCCCTTGCAACCGCCGTCGGACAGGCCATCGCGGCCGCACTCCGAAGCTAAGATCACCCCATGCACACGCCCCGCCCCCTCGACCCCGAGCCGATCACTGTCGTCGACCTGTTCAGTGGGTGCGGCGGGTTCACTCAGGGGTTTCACGAGTTCCGCCCGGCTGGGGCGGAGGAGGACGGGCCTGTCTTTCACAGCGTCGCGGCGGTCGAGCACGACCTCGCTGCGGCTGCTACCTACGCCTCAAACTTCGGAAGCCATCGACTGGACATGGCCCTTCCGGCTGCTCGTGTGCACCTCGAAGACATTGAGGGCTGGGCGCCGGCGGAGGAGGCCCTCCATGCGGACGTGGTGGTCGGAGGACCTCCCTGCCAGGGATTTTCGGCCTTGAACCGCCTGAAGAAGGGCTCAGAACGTAACCGCCTGTGGGAGGAATACGTTCGCATTGTCGCCGAAATTCGCCCCAAGGTCTTCGTGATTGAGAATGTTGACCGTTTCCTCAAGTCGGACGAGTTCCGCAACCTCCTCAGCGAGGTGAAAGAGGGCGGTCTACTGGCCGACTATCGACTTGTCGACCCTCCGGGCCATGAACGGACCGACACTGAGGAGCAGAAGCACAAGCGCTATCTCCTCAACGCCGCCAACTACGGTGCAGTCCAGGCGCGTCGGCGAGCCATCGTCATCGGAGTGCGCCGTGATGTCGACAATGATCGCGCGATGACGTATCCCGTCACAACACATGTCCGACTGCCGAAACGCAATAACGGCACCCCGACTCAGCCGATCGACGGTATCAACGTCGGGCCGTCGTACTGGAAAGCAGTGGACGATGTGTTCAATGAATCGTCCCTTCTATCGGTCCGAGGCACCGAACTTCCGGACGGCAAGGATTTCGTTCCTGACGTGGATGCCTTCCTACCTGGAGTTTTCACCACACGCGATCTCCATTTCGGACGCAATCCGGAGCCAATTTCGATGGCACGATACGAAGCCATCCCTCCGGGCGGGAACCGAAAGAATCTGCGGGACAAGTGGTTCACCGTGAACAAGAACGGAAAGATCCGAATCTTCGACACCCCCACTCCTCCAGGCGTAAAGACACCGATCCAATACCTCTCGACCGAAAGCTGGGATAATCACAACACCGGCACGGGAGACGTCATGGGCCGGCTACGCCTGGGGGAGCCCTCGGTAACCATCCGAACCGAGTTCTTCAAGCCCGAGAAGGGCCGCTACCTCCACCCCACCGAGGCTCGTCCAATCACCCACTACGAGGCCGCCCGTATACAGGGCTTCCCCCTCCACTTCCGCTGGTGTGGCTCGAAGACCGACATCGCTCGGCAGATCGGCAACGCCGTGCCCATTCCGCTCGGAACGGCCATCGCCGCGGCGATCCACGCTTACTTGCGCGCCTGAACCAGGTCGGGCACTCGGCTTGGCGTAACTGCGTTCGGCGCGTACGGGTCATGCCGACTGTCGCTACCCGCTCGCATAGGCTTCGAACCCAAGCCGCCTACCGGGCGCCCGTCAACGGCAGAGGGACCGTATTCAGGGCGACTCTGAGGGCTTGCTCATCTCAGGGCGTCACAAGGCAGATCCCCGATTTCCGTGGTTTCCGCCTCGAAGCGAGTCTGGGCACGGTCCAGGATCTCTTCCGCGTCACACCCGTGCACCCGGAGCCAGTTGAGCAAGTCCGCGATGGCACTGATCACGACGTTCTGGACCACAGCCATGCCCAGTCTGCTCGTTCTCGAATCCGAACTTCGCGTCGATGCCACGTAGAGATCCAGCAATGCCTCGGCCCGCGCAACACCGGGGCGTCCGACGTGACCACTCGGGGAGGTCAACCCGGTTTCCAACTCGCACCAGGTCACTTTCCGATCAGGGAGGAGTTGGACGCCCCAGCGGGAGGCGAGGGCACCAACGAGGGCCATACCTCGGCCGGCCTCGGCGTCTGACGTCGCGTCGAGCAAGGTCGGGAGGGCGCGCGTGTCGGGGTCGTGGACTTCAATGCGCAAGTACGTGCCATTCATCGAGACGGCCAGCGTCGTCGGTGTGCCGAGACCGACATGCGTGACGACGTTGGACACGAGTTCGCTGACGCAGAGTTGGGCCTCGTCGGTGATGTCGTGCAGGCCCCAGACGCCCAGGTGCAGCCGCATGATGCGGCGCAGGGCTGCCACCTCCTCGGGTTCGGCCGTGAAAGCCAAGTCCCATGGCTTCCGGGGCATGCACGCTTCCTGAATCACCGGGTCCCCTCTCGTCGCTCGCCGTCGCCGCCGACGCCGGATGCTCGGCGGAGTGTCACGAACACTCACAGTGAGTGGCGTTGCATGCCAGGATGGCGTCCGCGCATCCCGTCGTGCAATGTGCACGACGGGATTCCCACTTCCGAGTGATTGGCAAGCATGCCCCTTGGCACGAAACTGAACGCCGGCTATTGAGAAAGGTGTTAGGAATGGCAGGTTCACCGACGGCACGCCGCCGTCGCCTCTCGATCGAGCTGAGGAAGCTCCGCGAGCAGAGCGCTCTAACGTGCGCACAAGTGGGTTCCGCACTGGACTGGAGCGGCTCCAAGGTCAATCGGATGGAGACGGGAAGCGGCAGGGTCCAGCCGTCCGACATCGATGCGCTGTGCCGCTTCTACGAGACCGGCGACGAACTGCGCGAGTTCCTGAAGTCTCTGGCGAGGCAGGCCAAGACGCGCGGCTGGTGGCAGGAGCACGGATCCGGGGTGCCCCAGTGGTTCTCCATCTACATCGGCCTGGAACAGGAAGCCTCCACGTTCCGCCAGTACCAGTGCGAGTTGCTCCCCGGGCTCATGCAGACCCCGGCGTACGCCTGCGAACTTCACAAGACAGGTGCGCATCTGCCCGCCCAGGACATCGATCGGGCGGTGCGAGTGCGCATGGAGCGCCAAGCCATGCTGGCGCGACCCGAGGCCCCGAATGCCTGGTTCGTCGTGAACGAGGGGTCCCTCCGCAATGTCATCGGGGAGCGGGCGTTGATGAGAGAGCAGCTCGAACGCGTCCTGGAGTCATCGGAGTTGCCGAGCGTCACACTGCAGGTACTCCCGTTCGACTCAGGCACCTACCCGGCCACGGGATCGTTCACCATGCTCGGCTTCCCGGACCAGGAGGACCCGGACATCGTGTACCGGGACGGCATCACCGATGCCGTCTACCTGGAAGGGGAGCATCATGTGCATGAGTACACCCGGGCCTTCGACGGTTTGAGGGCCGCCGCCCTGAGTCCCCAGCGCTCCGTCCAACTGATCAAGTCCGTTCTTAAGGAATATGCAAGATGAGCATTGCGCGGTCTGCTCCCGAAGCACCCTCGTCTTGGTTCAAGTCCTCTTACAGCAACGGCGCGGGCGGTGAGTGTGTCGAGTGCTCCCACGCTGACGGCCGCTTGCACGTGCGCGACTCCAAGTGTGGCAACGGCCCGGTTGTGGCCGTCCATGCTCATGCTTGGCGGGCTTTCATACGGGCCATAGAGGGCGACTCCCTGGTGGGGTGAGGTGGTAGACCACCTATTTTCGCCGCCTCAGGATCTCGCTGTCGCTCGGCCGACAACGGTCTCGGCCTGAGAGCATCAAGCGCATGGGCAAGCATTCCCGACCCGGGCCGCCGAACCAGCCGTCGCGCGCCATCCCGCGCGCCGACGCCGACGACCCGCTCGCGCCGTACAACAAGCGGCGCCGCCCGCCGATGGACCAGTACCGGCGCCACCGGCCCGCAAGCGACGGAGGCGGCCACCTCCGGTCCGGCGAGCCGCGTGTCCTGGAAGAGTGGGACGGCTTCGCCTACCAGGTCGTCGGGACCGCCCTCGATCTTGCGGCGGCGCAGAAGTGGGTGAACGAATTCCAAGTCGGCGACGAGCCCTCCAGGTGACGCCCTTTGGTCGGTGGTCAGCGGCGGAACGCAGATCGTGTTCCAGCGGTGGACGACACCCCGCACACCCGTACCGACCGGTGCCCACTGCGCAAGGCGGGAGAGTCAGGCCCCGCACCACCAAGGGATGATGTCGGAGAACCGCCAGCCCCTTCGCCTTGCCTCGCCTAGGTTCGCGGGCATGTCACAGCAGAGCCGCGCCGTCGTTGAGAACGCCTGGAAGGCGTTCGCCAGCCATGATGCTGACCGGATCTCCGCGGTCTTCACCGAGGACGCCGAGTGGCTGGCGCCGCCGGGGAACGCTACTGCCGTCGCGTTGGAGAGTCCCAGCCACTTGGTCGGCAGGAAGGCGATCGTGCGCTTTCTCGCCGAGGACTTTCCCCGCTTTTTCGTGCGGGACGTCACCGTCACCTTTCACGGGATCTACGCCGACGGCGAGCGGGTGGTCGTGGAGGAGACCATGACGGCGACTCTGGCGAACGGCAGCCACTACGCCAACGACTACTGCTTCGTCTTTGAGCTCCGGGACGGGCTGATCCACCGGGTCCGCGAGTACATGGACACAGCCCGCGGGCACCGCATGATCTTCGGCGAAGTTCCGCAGTAGTCGCAGTAGTCGTCGTGGGCCCGGCTGAAGACGGCGCCGACCGGACATACGTATATCAACACCCCGCCCGTCCATCGCGATTGAATGAACGCGCGAGTGAGCTGCGACCCCCTGCCCGTTGTCCTGTCGGTCAGGTCAGGTCAGGTCAGGTCAGCGGGTGTGATGTCCTGCCCGAGGCCTCGTCTATTTCGTCGTGGGCCTTGGTCAGGAGTTTCATGGCCAGTTCGTTGAGGGCCCTGGCGCCGGCCACTTCCTCGCCCACCCTCGGCTGGTTGGAGTCGGAGGGGTGGCGGCTGGCGTAGCCGTGGGCCCGTACCTCGCTTCCGTCGGGGAGGCGTACGAGGGCGGCTGCGCGGGTGCGGTTGTCGTCCTCGTCGAATTCCAGCTCTATGTGCCATCCGACAGCGGTCTTCATCATCATCACGATCACCTCCGGAGCCGCTGTTTCCAGCTGCCTCCAGCTGTCCTCAGCCGCTTCCACCTTCCTCCAGAGTGCGCCTGCTCGGCTGCGATTGCACGGCGCACCTCGTGACCCTCGCGACCCTCGTGACAGAAGTTCCCTCGCGTCACGCCGTCTCGCAGCGGCCTCGTAGGAGCTTCACGCCCTCGCCTTCCAGGTCGTCGCAGTACGCCGTACGCCCCGTCATCGCCATAACCAGGGCCAAGGTGCTGCCGGAGACCAGCGGCCCCGCGCCGGTCGTGAAGGGGCCGTCCGTCGCGGTGAGTCTCAGGCCGGCGATGCGGCCCTTGGCGAGGACCACGAGGTCCGAGCCCCGGTAGTAGTCGGCCACCAGCGTGATCGTCTCGACCGGGTGGGCGCGGACGATGCCCAGCGGGCGTCGGATGTCCTCTCCGTGCACGATCGTCTCGCCCAGCATCGCCAGAGTGGGAAGGGGAGGCTTGGTCGTGCTTGGGACCACTCTTCGGAATCTCTCCAGTGTTTCCGCCGGAGTGGCGCCCAGTTGCTCGGCCAGCCTCATGGCCACCTGTTTGTCGAAGTCGAACCGGCAGCGGATCACACCCGCCAGCCAGCGTACGGAGTTGAGGCTCGCTCCCGCGGTGAGGTGCGCCAGCACCTCGCGCACCGTCAGCTCGGTGCACAGCGAGGGTGTTGCCCACCGCTCGTCGGTCAACTCCGCGAGATCGGCCGCCAGTGCCGTTCGCTCGGCGTGGATCAGGGGCCAGACTCCGGTTGTCCCTCGGCTGCCGAGGGTTGCTCCCGGGTCCACCGGGTCTGGCGGGTCTGGCGGGGCTACCGGGTCTACCGGCTCACTTGCGTCTCTTGGGTCCGGGTCCGTCATACGAGGACGTCTCCTGTCAGCGTGCGTGGGCGTGGTCTCCGGCCCTCTTCCGGCCTGTGACCCAGGTCTCATCATCTCCGTACAGCAGAAAACACGTGCCGCTCCGCGTCGGCTGACCCGAGGCCCCTCCTCGCCCCCGCCCCTCTCGTACGGGTACCCGTACGAGTACCCGTACCGGTGCCCGGAGGAGCGGGGCGCGGCGCGCTCAGGGATGATCTGTGCCATGGGGCATGGGAAAGGGCACGGGGCGGACATGGACGACGCCCGGGCGTGGGACAAGCGGCTGGCGTGGGCGTACGGGCTGATCGCGAACGAGCCGGCCGAACGGGCCGCCGCGCTCGACCACTTGGCCTCCGCGCGGAGGAGGACCGAGGAGGCTCAGCATCGGTTCAACGAGACGTTGCGGATGCTGCAGGGGCAGGGGGTGATGTACCCGTACGAGGATCCGGCGCTGCGGTCGGCCAACGAGGAGTACCTGTGGGCCCGGAGCCATTCGCTGCCCAGCGGTATGTGGGACAGAGGGCCCGGTGAGGATCTTTCCGAATGGCCCGGGCTGCCCTACGCGCTGCTCTTCCTGGAATGGGAGGCCCGGTATCCGGAGGAGTGGACCCGGCATGCCAAGGCGTGGGGGACCAAGGAGGGGCTCATCCGGGACCTGGCCACCGACGCCGTCGGGCAGGATCCGGTCGCCAGGACCAAGCTGATCGACCTGGTGGAGATCGTCGTACGGCGTGCCTACCGCTGCAAGGACCGCGAGTACGTGCGCATCGCCCGGGTCGTCGACGGGGACCCGCTGCGGGTACGGCTGGAGGGCGCCCGGCGTTCGGAGAACCCCTGGGCCCAGTTGCACGCCGGGTACGTGCTGTGGATTCTGGACCGGCCCGAGGTGCCCAACAGCCGCCATGTCTGGCGGACTTGGCTGGCGGACGCGCGTCAGTAGACCCGCGGGGACCGAGGACCAGAGGCCGACGCCCGCCCGGGGCCCGTTCACGTGGTGTGTCCCGCCGCGAGGAACGTCCGTACCGCCGCGTGCAAGCGGTACGGCTGGTCCAGGTGCACGTCGTGACCCGCGTCCTCGATGACCTCGGTCCCGGTCCGCATCCGCGCCATGCGTGTCATGCGCGTCATCTGCGTCATGCGCGTCATCTCCGCCTCCCGCATCGTGCCCTTCGCGCCGCGTACGACGAGGGTGGGGCAGGCGACTCGGGCCCACTCGGGCCAGTACGCGCGGGTGGCCAGGTCTGCGACGGCCGCGAGCATCGAGTCGCGGTCCCAGCGGGGGTGGAGACCGTCCTCCCGTTCCTCCAGGCCTCTCGCCCAGGCCTCGTGGCCGAGGAAGGCGGCGGCGGAGGAGAAGGACGTGAAGGGAGTGGGCCAGCTGTCCAGCCAGGTGCCGATCTCGGTGGGCAGGTCCGGGTTCGGGCCGGCCGGGCCCGCCTCGATCAGGATCAGGGAGTCGACCAGGTGCGGGTGGGCGGCCGCGGTGAGCAAGGCCGTGTGGCCGCCCAGGGACTGGCCGAGGAGGGTCACCGGGACGGGGAGGGACAGTTCCTCGATCAGGGTGGTCACGTCTCGTACCGCCGACTCCCGCGTCATGTCCGGCGGGCGGCGCGTGCTCGCGCCATGGCCCCTGGCGTCGTACGCGATCACGCGGTGGCCGTCCGCCAGGAGGAGCGGGAGCAGGTCGTCCCACTCCCCCATGTGACCCGCCAGGCCGTGCAGGAGCAGCAGCGGGGGGTGTCGGAGGCCGGCGCCGAACTCCGGTTCGGGCTCGGGTGCGTGGTGGTCCCGGTAGGCGAGGCGGGTGCCGTCAGGGGTGGTGGCGTTGCCTGTGTGGGTGTCCAACCGGGGTGTCTCTCCTTGTCGTTGGTCCGGAGCTTCTCAGCACCAGGACACCCTTGTCGTACGGATTTCGCGGGGCGCGGAAGCACCCGGCAACCTTTCCCCTCCCTGCTGCGACCCCTCCCTGACAGTTCCTCAACTCCTGCGCAGGGATGGTCGGATGAGCCGCAATGTCAGTGTGAGCAGTCGTAGACGGTTCCTTGTCGGTACCGCTGGTGCGGTCGGGGGTGGGGCGCTCGGGGTGCTGGGGCTGCCCGGTACCGCCGTCGCCGCCGCGGCGGCCACCGGCACCGTGTACATCGCCAGTGACTCCACCGCCCAGACGTACAACTCCCGTTACTACCCCCAGGCCGGCTGGGGGCAGAAGCTGTCCTCGTTCCTGACCTCGAACATCACCGTCGCCAACCATGCGATCGGCGGGCGGAGTTCGCGGTCCTTCATCGAGCAGGGGCGGCTGGCCGCGATCCATCAGGTGATCAGGGCCGGTGACTACCTCTTCACGCAGTTCGGGCACAACGACGCGACCGTGAGCAATCCCGAGCGGTACACCTCGCCCGCCGGCTACAAGGAGTACCTGCGCGACGACTACATCCGGGCGACCCGGGCGCGGGGCGCGACGCCCGTCGTCGTGACGCCGGTGTCGCGGCGCTCCTACAACGCGTCGACGGGGAAGTTCAACGTCTCCTTCCCGGCGTACGTGGATGCCGCTAAGGCCGTCGCGCGGGAGGAGGGTGCCCCGCTGGTCGACCTCTCGGCGGCCAGCCGCGTGTACCTCGACGGGGTCGGGATCGAGGGGTCCAAGGGGATCTTCCTGTGGCTGGCCGCAGGGCAGTACCCGAACTTCCCGAACGGCGTCCAGGACAACACCCACTTCCAGGAGCGGGGCGCGGTCGAGATGGCCCGGCTGGTCGCCCGGGCCGTGGCGGGGCTGGGGCTGCCGATCTCGGGAGAGGTGGTGCCGGGCGCCCGGTAGGGGCGGGTTAGCCTCGGTCGACCGTACGGAAGCCGGTACAGAGGGCCCGTACGGAAGCACGCGCGGAGGCCCGTACAGCCCGTACGGCGGCCCGTGCGGAAGCAGCACCAGGAGGCAGTGATGGCGAAGGTACCGGCCGCGGCGGTGGCCGCGAGTGGGCTCATCGGTGGGTACGGGGTCGCTCGCTGGACCGGGAAGCGGCAGCTCGGCGGGGCCGTACTCGCCGTCGCCGGGGCCGCGGCCGCACAGCGGTGGCGGCAGCAGGCCGGTGGGCGGGCGGCGGGTGCGCTGACCGTCGCGTACGTCGCCGGGTTCGCCGGATCGCATCCGCTCGCCAAGAAGGTGGGCGCGTGGCCCGCGGTGGTCGGTGTGGCCGGGGCCGTGGCGCTGGCCTCCTGGGCGGTGGCCGACCGGCGCGGCTGAGGCCGTACTTCTTCCGGGGCCGCCCCGGGGAGCGCCTTGCCTCTACGGCACCGGCGCTCCCCGGAACGCCCTCCGGTAGGCCTGCGGGCTCGTTCCCACCACCCGCTTGAAGCGGTCGCGGAAGGCCGTCGGTGAGCCGAACCCCGTCTGGGCCGCGATCCGTTCGACCGGGTGGGTCGTGGTCTCCAGGAGGTGCTGGGCGCGGCGCACCCGCGCCAGGTGCAGCCACTGCAGGGGCGTGGTGCCGGTCTGTTCGCGGAACCGGCGGTTGAGCGTACGGGCGCTCGTGCCCGCCCGGGCCGCGATGTCGTCCAGGGTCAGGTCTCGGTCGGAGTGCTCCTCCAGCCAGCTCAGCAGGGGTTCCATCGTCGTGCCGGCCGGTGCCGGGGGCTGGGCGTGGACGATGAACTGGGCCTGCCCGCCCTCCCGTTCGAGCGGCATGACGGACATCCGGGCCGCGTGCGCGGCGACGGCCGAGCCGTGGTCCAGGCGGATCATGTGCAGGCACATGTCCATCGCCGCGGCGGCGCCGGCCGAGGTGAGGAACTGGCCGTTGTCGACGTAGAGGACGTTCGGGTCGACCGTCACCTTCGGGTACATGGCCGCCAGGTCCGCGGCGGCGATCCAGTGGGTCGTCGCCCGCCGGCCGTCCAGCAGCCCGGTGGCGGCGAGGATGAACGCGCCGACGCAGATCGACGCGATACGCGTCCCGTTCGCCGCCGCCACGCACAGGGCCTCGGCCACGCCCGGCGGCAGCGGCACGGTCGGGTCGGCGGTGCCCGGCACGACGATCGTGTCGGCCTCGGCCAGCGCGTCGAGACCGTACGGCGCCCGCACGTTGAACGGGCCCGCGCTCACCTCCTCCGCCACCGAGCAGACCTTGACCCGGTAGGGCGCGCGGCCGTCCGGCAGCCGGGCCCAGTTGAACGTGTCGATCGGCGCGGCGAGATCGAACGGGATGACCTGGTCGAGTGCCAGTACGGCCACTGTGTGCATGGCAAAAGGGTAGGGGCAGCGCGGGTTCTGGCCAACCGTGCATCAACCTGGTGCCGAGCCGCTGTTCCGTCTGGTGCCGGCTCCGACGATGGTGGTGAGCTGGTGGCGAGGCAGCAGCGAGGTGGTGGCGAGAATCCGTTGAACCCTGGCAGTACCGCCACTTCCACAAGATCCGGTACGCCGCCTACCGTCCCCTCGTGACCAAGTTCTTTCTCGTTCTCCATGTCCTCGCCGCGATCGTCGCCGTCGGGCCCGTCACCGTGGCGGCCAGCATGTTCCCGCCCGGCGCGCGCCGCGCCCTCGCCGATCCGGGGGACCAGCGGGCGGCGGAGACGCTACGGCTGCTGCACCGGATCTGCCGGGTGTACGCGGGCCTCGGCATCGCTGTTCCCGTACTCGGCTTCGCCACGGCCATGAGCATGGGCGTACTCGGTGACGCCTGGCTGATCGCCTCGATGGCCCTGACCGGGATCGCGGCGGCGGTCCTGCTGGCGCTGGTGCTGCCGCGTCAGGAGGAACTCCTCGAAGCGGTCGAGGCGGCGGCCGGAGCGGACGCGGCCACCGAGGTCACCGGCACCACCGGCACGACCGGTGCTGGTGCCGCGTCCACCGGCGTCGCCGCGAACCCCCGCGCCACCGTGCGGCTCGCCATGTTCACCGGAATCTTCAATCTGCTCTGGGCCACGGTCACGATCCTCATGATCGTGCGCCCGGGTTCCACGACGGGCGCCTGACGGCCGAGGAACCGCCGCCCGTTCCCGAGGACGCTCCCGGCGAGGAGCGGGCGAACACCAGCCCGTCCGTCGAGTCCCCCGTGTCCTCCCTGAACCGCCGGGCGACGGACGCGGCGACGAGTACCCCCGCCGCCATGACGAGTATGGAGAACGCCCAGGTCAGAGGCCACAGGGACGCGTCCGGCGGCTCGGGGTTCGTGCGGAACGAGAGGTACATGAGTGTCGCCGGGGGCGCCGCCACCAACAGCAGTGGCCAGGCGAGGGCGTCGCGGCGGCCGAAGTACACGGCCAGGAGGAGCAGGGTCACGGCCAGGGCCGCGACGCCGAGGACGGTCACCGGAGTCGTCTCGGTCGTCGAACCGGGTGACTCGGGGCGGTTGCGCAGATCCCAGGGCAGGCAGAGAAGGTACGCCGCCGAGGACAGGGCGGCACCCAGCAGGCGGGTCAGCCAGCGTTCCGTCCAGGGGCGCTTCGACAGCAGGCCCAGCGGCTTCTCGGTCATGGGAGTCATGGGAACGAGAGTTCCTCAGACGCACACGGGGCCGACAGAGTACGCGTACTCAGATCGCCGGAGCATTCGCGTTCCTCCCGGCCGTGCGGCCCTGCGGCCCTGCGGCCGTGAAGCAGGGGCGCACGACCGACCCGTACACCCCACCCACGGCCTAGACTCCCAGGTCATGAAGGGACTGCTGCTACGGCTGTCGGCCCTCGACGCGGATGCCGCGGCGGCGCTGCGGGTCATCGCGCACTTCGAGGCGCTGCTCGGGGCCGGGCGGCTCGACGCCGTGTCGCTCGTGCGGTCCACGGCAGGGCTGGCCGAGTGTCCGGCGGGCCTTGAGGTGGGCGGGCGTGTGGTGCGGTTCGGGCCGGCCGGGACGGTACCGGCGGGGCCTGTCGGCACGGTCTCCGGGAGCGCCGAGTTCGCGCCGGGCGGCCGGGTGTGGCTGGAGCGGGCGGGGACGCCGGGGCCCTTCGACGAGCTGGTGCTGGAGTGGATGGCCATCGCCGCGGGCGTCGTACACGGCAGCCGTGACCAGGACAGCGCACCCCATCAGGTGGCGGACCCGGCGCTGGTCGAGCGGGTGCTGTCGGAGCGTGAGGCCGTCGAAGACCGGGCGCGGGCGCTGCGCCTGCTGGGTCTGGTGCCCGAGCAGCCGTTGCGGGTGGTCGCCGTCGCCGGGGCCTCGTCGGTGGCCGTGCTGGGGCGGCACGAACTGCGTCCGGGTGTGCGGGTCGCCGCGGTCGGTCCGCTGGCCGTGGCGCTGGCGCCGGGTGCCGGGTCGGCCGCTGAGGAGCTGCGGGCGCTGCTTCGTGAGCACGGCGCCGAGGGGGTACGGATCGGGATCGGCGGCAGTGCTCCCGCCCTGGACGCCGGGGTCTCCTGGGCGCAGGCCCGGCTCGCGCTGCGGTTCGCCGTCGATGTGGCCGGGCTGCCCGACGAGGCGGTCGTCGACCACGACACCCTCGGGCCGGTGGCGCTGCTCGCCGACATCCCCGTCAACCGGCTGCGGGCCCAGCCCGACGTGGGCGCCCTGGCCGGACTCGCCGGGGGCAAGGGCGGCCCGGCGGCGCTGGCCGCCCTGACCGCCTTCCTGCGCACCGGCTCCCTCCGCCACGCCGCCACCGACCTCCACCTGCACCACAGCTCGGTCGCCGCCCGCCTCGCAGGCGTGGAAACCGCCCTGGGCTACCGCCTGAGCGACCCACAGGACCGCTTCAGGGCCCAACTGGCGTTGTACGCGCTGCGATTGGCGGACGAGGACTGAGGCGCCGGGCTCCGCGCGAGAGCCACGGCGACACCGGCACTTTCGGGGGCGCGGGGCTGTGACATGTGAGGCTCGGCCGCGTGGGCGCGACCAGCCACAGCGCACCGGCACCGGCACCCGCACCCGCACCCGCACCCGACAGGCCCGCACCCCACCCGGCGGAGCGCTACCGCAGCGCCTTCCGAAGCACCGCGATCGACTCCGCCGCGTCCCTCTGGGAGACCTCCGCGTGCGTGACCATCGCCGAGCCGTGGAACGTACCCGGGAACAGATGCAGCTCCACACTCACCCCGGCCGCGAGCAGCGCACGGGCGTGGTCGATGCCCTCGTCCCGCAGCGGATCGAACTCCATCACCGAGATGTAGGCGGGCGGTAGCCCCGCGAGCTGCTCGGCGGTGGCCCGGGCGGGAGCCGCGTAGATCGGGACGTCGGGGCCGCCCGGCACCCCCGCACCGAGGTAGGCGTCCCAGCTGACGATCGCGTTGGGCCGGTTCCACAGGGGCGTGTCGGTGAAGTCCCGCATGCTGGGCGTGTCGAGGCGGTCGTCGAGTTCGGGGATGCCGAGGTACTGGAAGACGATCGCGGGGCCGCCCCGGTCACGGGCGAGCAGCGCCAGACCGGCCGCGATACCGGCACCGGCGCTGAAGCCGAAGAGGGCGACCCTGGCGGGGTCGATACCGAACTCGGCGGCGTTCTTGGTGACATGGACGAGTCCGGCGTACGCGTCTTCGAGTCCGGCCGGGTACGGGTTCTCGGGGGCGAGCCGGTATTCCACGGAGAAGACGGCGGCGCCCAGCTCCCGCGCGAGCGTCACGTTGACGCCGTGGTCGAAGTCGACGGTACCCAGCATGAAGCCGCCGCCGTGGATGTCGTAGACCACCGGGAGCGGGCCCTCGACGCCCTGCGGGCGGTAGCCGCGCAGGACGACGTCCGGGGCGCCCTCCGGCCCGGGCGCCACCACGTCGAAGACGTCCACGCCGGTGGTGTCCACATCCGCGGAGGCCGCCGCGATGCCGACGAGCATCTCGGCCCGGGCTCCTTCGAGGTCCGAGGTGTCGGCCCTGGGCAGCATGGGCACGACCGCGGCAAGCTCCGGGTCCAGCGGGTAGGTCGTCATCTCGTCCTCCGATTCGACGCGCGGTCCCGTCGTCGTCGCGGCTCTGCGTCGTTACGTCGCTGCGTCGTTCCGGAAACGGTGACACGGCGCATCCTCGCAGGTCACCCGACGGGCGTCGGGGAATCCGGAAGGGCGGCCCGACAGCCGTACGGACCGGCGCCCTCGGCCCCGGGAGCCGCCGGAGCCGTCAGGCGGACGGCCAGTTTCGCAGTGCCATGTCGGCCACCAGTCGCAGGTCGTCCCGGGTGGCACCGCCGACGGCCTGGACGGCGATGCCGTTCGCCACGGTCATGAGGTAGCGGGCGAGCACCCCGGGATCGGCGTCGCCGGGCAGGTCGCCTTCGTCGACGGCCAGCCGGAACCGGTCGCGGAGGAGGGAGGTGTGCTCGTTGCGCCAGGCGGCGAGGGCGTCGCGGGCGCCGCGCCCCGGGTCACCGGTGGCAAGGGCGCCCTGGACACCGAAGCAGCCGGTGGGGCAGCCGGGAAGGGTGGTGGCCTGAACTGAGCCGGCGAGGAACGCGATGGCCACCTGCCGGGCGGTCGGCTCCCGCATGGCCCGGGCCCCGTACGAGGCTGGGCCCTCGGTGTAGCGCTCCAGGGCCTTGCGGAACAGGTCCTCCTTGTTGCCGAAGGCCGCGTACATGCTGGTGCGGGTGATGCCCATGGCGTTGGTCAGCTCGGTGAGGCCGGCGCCTTCGTAGCCCTGTTCCCAGAAGACCCGCATGGCCTGTTCGAGGGCCTCGTCGGCGTCGAACCCTCTCGGCCGGCCGATCGGTGCCTTCTGTCGCGTCGCCATGCGGGCAACCATACCTCTTCCGTACCGGTCGGTGCAGATGTGCTACGTTCTCGCTCAACACCGATCAGTACCGATCGGTACTGAAGTTTGTGGAGGTAGTCACCATGGGACAGCTCGAAGGCAAGACCGCCGTCATCACCGGCGGCGGCACCGGGATCGGCCTGGCCACCGCCGTGCGGCTGGCGGCCGAGGGCGCACACGTGTTCATCACCGGCCGGCGCAGGGCCGAGCTGGACAAGGCCGTGGAGACCATCGGCCCGGCGAGGGCCACCGCGGTGGTGGGTGACATCTCCGACCCGGCGGACCTGGACCGCCTGTACGACGCGGTCCGCGCCCGCGGCCGGGGCCTGGACGTGGTCTTCGCCAACGCGGGCATCGGGTCGTTCGCGACACTGGAGGAGATCACCGAGGAGCACTTCGACCAGACGTTCGGCGTCAACGTGCGGGGCACGTTGTTCACGGTGCAGAAGGCGCTGCCGCTGCTCAACGACGGTGCGTCGGTGATCCTGAACTCGTCGGTGCGCGCCGACGACGGTGTCGCGTCGTTCGGCACGTACGCGGCCTCCAAGGCGGCGGTCCGGTCCTACGCCCGGACCTGGGCCAACGAGCTCAAGGACCGGAACGTCCGGGTCAACGCGATCTCCCCGGGCACGATCGACACTCCCGGACTCGATGCCGTGGTCGATACGTCGGACGCGCCGGTCACCAAGTCACAGTTCGCCGCGGGTGTCCCACTCGGCCGGATCGGGCGCGCGGACGAGGTAGCCGACGTGGTCGCGTTCCTCGCCTCCGAGCGGAGCAGCTTCATCCTCGGAGCCAACCTGTACGTGGACGGCGGCGAGAACCAGATCTGACCCGCCGGGGTCACGCCCCTTCAGGGGTGCCCCCCGAGGGGGACGTCACGCCCCCAGCGCCCGCGACACCGTATAGATCAGCACGCCCGCCAGCGAGCCGACCACCGTGCCGTTGATCCGGATGAACTGCAGGTCACGCCCGATGTGCGCCTCGATCTTCTTGGAGGTGTGCTCGGCGTCCCAGCCCGCGACGGTGTCCGTGATGAGCGAGGTGATCTCGTCCCGGTACGTCGTCACGACGTACACCGCGGCCCCCTCGACCCAGCCGTCGACCTTGGCCTGGAGCTTCGCGTCGATGGCCATCCGCGCGCCGAGCGAGAGCAGCGAGGCCCGCACGCGCAGCCGCAGCTCGCTGCGCTCGTCCTCCGCCGCGGACACGATCATCTGCCGTACGGAGGACCAGGCGGACGCGATCAGATCCTGGACCTCGCCACGGCCCAGGACCTCCCGCTTGAGGTTCTCCACCCGGGCACGCGTGTCGGTGTCGGACTGGAGGTCGGAGGCGAAGTCGGTGAGGAAGCGGTCGAGGGCGCCGCGGGCCGGGTGGGTGGGCATGTCGCGCATCTCGGTGACGAAGCGCAGCAACTCCTTGTAGACGCGCTCGCCGACCCGCTTGTCGACGAACCGCGGGGTCCAGCCGGGGGCGCCGCCCTGGACGGCGTCCATCACCTGGTCGTTGTGGAAGACGAGCCAGTCGTGGGCGCGTACACAAATGAGGTCGACGACCCGCCGGTGGCCGCCGTCCGCGACGACCTTCTCCAGCATCCTCCCTATGCCGGGGGCGATCTCCTGGGCGTCGGCCCGCCGGTTGATGGCCTCGCCGACAACGGCCTGCACGTCCGAGTCGCGCAGCACGGCGAGGGCGCCGCGCAGGGCGGTGGCCAGCTCCGCGGTCACCCGGTCGGCGTGCTCCGGATCGGCCAGCCAGGAGCCGAGGCGGCTGCCGATGCCGACAGCGCGCAGCCGCTGCCGTACGACGTCCCGCGAGAGGAAGTTCTCCCCGACGAACTCGCCCAGGGAGACGCCGAGTTGGTCCTTCTTGGTGGGGATGATCGCGGTGTGCGGGATACGGATCCCGAGGGGGTGGCGGAACAGCGCGGTGACGGCGAACCAGTCGGCGAGCGCGCCGACCATGCCGGCCTCGGCGGCAGCGGCGACATAGCCCGTCCAGGCGCCCGCTCCGGAGTTCCCGGCCCACTTGGCGAGTACGTAGACGACGGCGACGAACAGCAGCAGGCCCGTCGCCGTGAGTTTCATCCGGCGCACCCCGCGGAACTTCTCCTCGTCCGCGGGGCTGAACGAGTTCATCGCGCGCCCGGGCACCGTGCGGTTCGCCGCACCGCCGGGCCGGGCATGCTGCCCTTCGGGCCCCGCGTCATCCTTTTGCTCCGCTTTCGTACTTTCCATCCACTCCACCCGTTCCCTGTCCCCCACACCCATTGTCCCAACCTGACCGACTACTGGAACGGAACAGGAGTTCCCGGCGTCTTGCCGGGCGGGGCCGGAAAAACGGTTACGGGCGGCGGGAGCAATGGGGCCCCGTCCGCTTCCCCTCACTCCATGCCTCATCATGGGGTCATCACATCGGAGCCTCGGGCTCCCTTTGCCCGAGGAGACTTGCACCGCATGACCAAGCGTCACGGTTATGCCTTGCTGGCCGCGATCGTCGCCGTAGTCGTGGTCATCTCAGCCGCCATATACGTCGGGGTCGCGGCCGACGACGGCGAGGAGAAGCCGCTCGTGGGCGGCGGTACGCCACACAACTCGGCGGCCCCCGCGTCCGTCGGCACCTGGGTCGGCGCCTGGTCGGCGTCCCCGTCCGGCGCGGAGCCCGGCACCGAGGCCAACGGAATGGCGGGCCGCTCGGTCCGCAACATCGTGCATGTCGGCGTCGGCGGCACCGCGGCCCGGATCACCCTGTCCAACCTCTACGGACAGCAGCCGCTCAGCATCACCCACGCCTCGGTCGCCGTCGCCGCGGCCGCGAACAACCCGGCCGCCGCCGCCGGCACCATGCGCCGCCTCACCTTCCACGGCAGTCCGTCGGTGATCGTGCCGGCCGGGCAGCAGGTGGTCAGCGACGCCGTGCGCCTGCTCGTCCCGCACGACACGGACGTGCTGGTGACGACGTACTCGCCGACCCCGTCCGGGCCGGTCACCATCCACCCGCAGGCACGGCAGATCTCGTACACCGCCGAGGGCGACCTCACGGAGGACGTGACCGGCACCGCGTACACCGGGCAGACGCCGTACTGGCGCTATGTGACCGCGCTGGACGTGCTGAGCAACGAGTCGGACGGCACGGTCGTCGTCATCGGCGACTCGCTCACCGACGGCTCGACCTCGTCCGTGGGCGAGAACCGGCGCTGGACGGACGTCCTGGCCGACCGGCTGCGCGACGATTCCGACGGGCCCCGCTACAGCGTGGTCAACCAGGGCATCAGCGGAAACCGCGTCCTCGGCAGCGGCCTCGGCCGGCCCGCCGAGAACCCGAGCGGCCTGATCCGCTTCAACCGTGACGTGCTCGGCCGTACGAACGTCAGGGCGGTCGTGGTCGCCCTCGGCGTCAACGACATCCTGCGCACGCCCCAGCAGACCGACGCGAACAAGATCACCGCCGGGCTGCGCGAACTGAAGCGCCTGGCCCACGCCCGGGGCCTGCGGGTCGTCGGGGCCACGCTCATGCCCTTCCAGGGCCACCGCGGCTACCGCCCGCACCTGGAGGACACCCGCCAGGCCGTCAACGCCCAGATCCGCGCCGGCAAGGTCTACGACGCCTACGTCGACTTCGACAAGGCACTCCGCGACCCCTACAACCCCCGCCGCCTGCGCTCCGACTACGACTCCGGCGACCACCTCCACCCCAGCGACAAGGGCTACAAGCGCATGGCGGAGGTCTTCGACCTGGACGACCTGAAGGGATCGGTCCCGGCCGAGCTGTGATCTTTCAGGGGCGGGGGGTGCGCCCCTCGCTTTCAGGGGCGGAGGGTTGCACCACTTACTTTCACGGGCGCGCGGGCAGCACCCCTGGCTTTCACGGGCGGAGGGTTGCGCCCCTTGCTTTCAGGGGCGCGGGGGCAGCACCCTATTGCTTTCAGGGGCGCGGGGAACTGCGCACCCAGCCACGACGGACCCGCACCCGACAACCCACCCGCGGAAACACTCGGGCCAGGGCCAGGGCCAAGGATCGGGATCAGTCCCGGTCCCGCCGCTCGTCCCGCCGCTCGCGGCGTTCCTCCCGCCGCGCCTCCCGGTGCTCCCGCATCAGCTCCCGATGCTGGTCCATCGCGGCCCGGTGGATGGACCGCGCGTCGTCGAGCGAGTCCCGGTGGCCAAGCGAGCCGGTGCCCTCCAGGGCCCGGCGCCGGGACTCCTCCAACTCCTCCTGCCGCGCGGCCTTCCGCTCCAGCTTCTCCAGCCGCCGCTCCTCCTTCTGGCGGAGCCGCTCGGCCTTGGTCACCTTGCGCTCGACACCGACACCGCCCCAGAAGGCGAACCCGGTGACGACGACACGCGGGGCCCCGGGGTCGCCCTCGACGCCCTCCTCGCTGTGGTCGAAGCCGCCCATGACGCCGATGCCGCGGACAAGGACCTCGACGCCGGGCGGCACGATCACACTCATCCCGCCCATGATCGCGACGCAGT
Source organism: Streptomyces sp. NPDC020747 (assembly GCF_044334695.1). Taxonomy (NCBI): domain Bacteria; kingdom Bacillati; phylum Actinomycetota; class Actinomycetes; order Kitasatosporales; family Streptomycetaceae; genus Streptomyces; species Streptomyces sp. NPDC020747. Next base: position 177,377 of record NZ_JBIRTJ010000005.1, on the reverse strand, counting down.
TGACGACGACCTCGCCGTCGGCGAAGTTCGCCTCGCGCAGGTCGATGACACCGCCGCCCCAGAACGCGAAGGAGTTGAACCGCTTCGGCATGGTCCAGCGCCCCTTGCGCTCGAACCCGCCCATGATCGCGACACCCCACCGGGACGTACCGTCACCGCCGACGATGCGGCCCGCCCAGCCGCCGGCCCCCGCGGGCTGCTTGACCATGGAGACGGTGGGAGCGGGAGGCGTCACCCCGGGCGCGGGCAGATCCCGTGTGATGGGCGCCAGCTCCTTGTACGTACGGGCCTTGTACGTGGCCTCCAGACGCTCCTCGAACTCCTCCATGTCGAGGCGGCCCTCCGCGAGGGCGTCCCTCAGCACTTCGGAGACCTGCTCGCGGTCGGCGTCGGAGGCTCGCAGCTCGGGAAGCCCGTCGGGGAGTTCGTCCGTCATGGACACCAAGCCTACGAGGTTGCCTTCTCCGCGTACATGCGGCTGATGACCGCCTCGATGTCCGGCTCGCGCACCGACAGGTCCACCAGCGGATACGCGGCGGCGATCCGCGCCACCAGCGGCGCCGCCGACTGAGCCGCCGGGAACGCCAGCCACTGCCGCGGCCCCTCGACCTTCACCACCCGGGCCGACTCGACGTCGATGGGCGGGAGTTCACGCTCCAGGTCCACCACGAGCGTCCGCTCGCTCTCACCGATCTCGTGCAGCCCGGTCAGCGGCCCGTCGTACATCAGACGCCCGTGGTCGATGACCATCACGCGCCGGCACAGCTGCTCGATGTCGGTCAGGTCGTGGGTGGTCAGCAGCACGGTCGTGCCGCGCTCGGCGTTGAGGTCCCGCAGGAACTCCCGCACCTTCGCCTTGCTGATCACGTCGAGCCCGATCGTCGGCTCGTCCAGGTACAGCACCTCCGGGTCGTGCAGCAGCGCCGCCGCGATGTCCCCACGCATCCGCTGCCCGAGCGACAGCTGCCGTACGGGCACGTCCAACAGCTCGCCCAGTTCGAGGAGTTCGACACACCGGTCGAGGTTCTCGGCGTACCGCGCGTCCGGGATCCGGTACATGCGGTGCATCAACCGGTACGAGTCGATCAGCGGCAGGTCCCACCACAGGGTCGTACGCTGCCCGAACACCACCCCGATGCGCTGCGCGAGCCGGGTGCGCTCGCGGGACGGATCGATACCCGCCACGCGGAGCCGACCGCCGCTCGGGGTCAGGATCCCCGTGAGCATCTTGATGGTGGTCGACTTACCCGCGCCGTTCGGCCCGATGTAGCCGACCATCTCGCCGCGCGCCACGGTGAAGGAGATCGAGTCGACCGCCCGCACCTGCCGCCGCTCACTACGCATGAAGCCAGTCTTCTTGCGTACGTCGAAGACCTTCTCGACGCGGTCGAGGTGAATGAAGCCGCCGTCGTGGTCGAAGTCCTTCTCTGTGTCCGTCTGCGTGTCCATGTGCGGCTAACTCCCCGTGCTCCGGTACGAACGAAGACCCGCGCGCCAGGCGACCCCCGAGAGCGCGCAGCAGACGACCGCCACCGGCGGCGGCAGGAACGCGACCCACTCGGGCAGGTCGAGCGGATACGGCAGCTCCAGCACGTACAGCGCGGGCAGCCAGTTGACGAAGGCCAGCGGCAGCACGAACGTCACCCCGCGCACCAGGTCCTTCGCGAAGACCGTCGGCGGATACTGCAGCAGCGTGGTGCCGCCGTACGTGAAGGAGTTCTGCACCTGGGACGCGTCCTGCGCCACGAACTGGAAGGCCGCGCCCGCCACGAACACCGACGCGAAGATCGCGGCCCCGCTGACCACCATCACCGGCACCAGCAGCACCTTCAGCGGGGTCCAGGAGATGTCGACCACGACGAGCGCGTACCCGAGGACCAGCAGTCCCTGCGTGATCCGGCCCAGGCGGCGCAGCGCGAACCGGTCCGCGGCGACCTGCGCGAGCACCGGCGCGGGCCGCACCAGCAGCGTGTCGAGCGTGCCGTCGCGCACCCGCCGCCCCAGCCGGTCCATCGAGCCGAGCGTCAGGTCGGCGAGACCGAACGCGGTACTGGACAGCCCGTACAGGAACGCCACCTCGCCCAGCGAGTAGCCGCCGAGCTCGTCGACCCGCGAGAACATCAGCAGAATCGTGACGAAGTCGAGCGCGGTCCCCGCGAGGTTGCCGAAGACGGTCATCGCGAACGACGCCCGGTACGCCATCGTCGAGCGGATCCACATCCACGCGATCAGCCGGTAGGCCCGCAGCCCGTCCACCACACGCGAGCGACCGGTCGGCGGGAAGCCCCGGTGCACGTCGTGCCGCTCCTGAAGGTCAGCCACCCTGGACCACCACCCTGCGCGTCGCCGCCGACTGGACCAGGCGGCCCACCGCGAGCAGCCCGACGGCCCACGCGGCCTGGAAGGCGTACGTACGCCACAGCGCGAAGCCGGTGCGCTCGCCGAGCAGCACATCCGCCGGGGCCTGCACCAGCGCCGACCAGGGCAGCGCCCGGGCCAGCTCGCCGAGACCACCCGGGAAGACGTTCAGCGGCAGCGTCATCCCGGAGAAGAAGATCCCCGCGAGCACGGCCAGCTGCTGCACCCCCGCCCCGTCCATGAACCAGAACGCCAGCAGCGCCACGAGATAGCGGATCGCGAAACTCACCAGGACACCGAGGACGACGGCGACGAGGAACGCCAGCCAGGTCCCGGCATCCGCCGGCAGCGCGAGATGGAACACGAGCCCCCCGAACGCCATCGGCACCACACCACGCCCCAGCAACTGGAACGCCGCCCGCCCCCCGTCGGACGCCAGCCACCACAGCTGAAGGTCCACGGGCCGGTACAGGTCGATCGCGATGTCACCCGTACGGATTCTCTCGACCATCTCGTCCTCGAAGCCGCCGCCCATCACCGCGACCGCCGCGAGCAGCCCCTGCCCGAGCCACACGTACGTCACCGCCTGGGACTGGTCGTACCCGCCGAGGCCAGGCCTTTCGTCCCACAGCGCGATGTACGTGTAGGCCAGGATCAGCCCGAAGACGGTGTTGGTGAACACGCCCGCGGCGGTGGCCACCCGGTAGGTCGCGTACCGCCGGAACGCGCCCACCGCGACGGCCGCGTACAACCGCCATGTCCCCATGTCGGGCCCCCTTCCGCCGATCCGGACCAAAACGCAGGAGCCTAGCCCCGGGGCCCTACCGCGTGCCACGCGTTTTCTCCCCAGGACGCGTGCCACGTACCGGGAACGAATCGTCGGATGCGACAGTCTTCAAGGAGGGGCGCACAAGGCGTACGAGGGCGTACGAGACGTATGACGTGAAACGGGAGTCCGGCACAACATGAACGACCAGCCGCAGCCGCAGCAGCCGAGCGAGGGCTGGGCACCGAGGGAACCCGGACCCGCCACCGCGGCGGCACCGGACACACCCGGCAAGAAGCCCAAGAGACCGAAGCGCACCGGATGGCGACGCGTCATCCCGACCTGGCGGCTGGTGCTCGGCACGGTCCTCACCGGGCTCCTCCTGCTCATCGGCGTGTTCGCACTCGGCTACTACCTGGTGAAGATCCCGGCCGCGAACTCGGCGGCGATGAAGCAGAGCAACGTCTATCTGTACTCGGACGGCAGCCAGCTCGCCCGTGACGGCGAGGTCAACCGGGAGAACGTGACCCTGGCGCTGATCTCCAAGGACGCCCAGCACGCGGTGCTGGCCGCCGAGGACCGCGACTTCTACAGCGAGTCGGCGATCGACCCCAAGGCGATGATCCGCGCCGGCTGGAACACCGCGACGGGCAAGGGCAAGCAGTCCGGCTCGACGATCACCCAGCAGTACGTGAAGAACTACTACCTGGCCCAGGAGCAGACGGTCACCCGGAAGGCGAAGGAGTTCTTCATCGCGATCAAGCTGGACCGCGAGAAGAGCAAGGACGACATCCTGGAGGGCTACCTCAACACCAGCTACTTCGGCCGCAACGCCTACGGCATCCAGGCCGCCGCCCAGGCCTACTACGGCGTGGACGCCAAGGACCTGACGGTCGGCCAGGGCGCCTACCTGGCGTCGCTGCTGAACGCGCCGAGCGAGTTCGACGTCGTGGCCCACCCCGAGAACAAGCCCGCGGCGCTGGCCCGCTGGAACTACGTCCTCGACGGCATGGTCAAGAAGAAGTGGATCACCGCGTCCGAGCGCTCGGGCGTCAAGTTCCCCGAGCCCAAGCAGACGGTGATCGCGGCCGGCATGTCCGGACAGCGCGGCTACATCGTGAAGGCCGTGAACGACTACCTCACCGACAACAAGATCGTCGACGAGGACGAGCTGAACGCCGGCGGCTACCGCATCACGACCACCCTGCAGAAGCCCAAGCAGGACGCCTTCGTGAAGGCCGTGAACGACCAGGTGATGGAGCAGCTCGACAAGAAGGACCGCAAGGTCGACAACTACGTCCGCGCGGGCGGCGCCTCCATCGACCCGAAGACCGGCAGGGTCCTCGCGATGTACGGCGGCATCGACTACACGAAGCAGTACTACAACAACGCGACCCGCCGGGACTACCAGGTCGGCTCCACCTTCAAGCCCTTCGTCTTCACCGCGGCCGTGCAGAACGACTCGACCACGCAGGACGGCCGCACGATCACCCCGAACACCGTCTACGACGGCACCAACAAGCGCCCCGTACAGGGCTGGGAGGGCGGCACGTACGCCCCGGAGAACGAGGACCAGGTCTCGTACGGGCAGACCCCGGTCCGCACCGCCACGGACAAGTCCGTGAACTCCGTGTACGCGCAGATGGCCGTGGACGTCGACCCGGAGAAGGTCGAGAAGACGGCCGTCAGCCTCGGCGTCCCGTCCGACACCCCCGACCTGACGGCGTCCCCGTCGATCGCGCTCGGCCCGGCCACGGCCAGCGTCCTCGACATGGCGGAGGCGTACGCGACCCTCGCCAACCACGGCAAGCGCGGCACGTACACGATGATCGAGAAGATCACCAAGGACGGCGCGGACGTGGTGGACCTGCCCGAGCGCAAGACCTGGCAGGCGGTGAGCCGCGAGGCCGCCGACACCACGACCTCGATCCTGCAGAGCGTCGTCGACGGCGGCACCGGCACGGCCGCGCGGGCCGCCGGGCGGCCCGCGGCGGGCAAGACCGGCACGGCGGAGGAGGACCAGGCGGCCTGGTTCGCGGGCTACACCCCGAACCTCGCCACGGTCGTCGCCATCATGGGCCAGGACCCGGACACGGGCGCGCACAAGTCGCTGTACAACGCACTCGGACAGGCCCGCATCAACGGCGGCGGCTACCCGGCGCAGATCTGGGCCCAGTACACGAAGGCCGCCCTGAAGGGCACCAAGACCCAGAACTTCGACCTGCGGCTCCAGGACGGCGCGGAGGAGCAGCAACTCCCACCGGCCGACCCCGACGAGGACCAGGACCAGGACCAGGACCAGGACCAGCCGGGCACGGACGCCGGGCAGGACAACGGCGGCACGACCACCGGCGGCGAGGAGACCCCCACGACCGAGGGCCAGACCGACGGCGGGACCACCACGGACGGCGGCACCACCGGCGACGGCGGGACGACGACCGACGGCGGCACCACGGGCGACGGCGGAACGACCACCGGGGGCGCGACAACGGGTGGTGGCACCGGCTTCCCCACGGGTGGCACCGGCGACTCGGGCGGCACCACCGACGGCGGTACGACGGACAGCGGGGGCACGACGGACGGAACGGGGGACGACGGCGGGGTCACGGGGACGAACTTCGGCGGCTTCACGTAGTTCGGGGGCCGCCGCAGTTCGGGGTCGGCGCAGTTCGGGGGCCGGCGTCCTGGAGTCAGTGACCGGTCCGGTCCAGGGGTCAGTGACCGGAGGTCGCCTTCAGCCCCACCACGGCCACCAGCAGCAGGCAGACGAAGAAGATCCGGGCGGCGGTCGCCGGTTCACCCAGCACCGCCATGCCGAACACCGCCGCCCCGGCCGCGCCGATGCCGACCCAGACGCCGTAGGCGGTACCGATGGGCAGCGTCTTCGCCGCGTACGACAGCAGGAACATGCTGGCGACGATGCCCGCACCGGTGAGAACGCTCGGCGCGAGCCGCGTGAAACCGTCGGTGTACTTCATACCGATCGACCAGCCGACTTCCAGCAGACCGGCGACGACGAGCAGGACCCAGGCCATGAGGCACCTCCGTGAACGGATCAACAGGCGTTGATCAACAGGGGTGCGTCGTCTTTGCGAGTCCCGGTACGGCGCGTCTCGTCGGGGTCCTTCCAAAGGTAGCAAAGGGCAGGGAAAAGGGGCTGGTGACGATGGTCACCAGCCCCTCAGGCCTCTGTTCCAAAGGCGCCGGAGATCTCAGTGGCACCAAGAATGTCTTGGATATCAGGGATGTCAGAGGTACAGACCGGTCGAGTCCTCGGAGCCCTCGAACCGGTCCGCCGCCACGGCGTGCAGGTCCCGCTCGCGCATCAGCACGTACGCGGTGCCGCGCACCTCGACCTCGGCGAGATCCTCCGGGTCGTACAGGACACGGTCGCCGGGCTCCACGGTCCGCACGTTCTGCCCGACCGCGACGACCTCGGCCCAGGCGAGCCGTCGGCCCACGGCCGCCGTCGCGGGAATCAGGATGCCGCCGCCGGACCGGCGCTCACCCTCGGCGGTGTCCTGCCGCACGAGCACACGGTCGTGGAGCATCCGGATGGGCAGCTTGTCGTGATGGTTCTTCTCGCTCACGTCTCGAACCTACCTGCCTTCACACGGTTCGTACGTACGTGGGGTGCGGTCGGCCGACCGGCGGAGCGCCTCGGGTACGGGCGCGGGTGCGGGCGGGGGTGACGGTGGGTCAGCCCCTGCGGCGCCTGGTGCCCAGGGTGAGCAGTCCGACGACGCCGACCACGACGAGGGCGACGGGCACGATACGGTCCAGCCGCGGCGCCCCCTCCTCGGTGACGAACTGCCCCTTCACATCGCCGACGACGCGGTTGACGCCGACGTAGACGCGTCCGAGCGTGTGGTCGACGCTGGACGCCACCTTGGCCTTGGCGTCCCCGACGATGGTCTTCGGATGCACCCGCACACCGATCTCGTCGAGCGTCTCGGCGAGAGTTTCGCGACGGCGCTTGATGTCCGCCTCGATCTGCGCCGGAGTCCTGGTGTCCGGCGTGCTCGACGTGTCCGACACGCGCTGCCTCCGTGGTCGTGGTCGTTTCTTCCCGTGGCCTGTTCTCTTCGGCCTTTTCTCTGGTCGACAGTCTGTCAGCTCCGCACGCCGCGCACCGCCCGGCACCCCCATTACGCTCGGGTGCGTATCCACCACCCCGCGAGGAGACCCCACGAGATGAGCGAGCGACTCCAGCCCGGCGACACCGCCCCCGCCTTCACCCTGCCCGACGCCGACGGCAACGAGGTCTCCCTGGCCGACCGCAAGGGCCGCAAGGTCATCGTCTATTTCTACCCGGCCGCCCTGACCCCGGGCTGCACCAAGCAGGCCTGCGACTTCACGGACAACCTCGAACTCCTCGCCGGCGCGGGCTACGACGTCATCGGCGTCTCCCCCGACAAGCCCGAGAAGCTCGCCAAGTTCCGCGACAAGGAAAACCTGAAGATCACCCTCCTCGCCGACCCCGACAAGACGGTCACCGAGTCCTACGCCGCCTACGGCGAGAAGAAGAACTACGGCAAGACCTACATGGGCGTCATCCGCTCCACGATCGTGGTGGACGAGGAGGGCAAGGTGGAGCGGGCGCTGTACAACGTCCGGGCCACGGGCCACGTGGCGAAGATCATCAAGGACCTGGGGATCTGAGGGCCTGAGGCCATGAGCCCCTGAAACCCTGAGGCCCGCGCGAGAACTCAGGGCTGCCGCGCTCCAACTGCCGTGCGACCACCGGCACCTGATGCGGAGGAGGCAGCCGAAGCGGGGGAGAACCGCGTGACGCAAACCCCCGCTCACCAGCGCCCACGTGACCGGTACGATGACAGTCGGCTGGCGGCGGTGGCGCAACGGCTGACGCAGCAGACTTAGGATCTGTGGCCCGTGAAACGGCTTGAGGGTTCGAATCCCTTCCGCCGCACAGCAAACGGCCTGCGAATCGAAGGATCGATTCGCAGGCCGTTCCTTTGCGCCGAGCACCGCACCCGAAGACGGGACCGCTACTCGACCGGCAGCGCGAACCACCGCAGCAGCACCGGCCTGGCGTCCGGCGGGGCGCCCTCCGGCCCCCGCGCGAAGCGGGCCAGGAGGTCGAGGTAGGCGTCATGGAAGGCGGTCACCTCTTCCCTGGTGAGGTGACTGAGGCCGCGGGAGCCGCGCATCCAGCCGTCCGACTCGGCCTGTTCCTCGGTGAAGCGCCGGGCCAGCTCGATGTCCTCGTCGAGCCGCATCCGGTCCAGGGCCCCCGCGACAGCCCGCTCACCGTCGGTCATCTCGTCCTGCGCGGGCCTGCGTACGTCGAGTCCGCGCACCGCCCGCCACCAGCGCTCACGGCTGTTGGGCCGTTCCGGCACGTCCTCGATGAAGCCGCCGCGTTCCAGGCGGCGCAGGTGGTAGCTGAGGGTGCCGGTGTTCTCCCCGAGGGCGGCGGCGAGGGTCGTGGAGGTGGCCGGGCCGGAGACGGCCAGCTGGCGGAGGATCTTCAGCCGGAGCGGGTGGGCGAGGGCCTTGAGGGCCGCCGGGTCGCTGACCGTACGGCGTTCGCCGGCGGGCTCGGCGTTGGTTCCGGCTTCGGCGTCAGGGGTGGGCTCCGGCTCGGCTGCGTCACTCATGAGGACAGCCTACGCCGCACACAGCCATTCCTCTGCAGAGTTAAGTCTGCAGAATTTTCTCTGCAGATCTTCCATTGCAGAGAAATGGCTGCAATCCTTGAGGCGTGGACATCGACATCGCGGGACCCTCCCGCCCGTCCGCCATTCACCTGGAGGCCTTCATGCTTCGCGCCCGACGTCTCGTCATGGCCCTGTCCGCCCTGGCCCTCGCCGCCGGCACGGGCGCGGCGACCGCTGGTCCCGTGCACGCCGGTGCCGGTGCCGATGCGGGCGCGGACGCGCGGCAGCTTGACTTCGCGGACTGTCCGAGCCTCTCCGAGCTTCCCGAAGGCGCCGATCCGGCGAAGTGGCGGTGCGAGGCCATGACCGCGACCGGGCAACTGAGCCTCGGTCGCGTCGAGGTGCCGATCGACCGGCCCCTTGCGATCACCTTCGCGGAGGGCACGGTCGACGGCCAGTTCCGTCAGGTGTTCGGGGCGATGGCCGCCACTCCCCTACGAGTTCGGGGCACACCGCTGTCGATCACGCCTCGGTACGGCGGATATTCGGACTTCGAGTCCAACGACGAGCGGCGCGGCGAGCTGGATCTGACGTTCCGTATATCCGGGCCGGGGGTCCCGCCCGGTTGTTCCATAGGCACCGACGCGGCCCCGGTCCACCTGGTGCTCAAGGAGACGGATCCGCCGAGGGTCGTCTCGCCGGATCCGCTGGTCGTCGCCTTCGGGGTGGCCGACAACCGCTTTACGGCGCCGGGCACTTCGGGCTGCGGCCGACTGGGACCCGTGCTCGACAAGGTGCTGCGGCTACCGGCCCCGGCCGGCGTGAACGGCATCGACCTGGACGCGCGGGTGGCGCTGCGGCCGTACGGCGGGGCGGGGTAGCCGGGCCGACATCGGGCGGGCTGTCGCCCGGCGGGCCGAGCAGTGAGTCGTGGCTGGCTACCGGCGGGCCCCGGTGGAAATTGTCGGCCGATCCGCAGGCCGAGGCAACTGTCGCGAGAGTCCCAGCGACACGCCGTGAACCCGGCGTGTCGCTGGGACTCACCGCCCACTTACCGGGGGATCTGACGGATTCGCCAGCGGCATCGGCTCCGGTGGGTCCCGGGGATCGGCGGGCTCCTCAGCCCAGCAACTCCCGCACGACCGGCACCAGTCCGCGGAACGCCTTGCCCCGGTGGCTGATCGCGTTCTTCTCGTCGGGGGTGAGTTCCGCGCAGGTGCGGGTGTCGCCGTCGGGCTGGAGGATCGGGTCGTAGCCGAAGCCGTGGGAGCCGGTGGGCTCGTGGCGCAGGGTGCCGCGGAGGCGGCCCTCGACCACGCGTTCCGTTCCGTCGGGGAGGGCGAGTGCGGCGGCGCAGGCGAAGTGGGCGGCGCGGTGTTCGTCGGCGATGTCGCCGAGTTGGGCGAGGAGGAGCCTGAGGTTGGCCAGGTCGTCGCCGTGGGTGCCGGACCAGCGGGCGGAGAAGATGCCGGGGGCGCCGCCGAGGACGTCGACGCAGAGGCCCGAGTCGTCGGCGACGGCCGGGAGGCCGGTGGCCCGGGCGAGGGCGTGCGCCTTGAGGAGGGCGTTCTCGGCAAAGGTGACGCCGGTTTCCTTGACGTCGGGGATCTCCGGGTAGGCGTCCGCGCCGACGAGGTCGTGGTCTAGACCTGCGGCGGCGAGGATCGCCCTCAGCTCGGTGATCTTTCCGGGGTTGCGGGTGGCGAGGATCAGGCGGGTCATGGTGCTCACCCTAGCCAGGCGGGCGGTGCCGCTCATGCGATGCCTGTGATCGCCCACCGGTGCGCGTGATCCGATCGCCTGCTGACACCGACACCGCTGCCGCTGCCGCTGCCGACGATCGTCTGCCACCCGCACCGGGGCCGGCCGTTCACCCACGGCGGGGACGGCCGATGCCGCTGCCGATGCCGCTACGGCGTGCAGACCTTGGTGAGTTCGCCGGCCGCGTCCGTGACGGGGCTGATGTCCGGGGTCTCGTCGCCGTTCTTGATGGAGTCGCGGACGTTGGTGACCGCCTTCTGGAGGTCGTCCACGGCCTTGTTGATGTCGGTGTCGTCAGTCTTGTCACCGATGGTGTCGAGGTTCTTGTCGATGGAGTCGAGCGCCTCGTCGGCCTGCGTCGGGTCGTTCGCGGCGTTCTCCACGGCCTGCTGGAGGTCGGTGACACTGTCGGCGATCGTGTCGGCGGTCTGGACGCAGTCCAGGGCCTTGTTGACGGCGTCGCAGCCGGCGGTCAGCCCGGCCGTCAGCGCGACGGCTGCCACGACGGCGGCGATGGCGGTGGTGCGGCGTGCTCGGCGGCGACTCGCGGCCATGGAACGGTCCTCCCGTTGGATCAGGCCCGAGGGCCCCGTTGCGTAGGCCACAAGGCCCCCGTGTGGTGCTGGCCGGGCGTACAGCGGTGTGCCGTACGCCCGTACTCGTAGGGACGCGACGGCCGGTGCCGTGGTTGCCCGTGGCAGGAGGCCGTCTTGGTGTGTCCTTTACCTTTCCAGGACCGTATCAAGCGCCGTGCGCTGGGCGACAGCGAGTTCCGTGCAGCCCAGAACGGCCAGGTCGAGAAGGGAGTTGAGCTCGTCGCGGGCGAACGGTTCGGCCTCGGCGGTGCCCTGGACCTCGACGAAGCGGCCGTCGCCGGTGCAGACGACGTTCATGTCGGTGTCGGCGCGGACGTCCTCCTCGTAGCAGAGGTCGAGGAGGGGTACGCCGCCGACGATGCCGACGGAGACGGCGGACACCGTTCCCGTCAAGGGCTGGCGGCCGGCGCGGATGATCTTCTTGCCCTGGGCCCAGGAGATGGCGTCCGCGAGGGCGACGTACGCGCCGGTGATGGCGGCGGTGCGGGTGCCGCCGTCGGCCTGGAGGACGTCGCAGTCGAGGACGATGGTGTTCTCGCCGAGTGCCTTGTAGTCGATGACGGCGCGCAGGGACCGTCCGATGAGGCGGCTGATCTCGTGCGTACGGCCGCCGATCTTGCCGCGGACGGACTCGCGGTCGCCGCGGGTGTTGGTGGCCCGCGGGAGCATGGAGTACTCGGCGGTGACCCAGCCCTCGCCGCTGCCCTTGCGCCAGCGCGGGACGCCCTCGGTCACGGAGGCGGTGCAGAAGACCTTCGTGTCGCCGAAGGAGACGAGGACGGAGCCCTCGGCGTGCTTGCTCCAGCCGCGTTCGATGGTGATCGGGCGGAGCTGTTCGGGCGTGCGGCCGTCGATTCGAGACATGGCGTCGAGCCTAGTCGTATACGGGTGTGGGGCCGCCCCGGGTAGCGGAAGCGGCCCCTCAGGAGTGAGTCCTCAGATCCCCGGGCCGGGGCCCGGAGTCGGAGGGTTCACATCATGTCTTCGATGTCCGCGGCGATCGGGTCCGCGTCGGTGCCGATGACGACCTGGATGGCGTTGCCCATCTTGACGACGCCGTGGGCGCCCGCGGCCTTCAGGGCGGCCTCGTCGACCTTGCTCGGGTCGACGACCTCGGTGCGGAGGCGGGTGATGCAGCCCTCGACCTCTTCGATGTTCTCGATGCCACCGAGCCCGGCGACGATCTTCTCAGCCTTGCTGGCCATGTCCTACTCCCTGATCCGAACCGCTTTGTCGCAGTAACCCACAGTTGGCCCATCTTCGCGAGCGGTCACGTCACCCGTACCGAATGATGGCGAACACGACAGCGCGACCGTTCGCCGACTGGTCTACACCAGTTTTCAACGGCCGCCAAACCCGGCCCCGTTCCAGGGGGTGCGGGAGGGCGGCGGAGGACCGGTGGAGGGGCGCGGGAGGACGCAGGAGGACCGCCGATGAGTGCCGACAGCGCCGCCGCGCCCGCGCGCGCCCGCTGGAGCAACCTGTTCCAGGGCCTGCAGAAGATGGGCCGCAGCCTCCAACTGCCCATCGCCGTACTGCCGGCCGCCGGCATTCTCAACCGCCTGGGCCAGCCGGACGTGTTCGGTGCCGACGGTCTCGGCTGGACGGATGTCTCCAAGGTGATGGCGGGCGCGGGCGGCGCGCTGCTGGACGGCTCGCTCGGTCTGCCGCTGCTGTTCTGCGTCGGTGTGGCGATCGGCATGGCGAAGAAGGCCGACGGTTCGACGGCGCTCGCGGCGGTGGCCGGGTTCCTCGTCTACTACAACGTGCTGCGGCAGTTCCCCGAGGACTGCGCGCAGCAGGCGAAGGTGGTGGCGGCCGGCTGTCAGGCGGACGACGGCTCGGTGGTCGTGTTCACGTACCAGAATCCGGGTGTTTTCGGCGGCATCGTCATGGGGCTGATGGCTGCCTACTTCTGGCAGCGCTACCACCGCACCAAACTGGTGGACTGGCTCGGCTTCTTCAACGGCCGCCGTCTCGTGCCGATCATCATGGCGTTCGTGGCGATCGCGTTCGCGGCGCTGTGTCTGTGGGTGTGGCCGCCGGTCGGCCGGGGTCTTGAGGACTTCAGCGACTGGCTGGTGAGTCTGGGTTCGTGGGGTGCGGGCCTCTTCGGTGTCGCCAACCGCGCGCTGCTGGTGATCGGGCTGCACCAGTTCCTGAACGTGCCCATGTGGTTCCAGTTCGGCAGTTACACCAAGCCGGACGGCACGGTCGTGCACGGCGACATCAACATGTTCCTGGCGGGCGACCCCGACGCGGGGCAGTTCACGTCGGGCTTCTTCCCCATCATGATGTTCGCCCTCCCGGCCGCGTGTCTGGCGATGACGCACTGCGCGAAACCCCATCGCCGCAAGGAAATTGGCGGCCTGATGATGTCGATCGCCCTGACGTCGTTCGTCACGGGCATCACGGAACCGATCGAGTACTCCTTCGTGTTCATCGCACCCGCGCTGTACGTGGTGCACGCGATCCTCACGGGCGCCTCGATGGCGGTGACATGGGGGCTGGGCGTGCATGACGGTTTCAGCTTCTCGGCAGGCCTGATCGACTACGTCATCAACTGGAATCTGGCCACGAAGCCCTGGGCGATCATTCCGATCGGCCTGTGCTTCGCCGTCGTCTACTACGTGGTCTTCCGGTTCGCGATCACGAAGTTCGACCTGCCGACACCCGGCCGGGAGCCGGAGGACGAGGTCGAGGACGTCACGAAGGCGTAGCGCACAACGCACCCCGCACCGCGGCGGTAACGCCACAAAGGGCCCCGGAACTCCCCGTTCCGAGGGCCCTTTGCCGTGTTTGCTCGCACTCGCTGCGCTATGACCCAGGCCACAAAAACTGCGGGTTCCTTATCTCACCTTCACCGTGCTACAACAGGTCTACACCACTGAGTGGTGTAGACCACGTGGATGCTGTCCATCCCCCGTGCAATTTCCTTCCGTTCATGTCCCGTCCCCGGCAGCACCCTGCACATGGAGGAACCATGACCACCGCCACAGCTCCGGCGGCCCCCGCGAAGAAGTGGGGATCCGGCCTGCTCCAAGGCCTGCAGAAGGTCGGCCGCAGCCTGCAACTCCCCATTGCCGTGCTGCCGGCCGCCGGCATCCTGCTCCGCCTCGGCCAGCCCGACGTGTTCGGTGCGGACGGGCTCGGCTGGAACAAGGTCGCGTCCGTGTTCGCCACCGCCGGCGACGCGGTCTTCGCCAACCTGCCGTTGCTGTTCTGCGTCGGCATCGCCATCGGCTTCGCCAAGAAGGCGGACGGCTCCACCGCGCTCGCGGCGCTCGTCGGCTTCCTCGTCTACAAGAACGTCCTCACCGCGTTCCCGATCACCGAGGCCAAGGTCCAGAAGGGCGCGGACGTCGCCGCGACCTACAACGACCCCAAGGTCCTCGGCGGCATCGTGATGGGCCTGATAGCCGCCGTCACCTGGCAGCGCTTCCACCGCACCAAGCTCCCCGACTGGCTCGGCTTCTTCAACGGCCGCCGGCTCGTACCGATCCTGATGGCCTTCATCGGCACCGCCGTCGGCGTCTTCTTCGGCCTCGTCTGGGAGCCCATCGGCGACGTCATCACCAACTTCGGCGAGTGGATGACCGGCCTCGGCGCAGTCGGCGCGGGCATCTTCGGCGCCATCAACCGCGCGCTGCTGCCGGTCGGCATGCACCAGTTCGTGAACACCGTCGCCTGGCAGGAGATCGGCTCCTACAAGGACTCCGCCGGTGCCGTCTGGCACGGTGACCTGCCGCGCTTCTTCCACGGCGACCCGACCGCCGGTCAGTTCATGACGGGCTTCTTCCCCATCATGATGTTCGCGCTCCCGGCCGCCGCCCTGGCGATCACGCACTGCGCCCGCCCCGAGCGCCGCAAGGCCGTCGGCGGCATGATGGTCTCCCTCGCGCTGACCTCCTTCGTCACGGGCATCACCGAGCCGATCGAGTTCTCGTTCATGTTCATCGCGCCGGTCCTGTACGCGATCCACGCGGTCCTCACCGCGATCTCGATGGCCGTCACCTGGGCGCTGGGCGTCCACCACGGCTTCAGCTTCTCCGCGGGCGCCATCGACTACTTCCTGAACTGGAACCTCGCCACCAAGCCATGGATGATCATCCCGATCGGCCTGGTCTTCGCGGCGATCTACTACGTGACCTTCCGCTTCGCGATCATCAGGTTCAACCTCGCGACACCGGGCCGCGAGCCCGACGAGGAGGTCGAGGACCTCACCAAGGCGTGAGGAACGAGGCGCGAGGCCCAAGGCACAAGACATGACGAAGGCCCCCGGAGCCGATGGACTGGGCTCCGGGGGCCTTGTGCTGCGTAGCCGGCCTGCTCAGGGCCTGCGCGGTGCTGCGTGTACGGACGACGTCAGATCTCGTACGTCACTCGCGGCGTGGCGAGTTCCACCGGTCCTCCGAACGCCGCTCGGGCGTCCGCCAGGTTCGCCTGGGGGTCCGTCCACGGCGGGATGTGGGTGAGGACCAGGCGGCGGGCCGCGGCGCGGGTCGCGGTCTCGCCGGCCTCGCGGCCGTTGAGATGGAGATCCGGGATGTTCTCCTTGCCGTGGGTGAACGCGGCCTCGCAGAGGAACAGGTCGGCGTCCCGGGCGAGTTCGTCGAGCGTGTCGCACACGCCCGTGTCCCCGGAGTACGTGAGCGACCGGCCGCCGTGCTCGACACGGATGCCGTACGCCTCGACGGGGTGGCTCACCTTCTCGGTGTGCACCGAGAACGGGCCGATCTCGAACGAGCCCGGCTTGACCGTGTGGAAGTCGAAGACCTCGCTCATGGAGGAGGCGGAGGGAGTGTCCGCGTACGCGGTGGTCAGGCGCTGCTCCGTGCCCTCGGGTCCGTAGACGGGGATCGGATCGCAGCGGCCGCCGTCATGGCGGTAGTAGCGTGCGACGAAGTACGCGCACATGTCGATGCAGTGGTCGGCGTGCAGGTGGCTGAGGAAGATCGCGTCAAGGTCGTAGAGACCGCAGTGGCGCTGCAGCTCGCCAAGGGCACCGTTGCCCATGTCGAGAAGCAGCCGGAAGCCGTCGGCCTCGACGAGGTAGCTCGAGCAGGCCGATTCCGCGGACGGGAACGACCCCGAGCAGCCGACGACGGTGAGCTTCATAAAGCAGAAACCTCCGCTGGCGGGGAGTGAAGACGGGGGTCGTGCGGTCCGTCGAGCGTAAGGCGCAAAAGGTCCTGTCGCTCCTCCGTCGAGGGCTGTTGTGGGGGAACTCACCTGCGGTGTCACCGGTTCGGGGGCCAGCGGGGTGGCCAAGCGTGGGCCCCGTCACGCCGGTACCGTCATATCCATGGATACGTCGTGGTGGCTCGCGTTGGCGGCCGTGGTGCTGTTGGCGGGTGTCGCGACAGTGGTGGACGGATGGGGGCGGGGGTCATCCCGCGGGCGGGGCCGTTCGCGGGGACGTCCGACAGGCCGATCGCCCGGTCGCGGGCCGGACCGTCCTCCGGGGCGGCCGGGGGGCCGGGGTGGCCTCCTGCGTTCTTCTCGCCCTTCCCGTCCGCGGCCCGCCGAGATCTGGTGGGCGAACGTTCCCTACGAGGACGGGCCCGGGGCGAAGGACCGGCCCTGTCTCGTTCTGTCTGTGCGGGGCCGTACCGCCGTCGTCGCCAAGATCACCAGCAAGAACCACGACGAGCGGCGGGCCGGGGTGATTCCGCTGCCTCCCGGGTCCGTCGGGGACGCCCGCGGGCGGGCCAGCTTCCTCGAAACGGATGAGTTGCGGGGGTTGCCGGTGCGGGAGTTCCGTCGGCGGGTGGGCCCGGTGGACCCGTCGATCTGGGAACAGGTCCGCGACTTGACCCGGTAGGGCATTTCCTCGCCCCCGCCGCCCCTACCCGTTCCCGTCCCTTTCGGGGGCCAGCCCCCGAACCCCCGCTCCTCAAACGCCGGAGGGGCTAAATACTTCGCGGCCGGGGCTGAAGACTTCGCAGGCTGGGCTGGACTTCTATAGCCCAGTCCAAGCACATCTCAGCCCGTCCGGCGTTTGAGGACGAGCGCGTCAGCGCGACAGCGGGGGTCTGGGGGCGCAGCCCTCAGGGACGGGACGGGTAGGGGCGGCGGGGGCGAGGAACCCGGTTACGCCCAGAGCTGGCCCTGCAGTGTTTCGATGGCCTCTTCCGTCGTGGCCGCCGTGTAGACGCCCGTCGAGAGGTACTTCCAGCCGCCGTCGGCCACGACGAAGACGATGTCGGCGGGCTCGCCCGACTGCACGGACTTCCGTCCGACGCCGATCGCCGCGTGCAGCGCCGCCCCCGTGGAGACGCCCGCGAAGATCCCCTCCTGCTGCAACAGCTCCCGCGTACGGGTAACGGCATCGGCGGAACCGACGGAGAACCGGGTCGTCAGGACGGACGCGTCGTACAGCTCGGGGACGAAGCCCTCGTCGAGGTTGCGAAGGCCGTACACCAGGTCGTCGTACCGCGGCTCGGCGGCGACGATCTTGACGTCGGGCTTGTGCTCGCGCAGGAAACGGCCCACGCCCATCAGCGTGCCGGTGGTGCCGAGCCCGGCGACGAAGTGCGTGACGGAGGGCAGGTCCGCCAGGATCTCCGGCCCCGTCGTGGCGTAGTGCGCACCCGCGTTGTCGGGGTTGCCGTACTGGTAGAGCATCACCCAGTCGGGATGCTCGGCGGCCAGCTCCTTCGCCACCCGTACCGCCGTGTTCGAACCCCCCGCCGCCGGAGACGGAATGATCTCGGCGCCCCACATCCCGAGCAGCTCCCGCCGCTCCTGGGAGGTGTTCTCGGGCATGACGCACACCATGCGGTAGCCCTTGAGCTTCGCCGCCATGGCGAGCGAGATGCCGGTGTTGCCGGAGGTGGGCTCCAGAATCGTGCAGCCGGGCGTCAACCGGCCGTCCTTCTCCGCCTGTTCGATCATGTGGAGCGCGGGACGGTCCTTGACCGAGCCGGTCGGATTGCGGTCCTCCAGCTTCGCCCAGATGCGGACGTCGGCGGACGGCGAGAGCCGCGGCAGGCGCACCAGAGGGGTGTTGCCCACCGCGGCCAGCGGGGAGTCGTAACGCATCAGCGATCAGAGCCCTGTGCCGGTCAGACCATGCCGCCGGCCACGGCCGGCAGGATCGTGACGTTGTCGCCGTCGGTCAGTTTGGTGTTGATGCCGTCGAGGAAGCGCACGTCCTCGTCGTTCAGGTACACGTTCACGAAGCGGCGCAGCTCGCCGCCGTCCACGATGCGGGCCTGGATGCCCGCATGCCGGGTCTCCAGGTCGGCGAAGAGGGCGGCGAGGGTCTCCCCGCCGGCCTCGACGGCCTTCTGGCCGTCGGTGTAGGTGCGGAGGATGGTGGGGATGCGGACCTCGATGGCCATGGCTGTGGGCTCCTGTCGGGAGTGAGTCGGTCAGTCGGTGGGCGCGCGGCGGCGCGGAAGAACAGGTGAGCGTTGTGAGACGCCGCGGCTCACAGCCGTACGGCGGCAGGGTTCAGCGCGTACAGATGGCGCTCTGCAGCCTGCACAGGTCGACGTGCAGCCGCGCCACGAGCAGCATGCCCGGCGTCTTGTCGCTCACGTCGTGGGAAACCATGGGGTCATCGTATCGATTCCCGGTCCGGGTTCTGGAATGTGATCTCAGATAGTGGATGAATTCCGACCGAAATGCGGGATCAGTAGGTCTCCACGATCGTGACCTCCTCCTCCGTCACCTCGCCCTCCAGGATCCGGAAGGACCGGAACTGGAAGGGTCCGGCGTCGTCGGCGTCCGCCGTGGAGACCAGGACGTAGTGCGCGCCGGGCTCGTTCGCGTACGAGATGTCGGTGCGGGACGGGTACGCCTCGGTGGCCGTGTGGGAGTGGTAGATGACGACCGGTTCCTCGTCGCGGTCGTCCAGCTCGCGGTAGAGCTTGAGGAGGTCGCCGGAGTCGAACTCGTAGAACGTGGGCGAGCGCGCGGCGTTGAGCATCGGGATGAACCGCTCGGGGCGGCCGGTGCCCTCCGGGCCGGCGACCACGCCGCACGCCTCGTCGGGGTGGTCCTGGCGCGCGTGCGCGACGATCTGGTCGACGAGGGCCTGGGTGATGGTCAGCATGGTCGTCAGGATAAGCAGAAGGGCCTCCCTGTACCGAGGGGTGGTACAGGGAGGCCCACATGCTGGGCCACGAGCCCGGCATGGTCTGCGCGAGGTCCGTCAGCCGATCTTCTCGAACTCCGGGTCGCGGCGCTCGGTGACCTCCGGGTTCCGTGACTTCAGTACGGTCCAGCCGATGCCCAGTGCCGCCGCCCAGCCCGCCATCACGTAGAGGCAGACGCGGGAGTCGGCGTCGTACGCGATGAGGCAGGTGACGAAGAGCAGGAACACGACCGCGACCCAGCTGAGCTTCGCGCCGCCCGGGGCCGGGAAGGACGAGGCGGGCAGCCGCCCGGCGTCGACCGCGCGGCGGTAGAGGATGTGGCTGACCAGGATCATCAGCCAGGTCCAGATGCCGGCTGCGGTGGCCACCGAGGTGACGTAGCCGAAGGCCTTCTCCGGGACGATGTAGTTCAGGATCACGCCGATGCCCATGAAGAGCATGGAGACGGTGATGCCGAGCGCGGGCGTCTTGGTGGAGGACAGCCTGTTGAAGATCCTCGGGGCCTCGCCGTTGTCCGCCAGGGTGCGCAGCATGCGGCCGGTGGAGTACATGCCGGAGTTGCAGGAGGACAGGGCCGCCGTCAGGACGACGAAGTTCACGATGCCCGCGCCCGCCGGGATGCCGATCCTCGCGAAGGCCTCCACGAAGGGGCTCACCCCCGGTGCGAACTCGGTCCACTTCACGACGCAGAGGATGACGGTGAGGGCGCCGACGTAGAAGAGGGCGATGCGCCAGGGCAGGGTGTTGATCGCCTTGGGGAGGGTCTTCTCCGGGTTCTCGGACTCACCGGCGGTGACGCCGACGAGTTCGACGGCGAGGTAGGCGAACATCACGCCCTGCAAGGTCATCAGGGACGAGCCGATGCCCTTGGGGAAGAAGCCGTCGAAGGCCCAGAGGTTGGAGACGGCCGCCGAGTCGCCCGCGGAGCTGAAGCCGAAGGTGAGGACGCCCAGGCCGATCACGATCATGCCGATGAGGGCGGTGACCTTGACCATCGAGAACCAGAACTCGATCTCGCCGAAGAGCTTCACCGAGATCAGGTTGGCCCCGAAGAGGACCAGCAGGAAGACCAGGGCCGTGACCCACTGCGGGATCTGCGGGAACCAGTAGTTGACGTAGATCGCGGCGGCGGTGAGTTCCGCCATGCCGGTGACGACCCACATCAGCCAGTACGTCCAGCCGGTGAAGTAGCCGAAGAACGGGCCGAGGAACTCGCGGGAGTACTCCGCGAAGGAGCCCGAGACGGGACGGTAGAGCAGCAGCTCCCCGAGGGCCCGCATGATGAAGAAGATGATGACGCCCGCGAGGGCGTACATGAGGATGAGACTGGGGCCCGCCTTGGCGATGTTCGCCCCGGCCCCCAGGAAGAGGCCGACGCCGATGGCGCCGCCGATCGCGATCATCTGGACCTGACGGCTGTTGAGGCCGCGTTCGTAGCCCTCTTCGGGTGCGTGACCCGTTTCGGGGCCTTCGCTGCCCACGACACCCTTGCGGTCGTGCCCGTCGTCGTTCTTGCCGACCTGCACCGAGGTCATGTCTGGTGCGCCTTTCTCCATGCCGATCCGAGCCGTCGTCGGCTCCGGATCGGGTCCCGGTCCCCCCGGAAATTGATGGAGCGGAGCGGGCTCCCCGGCCCACTCGTGCCTGGTCGGCGATCCGCCGACCGGTGGCGCACCCGGCGGGACATAGGTGGTGTCCTGTCGGGCGGTCGTGAAGATTTATCACGGCTGCAACATTGATCACCCGTGCGGCTCGTGGCACACACCACAGGAAGAAGTGGACAAAAGTCGGACCGCGCCCCATAGGACGCGGTCACGGTGACGGGATCGTTATTCGGATTTGAGCGTCCGCTGAGCGAACGGAATATGTCAGGACATCAACGTTTCAACCAACGTCTCCTGGAGGCCGCCCAGCCACAGGTACGCCATCACCATCGGCTTGCGCGGGTCCTCGTCCGGCAGCCGGTAGAGGAGGTCGGTGTCCTCCTCGTCGACGACGTCGAGGCGGGATCCGATGGCCAGGCGCAGGTCGTTGAGGGCCCGCAGCCACTGCTCGGACTCCTCGGCGGAGAGCTTGAGGACCGCGCCGCCCTCCCCCACGGCCGAGAGCGTGTCCAGGGAGCGGATCACCGTGAGCGCGTTCTCGCGCTTGGCCGCGCGCAGGTCGTTCTCGGTGAAGCGGCGGAACTCCGCGGAGTACGCGCGCTGCTCCTCGGCCTGCTCGGGCGAGTTCGCCTCGACGTCGGGCCCGCTGTACGCGTCGGGGAAGAGCCGCTTCAGTACGGGATCGGAGGGCGGTTCGCTCGGACCCTCCGCGAACAGCTCGGCGAGCGGGTCGTCGGAGGCGTCCTCGCCCGGTCCCGGTCCGATGAGCTCCAGGAGCTGTACGGCGAGGGAGCGGATGATGGAGATCTCGACCTCGTCGAGCGCGACGGCCGCGCCGCCGCCGGGGAGCGGTTCGAAGTGTCCTGGCATCAGGTGCGTCGCTACTTCCAGTACTGCGCGGGCGTCGGGCAACTGCCGGTCGGGCCGGGTCCCACCGGCCTCTTTCCGGTCGTGCTATTTCCGGTCGTGCTGGAGGGTGGCCCACAGACCGTAGCCGTGCATGGCCTGTACGTCGCGCTCCATCTCCTCACGGGTGCCGCTGGAGACCACGGCCCGGCCCTTGTGGTGGACGTCGAGCATCAGCTTGGTGGCCTTGTCCTTCGGGTAGCCGAAGTACGACTGGAAGACGTAGGTCACGTAGCTCATCAGGTTGACCGGGTCGTTGTGGACGATGGTCACCCAGGGGACGTCGGGCTCGGGTACGGCGAAGACCTCCTCCGCCGACTCGGTTTTTTCGGTCTCTAGGGGTGCGGGAGCCGTCACACGGCCCATGCTGCCACCACAGGTGGGTGCCCGGCCAAACGAGCCCACAAATCGTCAGAGTGACGAGATAGGGAGTACCATCCCTTGCCATGCCGCTATTCCCGGGGGACGCGGCACCCGACAGCGGCTCCGCCACGGGCCGGACCCCGGCCGACCTGGGAGTGCCCCCTGTGTCATCGCGAGGAGACCCTAAGTGAACGCAGCGGACCTAGGGCTGCCGGTTGATGTTCCCTCCACCGCGCTCTTCACGGACCACTACGAGCTGACCATGCTGCAGGCCGCCCTCAAGGGCGGGGCCGCCGACCGGCGCTCGGTCTTCGAGGTCTTCACGCGCCGGCTGCCCGAGGGCCGCCGCTACGGCGTCGTGGCGGGCACCGGACGCGTACTGGACGCGATCGAGAACTTCCGCTTCGACGCGGACGTCATCGGCTTCCTGCGCGAGCGCCGCGTGGTGGACGAGCCGACCCTGGAATGGCTGGCCTCCTACCGCTTCGGCGGCGCCGTCTGGGGCTACCCCGAGGGCGAGGTGTACTTCCCCGGATCGCCGATCCTGCGGGTCGAGGGCTCCTTCGCGGAGTGCGTGCTCCTGGAGACCGTGATCCTCTCCATCCTCAACCACGACTCGGCGATCGCGGCCGCCGCCTCCCGGATGGCCTCGGCCGCCGGCGAGCGCCCGCTGGTCGAGATGGGCGCCCGCCGCACCCACGAGCTGGCCGCGGTGGCGGCGTCCCGCGCGGCGTACGTCGGTGGCTTCACGACCACCTCCGACCTGGCCGCGGGCTTCCGCTACGGCATCCCGACCGTCGGCACCAGCGCCCACGCCTTCACGCTCATCCACGACAACGAGCGGGACGCCTTCCAGGCCCAGGTGGACTCGCTCGGCCGGGGCACGACACTGCTGGTCGACACGTACGACGTCGCCGAGGCCGTCCGGCTGGCCGTGGAGGTGGCCGGGCCCGAGCTCGGGGCGGTCCGCATCGACTCCGGTGACCTGCTGCTCGTGGCGCACCGGGTACGCCAGCAGCTGGACGAGCTGGGCGCCACGAACACCCGCATCATCGTGACCTCGGACCTGGACGAGTACGCGATCGCCTCGCTGGCCGCGGCGCCCGTGGACGCGTACGGCGTGGGCACGCAGCTGGTGACGGGATCCGGCCATCCGACGTGTTCGATGGTCTACAAGCTCGTCGCCCGTGCCGAGTCGGCGGACCCGAAGGCTCCGCTGGTTCCGGTGGCCAAGAAGTCGACGGGCGGCAAGACGTCCATCGGCGGCCGCAAATGGGCCGCGCGGCGGCTCGACGCGTACGGGGTCGCCGAGGCCGAGGTGATCGGCCTCGGGGCCGTTCCGGCGGAGCTCAGCGACCGCCAACTCCTGGTGGAGCTCGTCAAGGGCGGCCAGGTCCTCGCCCGCGAGCCGCTGGACGTCGTACGCGACCGGCACGCGGCGGCCCGCGCGAACCTGCCCCTCTCGGCGACCCAGCTCTCACGCGGGGAAGCCGTCATTCCGACCGAGTACGTATGAGCCACCTGGGACCGGATCCGGGGAACACCCGGGGCACCACCTCAGGCCACCCCGAGCCCGAACGGGCATGAACGGACGGGGAGCGGGAATGCAACGGCGAACGACTCGGTCACACACCCGCAGACTACGAACCGCTCCCCGCGGAGCGCCTCGCAGAAGGACACCGACATGCGCCGCGCCTTGATCGTCGTTGACGTGCAGAACGACTTCTGCGAAGGCGGCAGCCTCGCAGTGTCCGGCGGAGCCGACGTCGCCGCCGCGATCACGGAGCTGATCGGGCAGGCCCCCGCCGGCTACCGCCACGTCGTGGCGACCCGCGACCACCACATCGCCCCCGGCGGCCACTTCGCGGACAACCCCGACTACGTCCACTCCTGGCCCGCGCACTGCGTGGCGGGCACCGAGGGCGTCGGCTTCCATCCGAACTTCGCCCCGGTGGTCGCCTCCGGCGCGATCGACGCGGTCTTCGACAAGGGGGCGTACTCGGCGGCGTACAGCGGCTTCGAGGGCGCCGACGAGAACGGCGTGACGCTGGGCGACTGGCTGCGCGCCCGCGAGATCACCGAGGTCGACGTGGTGGGCATCGCCACCGACCACTGCGTCCGCGCCACCGCCCTGGACGCGGCCCGCGAGGGCTTCCGTACGCAGGTCCTGCTCGACCTCACGGCCGGCGTGGCCGAGGAGAGCACCGAGCGGGCCATGGAGGAGCTGAGCGCCGCGGGCGTGGAACTGAGCGGCAAGCCGGTCGTCTGAACCGGAAGCCGCCCGCGCACCCCTGCCCGGTCCGAGGCCCGGCCTAGAACCCCTGCGGCGTCGCCGTGCGCCGCATCAGCGCCCGGATCGGGTGCCAGAGCTCGGCGGCACACGCGTCCGCGCCCGGTGCCGTGCGCCATATGAGGCCGTCGGGATGGTGCAGGACCGCGGTGATCTCGTCCGGGGTCGGGGGCTGCCCGTTGCCGCGCAGGTACACCGCCCGCATGCCCAGGTTCCGCAGCCGCGTCAGGGCGCGGGCGCGGTTCTGGGCGTGCACGAGCACGCGTACCGAGCCGCTGCCCGCGGCGAGTGGTCGTGGCAGGTTCAGCGCCACCACCACCGTGCCGTTCGGCAGCTTGCAGAAACCTCCTGCGGCCATGCAGTCACACCCCCGTGAGAACCGGTGTCAATAAGAGAGTCACAGCACGCACCTAAACACGATCGGCCGCAACCCGCCAGAGGGTTGCGGCCGATCATGGTTTGACCTGCGGAAATGCCTTTTACTTCGTCGCGGCCGAGACCTTCACCGTGATCGTCGAGCCGTCGCGCGGCTCCTTCACGATCGCGATCTTGGTGTTGGTGTCAGTGACGCGGACACCGGAGGTCGGGTTGGTCTCGTCGTAATACGTGCTCTTGTGGTCGTTGAAGATCCGGTTACCCGGAAGCGACGGGATCTTCGTGGCGACGTCCGCGTTGTGCAGCCTGAGGGCGTCCGTCCGGTACGAGCTGAAGGGCGAGTCGTACGACTGGATGCGGGTGCGCATCAGCGTGCCGTCGGACCACTTCAGCGGCTTCGGGTGGGCGTCCACCGGCAGCAGCAGACCGGTACCCGCGTGCCGGCTGACGTTGTTGTCGTTCTGGGAGGTGTCCCACTTCCAGATCAGCAGACCGTTCTGGTAGGGGAAGTGCTCCACCCAGGACGGGCGCGTGTTCGAGAAGCCGAAGTTGTACGGGCCGGCCTTGAGGGTCTTGTCATACGACACGTACTGACGGTTCTCGGCGATGTAGTACTGCGCGTAGTCGTCCGTGACGGCCGCACCGATACGGGAGAAGCCGGTGGCCTTCCAGGCGGTGTCGGCGGTCTCGGCGCTGTCCGAGAAGACCGGCGAACCGTCGGCCGTCACCGTGATCACGTCGGCCGCGAAGCCCTTCTGGGCCACCCCGCCGTCGGTCTGGTAGCGGAAGCGGAGGTCGAACTTCTTGCCCGCGTAGGCGTCGAGCGGAAAGGAGAGCTTCTTGTACGCGTCCACGGTGCCGGTCAGCGCGGGCTTGCCGCTGCCGTCGCGCGGGAGGGACGCGCCGTCGACCGTGCCCTCCAGCGGCGTCCAGTTGGCGCCGTCGGTCGAGACCTCGGTGTAGAGGTAGTCGAAGTCGGTCTCGATGTCGTACCAGCCGTCGAGGGTCAGCGCGGCCGAGGACTTGCCGGTGAGGTCGACGGAACGGGTCAGCGTGTTCTTGAGGTCGTCACCGCTGCCGCTCCACCACTGGGTGGCACCCTGAGCCGGGGTGACCACCGGGTTGGTGACCTCCTTCTCCGGCAGTTCGACCACCAGCGCCTGGGCGTTCTTGGTGTTGTACTCCGCCACGCCCAGCTTGTGGGTGGAGCGCGTCGCGGCCTTGGCCGTGTCGTACTTCAGCCAGCCCAGCTGGAGTTTGTCCCAGGCGGTCATGTCGCCGGGCAGGTCACCGATGGTGCCCTTGCCCTCGCCGAGCCAGGAGCCGGACGACATCAGCGTCCAGAACCCCGTGGAGTTCTCGGCGGTGTTGGTGGTGTCGTAGTGGTCCGGCAGACCGAGGTCGTGGCCGTACTCGTGGGCGAAGACGCCGAGTCCGCCGTTCTCCGGCTGGATGGTGTAGTCGCCGACCCAGATGCCGGAGGAGCCGATCTGCGCCCCGCCCATCTTGTTGCCCGTGGGGCCGGTGGCGCCGGCGTCCGTGCCGAACGCGTACCAGCGGTGGGCCCAGATGGCGTCCTCGCCCTGGGCGCCGCCGCCCGCGGACTCGTCCTCGCCGGCGTGCACGATCTGGAAGTGGTCGATGTAGCCGTCGGGTTCGTTGAAGTCGCCGTCGCCGTCGAAGTCGTTGCGGTCCCACTTGTCGTAGGCAGCCAGCTCGGACTTGATGTCGGCGTCGGACTTGCCGGCCGCCTTCTGGGCGTCGGCCCAGGCGGTGACGCCGTCGGCGACGGCGTTCCACGCGCAGGTGTCGGGGTCGCACTTGTTGGAGCCGTAACGGGCCTCGTTGTAGGGCACCTTGACCCAGTCGGAGACCGCGCCGCCGATGGAGTAGCGGCCCGAGGACTGCTTCTCGTAGTACTTCTTCATCGACTCGACACCCTTGCCGGTGCCGAAGTAGAGCTCTTCGAAGTGCTTCTTGTTGTAGTCCGCCTGCCAGGCCGTGCTGTTGTCCTCGGCACGGTCCGGCTCGGCTATCTGGTTGTGCAGGGGACCCGGGGTGCCGCCGTAGCGGGGGTCCGTCCTGTCGCCGAACTCCACGAGGATCGTGAAGATCTGGTCGGTCTTCTCCCGGCCGAGCTCGACGTACTTGCCGTCCTGGAGTTTCACGACCTGCGAGCCGCCGCGGTTCTTGACGGTGGCGTCGCCGGATATGACCTGCTTGAGCGCCTCTTCGCGCTGGGCCTCCTGACGCTCTGTCAGCGGGCCCTTCAGGTCGTGCTCGCGATCGGTGTTGTGCTCGGCGCGCGCCGGGTCCTGCCGGTTCGCGGCCGGATCCTGACGGGCCGCCGCCGCGGCCGGCTGATCGCCGGCAGCGGCCTGCGCCACCGCGAAGGTCGAGAACGTGGCAGCGGCCGCTGCGAGCGACACACCCACCGCGGCTGCTCTGAACGTCCATGGTCTGCTGGTCACTTGATGCAGTCCTCCCCTGCGCCCGGGCGCGCGGAATGGAGGGGTGTCCAGGTCATGGAGTCCGCGCGCGCTCTATGCGCGTCACAAGTGACGACATTCGATCGGAGTTGCAGGAGAAAAGACAGATCTTGACTTGAACAGGTCAAGTGGGCTATACACCGGCGGTCGTGCGCCGCGCACCGGCATCCGTCCGCTCACAGTAGAACGGCGCAGCGCCCAACGGGCGCGTTCGAACGTCCACTTGATGGACGCCATGACTCCGTGCGCCCCCTGTGCACCGGCACCGTGGGTTAGGTCACGCTTACTGCTCGTTCCACTCGGGCAGACAGCCGATTAGAGTCGGTTGGCGGCTCGCCGGATTTCCGGTGGTTTGCCAACCGGACACCGTTGTCGAACCCCAGATTCTTATCCGCACCCTCCCCCATCGCGAGAGGCACGGGGGGAGACCCCCACCCCCCGAGGATCGGAATAGCCATGCCTCGTCCGACCGCCGCACAGCTCGCCTACGGTTCCTGCACCGTGATCTTCTCCACGCTCGCCATGCTGCTGCTGTCACAGACGAGTTCGGGCCTGGGAGTCGTGGTGATCGCGCTCTCCGCCCTGGTGCTCGGCCTCCTCGTGGCCATGACGGTTCCGGTACCGAAGCCCGCCGCGCCGGCGGCGGCCGTTGCCCGGCCCGCGACCACCACCGTCACGGAACGCCGTTTCCCGGTGCGGCGCGAGACCGTCGCGGCCGCCGGCGCACCCGAGCCGGTCCGCGAGCGCGCCTGAGCCCAACCAGAACGCCCGGAACCAGTACGCGAACCGGCGGGCCCGTTGACCACGGACCCGCCGGTCGTCTGTGCCGCCTGTGGACTCAGCCCGTGCTGACTCCTGTGGAACTCAGCCCGTGCTGACCACCACCGTCTTGGCCGCCTTGTCGTGCAGGCCCTGCTTGTAGGGCTTGTCGAAGAAGCTCCAGCCGCCCGAGATCGCGGTCCAGATGCACGCGCAGCAGAAGGCGAACGGCAGCCACAGGACCAGTGCGCGGACCAGCGAGGTCTGCACGGAGGGCGTGGCGCCGTTGTCGAGGTTCGCCACCCGCAGGTGCAGCCACTTCTTGCCGAGGGTCTGCCCCGCCCTGGCGGTCATGACGGTGTCGTAGCCGACGTAGAGCACCGCGGCGACCAGCGCCTGGCCGAACGACCTGCCGTAGTCGATCCTGTCCGTGTCCACGTCGTACTCGTTGACGTTGAAGGCCCACGTCACCAGCCACACCACGATGACGACGAGGATCATGTCGATGATCCGCGCGAGCGTCCGCTTGCCGCTGTCGGCCAGCGGAGGCATCCCGGCCAGCGGGTCGTTGCCGTACGGACCGCCGCCGTAAGGGTCACCACCACCGCTGCCGTACGGATCACCGCCGCCGTAGGGCGGGGGCGGCGGAGTGGCGCCGTACGGGGAACCGGTGCCCGGCGGAGGCTCGTTGCCGTACGAGGGGTCGAACGGCGGGCCCTCGCCGGGTGGCGTCGGCTGCTGTCCGGACGAGCCATCGTCCGGCTTCTTCTTGAACGGATCGTCATCCGGCGGGGGCGGCGGCTCGGTCGTCATGTCCCGAGTCGACCGCGAACCCTCCGACTGCGCAATGGGGGGCGGCCGTCCGGGGGACCGGTCAGCCCGCGACGAACGTGTGGGCCGCCTTGTCGTGCCAGCACTGGCGCCACGGGCGGTCGAACGCGCCCCACAGGACACCCACGACACCGATGGCGAGGAGGCCGGGAACGCTGTAGACGAGCCAGCGGCGCAGCGCCAGACCGAACGACGGCGGGTCGCCGCCCTCGATGTCCCGCACCTGGAGGCCGCACAGCTTCTTGCCCAGGGTGCGGCCCCACTTGGCGGTGGGCAGCGCCTCGTAGAGGACACCGAAGAGGAGCAGTACGGCGAGGATGATGCCGAGGTAGACCGCGGTGGTGCCGTCAAGCAGCCAGACCGTGACGGTCTCACCCGACAGCTTGGCCGCGTCGATCTTCTCGTTGACGTGGTCGAGGGCCCTGGTGCCCAGCGGAACGGCGGCCGCGCCGGTGACGGCGGCCAGCACGAGCGTGTCCACGAGCCTGGCCGCGAAGCGCTTGCCGAGTCCCGCCGGGCGCGCGTTCGCCTGCGAGCGGGCCACCGCCTGGAACGGGTCCTCCCGCACCGGCTTCCACGGCACGACGGGCTGGTCCTCGTCCGGCCCGGCCAGGCGGTGCACCTGCTGGGCCCAGGAGGGCTGCCCACCGCCGACACCCGCGGCCATGGGGGCACCGGAGCCGGACTGCGGAGGGGTTCCGGGGGTGGGCTGCTGCGGGGTCGCGGGGGCGGCCGGGGAGGTGACTGCGGGGCCCTGGGGGGCCGCCTGGACGGGGCCCGCCTGTGCCTGGGCCGCGGCTGCCTGGGCCGCCGCGGACTGGGAG
Organism: Streptomyces sp. NPDC020747; assembly: GCF_044334695.1. Lineage (NCBI taxonomy): Bacteria > Bacillati > Actinomycetota > Actinomycetes > Kitasatosporales > Streptomycetaceae > Streptomyces > Streptomyces sp. NPDC020747. Next base: position 147,729 of record NZ_JBIRTJ010000005.1, on the reverse strand, counting down.
GCGGAGGGCTGGGCCGCTGCAGGCTGCGCCCCGCGCTGCTGTCCCTGCTGTCCCCCGCGCGGTACGGCCCTGAAGGTCATCGTGCCCTCGGAGGCGAGAGGTTCGCGGGAGCCGGGGACACCACCCGAACGGTCGGCGCCCGAGACATGCGCGCGCCCCGCGCCCATGGCTCCGGCCGCGCCCGCTCCCCCGGCGCCCCCGGGTCCGGCGGAGCCCGCCGCTCCGGTGGGCCGCACCGGTCCGGTGGGCCTGCGGAACACCACCGAGCCGCCGGAGCCCGGCGGCTTGAGGCCCCCTGAGCCCCCGTCGGACCCGGCAGCGGCACCGGGCTGGGACTCGGACTCGGGCGAGTGGAACGTGGCCATGCCGTCCGTGTGGTCCGACCTGCCGTCGGGCTGGGACGGCAGAGCGGGCCCGGCGGACTCGGCCGACTGCTCGGTGGGAACGCGGGGATCGGGCTTGCCCCAGCGGATCCGGCGGTCCGGGTCGCCGCCGAAGCCGGTCTGCCGTGAGCGGTCGGCGCCCCACGCGGTCGCGGGCTCGGGCCGGCTGCCGTGCTGGGCGTCGGCGGGCGACGGGCTCGCGGCCGGCGGGTCCTCGTCGAAGAAGTGCGGGCCCGTCTCCTCCGTGGAGGCGGGCACGGACCGCTCGTCCGCGGGCGACGAGAGCGGCTCGCCGCCGGACGGCGCCGGCCGGCTGGTGCCCGGCACCCACGAGGCACCGTTCCAGTACCGGACATATCCGGGAATGGAAGGGTCCGGGTAATACCCTTCGCGGGGCCTGTCGTCGCCGGGGGCCGGGGTTGGGGCGCTCATGTCCGTCGTCCCGTATCTGCTCGGGGGTCGTGTTGAGCGTCCACATCTATCAGACCGGCGCGAGCACCAGTGCCGCTCCTGGCGTACCTACCCCCTTCGAGCAAGGTTCCGCCACGTTTTCCGGCCGCTTCCGGTCGGGTGTGGGCGGCTTCGGAAAAAGTTCCGCGAACCCGCGTAATGCTTCGCGGCCCGTGCCCTCTCAACTCGTACGGGCCCGCTCACCGGGCCCCCGGACGAGAGGAAACGCACGACATGTACACCGTGGTGGAGCGCGAGCTCGAACTGAAACTGGTCCTGTCCCCCGAGCGCAGCATCCCGGTCCCGGCCCGGCTGAGCTACCGCACCGACGATCCGTACGCCGTCCACATCGCCTTCCACATCGGCTCGGACCACCCCGTGAACTGGACGTTCGCGCGCGAGCTGCTCGTGGAGGGGGTGTTCCGGCCGTGCGGGCACGGGGATGTGCGGGTGTGGCCGACGAAGGTCGCCGGGCGGAGCGTGGTCCTGATGGCGCTGAGTTCACCCGACGGGGACGCGCTGCTCGAAGCGCCCGCCGCGCAGGTGTCGGCCTGGCTTGAGCGGACCCTGCGGGCCGTGCCCCCGGGCGCCGAGGCCGAGCAGCTCGGTATCGACGACGGCCTCGCCGAGCTGCTCGCGCCCACCCCGGCCGACGACCTCTGGCTGCGCGACCCCTGGCCCTCGGACGAGTCCAAGGACGGGGAGTGAGACGGAGGAGGGGGAGAGGGAGGCGGGTGAGAGGGAGAGGAGCGAGACACGGAGGAGGTGGGTCAGAAGAGTTTTCCGGGTCTCAGAAGAGCTTGCCCGGGTTGAGGATGCCGAGCGGGTCGAACGCCGTCTTGATCGCCCGTTGCATCTCCACGCCCACCGGACCGATCTCGCGCGCCAGCCACTCCTTCTTGAGGACGCCCACGCCGTGCTCGCCGGTGATCGTGCCGCCGAGTTCCAGGCCGAGGGCCATGATCTCGTCGAAGGACTCGCGGGCACGCCGGGACTCGTCGGGGTCGCCCGCGTCGAAGCAGACGGTCGGGTGGGTGTTGCCGTCGCCGGCGTGTGCGACGACCCCGATGGTCAACTGGTACTTCTCGGCGATCCGGTCGACCCCTTCGAGCATCTCGGCGAGCTTCGAGCGCGGTACGCACACGTCGTCGATCATCGTCGTGCCCTTGACCGCTTCGAGCCCGGTGAGGGACAACCGGCGTGCCTGGAGCAGCAGTTCGGACTCGGCCGCGTCGTCCGCCGGTACGACCTGGGTGGCGCCGGCCGCCTCGCAGAGCGCGCCCACGGCCGTCAGGTCGGCGGCAGGGTCGAGGGTGTCGAAGGCGGCGAGGAGCAGGGCCTCGGTGGACTCCGGCAGGCCCATGTTCGCCATGTCGTTGACGGCCTTCACCGTCGTACGGTCCATCAGTTCGAGGAGCGACGGCACATGGCCGCCCTCCATGATCCGGCAGACCGCGTCGCAGGCGGCCGCCGCGGAGGCGAACTCGGCGGCCAGCACCAGCTGTTGGGGCGGCTGCGGCCTGAGGGCGAGAGTGGCCCGTACGACGATGCCGAGCGAGCCCTCGGAGCCGACGAAGAGGCGGGTGAGGTCGTAGCCGGCGACGCCCTTCGCCGTACGGCGGCCGGTGGACATCAGGCGCCCGTCGGCGAGGACCACGTCCAGCCCGAGGACGTACTCGGCCGTCACCCCGTACTTCACACAGCACAGGCCGCCGGACGCCGTGCCGATGTTGCCGCCGATCGTGCACATCTCCCAGCTGGAGGGGTCCGGCGGGTAGTAGAGGCCGTGTTCGTTGACGGCGCGGGAGAGCGTGGCGTTGATGACGCCCGGCTCGACCACCGCGATGCGGTCGACGGGGCTGATCTCCAGGATCCGGTCCATCTTGACGAGGGACAGCACGATGCAGCCCTCGGAGGCGTTGGCGGCGCCCGACAGACCCGTACGGGCGCCCTGCGGGACCACCGGGATCCGCAGTTCGGTGGCGACGCGCATGACGTGCTGGACCTGCTCGACGGTGCGCGGCAGCACCACGACGGCGGGGGTGCCGGCCTCGCAGAAGCTGGCCATGTCGTTGGCGTACGAGCTGGTGACGTCCGGGTCGGTGAGGACCGCCTCGGCCGGCAGACCCGCGAGGAGACGCTCGGCGAGGCTGCCCGGCGCCACGGTGTCTTCATCGGGACGGGCTTCGATACGGCTCATGATCACAGCGTCGCACTCGGGGCCATCGGTGTGAACCCCGCCCGCGAGGGGCTTTCCGCGCCGGGGTGGTGGCCGGGTGTGCTCTTCGTATTGGCGCACAGTGAGCCGCATGGAGAGCGGCATGGGAAAAGAGCTGGCCTCGGGTTCGGCGGGCGGTCCGGGGGGTGACCCGGCGGGTGGTTCGGTGGGCCGTCCGGCGGATGGCTCGGCGGGCGGTTCGGCCAAGAGGCGGACGCTCGCCGGTGTCGTCGTGGGATGTGCCGTCGTGGGGTGTGCCGTGCTGGGCGGGGTGCTGATGGTGGCGCCCCCTGGGCGCGGCGGGCCGTCGCCCGCGCCCGGTCCGGTGGCTCGGGCCGAGACCGCCGTCGGGGCCGGGACGCCCGCCTCGCTGCCCGATCTGGTCGCGCTGATCGGGGACCGCGAGGCGCATCTGCGGGCCCATCCGGGTGATGTGCGGTCGTGGGCGGTGCTCGGCGCGGCGTACGCGGAGCGGGGTGAGCGGACCGGCGACGCGCGGTTCTACCCGAAGGCCGAGAAGGCGTTGCGTACGTCGTTGCGGGCGAAGCCGAAGAAGAACGTGGAGGCGTTCGACGGGCTGGCCGCGCTCGCCAATGACCGGCACGACTTCCGGGCCGCGCGGAAGTGGGGCGAGGCCTCGGTGGCGGCCTCGCCGAAGCGGTGGACGGCCTATCCGGCGCTGATCGACGCGTACCGGGGGCTCGGCGAGTTCAAGGCCGCGGACAAGGCGCTGGCCAGGCTCGTCCGGCTGCCGAAGGGGGCGGCGGCGCCGAGGGCGCGGGTGCTGACGCGGGCGGCCCTCGTGTACCGGGACCAGGGGCAGCGCGAGGACGCCGCCGCCGCGCTCTGGGACGCGGTGGCGCTCGCCTCCGCTCCGGCCGAACGGGCGGACTGTCTCGTCGGGGCCGGGGAGTTGGCCTGGGAACGCGGGGAGCCCGCCGAGTCGCTGCGCGCCTTCGAGGCCGCTGTGCGGGCCGATCCCGACGGGCACGCCGCGCTCGCCGGGCAGGGCCGCGCGCTGGCCGCGCTGGGACGGACCCCGGAGGCCGTGAGCGCGTACCGGGCCGCGTCGGAGAAGCGGGCGCTGCCCCAGTACGCCTGGGAGCTGGGCGAGTTGTACGAGTCGCTGGGGATGGGCGGCGAGGCGCGGGCCGAGTACGACGTGGTGCGGACGCGGGTGCGGGAGGGCGCCGCCGGCGGGGTGAACTCCGCTCTCGTGGCGGGTCTCTTCGAGGCGGACCACGGTGACCCGGAGGCCGCCGTCCGGCTGCTGCGGGAGGAGTGGGAGCGGCATCCCTCCGCGGCGGTCGCGGACGCGCTGGGGTGGGCGCTGCATCGCGCCGGGCAGCACCAGGACGCGCTCGTCTTCGCCACGAAGGCCACGGACAGGCAGCACGTGGGCGCGGTCCGCAGCGCGCCCCACGCGTACCACCGGGGCATGATCGAGCGGCAGTTGAAGCTGGAGGGACCCGCGCGCCGCCATCTTGAGGAGGCGCTGCGGGTCAATCCGTACTTCTCGCCGCTGGGTGTTCCGGTGGCGAAGGAGGCGTTGGGGGCACTGGGTTCGGTGTGAGTCGGTGTGGCTCGGTGTGACAGCGCCCCCAACGGCCCTGCGGGTTACGGCACTTACAGGTCGCGGCGCTTACAGGTTGCCGCGCTTCTCCTGCTCCCTCTCGATCGCCTGGAAGAGGGCCTTGAAGTTGCCCTTGCCGAAGCCCATCGAGCCATGGCGCTCGATGATCTCGAAGAAGACCGTCGGGCGGTCCTGGACCGGCTTGGTGAAGATCTGGAGCAGGTAGCCGTCCTCGTCGCGGTCGGCCAGGATCTTCAGTTCGCGCAGGGTGTCGACGGGGACGCGGGTGTCGCCGGCCCACTCGCCGAGGGTGTCGTAGTAGGAGTCCGGGGTGTCGAGGAACCGGACGCCGGCCGCGCGCATGGTCCGTACGGTCTCCACGATGTCGTTCGTGTTGAGCGCGATGTGCTGGACGCCGGCGCCGCCGTAGAACTCCAGGTACTCGTCGATCTGGGACTTCTTCTTGGCGATGGCGGGCTCGTTGATCGGGAACTTGACCTTGAGCGTGCCGTCGGCGACGACCTTCGACATCAGGGCGCTGTACTCGGTGGCGATGTCGTCGCCCACGAACTCCTTCATGTTCGTGAAGCCCATGACCTTGTTGTAGAAGGCCACCCACTCGTTCATGCGGCCGAGTTCCACGTTGCCGACGCAGTGGTCGATGGCCTGGAAGGTGCGGTGGGCGGGCGGCTCGACGATCGGGTCCGCGGCCGTGAACCCGGGGAGGTAGGGGCCGTCGTAGCCCGTGCGCTCGACCAGGGTGTGGCGGGTCGTGCCGTAGGTGGCGATGGCGGCGAGTACGACAGTGCCGTGCTCGTCCTTCAGCTCGTAGGGCTCGGTAACCGGACGGGCGCCGTGCTCGACGGCGTAGGCGTACGCGGCGCGGGCGTCCGGGACCTCGATGGCGAGGTCGACCACGCCGTCACCGTGCTCCGCCACGTGTTCGGCGAGGAAGTGGCCCCAGGGGGTGGCTGCCTTGATGACGGAGGTGAGGACGAAGCGGGCGGAGCCGTTCTCCATGACGTAGCTCGCGGTCTCGCGGCTGCCGTTCTCCGGTCCGGAGTAGGCGACCAGCTTCATGCCGAAGGCGGTGGAGTAGTAGTGCGCCGCCTGCTTGGCGTTGCCCACGGCGAAGACGACCGCGTCCATTCCCTTGACCGGGAAGGGGTCTGCCTGCCGCGCGGTCTCGGGGGTGTGGTGAGTGGTCTGAGTCATGGCCGCAGGCTCTCTCCCTTCGGCAAGGTGCGCAATAGTTTGCGGATCTACTGGGCAATATGTTCAGTGAAATGCCTGTCTGGTCGGGCTTTGTGTACAGGATGACCACCTCGGGAGGCCTGCATGGCGATCGATCATCTGGACGGGCGGCTGCTGGTGCTGCTCGCGCGGGAGCCGCGGATCGGTGTGCTGGAGATGTCCCGGCGGCTCGGGGTCGCGCGCGGGACCGTGCAGGCGCGGCTCGACCGGCTTCAGTCGAATGGAGTCATCCGGGGGTTCGGGCCGCAGGTGGATCCCGCGGCACTCGGCTATCCCGTCACCGCCTTCGCGACGCTGCAGATCCGGCAGGGCCAAGGCACGGACGTACGGGCGCACTTGGCGACCGTGCCCGAGGTGCTGGAGCTGCACACGACGACGGGCGGCGGGGACATGCTGTGCCGGCTCGTGGCGCGGTCCAACGCCGATCTTCAGCGGGTGATCGACCGGGTTGTCGGTTTTGATGGCATCGTCCGGGCCTCCACGGCGATCGTCATGGAGAACCCCGTACCGCTGCGGATCATCCCGCTGGTGGAGCAGGCCGCGGAGGACGACGACTGAGGCGACAGTGACGACCGAGAGTGCCGACTGAGGCGACAGGGGTGAAAAGCGGGTGAGCTTCTGGGAGTACCTGGGCAGTCGCCATCAGCAGCTCCTCGCCGACGCCTATCAACACGCCAGCGCCGTCTTCCAGTGCATGGTCGTCGCCACGGTGATCGGCGTGGTGGTCGGTGTCGCCACCTACCGGAGCGAGTGGGGCGGGAACCTGGCCACGACCACGACGGCGACCCTGCTGACCATCCCCTCGCTCGCCATGATCGGTCTGCTCATCCCGATCGTGGGGCTGGGGGTGCCGCCCACGGTGATCGCGCTGACCCTGTACGGACTGCTGCCGATCGTGCGCAACTCGATCGTGGGGCTGCGCGGGGTCGATCCCTCGCTCGTCGACGCGGCCACCGGCATCGGGATGTCGCGGCTCGCCCGGCTCCTGCGGGTCGAACTGCCGCTCGCCTGGCCGCCGATCCTGACCGGGATCCGGGTCTCCACCCAGATGCTGATGGGGATCGCCGCGATCGCCGCCTATGCCTCGGGACCGGGGCTCGGCAACGAGATCTTCCGCGGCATCGCCTCCCTGGGCAGCAAGAACGCGCTCAACCAGGTGCTCGCGGGCACGCTCGGGATCATCGTCCTGGCCCTGCTGTTCGACGCCGCGTACGTCCTCATCGGGCGGCTGACCATTCCCAGGGGGATCCGTGCCTGAGCCGACCACCGGCACCGCCACCACGTCGACCACCGCGACCGCCACGACGACCGGGGCCAACGCCACCACCGGCGCCACCATCGAGCTGGAGAACCTCACCAAGCAGTACGCGGGGAGCCCCGACCCCGCCGTGGACAGCGTCAACATGGAGATCAACGCCGGTGAACTCGTCGTCTTCGTAGGCCCCTCGGGGTGCGGGAAGTCCACCACCCTGAAGATGATCAACCGGCTGATCGAGCCCACAGGCGGCCGGATCAGGATCGGTGGCGAGGACGTCACCCACATGGACCCCGTGAAGCTGCGCCGCAAGATCGGGTACGCGATCCAGGCCTCGGGGCTCTTCCCGCACATGACGGTCGCTCAGAACATCGCCCTCGTACCGAGGATGGTGGGGTGGCCGAAGGCGCGGATCAACGCCCGCGTCGAGGAGATGCTGGACCTGGTCGGTCTCGACCCGGGCGAGTTCCACGGGCGCTATCCGCGGCAGTTGTCCGGCGGGCAGCAGCAACGGGTGGGCGTGGCACGGGCGTTGGCCGCCGATCCGCCCGTGCTGCTGATGGACGAGCCCTTCGGGGCCGTGGACCCCATCACCCGTGACCACCTCCAGGACGAGTTGATCCGGCTTCAGCACGAGCTGCACAAGACCATCGTCTTCGTCACCCACGACTTCGACGAGGCGATCAAGCTGGGCGACCGGATCGCCGTGCTGCGGGAGCGGTCGCACATCGCCCAGTTCGACACCCCGGAGGCGATCCTCACCAACCCCGCCGACGACTTCGTGTCCGGGTTCGTGGGCGCCGGGGCCGCGTTGAAGCGGCTCAACCTGTCGCGCGTACGGGATGTGGAGATCACCGGCTATCCGACGGTGACCGTCGACGATCCGCTCCAGGAGATCTTCAACAAGCTGAGGTCGAGCGGTACGAACGAGATCCTGCTGCTCGACCGGCGCGGGCGGCCCTACAAGTGGCTGCGGCGCGGGGACCTGATGCGGGCCAAGGGCTCGCTGGCCCGCGCGGGCACGCTGGTGCACGACACGGTGACCCGGGACGCGACGCTGCGGGACGCGCTGGAGGCCGTGCTCATCGACAACGCGGGGCGGGTCGTGGTGACGGGGCGGCGCGGGGAGTACACCGGCGTGGTGGACATGGAGACGCTGATGAACTCCGTGCACGAACTGCTGGAGGCCGACCGGCTCGACGCGATGGAGCACCAGCACGAACTGGAGGAGACCCGCGCCGAGCAGACCCATCACGCGCAGGAGGGCATCGGTGGTGCCGGCGGGGAGGCGAAGGCGTGAGGGCCCCGGAGACCGGCCACGACACCGAGGCGGACCCCGACGGCGAGGTCCCCGGGACGGACTCCGGGCCGGACGCAGAATTCGGGGAGGCGGCGGCTCCCCCGCCCGACGGGTCCCGTGCGTCTCGGCTGACCTGGCAGAAGCTGACCCTGCTGCCCGCCGTGCTCACCGTCCTGCTGCTCACCACCTGGCTCTGGTTCCGGCAGGCGGAGCTGGACCCGCTCTCGGAGAACGCGCTGTCGGGCGGCCAGGTGTGGAAGGCGCTGCGGCAGAGCATCGAACTGACCGTGATCTCCACGTTCTTCGTGCTGATCATCGCGATTCCGCTGGGCATCCTGCTGACCCGCAAGGCATTCCGGCAGGCGACCCCGGTCGCCATGTCCGTCGCCAACATGGGGCAGGCGACCCCTGCCATCGGCCTGCTCGCGCTGCTCGTGATCTGGCTGGGCATCGGGCAGCGGGCGGCACTGATCGGCATCATCGCGTACGCCGTCCTGCCCGTCCTGTCGAACACGATCGCCGGGCTCAAGGCGAACGACCCGACGCTCCTTGAGGCCGCCCGGGGCATCGGAATGTCGCCCGCGGGAGTGCTGGCCCGTGTCGAACTGCCCCTCGCCGTACCGCTGATCCTCGCCGGTGTCCGTACCGCGCTCGTCCTGAACGTGGGCACGTCGACCCTCGCCACCTTCGGCGGGGGCGGCGGTCTCGGCGTACTGATCACGACCGGGATCACCAACCAGCGGATGCCGGTCCTGGTGCTCGGCTCGATCCTGACCGTGGCCCTCGCGCTGCTGGTGGACTGGCTGGCCTCGCTGGCCGAACTGCTGCTCAGCCCGCGCGGGTTGGAGGCGGGGACATGAGACGGCGTACGGGTCTGGTGGCCGCCGGGGCGCTGCTGGCGGCCTCGGCCGGGTGCGGACTGACCAGCGGCTCGCCCATGGTCGACGACGTGGAGCCCGGCTCGATCGGGCAGGGGCAGCCGCTCAAGGGCGCCGATCTCACCGTGACGTCCAAGGAGTTCACCGAGCAGCTGATCCTCGGCGCGATCATGGGCATCGCCTTCCAGGCGGCCGGCGCGGACGTACTGGACCGCACGGGCATCCAGGGCTCCATCGGCGCCCGCGAGGCCGTCAAGAGCGGGGACGCGGACGGCATGTACGAGTACACGGGCACCGCCTGGATCACGAACCAGGGCAACAGCGAGCCCATCACCGACCCGCGCAGGCAGTGGGAGGCCGTGCGCGAGGCCGACCTGAAGAACGGGCTGACCTGGCTGCCCCCGTCGGCGCTGAACAACACCTACGCCCTCGCCATGAACCAGGCCAACTTCAAGAGGTACGGCACGAAGACCCTCTCCGACGTGGCCGCGCTGTCGAAGTCCGACCCGAAGGCGGTCACGCTCTGCGTGGAGAGCGAGTTCGCCAACCGGGCCGACGGACTACCGGGCATGGAGAAGGCGTACGGCATGAAACTGCCCGCCGGGAACGTCACACAGATGGACACCGGGATCATCTACACCCAGGTGGCGAAGGGGAGTTGCACGTACGGGGAGGTCTTCACCACCGACGGGCGCATCAAGTCGATGAACCTGGTGGTGATGGCGGACGACAAGAAGTTCTTCCCCAACTACAACGTGGCTCCGGAGATCAACTCCAAGGCGCTGAAGAAGTATCCGGCGATCGCGACCGTCCTCGACCCGATCACGAAACGCCTGGACAACGACGTGGCACAGGAGTTGAACGCGCGGGTGGACGTGGACGGGGAGGACCCGCACGCGGTCGCGCTGGACTGGATGAAGGACGAGGGGTTCGTGAAGGAGGGCTGAGCGATGACTCTCCGGCGGGGGGGCGGTTCCGCTAGCAGCTCGGAACCGAGCCCTGCCCCTTCTCCAGGGCCACCAGGGCGGTGATCGCGCCCTTCAGAGTGGTCACCGGGATGAGGCGGAGCCCCTTCGGGAGGTCCGACTTCGCGTCAGAGCACTCCGCCTTCGGGACCAGGAAGACCGTGGCGCCGTCGCGGCGGGCGGCCTGTGTCTTGAGGGCGACGCCGCCGACCGGGCCGACCTTCCCGTCGGCGTCGATCGTCCCGGTGCCGGCGATGACCCGGCCGCCCGTGAGGTCGCCGCCGCTGCCGTCGCCGTCCAGCTTGTCGACGATGCCGAGGGAGAAGAGGAGCCCGGCGCTGGGCCCGCCGACGTCGGCGAGCCTGAGGGTGACCTCGATGTCGTCCGACTGCTCGCCGAGGTGGTTCAGGGCGGCCTCGGTGGCGGTGTCCTGGGACTTCCTCATCTCGTCGGCGTTGTGCTCCTCGATCTCCTTCACGCTGTCGCCGCTCGGGTACACGGAGTCGCGCGGCATGATCGCCTGGTCCGTACGGAACCAGCCGTCGAGCACGTCACTCAGGCTCACGTCCTGGTCGGGGCCCGTCGCCTCGATGGTCGTCATCCGCAGCTGGCCGCGCGTCCTGTGGGTGTCAGCGCCGGTGACCGTGATGACCGGCTCACCCTTGTTCTTACCGAGGACGTTCGCCGTCATCCCGGGCTGGGCCACCGAGAAGGGCAACGGCGCGAACACCGCCGTGGCGAGCAGGGCCACGACGGGAAGGGCGCAGACGGCGACGGCCCGGGGGCGCGTGAGGCGAGAGAGCACAGGATCAATCTAACGCGAGGGCGAATTCCGGCCGGGGCCCGGTCGGCACCGGGGGCCGCCGGCCCCGATCCCCAGCCTCTGCCCCCGGTCAGCGCCCGTGCAGCACCCTGCGAGCCGTGGTGAAGCGGCGCAGGGCGTCCGGCAGCGGCTCGGTCCCGATGCCCGGCGTACGCGGTACCCGTAGCTGACCGTCCTCCAGCACGAACGGCTCGGTGATGTCCTGAGCGAAGTAGCGGCTGGACGCCGAGGTGTCTCCGGGGAGGGTGAAACCAGGGAGGGCGGCCAGCGCCAGGTTCGGGGCGCGGCCGATTCCCGTCTCCAGCATGCCGCCGCACCAGACGGGGACGCCGTGCGCGTGGGCGACGTCGTGGACGCGGCGGGCCTCCAGATAGCCGCCCACCCGGGCGGGCTTCACGTTGACGACCCGGCACGCGTCCATCGCGATCGCGGACGCCGTGTCGCGGGCGCTGTGCAGGGACTCGTCGAGGCAGACGGGGGTGGTGATCCGCCGCTGGAGCCGGGCGTGGGCGTGGAGGTTGTTCTCCTCCAGGGGCTCCTCGATGAGCAGCAGCCCGAACTCGTCGAGCCGGCCCAGGTGTTCGGCGTCCGCGAGCGTGTAGGCGGTGTTGGCGTCGACCTGGAGGGGAAGCAGGTCCCCGAACCGCTCCCGCACGGCTCGTACGGGGGCCAGGTCCCAGCCGGGTTCGATCTTCAGCTTGATGCGTACGTAGCCCTCGTCAAGGTAGCGCTCGACGTCGTCCAGCAACTCCCCGAGGGACTCCTTGATGCCGACCGAGACACCGGCCGGCACCCGGTCGCGCACGGCACCCAGATAGGTCGCGAGCGGCATCCCGTACGCGCGCAGCTCGGCGTCCAGGACGGCCGTCTCCAGTGCCGCCTTCGCCAGCTCGTGGCCCTTGATCTTCGCCATCGCGGGGGCGAGAGCCGCCGCGGTCAGGTCCGGGAGGGCGGCGACGCGGGGCAGCAGGAAGTCGCGGAGCACGATCTCGGCGCCCGCCACGAACTCCGAGCAGTAGAGCGGCTCGGGGTCGGCGGCGAACTCCGACCAGCCCTCGGCCGCGTCCGTGACGACGTGGAGGAGGAAGGTGTCCTTCGTCGTCATGGTCCCGAAGGACGTACGGAACGGGGTGACGAGGGGCAGCGCGATGTGGACGATCTCCACGCGTTCCAGCTTCATGCGGGGGTGCCTTCCTCGGCGGGGAGTTCCTCGACCGCGGGTTCTTCGGGCGCGAGCCCTTCGGCGGCTTCATCGGAGGCTTCTTCGGAGGTGCGGGTCAGCGTGTACCAGCCGTCGCGGGACATCGCCGTGGCCGTGCAGCCCTCGGCGAAGGCCTCCGTGAAGACCTCGCGGACGGCGTGGCGCCAGCGCAGGGCGAGTACAGGGTCGGTGGCACGGAGCTTGACGACGTCCTCGGGCACGCGGCACCAGATGCGGCGGCCGGCCGGGTCACGACGGGCGAGGGGATCGCCGTCGGGAGCGCGGCGGGTGACGGGGGCGGCGGCCCGGTCCTCCTCCGGCGGGGCGGGGCGGTCCGCCTCCCGCGCGGTGGGGCGGGGCCGCGCCAGGTCCCAGGTCACGGTCAGCCGGTCGCTCTCGTCGCCGTCGTTCACGCCGTCGGCCATCGGCCCGTAGAAGTCGACCAGGTACTCCGTGCCGACCGCGCCCAGCTTGACCAGGTTGAAGCGGGCGTTGCGGCCGACGAGCGGGTCGAAGGTCCAGCGCATGGTGCGGGCGCCGCGCTCCAGGGCCCAGGCGCGCTGGGCCTGCTTCACCGCGTGGCCGATCCCGGGGTCGGCGGCGGCGACCAGGGAGTACGTGTCCCGGTGTCCGGGCGGCCCGAAGACGGCGACGGAGGCTCCGGCCAGCCGGCTCCCGTCGTACGCGGCGTGCACCGCGCCGCCCGCGTGGACGAGGCTGTGCAGCACCTCGGCCGGGTACGGCGGGGTGCTGCGCGGGGTCTGCCAGACGTCGCTGAGGAAGTCGGTCACGGCGGCGAGGCCGGTGACGTCGTGGACCGTGCGGATGCTGACCTCTGTCATGGGAACGAGTCTCGGAGCCCACCCCGCCGCCCACGTTGTGCAAGCAGACAACGCTCACGTACGTTCCTGGTGAGATCGGCCAAGCCCACCAATGGCCACCAGGGGCCCACCACGGGCCCTCGGCTCGGCCGGGCCACGACGGAAGGGACTCCCGATGGACGCCTGCACCCTCGGCGACCTGCTGGACGTCATCGGCGGCCCCTCCGTACGCCTGCACACCGCGCCCGCCGGACTCACCGCACCCGTCACCGAGGCGCTGCTGTACGACGCCCACGCGCCGCTGCCGCACGCGCCCGGGGCGCTGCTGCTCGCGGTCGGCGTGCGGGCCGCGGCGGCCGGACCGCTGGCCCGCGCCGCGGCGGAGGCGGGGATGACCGGTCTCGTCGTACGCGGCCCGGGCGGCCCCGTCGCCGAGGCGGAGGCCGCGGGCGTGGCCCTGCTCTCCGTCGACGAGGACGCGGCCTGGCACCACGCCCATCTGCTGCTGGCGTCGGCGATCGGCGCCGGCCCCTCCCCCGCCGGGAACGGACTCGGGGACCTCTTCGCCCTCGCGGACGCCGTCGCCGCGGCGGTCGGCGGTGCCACCGCGGTCGAGGACCCGCGCCAGCGGATCCTCGCCTACTCGACCATCCCGGGACAGGTGGTCGACGAGGACCGCCGCCAGGGCATCCTGGGCCTCCAGGTGCCGGGCAGCCCAGCCAACTCGGAGCAGTACCGGGTGCTGTTCGCGGCGCGGGGCGTGGTGCGGCTGCCCGCGCTGGGCGAGGGGAACCTGCCCCGCCTCGCGGTCGCCGTGCGCGCCGGGGGCGAGACGCTCGGGTCGCTGTGGGTCGTGGACGACGGTTCGCCGGCGGAGGACGCCGAACGGGCGCTCGCGCAGGGGGCGTCCACGGCGGCGCTGCTGCTGTTGCGGGCGCGGGCCGCTCAGGAACTGGCCCGGCATCAGGACGGTGAGCTGCTGCGGCGGCTCCTCGACGGTACGGCGGAGACCGCGACCGCCGCCCCCCGCCTGGGACTCGGCGAGGGCCCGGTGCGCGTGGCGGCGTTCGTGCTCGGCTCCGGAACGCCCGCGCACGACAGCGAGCGGACCTCGCTGCGGCTCCTGGACCTCGTACGGCTGCAGTGCGAGGCGCGGTACGGGCGGCACGCGTGCGTGCTGATGGACGGGGTCGTGTACGCGCTGCTGCCCGCTGTGGGCGAGCGGGGCGGGGCCCGCCATCGTCGGCTGGCCGAGGACATCGTGGCGCGGGCCGGGCAGGCGCTGCGGGTTCCGGTGCGGGCCGGGCTCGGGGAGGTCGTGCCGGGGCTCGCGGACGTCACGGCGTCCCGGGACGACGCGGACCTGGTGCTGCGCGTACTCGGCCCGGAGCTCCCGGTCGCGGCGGCCGACGAGGTGCGTGCGCGGGTCACCCTGCTCAGGCTCACCGAACTCCTCGGCGAGCGGCGGGAGTTGTCGGCGGGCTCGTGGCGGCGCGTGCTGGCGTACGACGCCGAGCACGGCACCGACTACGCCCGTACGCTCATCTGCTGGTTCGACGCCGGCTGCGACATGGCGGGGGCGGCGAAACTGCTCGCCGTGCACCCCAACACCTGCCGCTACCGGCTGCGGCAGGCCCGGCTGCACGTCGGGATCGACCTGGACGATCCCGACGAACGGCTGGTGCTGTGGCTGCAGTTGAGGACTCTGGCCGGGCTCAGGGCGTGACCGGAGGGCGGGGCTTCGCAGGCACGCCGGCCAGCCAGCCCCTGAGCCTCTCCTCGCACTCCCGCAGCTGCGCGAGCGGCACGTACTCCCCGGCCGTGTGCGCCAACACCGGGTCCCCGGGGCCGTAGTTGAGCGCGGGCGTGCCGAGCGAGGCGAAGCGGGCGACGTCGGTCCAGCCCAGCTTCGGGCGCGGCGCGGCCCCCAGTACGCCGACCAGCGAGGCGACCGCCTCCTGGCCGAGCCCCGGCAGGGCGCCCGGCACGACCTCGGTGACGTCGACCTCGTACTCCGGCTCGGGGAAGAGCCCCCGCACGAAGGCCGCCGCCTCCTCGGCCGAACGGCTCGGCGCGAAACGGGAGTTGACGGTGATCACGCACTCGTCGGGCACGACGTTCCCGGCGACACCGGCGCGTACGGCGACGGCGCCGAGCCCCTCTCGGTACTCCAGGCCGTCGATCACGACCCGCTCGGGCGTGTGGTCGGCGAGCCGCTGGAGGACGGGCGCGGCGCGGTGGGCGGCGTTCACTCCCCGCCACGCGCGGGCCGTGTGCGCCCGTTCCCCGCGGACGGTGATGTCCGCCGTCAGCACGCCCTGGCAGCCCGCCTCGACGCCCGCGTCGGACGGCTCCATGAGGACGGCGAGATCGGCCTCCAAAAGCTCGGGCCGGCAACTGGCCACCTTCTGGAGCCCGTTGCGGTCGCCCTCGACCTCCTCGCACTCGTAGAAGACGTACGTCACGTCACGCACGGGTTCGGTGACGGCGGCGGCCAGGCGCAGGGCGACGGCCACACCGCCCTTCATGTCGCAGGCGCCGAGCCCGTACAGGCGGTCGCCCGCCAGGCGCGCGGGCAGGTTGTCCGCGGCGGGCACGGTGTCGAGGTGCCCAGCGATGATCACCCGCTCGGCGCGGCCCAGTTCCGTACGGGCCACGACCGAGTTCCCGACACGCTCCACCGCGAGGTGGGGACAGCCGCGCAGGGCTGCCTCGACACTGTCGGCGATGACCTCCTCCGCGCCGCTCTCGGAGGGGATGTCGACGAGAGCGCGGGTGAGTCCGACGACGTCGGTGGCGAGCGGATCGAGCGGGACCAGAGGAGCCAGGGGGTCGAGGGGGTTCAACTGGCGCTCCCCTGCGGCCGGTTGAGCTTCGAGTGCCGGATCCCGTACGTCCAGTACACCAGCAGCCCGACCGCCATCCAGCCGCCGAACGCGATCCAGGTGTCCGGCCCGAGGCTGAACAGCATGTAGACGCAGAAGCCCACGCCCAGCAGCGGGGTGACCGGCGAGAACGGGACGCGGAAGGAGCGCGGCGCCTCCGGGCTGCGGCGGCGCAGCAGCACCACGGCCAGGTTGACCAGCATGAACGCGAAGAGCGTGCCGATGCTGGTGGCGTCGGCGAGGGCGCCGAGCGGAACGAGGGCCGCCAGGACCGCGATGAAGGAGGAGACGATGACCGTGTTGGCGCGCGGGACGCCGGTCCTCGGGTGGACCCGGGAGAACAGCGGCGGTATCAGTCCGTCGCGGGACATCGCGAAGAGGATGCGGATCTGCCCGTACTGGACGGTGAGCACCACGCTCGTCGTCGCGACGACCGCGCCGACGGAGAGCAGGATCGGCCACAGGCTGCCCCCGCCCACGGACTGCACGAGCACCTGGCTGAGCGTCGCCTCCGTGCCCTCGAACCGCTGCCACGGCATCGCGCCGAGCGCGGCGACCGCGACGAGGACGTACAGCGTGGTGACGACGAGCAGCGAGAGGATGATCGCCCGGGGCAGGTCCCGCTGCGGGTTCTTCGCCTCCTCACCGGCGGTCGACGCGGCGTCGAACCCGATGTACGAGAAGAACAGCGAGGCGGCGCCCGCGCTCATACCGGCCGCGCCCAGCGGGAAGAGCGGCGTGAAGTTCCCGGCGCGGAACGCGGTGAAGGCGACCGCGCAGAACATCACGAGCGCGACGACCTTCACGGCGACCATGACCGTGTTGACGACGGCGCTCTGCCGGGCGCCGCGCAGCAGCACGACCATGGAGAGTACGACGATGAAGGCGGCCGGGATGTTCAGCAGGCCGCCGTCGCCGGGCGGGGCACTGAGCGAGTCGGGGAGCGTGACGCCGACGGTGAGGTCGAGCAGCTCGTTGACGTACTGGCCCCAGCCGACGGCGACCGCGGCCACCGACACCCCGTACTCCAGGATCAGACACCACCCGCAGACCCAGGCGACGAGTTCGCCGAGCGTCGCGTAGGTGTAGCTGTACGAGGATCCGGAGCCCGGGATCATGCCGGCCAGCTCGGCGTACGACAGGGCGGAGAACAGCGCGGTCGTCCCGGCGACGAGGAACGACACGACGATGGCGGGACCGGCCTTTGGCACCGCCTCCCCGAGCACGACGAAGATGCCCGTACCGAGCGTGGCACCGATGCTGAGCAGCGTCAGCTGCCAGAGCCCCATGGTCCGCCTGAGCGGACTGTCGGCCGCGTCGGCGACAAGCGCCCCCACCCCCTGCCGCCGCGTCAGCCGCCCGGCAACCCCTTGCCCCTGCCCCGCCCCGGGCGGCGCCCCAACCGTCTTCACCCTGACTCCCTCCACCGTTCCCTACCTGGCCCCTGATGATGGAGAGCGAGCGGCAGGGCCCGGTGGGCGAATCGGCCAGAGCCGGGGGCAGGACTTTGGCCACAGGGCCAAAGCCGCGGACGGCCTGGAAACACGGGGCTGGAGGTGCGGGGAACGGCCCGTTGTTCAGGGCACGGCGAACGGCACGTCACTCAGGGGCGCGGGGAACCGCGCGTTTTTTGGGGCACGGCGACTGGGCGCCCCTTTCCTGAGGGGCTGCGGGGAACCGCGCGCCTTTAGGGGCGCGGGGAACTGCGCAATCTTTTAGGGGCGCGGGGAACTGCGCGACCAGCCCTCACGCACCCGCAGACGACGCACAGCCTCCCCCACGGCACCCGGCCCCGAGCACCCCCTGAACCAAGTTCAACGCAAGGCCTCAGCCACTTCCTTCGCCGCGTCAACGACACGCGGCCCCACCCGCTCAGGCACGGCATCCGCGAGCATGACCACCCCCACGCTCCCCTCCACCCCGGTCACCCCGAGCAGCGGCGCGGCCGCCCCACTGGCGCCCGCCTCCAGCTCCCCGTGAGTGAGGGTGAAGCCGGGCTCCTCCGCGGAAGCGGCCCGCGCGGCGAGGATCGCCTTGCCGGCGGCCCCCCGGTCGAGCGGATGCCGGAATCCGGCGCGATAGGCCACGTGGTAGTCGGTCCACGTCGGCTCGACCACGGCGACGGCGAGCGCCTCCGCACCGTCGACCAGCGTGAGATGGGCGGTCGCCCCGATGTCCTCGGCCAGCGAGCGCAACGCGGGCAGCGCGGCCTCGCGGACCAGCGGATGCACCTGCCGCCCGAGCCGCAGCACGCCGAGCCCGACGCGGGCACGGCCGCCCAGGTCACGGCGTACGAGGGCGTGCTGTTCCAGCGTGGCGAGCAAGCGGTACACAACGGTCCGGTTGACTCCGAGTTTGTTGGACAGCTCGGTGACGGTCAGACCGTGGTCGGTGTCGGCGAGCAGTTTGAGGACACGCAGTCCCCGGTCGAGCGTCTGGGAGGTTTCCGCGGTCACGACGCCCACTCCTTAGTGGTGAGAGTCGACGGCCCCCTACGCGGCGGATACGTCACCGGTCCCATCGGCGACGCGCGTCAGAGGCCGCCGGTCGGCAGCGTCCCGGGCTCTCCCGGGCGGGCACCGGCTGCGCTCCGCGGCGGCGCTGCCACGGGGCGTGTGCGTAGCGGGACAGTAGCGAGCTGGTTCGCTCAGCGGAAGTCTCCGTCCAGAATCCGGGCGTTCGCAGGTACGGACCGGGTTCGGTTACCCGGAGTTAGGTTCACTTTCGCCCCGATATATCCGGCGCACACCACTCGGCGTGCACGACCCCTGCACAGAGCGCGCACACACGCGAGCGCCGGTGTCATGACGACACCGGCGCTCGTGTGGACGTACGGGGGCAGGCAGGGCGGGCAGGACAGTGGCCACCGCATACCGCGGTCACCGCATGCCGCGGGGTCACCGCATACGGGTGGCCCACTCCTGCACCTTGGCGATCCGCTGACGCAACTGCCCGGCCGTGGCCTCCGCGCTCGGCGGACCGCCGCACACCCGCCGCAGTTCGGTGTGGATCACACCGTGCGGCTTGCCGCTCTGGTGGACGTACGCGCCGACCATCGTGTTGAGCTGCTTCCTGAGCTCCAGCATCTCCTTGTGGGAGACCACGGGCCGCCGCTCGGCGGGCAGTTCGAGAAGGTCGGCCTCGTCGTCCGGCTTCTTGCGGCTGTGCGCGATCTGCCGGGCCTGCCGCTTCTGGAGCAGGAGCTGGACCTGGTCGGGTTCGAGGAGCCCCGGAATACCGAGGTAGTCCTGCTCCTCCGCGCTCCCCGGGTGGGCCTGCATACCGAACTCGGCGCCGTCGTAGAGCACCCGGTCGAAGACGGCCTCGGACTCCAGGGCCTCGAAGGAGAACTGCTCCTGCTCCCCGGTGTCCTCGTCCTCCTCCCGGTTCGCCTCCTCCATCTCCTTCTCGGACTCGGCGTACGGGTCCTCCTCGCCCTCCTTCTTGGGCTTGTCGAGGGCGTGGTCGCGCTCGACCTCCATCTCGTTGGCGAAGGTGAGGAGGTCGGGGACGGTCGGCAGGAAGACGGAGGCGGTCTCGCCGCGCCGCCTGGACCGTACGAAGCGGCCGACGGCCTGGGCGAAGAAGAGCGGCGTGGAGATGGTGGTCGCGTACACGCCCACCGCCAGCCGGGGCACGTCGACGCCCTCGGACACCATCCGGACGGCGACCATCCAGCGGTCGTCGCTGTGGCTGAACTCGTCGATGCGGTTGGACGCGCCCGTGTCGTCGGAGAGGACGAGGGTGGCCTTGCTGCCGGTGATGTCGCGGATGAGCTTGGCGTAGGCGCGGGCGGATTCCTGGTCGGAGGCGATGACGAGGGCGCCGGCGTCCGGGATGCCCTTCCTGACCTCGGTGAGCCGCTGGTCGGCGGCGCGCAGCACGCTCGGCATCCACTCGCCGCGCGGGTCGAGGGCGGTGCGCCAGGCCTGGCTGACGGCGTCCTTGGTCATCGGCTCGCCGAGCCGGGCGGCGATCTCGTCCCCCGCCTTCGTACGCCACCGCATGTTGCCGCTGTAGGAGAGGAAGATGACGGGCCGCACGACGTGGTCGGCGAGCGCGTTCCCGTACCCGTACGTGTAGTCGGCGGCGGACCGCCGGATCCCGTCGTTCCCCTCCTCGTACGCAACGAAGGGGATGGGGTTGGTGTCGGACCGGAAGGGCGTACCGGTGAGCGCGAGCCGCCGGGTGGCGGGCTCGAAGGCCTCAAGGCAGGCCTCGCCCCAGGACTTGCTGTCACCGGCGTGGTGGATCTCGTCGAGGATCACCAGGGTCTTGCGCTGCTCGACGCGGTTGCGGTGCAGCATGTGCCGCACGCCGACACCGGCGTACGTGACCGCGACGCCCTGGTACTCCTTGCTGAGCGGCCCCGCGCTGTACTCGGGATCCAGCTTGATCCCTATCCGCGCGGCCGCCTCCGCCCACTGCTTCTTCAGATGCTCGGTCGGCGCGACCACGGTCACCTGCTGCACGACATGGTGGTGCAGCAGCCAGGAGGCGAGCGTCAGCGCGAAGGTCGTCTTCCCGGCCCCGGGCGTGGCGACGGCGAGAAAGTCACGCGGCTGCTCCTGGATGTACTTCTCCATCGCCCCTTGCTGCCAGGCACGCAGCTTGCTGGCGGTACCCCAAGGGGCCCGCCCGGGAAACGCGGGTGACAGGTGGTGCGAGGAGGTGGCACTGGCGGCGGTGGTAGTCACGGTCTCCGTGGGGGTGGTTGGAATCAAAGGGGCCGTGCGCAGCACGTCGGGTAGGGCGGTGGTGGGAGACGGGCGGGCGGCTCGGCTACGTATGACATCTGCTGCTGACTTCTGCTGCGTATGACAACCGGGCCACCCTACCGGCGGGCCCACCGCGTCAACGCGCGGACGACGCGGGGTCACCCTTGGATGGGACTCAGGTCACAAACGGCGCCTGGGATCAGCGGGCGCCACGGGTCAGCGCGCGAAACGTGGCAGCAGGGCGGCGGTTTTCGGTACGTCCAAGGCGCCCTGGCAGACGTCGAGGACGAACGCCTCGGCCTCGTCCACGTCGAACTCCGCGTCCAGGGGATGGCCGTTCACGTGCAGAAAGACCCAGGTCGCGTACCAGGCGATGCGCTTGTTCCCGTCGACGAGGGCGTGGTTACGGGCGAGCGACTCCATCAACGCGGCCGCCTTCTCCCAGACGTTCGGATACGCGTCCTGTCCGAAAACACTCGACTGTGGCCGGGCCAGCGCCGAGTCCAGAAGCCCGTAGTCACGCACCTCGTCCACGCCGAGCCGCTTCGCGAGGTTCAGCAGCTCGGGCAGCGTGAGGTAGTGCATCAGGCGAGCCGTCGGTTCAGCTCGGCGCTCGCCTTCAGCACATGGTCGGCCGCTTCGTTGAACAGCCGCGAGTGCTCGTTGATGGCGGAGATCACGGCATCGTGGGCGAAGGCCTGCATGCTGCGCCCTTCCGCCGCCGCGCGCTCACGCAGGGCATCGAGCTCTTCGTCCGTAAACCGCAGGTTCAGTCCAGCCATTTTTCGACGGTACTACGCGGTACCACCCTGCGTCACTTGGAATCGGTCCGCAGCCTCGTGGTCACCCAGGCCCCCACCAGCGCCACCCCGGCCATCGGCAGGAACACCGCGGCGAAGGCGGCCGGGTGGCCGCCTGAGGCGTCCGTGGCGGCATGGGTGACCGTGCCGCCGCCCAGGGCCGCGAAGGCCGCGCCGCCCGCGGCGAGAAGGAGGACGTTCGAGAGGCCGTCGGATATCTGGAGGGCGGCGGAGTTGGTGCCGGCCTCCTCGGGGGCGGAGAGGTGGAGCAGGAGGACGCTGGTGGAGGAGATCACCAGGCCCATGCCGAAGCAGCCGAAGGACCAGGCCACCGCCAGCGTCCACACCGGCACCCCGTCGATCAGCACGCTCGGCGCGGCGGCGATGGCGGCCGCGGTCAGGACCATGCCCAGCATCATCAGCCGGTCCCGGTACGGCTCCACGCGTGCCCTGGACTGCACGAAGGAACCCAGCGCCCAGGTGCCCCCGCCCGCCGCCAGTGAGAATCCGGCCAGCGTCGGCGACAGCCCCCGCTCGGTGACCAGCATCAGCGGCACGAAGGACTCGGCCGCGATGAAGGACCCGGCGGCGATCCCGCGCAGCAGCACGACGGACGGCAGCCCGCGCGCGGCCAGGTAGGTCCCCCTGGGCAGCAGCCCGAGCACCGCCGGGATCAGCAGGGCGACCCCCGCCACGGCCGGGACCACCGACAGCCACCTCAGGTCCTGCGCCCCGTACTGCAGCAGCCCGGCGCCCAGCGAGATGCCCAGCGCCAGCCGGATGCGCCGCCGGTCGAAGGGCCCGGCCGCGGCTCCCCCGGCCGGGCCGGACGCCCGCCGCCGTATCTGCGGCAGCGCGAACGCCAGCGGCAGGAGGACCAGGACCGGTATCCCGACGAACACCCAGCGCCAGCCGAGGTGTTCGGTCACCGCGCCGGAGGCGAGCGGCCCGACCACGGACGGGATCACCCAGCTCGCCGCGAACGCCGCCATGATCGACGGCCGCAACCGCTCCGGATAGGCCCGCCCCACGACCACGTACAGCGCGACGATCACCAGCCCGCCGCCGAGCCCCTGCACGGCCCGCCCGAGGATGAACAGCCACATCACCCGGGCCGTCCCCGACAGCAGCAGCCCTGCCGCGAACGCCCCGATCCCCGCCGTCAGCGACCCCAGCGGGCCCGCGCGGTCCGACCACTGCCCGGCCAGCACCATCCCGAACAGACTCGTCGTGAAGTACCCGGAGAACGCGAACGCGTACAACGAGACCCCGCCCAGCTCCCGCGCTGCCACCGGCATCGCCGTCCCAACGGCAGTCGCCTCGAAGGCGATGAGCAGCACGACGGACACGATCCCGATACTGAGCGCCCGATGATCACGCCCCAGGACACCTTCACGGGCGCCGGCGTCGGTCGCCGAGATCTGTACGGCCGATGCCGCGGGGGCTGCTGTGCCGGCCGGGTCGGCCAGGTCGGCCAGGTCGGCCAGGGTCTCAGCGACGCCGGTGTCGCTCGGTTCCAGGGTGGTCATGCCCGCCAGAGTAAGGGGCACTACTGACATTGACCCCTGTCCAGAGACTGGTCCCAACCCGGGACCTTGGTCGTACGACCACCCTCGCCCGACCTCCCCTCAGTCCCCTCCATGCCTCCTCCCCCGTCTCCTCCTCGCCCCCTTTCATGAACGCCGTGTGGCAGTCCCATTGCAGCCCCGCCCAGTCCCTTGAGCCCCCCACCGACAACGCCGTACGTTCGACACAACGAGTCCGGCACACCGGATGACCAGATCACCTGGGACACCGGACTCAAGCTTGGCCGTGTGCCCGAGTGGCTTAGGGACTCGCCTGCAAAGCGAGGCACGTGGGTTCGATTCCCGCCACGGCCTCTGGCTGCCTGACCAGGCAAAAGGAAAGGGCGGCACCCGGAAGGGGTGCCGCCCTTTTGGTCGTCCGTCTCAGTTAGCACTACCGCATCTGTCACCACTTCACTGACGGACGGCGCTTGGTACCCCAAAGTGAAGGCAAGCGATGACAGCCACTCCTTCGAACCTAAGCCCTAGCCGCAGACGTCGACTATCTGACTACAAACCATCCCCTTCATCTGGCAGCATTAGGGCACGGTCCAAGCCTCAGGTCCGGCGGGGGGACATGGAAAGCCTTGGCGCATCGAACAGTCGACCATCGAACACAAAAAAGACGCCCGAGCATTGGGCGGCCGTCGCGGGATTGATCTCTGCCGCCACGGGACTTTTAACCTTCTTGGTGACGTTCTTTGGCCTGCCTGCAGCAGGCATCGATTCACCCACAGCGTCCTCTGCCACAGCGACCGCAACAGTCACTGCCACGGTCACCGCTAGGGGCGAGGGCCAGGATACAGATGGAGAGAACCAGCCCTCATCACCGAGTAGTAACCAAGTACGCTGGTCGGACTCGCTCTTACTTTCCGGCGGCCACGACCTCGACTTGATCCCGCCCGAGGAATCCGTCGTCAAGGATCTCCATTTCAGACTCTCGGATGACAGCACGTCTGCATATCTCTATAATGCCGACGCCATAGCCTCAGTACCTGCAGGGGAAACGGTGGAAGCCGATGAATGCACGTACCTGGCAAAGACACAAAATCAGGACTCCGTTGAGATTCCTGTTGGCGGGAGTGCATGCCTACTGACTGATGGTGGCCGCACCGCACTGATCACAATCAATTCTTTGGACACGACGGCGGAAACTGCGCAGACTCAAACCACAGTTTGGCAAAAGTAAGCACAGTGGAGTCGACTACTGGGCCTGCTGCAGGGTTGGGTGACACCTGACCTGGCTTGCTGAGAGGCGGCCTGGAAGGATGTTGCAGTGCCCAAGCCGTGTCCGAAGAAGTTCCGCGAGGACGTCGTGCGGGTCGCCCGCAACCATGAGCCCGGCGTCACGCTGGAACAGATCGCCGCCGACTTCGGCGTCCACCCGATCACGCTCTCGAAGTGGCTGCGCCGCGCCGACACTGACGAGGGCACCGGGCCCGCACCGACGTCGGGTGAGTCGGCCGAGCTGCACGAGGCCCGCAAACGGATCCGGCTGCTGGAGCAGGAGAACGAGGTGCTCAGGAGGGCGGCGGCGTATCTGTCGCAGGCGAACCTGCCGGCAAAATGATGTACCCGCTCGTCCGCGAGCCAGCCGCCGCTGCCTCTTACCGGGTGCCGGTGGCGGTGACGTGCCGGGTGCTCGGGCTGGCCCGCCAGCCCTACTACCGGTTGCTGGCCCGGCCGGTCACCGACGCCGAATTGGCCGGGGCATACCGGGCCAACGCCTTGTTCGGCGCGCACCGCGACGATCCTGAGTTCGGCCACCGCTTCCTCCTCCACGAAGCGCGCGTCGCCAGTGAGGCGATGGCCGAGCGGACCGCCTGGCGGATCTGCCGGGACAACGGCTGGTGAAGCGCCTTCGGCAAGCGCAGGGGCCGCGGCAAAAACGCGAAGGCTGGCCCGCCGGTCCACGACGACCGGGTGCGCCGCAACTTCGCCGCCCGGGCGCAGAACCGACTGTGGCTCACGGACATCACCGAGCACGCAACCGGCGAGGGCAAGCTGTATCCGTGCGCCATCAAGGACGTGTACTCCGGCCGTATCGTGGGCTATTCCATCGACGCGCGGATGAAGTCCCGCCTCGCGGTGGCCGCGCTGGAATCGGCCGTCGCCCGCCGCGGCCCCGCTGCGGGGTGCACTGTGCACTCCGCAGCGGGGCTCGCAATTCCGGTCCCGCAAGGTCGCCGCCGTACTCACCCGGCAAGGCCTGGTCGGCTCGATGGGCCGGGTCGGGGCCGCCGGCGACAACGCCGCGATGGAGAGCTTCTTCGCGCTGCTGCAGAAAAACGTCCTCGACCGCCGTACCTGGGCCACCCACCAGGAGCTGCGGACCGCGATCGTCACCTGATCGTGCGGACCTACCACCGGCGCCGACGGCAACGACGCTTGGGCCGATTGACCCCCGTCGAGTACGAGACCACCATGACCCCCACCCGCAGCTCTGGCTGCATAAACCCCGCTGCCACCCGATCATGCAGCAGTCCCCTTCGCCGCCCGCATCGAGTAAGCGGTCCAGGCTCTCGGCCAGTTCTATGGACGGCAGTTGCTTGCCCGCCAGGACGCGTGACAGGAACGCGTCGTTGTAGTTCATCAGCCGCGACGCACCACAGATCGACATGTGCCCTTCCCGTAGCGCGGCTCTCACACGCTGGCCGAACTCCCCGCTCATGGTGCCAGCGTAGACAGTCACCAGTCAGTCAACAATCAGTCACCGGGAGTGAGTGCTCCGAGCTTTCAGACTCGGAACATGAGCGAGCCGAAGCGATCACACAGTGCGCCGCTGGACCTGCCGGACCGTACTGAGCAACTGGAGCCCACGCCGGTTGAAGGCTGCGCGGGTGTGCCGAGTTGGCGAGGGTTCGTGACCGTGCTCGGGCTGGGCGCGACCTCACCACCGTGACCGACTGCAACGTCCTGATGGCCAGGCACCCCGACGGGCACTGATGAGGATGACCGCGCAGGCCGTCAGCTCTCCGAGACGAATGAGCCTTGCCCGAGCACGGTGTAGAGACGTCCCTCTTCACGGAGGGCGGCCACAGCCTTCTGCACCGTGGACGGCGCTACGTTCCAGCTCGCCAGCAAGGTCGACCAAGGCGGGGACCCGAGAGCCTTTCTCGTACTGGCCAGCGTCGAGACGGCGGCGCAGTACGGCCGCGACCTGGGGCCAGAGGACATCCCGCTCATCCGGCCGTACCTCATCGCCTACGAGCGAGAGCAGGAGCGGCGAGGACAGCGGGACAGGCGCACCGCCGCCACGATCGCAACCCTCGGCATCGACGTCCACGGAGCGGCGGTATGACCAACGTCGAACTTCCCCCCGGCGGGCGCCCTGGTGCGAGACACGGTCAGGAACCGCGTCGGCGAGTACATGGGCAAGGGCGGCCCCTACGCCATGCTCCGCCCTATCGGCGGTGGTCGTGAGTGGGAGGTGTCCCCGGATTACGTGGAGGCGCTGACCCCGGAAGAAGCGCTGTCCCTCAAAGTCAAGCGAGCCAACGCACAGAGCACTGGAGCCGTGCTGTGACCCGAGCCGTGTACCGCTTCGTAGACCACACGATCAACCACGCGCCCGAGGGCGGATACACCTTCGAGGCTTTCTGTACCGCCCACGAGTGCGGGGAGGACAGCGGCCCGCAGGGTGAGCAGAACGATGCCCAGGACTGGGCGCTCCGTCACACGGGCCGGACGGGTCACGACCTCTTCCGCCGCGTCGTCACCGACCACGCGAGGGTGACGCGAGCCGACCAGGCCACGGACTAGCAGCACAGCACGACGCACGAGGTTGGGCGTGGAACGGCAGATGTCCCACACCCAACCTCGTGCGCACGAGAGAGCCCAGCCACTCATGACGAGTGCCGGGCTTCTCTGCTGGGTTGCGCGGTCGTAGTCGCAGCTCAGCGGAGTTGGTCCTTCTTCACGACCGTTTGACACTGAGAGCACTTCAACTGATTGGTGGTGTACGGCTGAAGCGTGTTCTTGTCACAGACCGGACACTTGTGACCCTTCGGCACGGCACTTCCTCTCGCAGGATGCGCTCGCGCCAGAAGCGAGCAGCCGAGGCCCCATGGTGGTCGGATTTTTTGATTGCGTCAATACAGGTGGTCTGACCTGCGAGTTTAGAACTAATGGTCGGAAGGGAGTCCAGCTCGGCCTCCCTGCACCGATGTTACGAGCAGCCGACGGTTGACCACGGAAAGCTGTCTCGCCCCTTCGGACGGCTTGTCTGCTCTTGGGACTGTCTGCCGTGTCAGCAACACCTCCCCGAACACCTGGAGTTCAGATGACCCGCCAGCACTTCGACCACAGCAACTGCGAGCACGCCAGCACGAAGGCCGGGCGTGCAGCGTGCAGGAAGACCATGCGAGCCAAGGCGCTGGGCGAGAGCGCTGCGAAGGCCCCGACCGCAGGCACCGCGAAGCCCTGCACCACATCCGAGACGTCACCTACGGCGAGGACGCCTCACGAATACGCACCGGCACCACACCCCGCACCATGGCCACCCTGCGCAACCTCGCCACCGGACTCACGCGCCAAGCAGGCTGGACCAACAACGCCGCCGCAGCCGATCACTACAGGTCACGGCCTCAGCACGCGACCGCCATGCTCCGACTCACAGCCTGAGAGCGCATCGTCCCTGCCTACAGCGCCCTAATCGTCTGGCACGCCCTAACACCGCTTAGAACGGCTAACACAATGAAGCCGATCAGCTCCGGGAGCATGCACGGCCTTCTGCGTAAGGTCTCCTGGTCCTCGTGCTCGGGCGGTCGATAGGGTCCAGAGCTCAGCCTTGAAGAGGATCTGCGTCGGAGCATCCGGAGGTAGTTGGCGGCATGCGTGGACGACCCAGTCATGAGCCCGGTACTCCTCGCATGTCGAGACACGACTGGTGGGGCGTCGTACTTGAGGCGCCCGATCCGCGGGCGCTCGCCCACTTCTACTCGGACCTGCTGGGCTGGGAGATCGCCAAGGAAGAGCCTGATGGGGCGGCTGTCGCGCCCTCGGAGAGTGTGGGCTACATAGCCTTCCAGCTCTCGGACGGCTACGTCCCTCCAGTCTGGCCCGCTCAAGAGGACGCCCAGCGGATCACGATGCACCTGGACTTCGAAGTCGTCGATCTGCAGGCCGCCGTAGCCCACGCGCTGGAACTCGGTGCGCGGGAGGCCGGGTATCAGCCGCAGAACAACGTCAGGGTGATGCTCGACCCTGCTGGTCATCCCTTCTGTCTCTATATGGATGACGGCAGCAACTAGCAGAGTGACCGAAGCCGGCGGTGCGTGATGAGGCAGCAGGCCAGTTTCAGGAAGGCTTCGTGGATGTCGGCCCGGCGTTCCCAGCGGACTCGCAGTCGCCGGAAGCCGTGCAACCAAGCGAAACTCCGCTCCACCACCCACCGGTAGACGCCAAGTCCGGTGCCGTGCCGGGTGTTTCGGCGGGCGATGGCTGGCACGATGCCTCGGGCGCGGACCTGGTCACGGTAGACGTCGTGGTCGTAGCCGCGGTCGGCGAACAGCGACTCCGGCTTGCGCCGTGGGTGGCCGACACGGCCACGGACAGGCGGGACCGCATCCAGCAGCGGCATGAGCCGTGTTACATCGTTGCGGTCGCCGCCGGTGAGAATCACTGCGAGCGGGGTGCCGTGGCCGTCAGTGATCAGGTGATGCTTGGAGCCGGCCCGGCCCCGGTCGACCGGCGACGGGCCCGTGTGGAGCCCCCTTTTAGGGCCCTGACGTGGGAGGAGTCGACCACGCAGCGGGACCAGTCGAGCCGTGCTGCCGCGTTCAGCTCGGCCAGCAGGACCTCGTACAGCCGTTGCCAGACTCCGGCCTCGTTCCAGTCCCGAAGCCGGCGCCAACAGGTCATGCCCGAGCCGAAGCCGAGCTCCTTGGGGAGATGTTCCCACTGGATGTCGGTGTGCAGTACGTACAGGATCCCGCACAGGACCTGGCAGTCCGGGACGGGCAGGCGGCCGGGGTAGCGGAACCGCCGCTCCTTCTTAGGGAGCAGCGGCTCGATCCGCTCCCACAAGTCATCCGGCACGGTCCACGGTGAAGTCCCCACGGCCAGGAAAAACGCCCAACTCGCCCGTCAGGCACGGCTACCAGGGGCGATCCACCTCATTGTGTTAGCCGTTCTTAAGCCTCCCACCAATCACGAAATGACGCCTTCTCAACCCTGAGCGATGATCGAAGGGGACTCCAGCGGAAGGGCAGGTGCTCCAATGGAAGAGGGAGAGTCCAACAGATCTCTAGGGCAGCGTATAAAGGATCACATCGGCTGGTGGCTTGCGACTATCGCCGCCATTTCTGCGATAGTCGGACTCCTTATAAGCATGACGTGGCCAGCGGAATGGCGAAGCGACGCCAACTCTGTATGTGACCGACTCGTTCCACAATTTTGGACGTCCATGGGGGACGCTACCACCTCCCTTCAGAGTCTGATTGACCAGCAAAAGGACGGTCTCGTAGTGGCGGACAGTGACGTCCGTGCGGCCGGAAAGCAGTACGAAGATGCTGGCAACAATCTGAGTGAGCTCATCGGAGAGCTTCGCGACCTGGACAGACCTTGGCTGGGCGGCATGGGTGACCAGATTGAGACCGCCATGGACCATGGAAGCTCCTTGGCTAGATCTCTCAATCAAGCTGGTAGGGCTATTTCCGATCGAAACCCGAGCAAAGGCGCGCAGCACATCAGTGATGCCAAGATCCGACAGGACGAATGGCGCACAAGCATGCAAGCGCTAAAAGCCGATCAGTGTGTACCCGCCAAGAATAACTAGACGCCTCGGGCCCGAGAGGCACAGCTCATCCCAGAGACTTCCGAGTAGCCACACAAACCATTGCCGCCTGTCCTGTCTGAACTATTTCTTATCCGTAAAGGCCCCACTAATCTTTGAAGCGCTTCCGATGCGTTCCACAATGGCGGGATCAATCGATACACTGAGAATTGCGGCAAACATCAGCATGAATGACGAAACCGCGGGGCTAAAAGATGCCCCAAACCATGAAAATGGATCAAATAGCACTACATAGGCAGTTCCGCCCATAGTCGCGAGCGCCAACACTCGGCGAGCCATCCTGAACAGTTTGCGCCGCAACAGCTCCCTTTCGGATGTTTCCGTAGCCAGAAGCTCCCAGTTTCCTTTCGCTGCATCGACAAGCGCATTCACGAATGCGTTATTCATGTCCACCAATTTATCGCCCCCCGTGGCCGCCGCAACCTTCCACTTTCTGGCAGCTGCCGCTATTCCGTCACCAATTTCATAAATCGCTCGATCGGAGATCTCATCGCCGACCCGCAGACTCCTCTTCCAGCGACCCTCTGCTGCTTGCGCGACCTTTTCAAGATGTAGGAGAATATCGACTCGGACCGAGCTAGTCAGATAGGTCCTCAATCCGTCGCTTTGCACACTCCCTTGCTTCAGAGCTTCCTGAGACAGGAAGGCCAGGTCCAAAAGATCCAAGAGTATGCGAGCGGACGTTACGGCACCATCGGGCTCTTTTGGCCCCACCTTGTACCTGACGTCGTCAAGGAAGGAGAGGGTCATCCCAATTAAGACCAGCGCAGCGAACCCCTTGAGTGCATACAAAACACATACATCAACGTACTTGATGGCAATGTGGAAGAAATCCGGAACATACTCTTTCTTCTTCGATACCCACTCGACCACGCCAGCTTGCCAGCCGTCTTGCACCACAAGATATATGGCGGAGCTAGCCGCTATAAGGCGCCAGAGGCTGAGCAACTTTGAGCTCATGAGACCCAACACTGCGAGAATTCGCCCGTGAATAAATAGGAAGGCGACCATGAGAACGCCAATAGCAATCCCTCCTTGCCCCGGAAAGTTCGCGAAATCCTCCTTCCTTACGAGCAGCAGCACTACTAGCCAGAATGAAACTATGAACGACAGGAACGATAGCGCACCAAAGAGCGACGGGTGCTCATCCGTGAAATCTGCAAGAACGATCGACCAGCTTGCCCTCGCATTACCTGTCCAGTACGCAGAGCAAATAGCATCTTCAACAACAGGAATATCTTCGTGTTCAATTCCATCCAACAGCAACACTCTCCCCCCACACTTTTCAGCACCATCCCTTAGCTTCTGAATCCTCTTTTCGGGTAACTCTTTGATTTTCTCATTATGTTCCTTCAACCAAGATAAGAGAACCTCACGAGAGGTCTCTGGTTCCGCCTCCTCAGGGTGTGTGGACGTCCACCATTCAATGATTTCACGGCGAACGGCATCTCTCGCCTTTGTTAGCTCCTGCCGAAAGTGAAACTGCTCGTCCCCTTCGTTACCCGGACCACCTGACGATTGACCCTGATGTGCCATGAGTCGAACCTCCCGTAACGTTGACTCCGGGAAAGGTAGCGCAAATGCCAGCTGCCTGAGAGCTCATCGCTAAGCCAACTGACCACGCGCATCGTGGACGCGCGCACGTCAACGGAGATGAAGAGCAGGGCGGTGCCATCCAGCGCCCAGGGCACGCGCCACGCCGGGAGAGGAAGACGTGCGCGCACAGCCATCCGGACACACTGTCCTCGGACTCCTGAAAGCAGGCTGCGACCGTCTCAGTTTCCGTCTCGTTCATCCTCGTACGCTGCCGTCCAAAGCCGTTCATACCGCCTCGGGAATCACGCCGTACATACGGAATTGAACGACGGTGTACGGGATCAGGCTCTGCCAGCCCGGACAAACCTGTTAAGCGAGGCACGTGGGTTCGATTCCCGCCACGGCCTCTGTTCGGTGTCGGGGTCGGTCGCTGTCAGGCGGTTGGCCCCGACGTATGTGTGGCGGGCGTACGCAACCGGACCGGGCTCCCGTACACCGTCGGCTCAGGCGGGGGCGTGCCTCCGTGTGCGGATGGGGCTCACAGCACCCCGCCCGCCTCGTCCTGGAACAGTTCCGTCCAGTAGTGCCAGTCCGCCTGGGGGGCGGAGCCCGTGGGGTCGACCGTCGACAGGGTCTGCGTCATCGTCGTGGCCAGCTGGTCGTAGGCCTCTGTGGTCAGTTCGTGGGACAGGGTGCCGTCGATGGCCTTCTCGCGGTGGAGCAGCCAGAGGGTGAAGGCCAGTGTGGAGACGTCCGTGTTGAGGGCGTGCAGGGTGGCCTCGGGCTCGCTCCAGTTGAGGACCGCGCCCGTCGAGCCGTCCACGACCAGGCTGTTGTCCTCGATGAGGTGACCGAGGCGTATCAAGTGGTCGGATCTGTCGGGGAGTTCGGCGGCGGTGTACTCGCCCGGGCGCTCGTCCTCGTAGTACTCGGCGAGGGTCGGCAGCGGAACGTCCGTGTCCAGCTGGAAAAGGAAGCCGTCCTCCGGCAGGCCCGTGTCCCGCAGGAAACGGCGGGTCGGCTCGTGCGCCAGCGCCGCCGGGAAGTCGACGTCCTCGAAGCGCACGACCCGGCCCTGGCCGAACTCCTGGTCCAGCAGGCGGTCGGGCAGGTCCAGGGTCAGGGTCTCGTCGGCGGGCGGGCCCGCGACCAGGGCCAGCGGGCGGATCAGCGCCGCCATCCGCCAGAACGGCGGGACCTCGCCGCCGGTGCCCTCCTCGAACACCGCGAGCAGCTGCCGTGACATCGCGGCCACGGCCTTCGGCCCGAACCGGCCCTCGTAGGAGGCGAACCGGCCGCGTCTGGCGGCCATCTCCTCCGTCGCCGCCACGAACTCCGTCAGTGCCTGGAGCGAGGGCGCGAGCGGGCGACGGTCCATCAGGTCGGGGCGGTCGTGGAAGAAGTACGTGGTGGAGACCTCGCCCGTCTCCCCGTCGAGCAGGACCGACTCCGTCTCGGCGTCGGCGGGGCCGCGCAGCGCGCCTATCACCAGCTGGTCCCGCAGGTCGTCGGCGAGCAGGTCCGGGTCCCCGGTCGAGTCCGCCACCGTCCGGGGGCCGTCCGCGCGCAGTGCCTCGAAGGTCAACAGGCCACCGTCGCCCGGCAGTCCGGGGCCCGCCAGCCAGCGGCGCGTCGCCGCGTGCGTGACGTACGGGTCCAGTTCGTTCTCGGTCAGGGTGATCGTCCTGGTGCCGGCGTCCGTCGTGCTCATCGTTCCCCCGCGCATGGTTGCTCACAGTCCCCCGGCAGGACCGGACCGGGCGGCACACTCAGGGAAACCACGGAGACGCATGGACAGAAACCCGTGGCCAGAGCCACGGGAAAGCCAATGAGAACCCGTGGAGGATGCCCCGCCGCCCAGCGGTCCTCCCCACTGCCCAGAACACTACGCGGCACCACTGACAACGCCCCGGCACGGCCGTGACCAGCGGGTTCCCGGCAGCGCTCGGCCGGATCCGGACCTCGGGCCGGATCCGGACCTCGGCCGAAGTACCTCAGCCGAAGTACACGCCGCCCGCGACGACAACCACCGCCGCCACCACGAACACCAGCAGCCACAGCATCAGTTTCCCGACGCTCGGCCCCGGTTCGTAGCGCGGCGGCTCGGGAGGCATCACTGCGTCGCCGTCACCACGGCCGCCTGCGGCCTTATCGGCAGCCGGTTCACCGGACGGCCCGTGGCCGCCCGTACCGCGGAGGCGACCGCGGCCGGGGAGGTGACCACCGGCACCGCGCTGACGGCCTTCGCGCCGAAGGGCGCGACCACGTCACGCTCCTCGACGAGCTTGACGATGCGGATGTCGGGGGTGTCGAGGGCGGTCGGCAGCGAGTAGCCCGTGAGGTCGGGGTGGCGCACCAGCCCGCGCGCGGTGCGCAGGTTCTCCGTGAGGGCGACGCCGATGCCCTGGGTGACTCCGGCCTCGATCCGGGAGGCGATCTGCGCGGGGTTCAGCACCCGCCCCACGTCCTGGGCGAGCGCCACCTCCACGACCCGTACCGAACCCAGCTCGATGTCGACGTCGACGACCGCGCGGACCGCGCAGAAGGCGAGCCCCACGAAGGCGTCGCCCTGGCCGGTGCCGTCGAGCGGCTCGGTGGGGTGCGGGCGGCACTGCGCGGTGGCCCACAGCTCCTTGCCGTCCATCGCCTCCGTGACGGTCGTCGAGAGGACACCGTCGTACGAGGTGATCTTGCCGTCGGTGATCTGGAGGAGCTCGGTGGACATCCCGAACTTGTGCGCCAGGGGCTGCAGCAGCTGCGTACGGACCATCTTGGCGGCCCGTTCGACCGCGCCGCCGGACACCCAGGTGTGGCGGCCGCGGCAACTGGGCCCCGCGGGGGGCTGATCGGTGTCCACGGAGGCGACGTGCACCTCTTCGATGCCGAGCGTCTCCTGGACGATCTGCCGGGCCAGCGTGGTGAAGCCCTGGCCGGTCTCCACGGCCGCGCAGAGCACGGTGGCGATGCCGTCGTGGACCTTCACGGTGGCGGTCGAGACCTCGTCCGCGCCCTCGGCGCCGAGCATGTGGACCATGCCCAGGGCGTAGCCGACGCCACGCCGTACGGCACCGGGTTCGCCGGCGCCCTCGGGTCCGCCGGGCAGCAGCCACTCGTCCTCGGGCGTGTCCTTCGGGAGGGCGGGCAGCGGGAAGTCCTGTACGGCCTGCAGCAGTTCGGCGACCGGGGCGGGGCACGTCACGGTCTGGCCGGTGGGGAGCACGTCCCCCGTGGCCATCGCGTTCTGCAGGCGCAGTTCGGCCGGGTCGACGCCCAGCTTCTTCGCGAGCTTGTCCATCTGGGCCTCGTAGGCGGCGCACACCTGCATGGCGCCCTCGCCGCGTACGTGCCCGGAGGGCGGGTTGTTGGTGCGGACGGCCCAGCCCTCGATGAAGGCGTTCGGGACGACGTACGGGCCGCAGGCGAAGGAGACGGCGGCGGCGAGGGCCTCGGACGACGTGTCGGCGTACGCGCCCGCGTCGAGCAGGATCTGTGCCTCGACCTTGACCAGCTTGCCCTCGGCGTCGGCGTGGTGCCGGTAGCGCAGGAGCGTCGGGTGCCGGTGGGCGTGCCCCAGGAAGGACTCTTCGCGTGTCGCGGTGAGTTTGACCGGACATCCGGTCGTCATGGCAAGCAGTCCGAGGGCGAGCTGGAAGCTCTGGTCCTCGCGGTCGGCGGTGGCGCCGGGCACGCCGGTGACGACGACCTTCACGCGCTCGGGTTCCAGGCCGTAGCAGGCGGCGGCCGTGTCGCGGTCGGCGTGCGGGTCGGTGGACGCCACGTAGAGCTCGACCCCGCCGTCGGGGCGGGGCACCGCGAGGCCGGCCTCCGCGCCGATCGGGGCCGGGTCCTGGCGGCCGATGCGGTACAGGCCCTCGACGACGATCTCGCCGGCCGCGTCCGGGTCGCCGTGGCGCAGCGGGATGTGGCGGATCAGGTTGCCGTCGGGGTGCAGGGGTTCGGCCTCGAAGGCCTGCTCCGGGTCGGTCACCGGGTCGAGTGTCTCGTACTCGACGATGACGGCGGCCGCGGCCATGCGCGCGGTGTCGGGGTGGTCGGCGGCGACGGCCGCGATGGGCTCCCCGTGGTGGCGTACGACCTCGGAGGCGAACACCGGACGGTCGGCTCTGCCTCGGCCGTGCAGGGCGGCGCCGGGCACGTCCTCGTGGGTGATGACGGCCCGTACGCCGGGCATCTCGCGCGCGTGGGTGGTGTCGATGGACAGGATGCGCGCGTGCGGGTGCGGTGACCTGAGGACGGCCGCCCACAGGAGGCCCTCGGCCCACAGGTCGGCCGCGTACGGGAAGGTGCCCTCCGTCTTGGCGCGGGCCTCCGCGGACGGCAGGGACACGCCGAGGCCGTGGGGCAACGGCTCCGGGGCGGCGGAGGGCTCCACGGTGGTCGCGGTGGCGGTGTCGTTGCTCACGCCTGGCCTCCGTCCTGGCCGTACGGCTGCTCGTGCGGCTGTGGGGACTCGAACGCGGACGGGTTGACGCCGCCGGCGCCGGGGCCCGCCTGGTGCGGGATGCGGGCATCCGCAGAGTCCGCGGCGTCCGCGTTGTCCGCGGCCGCGTGGGCCTCCCGCTCGGAGACGACCTCGCGTACGGCGTTCAGGACGCCGCGGTAGCCGGAGCAGCGGCACAGGTTGCCGCACAGGGCCTGGCGCGTCTCCAGTTCGGTCGGCGCCGGGTTGCCCTCCAGGAGGTCGTGCACGGTCATCGCCATGCCCGGGACGCAGAATCCGCACTGCACGGCGCCGCACTTGGCGAGCGCCCGCTGGACGTCGGAGGGCTGCCCGTCGGCGGCGAGCCCCTCGACGGTGCGCACCTCGCTCCCGGCGGCGGTCACGGCGGGCACCAGGCAGGACGCCACGAGCCGGCCGTCCACCTGCACGTTGCAGGCCCCGCACTCGCCCTGCGAGCAGCCGTCCTTGGCGCCCGCGAGTCCGAGCCGCTCGCGCAGTACGTAGAGCAGCGATTCGCCGATCCAGGCGTCCGTCACGGGCCGTTCGACACCGTTCACCCGCAGGACGTACGAGGCGAGGGGGTGGTCGTTGTGCGCGGGAGTACCCGGCGTGTCGTCGGCCGCGGGTTCCTCGGCGGCGTCGGCAGGGGACTCGGCGGGCTCCTCCGGAGAGTGCGTTCCGGGCTCGGAGGCCGGTTCGTCGGCCCGTTCCGGAGAGCCGTGAAGCGCCGCTGCCTCACCCGGCTCCTCGCGCATCGTGCCTTCACGCATCGATTCTTCGCGGTCCACGGAGACCGCGATCTCGTCGGCGTGCTCTCCGGAGACGTCGATGATCTCGGCGGCCTCGATCTCCGCCGCTTCGATCGCCGCGGCGCTGGGCCCGACGGCGCCGTGCTCGGCGTGGGCCGCGGCCTCCTCGGCGGGCGGCCGCGGTTCGGGGCCCGGCTGCTGGGCCCAGGGCTCGTTGGCCCAGGGCGCCGCCGCTCCGCCCGGCAGGGTGGCCGGAGGGGTCCCGCCCCACTGCTCGACCAGGGCCGACGTCGTGAACTCGCCGGACTCGTCGGGCAGATCACCGTCGGCGACGGGAATGGACCACTGTCCGGTCACGTCCTGGCGGGGCGTGCCCTGGTCCCCGGGAGCGCCCTGGCCGCCCTGTGAGGGGTCGTCGAAGGTCCACTGGCCGGTTGCCCCCGGGTTGTACGCGAAAGCGTCCTGGGCGCCCTGTCGGTGCTCCTCGGGCAGGGCGTTGGGGTCGGGCCACCGCACGGCCTGCGACTGCCCGCCTTCGGTGCCCTCGGGCGGCGCGGCCCAGGCGCCGGGCGCGGCCGGGTCGGTGCCCTCGTCCGTGGGCGCGGCCGTTATCGGCGGCGGTACGTAGCCGTGGCCGGGCGCGGCGAGCGGCGAGTCGGCAAGGAGGGCGTCGATGCCCCCTTCGGGGAGCTTCACGAAGGCGGTGGCGCCGTCGTCGTAGTCGCCCTGGGGCAGCGGATCCCAGCGGCTGCCCGACCGGGGGCCGCTCTCTCCGTGCTGGTCGTCGGTCACGAAAGTGCCCTCCCCAGTGCTCGTCGGGCCAGCGCGGCGACGGTACGCCGCAGGTGCAGTACGGCGGGTGGCAGTTGCTGGGCGGAGCCGTCCTCGGCGGGCGCGGGGTCCGGGATGCAGGCCGCGGCGACGTACTCCCCGAAGGCGTTCAGCGCCTCGGGCACGATCGCGCGGTTGTTGTCCCAGTCGATCAGCGAGGCGACCCACTGCTCGGCGTCCAGGGGGCGCAGCGGCATGGGCGCTATGGCACCCACGGCGCACCGCACTCCGCGCCGGGCGGGGTCGAGGACGAGCGCGACGGACGCGATGGCACGCCCGGGCCCGGTCCGTCCGGTCGCCTTCAGGAAGACCTGCGGGGCGTGCAGCAGCGGCACG
This sequence comes from Streptomyces sp. NPDC020747, assembly GCF_044334695.1. Lineage (NCBI taxonomy): Bacteria > Bacillati > Actinomycetota > Actinomycetes > Kitasatosporales > Streptomycetaceae > Streptomyces > Streptomyces sp. NPDC020747. The sequence goes on along the minus strand of NZ_JBIRTJ010000005.1, from coordinate 109,930 downwards.
CGCACGTACCCGATGAGTTCGCCGCCGCGGAGCAGTTCCATGCCCGCGAGCAGGTGGGAGACGGGGATCTCACGGCGGGCGCCGCCCGGGCCCGCGATGATGAGCGTCGCCTCCAGCGCGGCGAGCACGGGAAGCGCGTCCCCCGTGGGGGACGCCGAGGCGATGTTGCCGCCGAGGGTGCCCGCGTTGCGGATCTGCGGCGGTCCCGCGGCCCTCGCGGCGGCCGCGAGGGCGGGGATGAGGGCGGCGAAGTCGGGGCGTCCCATGCGGGCGTGGGTGAGGCCGGCGCCGAGGAGCGCGTGGCCGTCCTGGTACTGCCAGCCGCGGATCTCGCTGATCCGGCCGAGGCCGACGAGGGCGGCGGGCCGCAGTTGCCCGGAGTTGACGGAGGCCATGAGGTCGGTGCCGCCGGCCACGGGAACGGCCGCGGGCATGGCTGCGAGAGCCGCCACGGCCTCGTCCAGCGAGGCGGGCAGCGTCACGGCCTGCGCCGCCTGCGGTGCGTGCGTGGTCAAACCGGCTGCCCCTTCCCGCTGCCCCACCTGGTCCCACCTGTGTTGCCGTACGGTACGTGCTGACAGGGCGGACGTGGCAACTCTGGCACATCTTCCCCGCCCCTCGACGCGGGGGTCCGCTAGGAGGCATTCCTACCGCCACCAGCGGATGGTCCGTTTTCGCACCACATCGCCCGTCAGCGCGAATTGACAGCCTTCGATGACCCTTGGGGCCTTTCTCCTTGACGGTCACCGTCCCAGGGCAACCGCTTCGGACGACACCCCTTGGGAGGCACCTCACACGTTCGGGGGCGCTCCCTCGATCGGGCGTCCGAGCACTCCTGGACGCTGCTGCCACGGCAACGGCCCGGTGGGGGGCCGGTAGGAGACTCCGAGGGCGTCAAGTCGCCCGTAGTGGGCGGTCATCCGCCGCTCGAAGTCGGCGAAGTCGCGCTCCGCGGGGTCGGGCAGAGCACTCCAGGCGACCTCGGCGAAGGCCGCGAGCCGGGGAAACGCCTGGTAGTCGACGCGCGTGCGGTCCTCCATGACCTCGGTCCACAGGTTGGCCTGGGTGCCCAGCACGTGCCGCGCCTGATCGGAGGTCAACTCCGGTGGAACGGGCTCGAAGCGGTAGACGTCCTCAAGGGTGCGTACGAACCCGATCGGCACCGGCTCGTCGGGGCCGCCGTGCTGACGGTGGTCCAGGTAGACCTGCTGCTCGGGGCACATGACGACGTCGTGGCCCGCCCGCGCGGCCGTGATGCCGCCCCGGTAGCCGCGCCACGAGGACACGGCGGCGCCCGGGGCGAGGCCGCCCTCCAGGATCTCGTCCCAGCCGATCAGCCGACGCCCGCGCGCGGTCAGCCAGTTGTCGAAGTGCCGGATGAACCACGACTGCAGTTCGTCCACGTCCGCGAGCCCGAGGTCCGCGATCCGCGCCTTCGCGGTCGGCGAGGCCTCCCACTGGTCCTTGGCGCACTCGTCGCCGCCGACGTGGACGAACTCCGAGAAGCCGACGGCGTCCGCGGGGAACAGGTCGAGGACTTCCTCGAAGACGCCCTCGTAGAAGCGAAGGACGTTGTCAGTGGGGGCGAGTACGTTTTTGGAGACGCCCCAGGTGTCCCAGACGGAGAGGGAGGTCGTGTCGATGACGTCGGTGTTGCCGAGTTCCGGATATGCGGCGATGGCGGCCTGCGAGTGCCCCGGGATGTCGATCTCGGGGACGACGGCGATATGCCGCTCGGTGGCGTAGGCGACGATCTCGCGGATGTCGTCCTGGGTGTAGAAGCCCCCGTGCGGCTTGTCCTCCCAGAGAGGTGAGGCGCGATGGCCGAATTTGGTGCGCGCCCGCCACGATCCGGTCTCCGTGAGCTTCGGGTACCGCTTGATCTCGATACGCCAGCCCTGGTCGTCCGTGAGGTGGAAGTGGAAGACGTTCAGCTTGTGCGCCGCCATCAGGTCGAGATAGCGCAGGACACCGTCCTTGGGCATGAAGTGCCGTGAGACGTCGAGCATGAGGCCGCGCCAGGCGAATCGCGGGGCGTCCTGGATCTCGGTCTCCGGCAACTGCCAGCCGGTGCGCCTCAGAGGGGCGCTCCGGAAGGCGTCGGGGCCCAGCAGCTGCCGTAGCGTCTGGGCGCCCCAGAACACCCCGGCCGGGCCGCCGCCGGTGACGAGGGCCCGCCGGTCGCGGACGGTGATCCGGTAGCCCTCGGGCGGCAGTTGCGGGTCGAGACGGAGCTCGACGGAGTTCTCCGCCGCGTCCCCGGGCGGACCGGGTTCGCCTTCGCGCAGGGGAAGCCCGGTGGCGGCGACGAGCACCGCGCGCAGCCAGCGTGCCGTGCCGTCGGTCTCCGGCCCCGCCGTGAGGGTCGTCTGCTCGTCGAGCGGGAAAACCGGGAAAACACCGTCGCCCCAGGTCGACGCGGAGAGCGGCCCGGGAATCAGTTCCGTGGTGGTCATGTCTCAGTCCTTCACCGCGCCGCCCAGTCCGGAGACCAGCCGCCGCTGTACGAGTACGAAGAAGATCAGTACCGGAATGGTCATCACCGTGGACGCGGCCATCACACCGCCCCAGTCGGGGTCGTCGGGCTTGTAGAAGACAAGGAGGGCCATCGGCAGTGTGGACTGCGAAGTGTCGCTGATGATGAAGGACTTGGCGAAGAGGAAGTCGTTCCACGCGGAGATGAACGAGAACACGCTGGTGGCGACGAGCCCGGGAAAGACCAGCGGGAAAAGGATCTGCCACAGGAACCGCGTCCTGCTCGCCCCGTCGATGTAGGCGGCCTCCTCCAGTGCCTCCGGGACGGCCTTCACAAAGCCGCGCAGCATCCAGATCGCGAAGGGCAGCGAGAAGGCGATGTGCGGCAGGATCAGCGCGCCCAGCGTGTTGAGCTGCCCGAAGTCCCGCATCTGGAAGAAGAGGGGGATCGTCAGGGCCTCGACGGGCACCATCTGCGCGATCAGGAACATGATGAGCAGGGTGGTGCGGAACCGGAAGCGGAATCGTGTCACGGCGGTCGCCGCGAGAAACGCGATGAGCGCCGAGACGGCGACCACGGTGACCGCCACGACGAGGCTGTTGAGGAAGTACCGGCCGAATTCCTGCTGCCCGAAGACGCGCCGGAAGGAATCGACCGTCGGGTCCAGTGTCCAGGGCCGCGGCTCGGTCGACTCGATCTCCCCGGCGGGCTTGAAGGCGCTGAGCACCATCCAGTAGAGGGGGAATGCGACGACGGCCGCGATCAGCAGTGCGGACGCCTCGGCGGCCAGCCGCCACGGCCGCTGTACGGAACGGCGTGCGAAATCACGTACAAAGCCTTGGGTTTTCACGGGACTTGCGGAACTCACAGCTCCTCCCCCTGCCTTCTGATCAGCCTCAGATATACGAGCGTGACGGCGAGCAGAATCAGCAGCATCACCACTCCGATCGCCGAGCCGAGGCTGTACTGGGAGGACGCGAAGGCCTTCTGGTAGGCGTACACGTTCAGTACGAGGTTCTGGCCGGCGATGCCTCCGCCGCCCGTCATGACGTAGATCTGCGTGAAGACCTTGAAGTCCCAGATGACCGACTGGATGGTGACGACCACGAGGATCGGCCGGAGCATCGGGGCGAGCACCGAGCGCCAGATCCGCCACTGGGAGGCGCCGTCCAGGGACGCGGCCTCCAGCACCTCGGCCGGAACGGCGCGGATGCCGGCGTACACCGTGACCATCACGAACGGGAAGGAGCACCAGACCACTTCGAGCAGGACGAGGGCGAAGGCGCTGTAACGGCCGTACGTCCAGGAGTGGTCGCCCAGTCCGAGGATCCGGTTGACCGGACCGAAGTCGGGGTCGAAGAGGAGCAGCCACACCGTCGACCCGGTCACCGCGGGTGTCGCCCACGCGCCGAGCGCGGCCATCATCAGCGCGAGCCGCGGCACGGCACGGACACGTGTCAGGAGGACGGCGAGCGCGCAGCCGACCGCGAGCGTCGACACCACACACGCGCCGGCGAACAGCACGGTGGCCAGCAGGACCTGCCAGAACTGCGGGTCCCCGAAGAGCGTCGCGTAGTTGCCGAACCCCTGGAAGGTGGCCGGCTCCCCGCCGCTGACCTGTGCCTGCGTGTACTCCAGGAACGAGATCAGCCCGAGCTGGTAGACGGGGTAGACGAGCAGCCCGCCGATGACGACGAGTGCCGGGGCGAGGTAGAGCCAGGGCGTCCAACCGCCGCGCGCGAGCGGGGACTTGCGGCCCCCGCCGCCACGGCGGCCCGGGCGGGCCGCCGTGCGGACGGGTGCGGGCGAGGCGCCCTTGGCCGGACCGGACCCCGCGCCCCGACGGGCCGCGGGCAGAGCCGCGGCCCCGGACTCCGCCCCGTCCGGCCCGCCCTCGCGCGAGGGCGATTCCGCGGACGGGCCCGGCAGCGGACGGTTCGTCATCCGGGTCACCCCGCGGAGCTGAACGCGGCGTTCATCTTCTTCGCCGCGTCCTTCGAGGCCGCGTCCACGCTCTTACGCCCGCTGACGACCTCCTGGAACATCGTCGGCAGTACGAGGGACGCGTCGATCTGGGACCAGGCGGGCGAGGCCGGGACGAACTTGGCGCCCGCGCCGAGGGTCTTCACGAAGGGCGCGACGTACGGCTCGCGCTTCGCGGCGTCCTGGCGTACGTCCGTGAAGGTCGGCAGGAAGCCCATTCCGTCGAAGAGTGCGCCCTGCGACTTCTTCGAGGCGAGCTGCTCCATCAGGTCGACGGCGAGCGTGCGGTGCGAAGTGCTGTTCAGCACACCGAGGTTGTTGCCGCCCGCGAAGGCGGGGGCTATCTCGCCCGACTTGAGCCCCGGCAGCGGTACGACGGCGAACTTGCCCTTGACCTTCCCGGCCTCGACCGCCGCGTGGTTGAAGTCGCCGCCGATCGCCATCCCCGCCTTGCCGGAGGCGAACGCGGTGACGGTGTCGTTGCCGCCCATGCCCGCGCACTTGGCGGCCGGACAGTTGTCGTCGCCGAACAGCGAGGTGTACGCCTTGATGCCCTTCTGGGCGGCCGCGCTGTCGATCGTCGAGGCGTACGAGCCGCCCTTGCCCTCGGCGATCTCGCCGCCGTTGGACCAGATGAACGGCATCGCGCCGTACGTGTAGGCGCCGCCGACCGCGAGCCCGTACAGGTCCGGCTTCGCCGCCCGGATCGCCTTGGCGGTGCTCATCAACTCGGCCTGGGTCTTGGGGACTTCGAGGTCGAGCTCCTTGAACACGTCCGTGCGGTAGTAGAGGGCGCGGACGCCGACGAAGTACGGGGCGCCGTAGATCTTGCCGTCGACCGTGACGGACTGCTTGGCGGTCGGGTCGGTGTCCTTGGACTCGCTCCAGTCCGTGAACTCCTTGGTGACGTCGGCGAGTCCGCCGTCCTTGACGTAACCGGCCGTGTCGGTGTTCCCGTACTCGATGAGGTCGGGCGCGCTCTTGGGGTCGTTGAAGGCGGCCTTGATCTTCTCGGCGCGGGTCTCGACGGGGATGTACTGGACGTCGACCTTCGTGCCCTTGTGGGCCTTCTCGAAGGCGGCGACGACACCGTCGACCACCTTCTCCTTGGGACCGCTGTCGACCTCCTGGAAGAGCCACACCCGCAGGGTGCCGCTCTTCTCGTCCTTGCCCCCGGAGTTGTCGGAGGACTCGGGGGCGCAGGCGGTGGCGGTGAGCCCGGCGACGACGAGCGCGGCTGTCGGGGCGACCATTCGGGCAGAGAGTCTTGAGAGCTTCACGGGGCGTCCTCCGGGGGAGCGCGTTGCAGCACGTGCAATGGTGGTTTTGCGCTGCACAACACGTCGGAGGCTATGGACTACATGAACATGGCCACAAGAGGTCTCAACCACTCTGTGACCACTCGAAGCACTCCTTGCAACGAGTGGGTCGTACACGGGCAGTTCAAAGGCCCCGGAGGCGCCCAAAGAGCGCATCCGGGGCCCAAAGCCGCACAGACCGGCACCGCTCGGCACGGCACCACCGCGCCCGGCGCCCGGAGCCCCGCACCGGGCGGGAAGTCACCGGGGGCGCACAGGGGCGCTACTTGTCGCCGCCGCCCTTGCCCTCGTCGCCGCCGGCGCCCATGGACTCGTAGATCTCCTTGCACATGGGGCACACCGGGTACTTCTTCGGGTCGCGGCCCGGCACCCACACCTTGCCGCAGAGCGCCACGACGGGCGTGCCGTCCAGCGCGCTCGCCATGATCTTGTCCTTCTGGACGTAGTGGGCGAAGCGCTCGTGGTCCCCGTCGCCGTGCGACGTCTGCGGCGTCGGCTCTACGAGGGTCCCCGTCCCAGTGCCTCGCTGGGGCTGGGTCTCAGGCTCAAGAGTGCTCATAGACGCAAGAGTACTGAAGCCCGGAGGCATCAGTTGAGCGAAGGGTCGTCCGGGTACGTGGCCACCATCGCCAGCTCGTTGCGCTGGCGGCGCAGCACCTCTCGCCACAGCCGCTCCGGAGAGGGCGAGGAGACGTCTCCGGGCTCCGACTCCACCACGTACCAGGCGCCCTCGACGAGTTCGTCCTCCAGCTGTCCGGGGCCCCAGCCCGCGTAACCGGCGAAGATCCGGAGCGAGCCGAGGGCCGAGGCGAGCAGCTCCGGCGGGGCCTCCAGGTCCACGAGCCCGATCGCCCCGTGCACCCGCCGCCAGCCGAGCGGAGCGCGCTCCCCCGACGCGCCCCCCGGGATCACCGCCACACCGAGCGCGGAGTCGAGCGAGACCGGGCCGCCCTGGAACACCACGCCGGGCTCGCCCGCGAGTTCCGCCCAGCCCGAGAGGATGTCGCCCACGTCCACCGGTGTGGGGCGGTTGAGGACGACACCGAGGGAGCCCTCCTCGTCGTGGTCGAGGAGCAGCACCACCGCTCGGTCGAAGTTCGGGTCCGCCAGGGCGGGCGTGGCCACGAGCAGCCGCCCTGTGAGCGAGGACACCTCGGTCATGCGAGACATGATCTCGCATCTTCCCCGTGCGGGGGGAGGCAATACCCGTACCCGGGTGAATGCAGCTCAGGGCGTACAGATGCAGGTGGAGCGCACACCCCCGTCGGTGACCCCGCGTGTCCGTTTAGGAGCGGTTCGTGTTGTGGCAAAGCTATGACGTCCCTGGGGCGCCCTTGGGCTTACTGAACGGGGGTAGGCGGCCATTACGCTTGCTTCTTCGCCCCTGCCCAACCAACCGGAACGCGAGATACATGACCGTCAACGGCTCAGACGACGTACTCCTTGTCCACGGCGGAACCCCGCTGGAAGGCGAGATCCGGGTCCGCGGTGCGAAGAACCTCGTACCGAAGGCCATGGTCGCCGCGCTGCTCGGTAGTGCTCCGAGCCGACTGCGCAACGTCCCCGACATCCGTGACGTGCGGGTCGTACGCGGGCTGCTGCAGCTGCACGGTGTGACGGTCCGTCCGGGCGAGGAACCGGGCGAGCTCGTCATGGACCCGTCGCACGTGGAGAGCGCGAACGTCGCGGACATCGACGCGCACGCGGGCTCGTCGCGTATCCCGATCCTCCTCTGCGGCCCGCTCCTGCACCGCCTCGGGCACGCGTTCATCCCGGGCCTGGGCGGCTGCGACATCGGCGGCCGGCCGATCGACTTCCACTTCGAGGTGCTGCGGCAGTTCGGCGCGACGATCGAGAAGCGCGCGGACGGCCAGTACCTGGAGGCTCCGCAGCGGCTGCGCGGCACCAAGATCGAACTCCCGTACCCGTCCGTGGGCGCGACCGAGCAGGTGCTCCTGACGGCCGTCCTCGCGGAGGGCGTCACGGAGCTGGCGAACGCCGCGGTCGAGCCCGAGATCGAGGACCTGATCTGCGTCCTGCAGAAAATGGGCGCGATCATCGCGATGGACACCGACCGCACGATCCGCGTCACCGGTGTCGACAAGCTCGGCGGCTACACCCACGCGGCCCTCCCGGACCGCCTGGAGGCCGCCTCGTGGGCTTCCGCGGCACTGGCCACCGAAGGCAACATCTACGTCCGCGGCGCCCAGCAGCGCTCGATGATGACGTTCCTGAACACCTACCGGAAGGTGGGCGGTGCCTTCGAGATCGACGACGAGGGCATCCGCTTCTGGCACCCCGGCGGCCAGCTGAAGTCCATCGCGCTGGAGACGGACGTCCACCCCGGCTTCCAGACGGACTGGCAGCAGCCGCTCGTCGTCGCCCTCACACAGGCGACCGGCCTCTCCATCGTCCACGAGACGGTGTACGAGTCCCGCCTCGGCTTCACCTCCGCGCTCAACCAGATGGGCGCACACATCCAGCTCTACCGCGAGTGCCTCGGCGGTTCCCACTGCCGCTTCGGCCAGCGCAACTTCCTCCATTCGGCGGTCGTCTCGGGCCCGACCAGGCTCCAGGGCGCCGACCTGGTCATCCCCGACCTTCGCGGCGGCTTCTCGTACCTCATCGCCGCGCTGGCGGCCCAGGGCACGTCCCGCGTCCACGGCATCGACCTGATCAACCGCGGCTACGAGAACTTCATGGAGAAGCTGGTGGAGCTGGGCGCGAAGGTGGAGCTGCCGGGCAAGGCGCTCGGCTGACGGCCCGCTCTGACACCGGCTCACGGCAGTCCCGCCACCGGCTGGGGGTCCGGGGGTCATCCCCCGGACAGACACAGCATGGAGAAGCTGGTGGAGCTGGGCGCGAAGGTGGAACTGCCGGGCAAGGCGCTCGGCTAGCGGGACTCGTCCGGCCGGGCGCCATACGAATCATCCCGGCCGGGCGCCATCCAGCCCGGCCGGCTTTTGAGGCCGTCGGTCATCGGCAAGCGCAACAGCGATGGGGCGGCACCCGGATCCGGGTGCCGCCCCATCGCATTACCTACTGTTACTGCCTACCTGCTACCTACCTGCCGAGAACACCGTCCCGCGACGTGTAGACGGCAAGGTCACTTGCCCTTGGCGGCTTCCTTGAGCTTGCTGCCTGCGGAGACCTTCACGCTGTAGCCGGCGGGGATCTGGATCGGGTCGCCGGTCTGCGGGTTCCGCGCGGTGCGAGCGGCACGGTGGGTGCGCTCGAAGGTCAGGAAGCCGGGGATGGTGACCTTCTCGTCGCCCTTGGCGACGATCTCACCGACGGTCTCGGCGAAGGCGGCCAGAACGGCGTCGGCGTCCTTGCGGGTCACCTCGGCACGGTCGGCCAGCGCGGCCACCAGCTCACTGCGGTTCATGTTGTTACTCCCGTGTTCTTCTTGCCGTTGAGGCGTGCCACGCGGCGGAGCCGCATATTGGGCACGTCGAAGCCGATGCTGCCAGGTTCCTCGTCGGTCCACGGACCCGGGTCCGTGGCCGGACCCTCGCGCCCGAAGACGCATCCTGCCCCCACCTGCGGCGGGAAAGCCAATCCGGCACCCCTGGGAGTCACACGAAAAGCGCCACGGCCTCGAATTGGTGACGCTCCGTCGGTTCCCGGCAGCGGACCGCAGGGCCTGAAAGGGCTGGTGGGCCCTCAGGGACTGAGCCATGGCCGCCACCCTAGAGGCGGCCCGAGGCCCCACGTCCGGCGACGCGCCGGTACGGGGGCCGGGTGGCAACCGTCACAGTCGCCACCTGGCGGGGGATTTCCCCGCCCCAGCCTCCCCTACCCAGTCCCGTCCGGTTCAGGGGCTCCGCCCCCGAACCCCCGCTCCTCGAACGCCGGAGGGGCTGAAATACCGGCGGGACGCCCTTCAGGGACGGACGACCACTCAGGCCGTCGCGCCCGCCGCCTTCGCCGCGGTGCGGACCGCTCCCGCGACCGCGCCCGCGACCTTGTCGTTGAAGACGCTGGGGATGATGTAGTTCGGGTTGAGCTCGTCCTCGGTCACCACGTCCGCCAGAGCGGTTGCGGCTGCAAGCATCATCTCCGTGTTGACCGTGCGGGACTGGGCGTCCAGCAGACCGCGGAAGACACCCGGGAAGACCAGCACGTTGTTGATCTGGTTCGGGAAGTCGGAGCGGCCGGTGGCCACGACGGCCGCGGTCTGGCGGGCGATCGCCGGGTCGACCTCGGGGTCGGGATTCGCGAGCGCGAACACGATGGCACCCTCGGCCATGGCGGCCACGTCGTCGCCGTCCAGCACGTTCGGGGCCGAGACGCCGATGAAGACGTCCGAGCCGCGCACGGCCTCCTTGAGCGTCCCCGTGACCCCTTCGGGGTTGGTGTTGTCGGCGATCCACCGCAGCGGCGAGTCGGCGGCGGCCTTCACCAGGTCCTCACGGCCCGCGTGCACGACACCATGGATGTCGGCGACGACGGCGTGCTTGACGCCGGCGGCGAGCAGCAGCTTCAGGATGGCCGTACCGGCCGCGCCCGCGCCGGACATGACGACACGGATGTCGCCGATCCCCTTGCCCGCCACTCGCAGCGCGTTCGTGAGGGCCGCGAGCACGACGATCGCCGTGCCGTGCTGGTCGTCGTGGAAGACGGGGATGTCGAGGGCCTCGCGGAGGCGGGCCTCGATCTCGAAGCAGCGCGGGGCCGAGATGTCCTCGAGGTTGATGCCGGCGAAGCCGGGGGCGATCGCCTTGACGATCGCGACGATCTCGTCGGTGTCCTGGGTGTCCAGGCACAGCGGCCAGGCGTCGATGTCGGCGAAGCGCTTGAAGAGGGCCGCCTTGCCCTCCATGACCGGCATGGCGGCCATCGGGCCGATGTTGCCCAGGCCCAGGACCGCCGAGCCGTCCGTCACGACCGCGACGGTGTTGCGCTTGATGGTCAGGCGGCGGGCGTCCTCGGGGTTCTCGGCGATCGCCATGCACACCCGGGCCACGCCCGGGGTGTAGATCATCGAGAGGTCGTCACGGTTGCGGATCGGGTGCTTGGACTGCATCTCGATCTTGCCGCCGAGGTGCATCAGGAACGTACGGTCGGAGACCTTGCCGAGCGTGACGTCCTCGATGCCGCGCAGCTGCTCGACGATCTCGTCGGCGTGCGCAGTGGACGACGCCGCGATGGTGACGTCGATCCGGAGCTTCTCGTGGCCGGAGGCCGTCACGTCGAGGCCGGTGACCGAGCCTCCGTGGGACTCCACGGCGGTGGTGATCTGGGAGACCGCGGTTCCGCTCGCGGGCACCTCCAACCGGACCGTAATCGAGTAGGAGACGCTGGGCGCCGTTGCCATGGCCGACTTCCTCTGCTTTCACCGGGTGCTGCGAGCGCTGTTGGTTCGCGGGTTTGCCGTCCGATCGTCGCACCTACCGCGGAGTACTTGGTAGCCGCCCCGGATTGCGAACGTTTTGTTCTCAATCGAAGAGAGGCCCCTGTCACTGAGTGACAGGGGCCTCTTTTCCGCTCACGACACGTCGAACGGAACTCGTTCAATGACACCGACCCGCCATGCTCGCCTCGCGGCAAGTGGTCGCTCGTAGCGACGAAGGTTGGGCCCGGGGGCTTGGATCGGGCCGGTGCCACACCAACCGTAACAAACGATCCCCGTAAGGCAATTCCCGTACCGGAGGTTCACGGAGAAGGTTCCGCGGACTCGGTCCGGTCCGGCTCGCGGAGCGGGCCGCGAGCCGGGGCCCGGTCAGTCCCGCAGCAGGTCCGGCACCCCGTTCGCGTCCGGTTCGTCGCGGTCGGCCGAGACGACGGTGAGCTGCTGGGTGGCCCGGGTCAGCGCCACGTACAGCACGCGCAGCCCGGCCGGGGACTCGTCGGCGATCTCCGCCGGGGAGACGACCACCGTGGCGTCGTACTCCAGGCCCTTCGCCTCCAGACTGCCGAGCGCCACCACGCGGTCGCCGAGCCCGGCGAGCCAGCGCGCGGCCTCGGCGCGGCGGTTCATGGCGACGACGACACCGACCGTGCCGTCGACCTGGTCGAGCAGCCGCGCGGCCTCCTCCCGCACGGCCTTGGCCAGGGAGTCCCGCACTACTGCGCTGTGTCCATTGTTCGTTGCCACAAAACGCGGCCGTACGCCCGTGGAGCGCACTGCGGACGGGGAGGTGGAGCCGGGCATGGCCAGGGCCAGGACCTTGGCGGCGAGCTCGGCGATCTCGGCCGGATTGCGGTAGTTCACGGTGAGCTCGAAACGGCGGCGCGGGCGCGTGCCGAGGGCCTCGTCGCGGGCCTCGGCGGCCTCGTCCGGGTCCGACCACGAGGACTGGGCGGGGTCACCGACCACCGTCCACGTGGCGTGCCTGCCGCGGCGGCCGATCATGCGCCACTGCATGGGCGTGAGGTCCTGCGCCTCGTCGACGATGACGTGCGCGTACTCCGTGCGCTCCTGGGCCAGCCGCTCGGCCCGCTCGCGCTGCGACTCCTCGCGTACGGGCATGAGCTCCTCCAGGCCCGTCAGCTGGTCGAGCGGGTCGAGGTCGCGCTTCCTGCGGGGGCGGGCCGGGCTGCCGAGGATGGCCTGGAGCTCGTCGAGCATGGCCACGTCGTGCACGGAGAGGCCGTCCCGCTTGAGGGAGCGGGCGACCCGCCGTACCTCACCGGGGTTGAGGATCCGCCGCGCCCAGCGACCGAGCCGTTTCTCGTCGGCCATCGCCTCCAGAACGGCACTGGGTGCCAGCTCGGGCCACCAGGCGTCGACGAACGCGATGAAGCTGTCCTCGGAGCTGACGTCCTCGTCGAACGAGGAGCGCAGCTCGGCCGCCAGCTCGGGATCCGTGTGCCGGGTCCCGGCGCCGGACCGCGCCCAGAGGGCGTCGAGCAGCAGCTTGCGGGCGCGCGGGCGCAGCAGGTTCACGGGGGCGGTCCCGGAGAGCGCGTTCTGGCGGATCCGGTCCAGCTCGGGCGCCTCCAGCTCCAGCCTGCGCCCGAAGGCGACGACACGGAGACGGGTGGTGGAGGGGGCAGAGGGGGCTTGAGATTCGTCGTCGGAGTCGTCGGAACCGGCGAAGCCGTCTTCCAGGTCGCCGAACGCGAGCTGACCGGCCTGGCCGTTGTGGCCGTTGTGCCTCGCCTGTCCGTTCCGCCTGCCGCGCGCGGACCCCTGGCCGGGCCCGCCCGGCGCCTCCAGTGCGCCCCGAGCCGCCTTCCGCAGCACCTTGAGCATCCTGTACGAGCCCTTGGCCCGGGCCACCGCCGGCGAGTCGTACAGCGTGGCCTCCGCGCCGTCGACCAGGGAGCCGACCGCGCGGATGGCGACCTGGCCCTCCTCGCCGAGGGACGGCAGGACGCCTTCGGTGTACGCGACCAGCAGGGGCGTGGGCGAGACGATCAGGATGCCGCCCGCGTACCGCCTGCGGTCCTGGTAGAGCAGGTAGGCGGCCCGGTGCAGGGCGACCGCCGTCTTGCCGGTGCCCGGCCCGCCCTCCACGTACGTGACGGACGCGGCGGGCGCCCGGATCACCATGTCCTGCTCGGCCTGGATGGAGGCGACGATGTCCCGCATGGTGTGGCTACGGGCCTGGCCCAGCGCCGCCATCAGCGCGCCGTCGCCGATCACCGGCAGCTCGCGGCCGGCGAGGGAAGCCTTCAGTTCCGGGCGCATCAGGTCGTCCTCGACCCCGAGGACCCTGCGGCCCTTGGAGCGGATGACCCGGCGGCGTACGACCCGGCCGGGATCGACCGGTGTGGAGCGGTAGAACGGCGCGGCCGCCGGGGCCCGCCAGTCGATGACCAGCGGCGCGTAGTCCGAGTCCAGGACGCCGATACGGCCGATGTGGAGGGTCTCCGCGATCTCGGCGGTGTTGTCGGGCCGTACGGCGCCTTCGGCGGGTTCCACCGCCGTGTACGCGCCGTCCGGGCCCTTCTTGCCGTCCTTGCCGAGGAGGAGGTCGATCCTCCCGAAGAGGAAGTCCTCGAACTCGTTGTTCAGGCGGTTGAGGTGGATCCCCGCCCGGAACACCTGCGCGTCACGCTCCGCGAGTGCTCCGGGTGTACCGACCTGGCCGCGCTGGGCGGCGTCGTTCATCAGGAACTCCGCCTCGTGGATCTTTTCCTCAAGACGCCGGTACACCCGATCCAGGTGTTCCTGCTCGACTCCGACCTCCTGGTCGCGCACGGAGTCGCCCACCGGATCGAACGCCGTTTCCTGCTGAACCTGAGCCGCCACCGGGCCCCCTTCTGACGTGCATCGCAGCCGTCAACCGTACGCGAAGGGGAGCCCGTCAGGCTACGTTTCCGCTCTTGATCGCCTACACGTCGACCTCGACCAGCTTCTTGCCGGCGAAGGTCATGACCTCGAAGTGGTCGATGTCCTCGGGGTTCATGGCGACGCCACCGTGTACGTAGAGCGGGTTCTTGGCCTGCTCGGTGGTGGCGTTCTTGATGCCGTAGCCCCACTTCGGGACCGCCCAGGTGGTCGCCGTCTCCCGCTCGCCGTTCTTGCCGACGGCGATGAGGGAGCACTTCTCCGGCCCCTTGACGTTCTTCAGCTCCAGGACCGAATGGGTGCCCCAGGCCTTGCCCTCCATGCCCACCACAGCGCTGACCTTGGTGCTCGGGTCCGTGGCCTCGACCTTGTCGGTCATGTGCGTGAAGGCGTCCTTGGCGGGGCTGGTGGACTGCAGGGGCTTGTTGGCCTCCTGAGCCGTCTCCCCGCCGGTGGCCGCGATCGCGACGATGGGGCCGCCGATGATCAGCGAGGCCGCGAGCCCGAAGAAGGCACGCCTGCTTCGCTTGGCGCGGACCCGGCGCTCCACGACCTCGCCGACCAGCCGGTCCGCGAGCTGTGGGCTCGGGCGGGCGGAAAGCGACTCCCCGATGGCCGGGGTGCCCTGTGCCGCGGGCAGATCCGCCAGGGCGGCGAGCATCGGCTCCATGCCGGCGAGTTCGTCGAGTTGCTGGCCGCACCACTCGCAGGTCGCGAGGTGGGCCTCGAAGGCGGTGGCTTCGGCGTCGTCGAGGATGCCGAGCGCGTACGCACCGACCGTCTCGTGCACATCACCCTGCCCTTGCGAACTTTGCATGGGTCCAGGACTACCCGTTCCGTATCCCCCATATGTGCTCATGCCGTCACCCCCCGCTCCTCCAGTGCGAGCTTCATCGAACGCAGGGCATAGAACACCCGTGAGCGCACCGTGCCGCTGGGTATCCCCAGGGTTTCGGCGGCCTCGTTTACGGTACGCCCCTTGAAGTACGTCTCGACCAGTACCTCCCGGTGGGCGGGGGTCAGGTCGTCGAGCGCGTCAGAGAGTGTCATCAGCCACAACGCCTTGTCGATCTCGTCCTCCGCGGGAATGACCTCCAGCGGCGACGGGTCCACCTCCTGCGGCCGGGCCTGCCGGCTGCGGTGCCCGTCGATGACGATGCGCCGAGCGACCGTCACCAGCCAGGGGCGCACCGAACCGGTAGCCCGGTTGAGCTGTCCGGCGTTTTTCCAGGCACGGATGAGCGTCTCCTGTACGACGTCCTCCGCACGCTGCCGGTCCCCGGCGACCAGCCGCAGCACATAGGCGAGCAGAGGCCCGGCGTGTTCGCGGTAGAGCGCACGCATCAGCTCCTCGTCCGGCTCCGAGGGCTGGGACATACGATGTCGGGCCCTCGGCAATCGTTCATCGGCCACGGCGGAATCCTTGCGCACGCCTACCTCCGGTGTCCGGGGGATCCCCCAGTCGGTCGCTCATCCCGGGATACGGGCGCAGGCGCGGCTGTGTTCAAAGTGACGGGCATTCTTTGTGAGGAGAGTGTGGGGAAGTTGGGGGGCTCTCCTTCACGGGTGAACTCTAAGCCCGCGCGAGGGCTGCTCTGCGCCGGTGCCTGGCGACGCGTTCGCGGTTCCCGCACACCTCACTGGAGCACCACCTGCGACGACGCCCTCTGGACGTATCCAGGTACACGATGGGGCAGTTGTCTCCCTCACACTGCCTGATGCTCGCGCGGGCGGCCGGATCCGTCAGCAGTTCCACCGTGTCACGGGCGATGGCCGCGAGCAGCGCGGCAGGGGCCGGCGGGCCGTCCAGGGCGCGGACGAGCGAGCCGCCCGCGTCCCACACCGCGTGCGCCACGGGCGGTGCGGTGCGGGCGAGTTCGTTCACGCGGGCCAGCGCGATGACGAAGGGCCGGGAGTCCTGGGAGGGCTCCGCGCGAACCAACTGACCTATATGGCCGCGTAGTTCGCGAAACCCGACGAGCCAGGAGGAATCGACGGGCCCGAGCGGCGTGCCCGCCGGGACGAGTCCTGATCCGGTGATCCAGGCCCGCAACGGCTCCGCCGAGTCGAGCCGTTCCTCGGGGTGCGTGGTCGCCAGGAGATCGAGACAGATCCGTCCGGAGTCGAACCGCAGCTCGTGGGAGACCGTGGCTGTGGCCGTGCCCAGTGCCATGTGCCTGTCACCGCCTTGGGGTTGCCGCCGTGCGGGGCCGGTGAGTGATCGTGATTGGGGGGGTATGGGAGGGGGCCGTGCATGGCCCGTACTCCCTACAGTGCCCTCCCCCGCGCGCGGCGGGAAGCCCCGCGCCGGGCCGTACCCTCCCCCGCGCCGTCCGGCCCTCCCCGGCCGTCCCTCGCTGGACGTCCGCTTATGCGGGCGCGCGTCCGAAGCATGTCGTCCGCCGGGGCCCGCCGGTTGACTGAGAGACATGGCAACCACCACAGAGAGCGACAAGGGGCGGCGTTCGACCGCCGGGGGTGTACTGGTCGCGGCCACGGTCGTCACGGGTCTGGTCGCCGGGCTGTTCTACGCGTACGCGAACAACGTGATGCCGGCGCTGGCCCGCAGCGGCGACCGCACCTACATCGAGGTCGTCCAGAACATCAACGACGTGATCCAGAACCCGGTGTTCCTGCTGACCTTCAACGGCGCGCTGCTGCTGACGGCCTTCTCGGCCTGGCAGTTGCGCGGCTCGCCACGGGTGAGGGTATGGGTGTTCGCGGCACTCGTCGTGTACGCGCTCGCGTTCCTGGTGACCGTCGTCTTCAACATCCCGCTGAACAACGAGATCATGGACGCCGGGAATCCGGCCACGACGGCCGATCCGGCCGCCGTGCGCGAGAGGTTCGAGGACCCGTGGGTGGCCTGGAACGTCGTACGCGCCGTACTGCACGTCGTGGCGTTCGGCCTGCTGGCGCAGGCTCTGGTGCTGTACGGGCGCCACGGCCGGAGCGGTCGTCAGTCGTCGCCGTACTTGGAGTCGGCCACCGGGTCGAGCGCCAGCCGGTAGCCGCGCTTGACGACGGTCTGGATGAGCTTGGGCGCCCCCAGTGCCGTACGCAGCCGGGCCATCGCGGTCTCCACCGCGTGCTCGTCCTTGCCGGCGCCGGGCAGGGCCCGCAGCAGCTCGGCCCGGGCCACCACCCAGCCGGGCCGCCTGGACAGCGCGCGCAGGAGGGACATCCCGGCGGGCGGCACGGGCCGCAGCGTGGCGTCCACCAGCACGGCGTGCCCCCGGATCTCCACCCGATGACCGGCGATCGGCAACGTTCGCGCCCGGGACGGCAGTTCCTGACACAACACCTGTACGAGGGGCCCGAGCCGGAAGCGCTCCGGCTGAACCGTGTCGATGCCCCTGGCCTGCAGCGGCAGTGCGGTGACCGGGCCGACGCAGGCGGGCAGCACGTCGTGGCTGAGGGCGGCGAGCAGCTCGGGCAGCAGCCCGCGGTCCTCGGCGCGGCCGAGCAGCGAGGCGGCGGCCGGGGCGCTGGTGAAGGTCAGCGCGTCCACACCGCGGGTGACCGTGGCGTCGAGCAGCCGGTCGACGGGCGCGATGTCCTCCGGCGGCATCCACCGGTACACGGGCACGCCGACGACGTCTCCGCCCGCGGCCCGCAGCGACTCGACGAACCCGGGCAGCGGCTCGCCGTGCAGCTGGACCGCGATCCGGCGCCCTTCGACGCCCTCCTCCAGCAGCCGGTCGAGCACCTCGGCCATGGATTCGGAGGACGGGGACCACTCCTCGGTCAGCCCCTGGGCACGTATCGCACCTTTGACCTTGGGTCCGCGGGCAAGCAGCTCGACTCCGCGGAGCGTGTCGAGCAGGTCCTCCCCCAGCCCCCACCCGTCGGCGGCCTCGACCCACCCGCGAAATCCGATGGCGGTGGTCGCGACCACGATGTCCGGGGCCTCGTGGAGCAGTTGCTTGGTCGCCGCGAGCAGCTCGCTGTCGTCGGAGAGGGGCACGATGCGCAGGGCGGGCGCGTGCATGACGGCGGCGCCGCGCCGCTGGAGCAGGGCTCCGAGCTCGTCGGCACGGCGGGCGGCGGTCACACCGACGGTGAACCCGGCGAGGGGGCCGTGATCGGGCCGGTCGGCCCGGTCGGCCCGCTGCTCGGGTCGTTCCTCGGGCGGCTGCTCGGGGCGCTGTTCAGAGCGCTGTTCGAGGCTCTGCTCGGTTCGTTGCTCGGTTCGTCGCTCGGGGCGTTGCTCCGGTCGCTGCTCTTCGTACATGGCTCTCGTCCCGCTCGAGTGGTGTTCGTCCTGCGTCACCCGCTGGGTTGGGGCGTACCGCGTGGAGCCTCCATGGTGGGGCGCCCGGTCCCAGGGCCGGTGCGTCCTGCTCCGGGCGTCTGCCGCACGCCCTATTTGCCCGCATCATGGCGGATGACCGAGCCTGTCAATGGTGCGTGACAGGCTCGGTTCCGCTTGATGTCATCCGTGTTACGTCACACTTCCGCGTAGTTGAGCTGCGGCTTCGCCTCGGAAGCGGACACCGCCGGGGACTCGGCGGTGGCCGGGCGGCGAAGGTATACGGCCCAGGTGACCCCGAAGCAGACCGCGTAGAAGGCGAGGAAGGCGACGAAGGCCCCGGTGCCCGATCCCACGCTCAGGAACGACTGCCGGAAGGCGAGGTTGATGCCGAGACCGCCGACCGCGCCCACGGCCCCGATGAGCCCCATCGAGGCACCGGACAGCCGCCGCCCGTACGACGCGGCCTCCTCGCCGGTGAGCCCCAGGGCGGTGGCCTTGGCCTGGAAGATGCCGGGGATCATCTTGAACGTGGACCCGTTGCCGAGCCCGGTCAGCACGAACAGCACGATGAACGCCGTGGTGAACAGGGGCAGGGACTTCTCCATGGAGGCGACCACGATGACGCCGGTCGCGGCGCCCATGGCGACGAAGTTCCACAGGGTGATGCGCGCCCCGCCGTACTTGTCGGCGAGCCAGCCGCCCACGGGCCGGATCAGCGAGCCGAGCAGCGGCCCGATGAAGGTGACGTAGGCCGACTCCAGCGGCGTACGCCCGAACTGTGTCTGGAGCACGAGCCCGAAGGCGAAGCTGTAGCCGATGAACGACCCGAACGTCCCGATGTAGAGGAAGGACATGATCCAGGTGTGCGGGTCCTTCACCGCCTCCTTGGCGGCGCCGGTGTCGTTCTTCACGGACGTGATGTTGTCCATGTAGAAGGCGCCGAGGACGGCGGCGACGACGATCAGCGGGATGTAGATCCCGAGCAGCACCCGCGGACCGCCGCTGGCCCCGATGACGGCGAGCGCGACGAGCTGCACGACCGGCACCCCGATGTTGCCGCCGCCGGCGTTGAGCCCCAGCGCCCATCCCTTCTTCCGCAACGGGAAGAAGGAGTTGATGTTGGTCATCGAGGAGGCGAAGTTCCCGCCTCCCACACCGGCGAGCATGGCGCACACGAGGAAGGTCCCGAAGGACGTCCCCGGCTCCATCACCACGAAGGCCGCGATCGTCGGAATGAGCAACATGCTCGCCGCGATGATGGTCCAGTTCCGGCCACCGAAGCGCGCGACGGCGAAGGTGTACGGCACCCGCACGATGGCGCCGACCAGCGTGGCCATGGAGATGATGAAGAACTTGTCGGCCGGGGTGAGCCCGTACTCGGGCCCCATGAAGAGCACCATCACCGACCACAGGGTCCAGATCGAGAACCCGATGTGCTCGGAAAGAACCGAGAAGAACAGATTGCGCCGGGCGACCTTCTCCCCCGTCTCCTTCCAGAACGTCTCGTCCTCCGGGTCCCACTGCTCGATCCAGCGGCCCCCCTTGCGCGGTGCGATGCTGCTGCTCGGGGCTG
This sequence comes from Streptomyces sp. NPDC020747, assembly GCF_044334695.1. Lineage (NCBI taxonomy): Bacteria > Bacillati > Actinomycetota > Actinomycetes > Kitasatosporales > Streptomycetaceae > Streptomyces > Streptomyces sp. NPDC020747. Next base: position 90,082 of record NZ_JBIRTJ010000005.1, on the reverse strand, counting down.
TCATCTCACGCCTCCACAATTTCTCCGGCTGGTCCACCCGAAGGTAGGGACGACTCGTTTCCGGCCTGTGGCAACGGGTGACCGCCCGGGAACGTTGCTCTCACCCCGGGGCAGGGGGCGCGGTGAGGGTTTTTTCGGGGGGTGGGGGGTTTCTACTGGTGAGGGGGGTGGCATGGGGGCGTCTCGGGGTGGCCATTGGGAGCGGCTGGGGCACCGCCGCCGCCATACGGGCCGTGACCCTGCCGGCCAGGGTACGGGGCGGGGCTCTGGGGCGCGGGGTACGGGCCCGGAGCGTAGGGGGCCGGGGTCGGGTGGGGAGCGTGTGAGCCTGCGGCGGCACCGGGCGGGGGTCCGTACGGACCTGCGGCACCAGGCTGAGGGACATACGGACCGCCGGAGCCCAGCGGCGGTGCGTACGGACCACCGACACCCGGCTGCGGTGCGTACGGACCACCGGCGCCGGGCATTCCGGCGCCGCCGAAGGGGTTGGCGTGCCCGGGTACCTGCGCACCCTGCGGCAGGTAGCGAACCCGCCCGGTCCCGTCCGTCACCGGCGTGAACCCGGCGGCCCGCAACCGCGCCGCGAACTTCGCGTTGCGCTTGCGTGTGACGGCGAACCCGATACCGAGGACCCCGAGGAGCAGCGCCCACACGATCCCGGACCCGGCGAAGGCGACGCCGTCACCACCGGTCCGGAGGGCCAGGACCACACATCCGACGGTGCCGCCGAGGGCCCCGTAGAGCATCGACTTCTCGGCACTCTTTCCGGTCAGGTCGAAGTTGATCCGCGCCTTGAGCAGCTCCAGAGCGTCGGGCACGAAGGGCGGCAGGGGCCCACCACTGGCGGCCTGCGGAAACTGGGCCCAGTTCTGAGCGGCCCGCTGCCGGGCGTGGAGACCCGGATCGGGCACGATGAGCATCCTCAGCGCGCTGTTGCGCCCGCCCCCTTGCCGCACGTCCGCGTACTCGTACCCGAACTGCTGCGCAACGAAGGCAAGCCGCGCCAACTTCTTCACGGACGCCATGGGGCTGGTGACCTCAACGGCCTCACCACTCGCCATGAGCCGGAACATCTTCTGCACTTGGCGATTGCTCATGGCTGTGTACTCCGTCGGCTGCGGGTGAGGATCATTCGGGGGCAGCCTATCCACGGCTGCTGGAGGGCCTGGGGCGGAGGGCCGTTCCCTCGGCCGGAAGGAGGAGTCTTGCCGCCCACCAATGCCCCGACTCTGCGCCAGCGGCGAATGGGCGCCGAACTCCGCAGACTCCGTGAGCGGGCGGAGCTCCCTCGGCGCCGACCACGTCCGCGCCCTGGCACGCCCGAGCGGTGATGCGCGAGGCGGTTCCGCCGCTGCGGTCGTACGAGATCGAGAACCGCGTCTCGCACCGCGTGAAGCGCCAAGCCGTCCTCTTCGAGTTCGAGGGAATCGCGACGCGACCCCGTACACGGCCATCGTGCACGAGGCGGCGCGCATGGGCTTATGGGGACCTGAGAGCGGCCGGGCGCAGCTCGGCTATCTGCCGGAGATGAGCGAGCAGCCCACGATCACCATCCTGGTGATCGTGGTTCGGGGATGCGGGGTTCGAGGCACAGTTGGAGCGCTACCGCTCCGTTCTGGACCGCATGGAATCGCGGCCTGCCCGAGTCGAAGTCCCGAGACCTCATCCAGCGCATCGCACAAGACCTCTGAGAAGCCTCCATGCCCGAACTCACCTGGCAGAAGTAGTCGTACAGCACCGAAGCGGCGAACTACGTCTACAGGAACAGTCCACCTCCACGAGAGCACCGACCCCGTCGGTGTGCAGCGCCTGATCAATTGGCAACTTCGGGACATCCGATCGGAGCCTAGGCGCCGCACCCTGTGTCCCAAAACTGCCACATGGTGACGCGCAAGGCAGGCAGCGTCAGAGGCGACGCCGGAGCGGTTCGCGGGCGCACGAGGCGGGAAGAGCCTGTCGTGCACGCGGACAACGAAAGGGCGACGGCTCGATACCCGGCGTCTGGGTCACTTCTTGCCGCCTCCGCTGCCGTCCCCGGCCTTCTTCGGCGCTTCCTCCAGCGCCTTGTCGACCTCGCGGTAGCTGTCCCGGCTTGAGCTCATCGCCGTCGACCGCCAACCGCTCCGCCACGCCCCGTTGCCTCTCCCCGTTCGCCCACCGTCCCTGAGAGCGGAATCACGCTATCCGTTCTTCACGGCGTTCGGCCAACCACCCTCGGGAAAGCGGTTGGCCGGCCGGCTGAAACCGGCAACTCGGTCAGCGGTTGACGGCCTGGATCTCCTGGACGATCACGTCCTGGTCCGCCCCGAACTCGCCGTCGGGCAAGGGCTGGTCACCGTTCACACCGGTGCCGGTCCAGTGGATCTTCCAGGTGACCGTGGCCTGGAGCTTGTAGGAGTCGTCACCCGAGGAGCGGAGGTACCTCACTCCGCACGGTGGGGTCTCGTCGGACTTGCCCTTCGCGAAGGGCTCGCCGATGCGGCCGTTCACGATCTGGCATTCACCGGAAGCGGGGTAGGTCTCCGCGTCCGCGGTGCCCGGCTCGATCTTCAGGGAGACCGGTTCGGCGGTCGTGGTCGCCTGGATGCCGATCGCGGGTACGGACGCGGTGACCGAGACCGGCTTGAAGTCGGCACCGTCCAGCCAGGCCCAGGTCGGCAGGTTCACCTTGGTCGTGCCTTCGGGGGCGAGGGTCACCTCGGTGCCGGGTACGCGGATCTCGGCGTACGCGAGTTGGGCGAGTATCTCCGGCGTGACGGCGTTCTCGATGTCGGCCGGCGGAGGATCGCCCTGGTCCACCCAGAAGGGCGGCTTCTCGCACTTGTCCCAGCCCGGCGGATAGCTCTCGTCGACGTACGAGTCCCAGAAGTAGCCCTTGCCGGTCTTGTCCTTGTTGAAGTCCTTGTACGGCTCGCCGTTGACGTAGCGGTTGCGTTGTTCGGAGTCCCACTGGCCGCCGGTCGATCCGGCTTCCCAAATCGGCTCCATCTCAGCCTGGAGCTGGGCGGGGGTGTACTTCGGGGCGTACCAGCAGGCGGGCGGCGTCCAGTTCGTGGCGGGGCGCACGGCTCCGACGGAACCACCACTGCCGTTCTTGGAACGGTCGTAGACGATGCCGCCGACGGCGGAGGAGATGGTGTCGTCGTCGACACGGCCTGACGGGCCCGTCTCTTTTCCGGAGCCACCACCGATTCCACCTTTGCCGGGAGGGTTCTGGGTCGCACCGGCCGAGGGAGCGGTGGCCAAACAGGCTGATCCGGCCACCATCGCGATCGCGGCAAGGCGAAGAAGTCGGGTCACGGTTGGCACCTGTCAGCCCCCTGGGTGGACGAGATCTTCACGAGTTCCCAGACCCCTTGCTTGTTCTTCTGGAGTTGCACCCCATAGGCGGTGTAACTGTCCTTGGTGACCTTGGTTCCCTTGAGCTCCTTGGTCTTGATCACCTTGCTGAAGCCCTTGCTTTCGTCACCGCAGTAGCTGAGCGAAGCGCTGTTCTTGGAGTTGACCGTGACCTGTCGGTCGAAGTAGCGCACGGTTCCAGTGACCGTCCAACCTGCGTCCTTGAAGGCCCCCACCCAGTCCTGGGCCGCCACCGCGCCTTCGCCCTCCGTGTAGTACTCCAGGGCGGGAAGTCGTGGGTTCTGGGCGACGATCGCGGCGTTGAGTGCACGGATGAACTCCGCGTTGTCCTTCAGAACCGCGGTCTGAACAGCGTCACTGGCCTGTTCCGGCGTGAAGGTGAGAGTGATGTCCGAAGGCAGCTCGATCTTCGGGCGCCCTGCAGCAGCCGGCGCACTCGCGCTCGGCGACGCCGACTTCTCGGAGCCCGTGTCGGCGCCCGCGATCTTGTCGTTGTCCTTGTCCTTGGAACTGTCGTCGCTACCGCAGGCGGACAGCGACAGGGCCGCGGCGGCGGTCAGCGCGATCGCTGCGAGCAGGGTGGGGCGGCGGTTCACGGACGGCTCCCGGTGGGGCGAGGGGGTCATGAGCGCAGCCACGCTACCGAGGGGGCGAGACCGACACCAGAGCGAACTACGCCGACGCCGTGACGAAATGGTCACCAAAGCTGGCAATCCGGCACACCAGATCGCCGAAACAGCTACGACAAATGGCGGGCCAAGTCCCTGACTTGGCCCGCGCAAACAGCGTGAAGCGAGACAACGCGGGGTGAGGCGAGGCGACACCAGGCAGCGCGACGCCCTGCCTCAGCCTCAGCCCCGGCTCCGGCCTCGACCCCGAGCTCCAGCTCCAGCCCTCGCCGGCCTACCCCTACCCCCTACCGCGCCCCAGCCCGATGTCCCCGTGAGCCGGTGGCCGATGGCTTCTTCTTTGGTCCCGTCGGCCAGAGTTGGGGGCGGCGTTTGGCCGCCAGGTCCTCTGCCCAGCCGAAGGAGAGGATGCAGGCGCCGATGAGGACCCAGGTGAGGGCGAGGACGGGCCAGACGCTTTCCAGGAGCCAGGGGACGTTCTGCCAGATCACGTCGTAGTTCCACAGGCGGTCCCACTGCGTCGCGGCGATGAGGATGCACGTGTTGTGCCAGAGGTAGATCGTCACGGCACGGGAGTTGAGGAGCGTGATCGGCTTGTCCCAGCGGCGCAGTCTGCGTGGCCATTCGGACCAGGACGGGCTGAAGTGCAGCAGGAGCAGCACGGTTCCGCAGGACCAGAGGGCCTGGGCCAGCGGAATGCTGTCCAGGTCGTGGCCCTCGGTGAAGTTGTTGTTCGTGGCGTACCAGAGGCCCAGAAGGGCGACCGCCGGGGCGACCGAAGGGACCACATAACGCGGGAGGCGCTGGAGGATTCCCTCCTGGTGCGCCATACCGAGGATCCAGCAGGCTCCGAACGTGCTGAAGTCCGTGAGCGCGGACGGGATCCGCTCGCCCGGGAGCGACAGCCACTCGAGCTGGAACGCCGCCGACAGGACGATCGGCGCCGCGATCGTCGCGATCGGCAGCGCGCGCAGGGCGCGGAGCAGGAACGGCGACAGCAGTACGTACCAGAGGTACGCGCGGACGTACCAGAGCGGGCCCGCGAGTTCCGAGGCCCAGTCGTCGCCGATGAAGCCGTGGATTCCGGAGAGGCCCTCGGCGTACGGCGGATCGCTGATCGGGATGATCCAGAAGGTGAGGTGGAGGAGCCACCAGCCCGGGTGGCCGTCCTCGTCCGGGCCCCAGCCCTGGAGGACCATGCCGGTGACGCCGATCGCGCCGAGCAGCCAGATCGGGGGGATGAGGCGGCGGATGCGGCTGCGGATGACCTGCGGGGCCGGGCGCTTCAGCGAGCGGGCCATCAGGTTGCCGGCCAGCGCGAACATCACGCCCATCGACGGGAACACCAGCGGCAGCCAGGCCCACCCCGTGAGGTGGTAGAGGACCACCCGGAAGAGCGCGAGTGCGCGGAGCAGGTCGAAGTACCGGTCCCGGACGGGGCCCGACCGCTTGGCCGCCGACGGGGCGGAGTCCGGAGCAGCGCCCGACCCGGAGGCCGACGCGGAGTCCGAAGCCGAGCCCGGTTCCGAACCCCACCCCGGCGCCGTACCCGATCCCGCCCCCGGTCCCGGTCCCGGCTTCGTCGCCGTCGGGACGGCTCCGTCCGGGTAACCCGGTGCCGCCGCGGGGCCGGGGAACGTCCCGTCGTACGAGTCCTGCATCGAGGTGTCCTGTCCGGCCCATGTGCCAGTGCCGGTGCCGGTGCCGGTACCGAGTCCGGTACCTGTCCCTGCACCCGTACCGATTCCGGTACCTGTGCCTGTTCCTGCTACCGCTCCTGTGTCCGTGCCCGGCCACGGAGTGCCGGACGGTTCCGGCCACGTCCCGGGTGGTGGCGTGCTCATCCGACCGGCCTCCGGTCCATCTCGGGCTGCTGTGCGGCGCCGCCGCTCGGGCCCGCGGCGCCGGGGAGCCCGACCGCGCCCGTGCGCCGGAGCTTCTGCCAGCGCAGTCGGCCGCCGGTGAGGGCGGTGATCCAGGACTGGAGCAGCACGACGTACATGAGCTGGCGGTACAGGATCTGTTGGAGCGGGAGGGAGAGGAGGTGGGTCATGCGTTCCTTGTCGAGGCGGAACGCGTACGCCGCGCAGATGGCCTGGACCGCCAGGACGCCGAACCAGGCGAGGATCGTCTGCTCCGTGGGGCCGAACACCAGCCCGTAGAGGAGGAACACGTCGATCAGGGGGGCGAGCAGCGGGGCCAGGATCATGAAGAGGGAGACGAGGGGCATGCCCACGCGGCCGAAGCGGCCCGACGGACCTCGCTCGATGACCGCCCTGCGGTGCTTCCAGATCGCCTGCATCGTGCCGTACGACCAGCGGTAGCGCTGGGACCACAGCTGCTGGACGGACTCCGGGGCCTCGGTCCACGCGCGGGCGTTCTCCGCGTACACGACCCGCCAGCCGTCGCGGTGCATCGCGATGGTGATGTCGGTGTCCTCGGCGAGCGTGTCGTCGCTCATGCCGCCGACGCGCTTGAGGGCGGAGCGGCGGAACGCGCCGACCGCGCCCGGGATGGTCGGCATGCAGTTGAGCATGTCGTACATCCGGCGGTCGAGGTTGAAGCCCATCACGTACTCGATGTGCTGCCAGGCGCCGATCAGCGAGTCGCGGTTGCCGACCTTCGCGTTGCCCGCGACGGCGCCGACGCTCGGGTCGCCGAAGGGCTGGACCAGCTCGCGGACGGTGGCCGGTTCGAAGACGGTGTCGCCGTCCATCATCACGATGAGGTCGTAACGGGCGTTCGCCACACCCCTGTTGAGGGCGGCGGGCTTGCCCGCGTTGAGCTGGCGCACGACGCGTACGTTCGGCAGGCGCAGGTTCTCGACGATGCGCGCGGTGCCGTCGCTCGACCCGTCGTCGATGACGATCACCTCGATGGGGTGATCGCTCGCCACGAGCGAGTGGACCGTCTGCTCGATGCACTTCGCCTCGTTGTAGGCGGGCACCAGGACGGAGACCGGTTCGGTGATCGGCCGCCCCCAGCTGAAGCCGCGGCGGCGGACCTTGCGGGCGTGCAGGACGGACAGCAGCAGCATCAGCCCGAAGCGTGCGATGACGAGGGCGCCGATGACGGCGAGGCCGACGACCAGGACGGAGGTCGTGTTCTCGGAGGCCTGGACCGCCACGACCCACGCCTTGCCCTTCCACAGGTCGGGGCCGCTGACCGGGGTGTGCGCGCTGGGCACCTTCAGGGCCGCGGTGAGCGTGTCGAAGCGGTAGCCGTCGTCCTGGAGTCCGGAGATGAACCGGTCGAGCGCGGCCACGGTCTGCGAGCGGTCGCCACCGGAGTCGTGCATCAGCACGATGGCGCCCTTGCCGCCCTTGGGCGTGGCGTTGCTGATGATCTTTTCGACGCCGGGCTTGCGCCAGTCCTCGCTGTCGGTGTCGTTGACGATCGTGATGTAGCCGCGGCTGCCGATGTACTCGGTCACCGGCCACGACGTGTTGTCCATGGCACCGGCCTGCGACGAGTACGGCGGCCGGAAGAGAGAGGTCCGGATGCCGGCCGCGCCCGCCAGCGCGAGCTGGTTCTGGGACAGCTCCCAGTCGACCCGGCTCTTGGACTGGAGGGAGAGGTCGGGGTGGTTGAAGGTGTGCAGGCCGATCTCGTGGCCCTCGTCGACCATGCGCTGGACGAGGTCCGGGTAGCGCGAGGCCATGGTGCCGGTAATGAAGAAGACGGCGTGCGCGTCGTACCGCTTGAGTACGTCGAGCACCTTGGGCGTCCACTCGGGGTCCGGGCCGTCGTCGAAGGTCAGGACCAGCTTGTGGTCCGCGATGTGAACACTGTCCTCGCGGCCGTTGCGGGTGTCGATGACCGGGCCGCCCTCAAGGATCTCCTTGGGGACCCGGTCGGACGCGGCCGGCGACTGGACGCGGTGGTCGGCGAGGATCTCGCTGTGGACGAAGCCGCGCAGCATCAGCATCGCCATCAGGGCGACGAGGATGAGCGAGGGCAGTAGATAGCGCATGGGCAGGCGTCGGCGCCGGACGGCGCCCCGCTCTGCGCCGCGGCGGCTGGTGCGGGGTGCCATCAGAGGGTGTTCTCCGGGGACTGTGCGGTCGGGGCTGCGGACGGCTCCGGTGAGCCGGTGACCGGTGCGGGCGTGAGCGGGTCACCGGCGACCGTGTCGGTCTCGCCACCGACCGGCGGATCCGAGGGGTTGCTGCTGACGCTGTCGGTCGGCTCGGGGTCGGGCGAGACCGGAGCCGTGTTCGACGGCGCGGTGTTCGTCGGCTTCGTCGTGGTGGGCTTGGTGTTGGTCACCGTCGGCTTCGGAGAGGCGCTCTTCCCCGTGTCCGTGGGGCTGGCCGACGGGCCCTTCGAGGTGCCGGCGCCCGGCGAGTTGCTCACCGTGCCACCCGCCGAGGGCGTCACGCCGGGCGAGGGGACCACCGAGCCGGACGGGTCCGCGGAGTCGGCGGGCAGCGCCGGGATCTCGACCTTGCCGGCCGGCTTGTCCTCCTGCTCCTGGCCCAGTTCCGGGAGCCAGGGCGCGCTGGAGTTGCCCGACAGGAGTGTGACGAGGATGACCACCGCGTAGACCGCGCAGGTCATGCCTACGGCCATGCCTATCCTGCGGTACCTGCGGCTGCGGCGTCCCGTCTCGTCGACGAAGACCGGGCCGTCCGAGGCCTCCTTGGTGCTGGGGGCACCCTTGGCCTGCTGGACGAGCCAGTCCTCCAGCTGCCGTCCGACACCGTCGAGCTGGACCGTGACCTCGTGCGGGTCGTGGGTGTGCTCGGGGTGCTCGGACTCCTGCCAGGAGTCCTGGGCGGCGTCGGAGTCCGCGTCGTCCCAGACGGATCCGGTGCCGCCGGGTGTACCACTGGCCCCGGTGGCGCCGGTGGCGCCGGTGGCGCCGGTGGACACGACTGGTCCGACGGGCCCGATGGACCCGGCAAGCCCTCCGGGCCGACCGGATTCCGGACTGCTCACGCCCGGATCACCGTCTCTCCGTGCCCCATGCTCGCCGCGTCCGCCGCTCTCGGCACGTTCCCCGTACTTCCGGTGTTCGCCGTCACTCCGCGGGCCGTCGCTCCGCGGGCCGTCACCGCGCCGGTCGTCGCTCAGCACGTCGTTGTTCCGCCCGTCATCGTTCGCGTCATCGTTCGGCTCGTCGTCTCTCTGTCGCGGCACCGATGGGGCCGCCGGACGGCGGAACCACACGTCGGTGTCACGCCGGCCGGAATCCCGCCGGCCGGAATCGCCGCGGTCGAAGTCCCCGCGGTCGGCGGGTCTGCCGCCGAACTCATCGCCACCGGAGTCGCCGCGAAACGGCTGACCGGTCTCCCGAGGGGCCGCATGACCGGCCTCACCACGGAACGACAGAGTGTCCTTACGACGGGCCGACGGATCGGCTCCACGCTCACCCGGATGATCGGAATCACTCCGACCCGGTTGGGCGTCTTCCCGCCAACTTTCCACGCGCACGCACATCCCCCCACGGGACTGGTTCCAGGGGTGCATGTACGACCCGGGCAACTCGTACTCGTCGTCCGGACCGGACCCCCATCCGGCCCGAGCGCCCCCTTTATCACACTGCACCCGGCCCATGAATGTAGCGCACGTAAGCAACAGTGAGGGTTCTGTGTCAGGCCCGACTCATCATGATGAGTGCATCTGTGGCCGGAATCCAACCCTCCGAAGGTCGCTCCAGCCACCCTTCCACCCCCGCAAGTCGCGCCGCCGCGGTGCGCAACGCCTTCACTCCACGATGCATCAGTCCCTTGCGCCACACCAGCGACACCGGTGACAGCGGAACGGGGTCGACCAAGGGCCGGAGGACGGATTTGGGCATGGCCGGAAAATCCATCACGGCCAGGACGGGGTTTCGCTTCTTGGCCATGATCCTTTGGAACTCCTCGGTGCCGACGGCGAGCGGTGCCGGCGCCGCGACCTCGATCCCCCGTCCCTCGAAAAGCTGACGGGCCAGGTCGGTCCACTCCAGCGTCCGGGGATTCCCGGCTCCCGCGTACACCTGTTCGCCCGCCAGCGCGTCGAGCGGTATGGCATCCATTTCGGCCAGCCGGTGGTCCTCCGGCAGCACGACGGCCATGGGCTCGTACCTCACGGGCTGCTGCTCCAGGCGCGTGCGGACCGCCGGGTCCAGGCCGGCGAACCGCCCGAAGGACGCGTCGAGCCGCCCGGCGAGCAGTTCGGCGGCGGCGCCGGTGAGGCCGCTCTCGAAGCGGGTCATCAGCTCGCAGTCCGGGGCGAGTTCACGGGCCAGGGCCAGCACGCGCCCGGAGAACAGCCCGGGACTGTTGACGTCCACGAGCAGGGGCCGCTCGGCGTCCGGCCGCCCGAAGGCGGAGAGCAGTTCGTCCTGCGCCTCCAGCGCCCGCCGCGCGTAGGGCAGCAGCCGCTCGCCGTCGAGGGTGAGCGTCACCTGCCGGGTGGTGCGTACGAAGAGGGTGGCGCCCAACTCCCGCTCCAGGCGCCGGATGTCACGGCTGAGGGCCTGCTGGGCGACGTACAGCCGGGCGGCCGCGCGGGTGAAGTGCAGGTCCTCGGCGACGGCGAGGAAGGCGCGCAGCAGGCGGGGGTCGAGGTGGGCGGGCATCCTGCGAACTTACAACGCGGGTGCGTCAATCGGTACGGAGTAAGTGTTGGACCCCCGTCGACCGGCCGGGCGAACGTTGGCCCATGCCGCGACCGCCCTTCCAGCAGCCTCCTCGGCCGTATCCCCGACCCCGCCCCGACGCACGTACGACCGTCCCCGCCGTCACCGCCGACAGCCTGGTGGTGGCCGATTTCGGCCCGCGGCGGCGGCCCACCGGCCCGGGCCCCAGCCCCCGGCCCAAACCCGATGCCGGTCCTGGTCCCGGTCCTGGCCCCGGTCCGAAGCGGCCTCGGCGCGACCCCGCCGCCCCACGCGGAAGCAACCCGCACGGAAACAACCCGTACCGCCGCCTCTTCGCCATCCCCGGTACTCGCGCCTTCACCCTCGGGAATCTGATCGCGCGGCTCCCCATGGGCATGTTCAGCGTGAGCGCGGTGATCATGATCGCGGGAGCGCGGGGCTCGTACGCGCTCGCCGGTGCCGTCACCGCGACCGGGCTGGCGGCGACGGCGGTCGTGGCGCCCTGGACGGCGCGGCTGGTCGACCGGCACGGGCAGGCGCGGATCGCCGTGCCCGCGACGGCGGTCGCCGCGCTCGGCTCGCTCGCGCTGGTGCTCTGCGTCCGGTACGGGGCGCCCGACTGGACGCTGTTCGCCGCGTACGCCGCCACGGCCACCACGCCCAACACCGGCGGTATGTCGCGGGCACGGTGGGCGCATCTGCTGAAGGGCGATCCGGCACGCCTCCACACCGCGAACTCCTTCGAACAGGCCGTGGACGAGCTGTGTTTCATGCTCGGGCCGGTACTCGCCGCGTTCCTGTGCGGGGCCCTGTTCCCGGAGGCCGGCACCCTCGTCGGGGTCGTGCTGCTGCTGACCGGTGTGCTGGCCCTGGCCGCCCAGCGCTCGACGGAACCGCCCGCCCGGGGCCGTACGACCGCGGCCACCCGGTCGCCGGTCCGGGCGCCCGGGATGCCGCCGCTGCTGGTCGGATTCCTCGCCACCGGTGCGGTGTTCGGCTCGATGGAGGTGGTGACGATCGCGTTCGCCGACGCGCAGGGGCACCGGGCGGCGGCGGGCGTGGTCCTCGGGCTCCAGGCGGCCGGATCATGCGCCGCCGGGCTCCTCTACGGGGCTCTGAAGCCGGCGGGCCCGGCCGAGCGGCGCCACCCGTGGAGCCTCGCCGCGATGGCCCTCCTCATGTGGTTGCCGCTCCTTGCCGCCTCGTTCACGGGTTCCCTCGTGGTGCTCGCCGGGGCGCTGCTGGTGGCCGGGATGGCGACCGCCCCCGCGATGGTCACGGGCATGACCCTGGTCCAGCACCGCACGCCCGAGGGCCGGTTGAACGAGGGGATGACCCTGGCGGTGACGGGGCTGCTGGGCGGGATCGCCTGCGGGGCCGCGACCGGCGGCTGGGTCGTGGAGCACGTGTCGGCGACGGCCGGTTACGGAGTACCGGTCACAGCGGCGGCGGCCGCCCTCCTGATCTCCGTCACGACGACGACAGCGGGCCGCCGGGCCCCGACCCGGCGCTGACGCTGCCCCTGACGCCGTTGGCGAACCCGCCGCGCGGCGGTAAGTGTCTGCCCAGTCCCAGCGACACGCCGCATGCACGGCGTGTCGCTGGGACTCAGACCCCACTTGCCCTCGCCGGCGCCGGACGCGACGATCCGGCCACCGCCATGCCAACCCGGACCCGCACCCGGCGCTCCCGCCCGTCCGGCCCGCCGAACGCCCGCCCCAATTCGCGCGCACCCCATTGACGCGCCCACAGCCCCCACATACCTTCGCCCGTCGAAGCGCTTCGACGTCGTGCATCGAAACGATTCGACGAACGCTGCGTGATGTCCCGATACCCATCCGACTCCCCCGGAGGCACTGGATGTTGACGGCACGAAGGCGTGTGATGGCGACGGCCGCCGCGGTTCTGAGTGGAACCCTGCTGCTGGCCTCCTGCGGCGGCGACTCGGACAGCGGGTCCTCCGACGGGAAGACGCTCAAGCTGTGGCACTACGAGGCGCCCAACAGCGCGATGGGCGTGGCCTGGAAGGCGGCCATCAAGGAGTTCGAGAAGACCCATCCGGGCGTCGAGGTGAAGTTCGAGGAGAAGGGCTTCGAGCAGATCCAGAAGACGGCCCCGATGGTCCTCAACTCCAATGACGCGCCCGACCTCATGGAGTACAACAAGGGCAACGCGACGGCCGGGCACCTCTCCCGGCAGGGCCTGCTCACCGACCTGACCGCGCAGGCCACCGAGCGCGGCTGGGACAAGAAGCTCAGCGCCGGCGTGCGGACCACCAGCCAGTACGACGCCAAGGGCGTGATGGGTTCCGGCAAGTGGTACGGAATCCCCAACTACGCCGAGTACACGATGGTGTTCTACAACAAGGACCTCTTCAAGAAGTACGGGATCGCCGAGCCGAAGACGTTCGGCGAACTGACCGCCGCCATGGACAAGTTCGTCGACGAGGGCATCACCCCGCTCGCCAACGCGGGCGCCGAGTACGTGGCCCACCAGTACCTCTACCAGCTGGCCCTGTCGAAGGCCGACCGCGCCTGGGTGGACTCCTACGAGCTCTACAAGGGCAAGCCCGACTTCCACGACGCAGCCTGGACGTACGGCGCCGAGACCTTCGCGGACTGGGTGAAGAAGGGGTACATCAGCGAGAAGTCCACCGGTACGAAGGCGGAGGACGCCGGGGTCTCCTTCATCCAGGGCAAGAGCCCGATCCTGTTCTCCGGCAGCTGGTGGTACGGCCGCTTCGTCGCGGAGAGCAAGGTCGACTGGGGCACCTTCCTGTGGCCCGGCTCGAACATGACGCTCGGCTCGGGCGGCAACCTGTGGGTGGTCCCCAAGGGCGCCAAGAACAAGGAACTGGCGTACGACTTCATCGACATCACCATGTCGAAGAAGATCCAGAACCTGCTGGGCAACAACGGCGGAGTCCCGGTGGCCGCCGACCCCGCCGCCATCACGGATCCGCGTTCCAAGGAGCTGATCGCCGACTTCAACACCCTCGCCGAGCGGGACGGCCTGGCCTTCTACCCGGACTGGCCGGTCGCCGGCTTCTACGACGTGCTCGTCTCCGAGACGCAGAAGCTGATCACGGGAAGCGCGAAGCCGGACGCCTACCTGGACGCGGTGGAATCGGCGTACGACAAGGGCGTAGAGGCCCCATGACGGTCACCGTCGAACGGGGCGGCAAGGGTGGCCGGGGCAGTCGGCGCGGCCCGGGCAGTCGGGGTGGTGATGTTGTCGAAGCGCATCACCACGCGAAGGGGCCGCGCCGCCCCCGCGACTCGTACGCGCTGTTCCTGCTCCCCGGAGTGCTCGCCTTCTTCGCGATCATCGTCGTGCCGTTCCTGATGAACACGGGCGTGAGCTTCACCGAGTGGCAGGGCGTGGGTACGCCGAAGTGGACCGGGCTCGCCAACTACCGGGAGCTGCTGGACGATTCGGAGTTCTGGGCGTCCTTCCGGCACAGCCTGTTCATGGTCGTGGCGATGGCGGCCGTACCGACCGTCGTCGGGCTCGTCCTCGCCGCCGCCCTCTTCGACTTCGTCGGCAAGCACTTCGGCAGCAGGACGGTCGCCGTGCTGCGCGCCTGCTTCTATCTGCCGCAGGTGCTGCCGATCGCGGTCGCGGGCATCGTGTGGAGCTGGATCCTCGCGCCGGAGAACGGCTCGCTGAACGAGCTCCTGAAGGCCATCGGCCTCGGCGGCCTCCAGCAGGACTGGCTCGGCGACCCCGACCTCGCCCTCTACACCGTCATGGGCGTGATGGTCTGGGTGCAGCTCGGCTTCCCGCTCGTCGTCTTCATGGCGGGTCTGCAACGCGTCGACCCGCAGCTGTACGAGGCCGCCGAGCTGGACGGGGCGGGCTGGTGGCGGCGGTTCTGGCACCTCACGCTGCCGCAGATCAGGCCCGAGATCTACGTCGTACTCCTCTGGTGCACGATCGCCGCGCTCAAGGTGTTCGGGGCTGTCTACGTGCTCACGAAGGGCGGGCCCGGCGGGGCGACCAACGTCCCCTCCTACTTCTCCTTCACCACGTTCTTCGAGAAGACGCAGGTGGGCTACGGCGCCGCGATCTCCACGGTCCTGACCGTGATCATCCTCGTCCTCGCCCTCGCGGGGCTGAAGCTCCAAACCCGCGCCGAAGACGCCGAGGAAGGGCTCCGGGTATGACAGCCGTCCGCCGCTATCCCGTGCTCGTCGCCCTGTTCATCGGGGCCCTGTTCATGGTCCTGCCCTTCCTGATCGTCGCCGTCAACGCGGTGAAGTCGCCCGCCGAGTACTCGTCGAACGGCCCGCTCAGCCTGCCCGAGGGCGTCTACCTCGACGGTCTGAAGGACTTCTGGAAGCGCGTCGACTTCGGGCAGAAACTGATCAACTCGGTACTCATCAGCGGGTCGGTGGCCCTGGGCGCCGTCGTCCTGTCGGTCCTCAACGCGTACGCGATCGGCATCGGCCGGATCAGGGGCCGCACCTGGGTGCTCGCCTTCTTCGTGCTGGCGAACATGCTGCCGCAGGAGGCGCTGGTCTACCCGGTCTACTACCTGAGCAAGGAAGCGGGCCTGTACGACACCAGGCTCAGCGTGATCATCGTCTTCGTCGTGATCCAGGCCGCCTTCGGTACGTATCTCCTCGCCTCCGTCCTCGGGCAGTTCCCGCGCGAGATCATCGAGGCCGCCCGGATCGACGGGGCGAACAAGTGGCAGGTGCTGTGGCGGATCGTGGTGCCCGTCAGCCGGCCGACCATCGGCGTGCTGCTCGTCTTCTTCTTCATCTGGACCTGGAACGAGTTCCTGCTCCCCCTGGTCATGCTGATCTCCAACGACAACCAGACCGTGTCGGTGGCACTCGGCGTCCTCCAGGGCCAGCGCCTGATGGACGCCACGATGACGAACGCGGCCGCGCTCCTGGGCGTCCTGCCCGCCCTCGTCTTCTTCCTCGTCTTCCAGCGGACGCTCACCCGCGGCATAGCCGTGGGCGCGGTCAAGTGACCCGCATCGGCGCGGTCAAGTAAGGGGTGTGCGTGTGAAGTTCACCGACGGCTACTGGATGTTGCGCGAGGGCGTGAGCGCCGCCCATCCGGTCGAGGTCCTCGATGTGACCGCCGGGCAGGGCGCGTTGGCGATCCACGCGCCGACCCAGCCCATCCGCCACCGCGGCGATCTGCTGAAGGGACCGGTCGTGACGATCAGCGCACACGCGCCGATGCCGGACGTCATCGGCGTCACGTTCACGCACTTCGAGGGCGAGGAGCCGCGCGGCCCCCAATTCGAGCTGGGGAAAGAGGAGTTCACCGCTCACGCCGAGTACGACGAGGAGTCCGCGACCCTCACCGCGGGCGCCCTGTCCGTGCGGGTGAGCCGCACCGGACCCTGGCACGTCGACTTCCTCGCGGACGGCCGCACCCTGACCACCAGCGGCGCCAAGGGCATGGGCATCATGCGGGACGCGGGCACCGGCGGCCACTATCTGCGCGAACAGCTCAACCTCGGTGTGGGTACTCAGGTCTACGGCCTCGGCGAACGCTTCGGGCCGCTCGTCAAGAACGGCCAGGTCGTCGACATGTGGAACGCCGACGGGGGCACGGCCACGGAACAGGCGTACAAGAACGTGCCGTTCTATCTGACGGACGCGGGCTACGGGGTGTTCGTCGACCATCCGGGCCGGGTCTCGTTCGAGGTCGGCTCGGAGGCGGTGTCCCGGGTCCAGTTCAGCGCCGAGACACAGCAGTTGACGTACTACGTGATCTACGGCCCGACCCCGAAGGACATCCTCCGCAAGTACACGGCCCTCACCGGCCGTCCGGCGCTGCCGCCCGCCTGGTCGTTCGGGCTGTGGCTGTCGACGTCCTTCACCACGTCGTACGACGAGACGACCGTGACCTCCTTCATCGACGGCATGAAGGAGCGCCGACTCCCGCTCTCCGTCTTCCACTTCGACTGTTTCTGGATGCGGGAGTTCAACTGGTGCGACTTCGAGTGGGATCCCCGGGTCTTCCCGGACCCGGAGGGGATGCTGGCCCGCCTGAAGGAGCGCGGGCTGCACATCAGCGTGTGGATCAACCCGTACATCGCGCAGCGCTCACCGCTGTTCGCGGAGGGCAAGGCCCTCGGACACCTGCTGAAGCGGCCGGACGGCAGCGTCTGGCAGTGGGACCTGTGGCAACCGGGCATGGCGCTGGTCGACTTCACCTCTCCGGCGGCCCGTGACTGGTACGCGTCGAAGCTGGAGGCGCTGCTCGCGCAGGGCGTCGACTGCTTCAAGACCGACTTCGGGGAGCGGGTCCCGCTCGACGTGGCGTACGCGGACGGCGGCGACCCCGAGCGGATGCACAACTACTACACCTACCTCTACAACCGGACCGTCTTCGACGTGCTGCGCAAGCACCGGGGCGAGGCGGAGGCCGTCGTCTTCGCCCGCTCGGCGACCGCCGGCAGCCAGAAGTTCCCCGTGCACTGGGGCGGCGACTGCGAAGCCACGTACGAGTCGATGGCGGAGTCGCTGCGCGGCGGCCTGTCGCTCGGCCTCTCCGGGTTCGGCTACTGGAGCCACGACATCGGCGGCTTCGAGGGCACCCCGACACCGGCCCTGTTCAAACGGTGGCTCGCCTTCGGCATGCTCTCCTCGCACAGCCGCCTGCACGGCAGCTCCTCCTACCGGGTGCCCTGGCTCTTCGACGAGGAGGCCGTGGACGTCCTGCGCCTGTTCACCCGGCTGAAGCTGCGCCTCATGCCGTATCTGTACGAGGCCGCCCGCACCGCGCACACCGAGGGCGTCCCGATGATGCGCGCGATGCTCCTGGAGTTCCCGGACGACCCCGGCTGCGCACACCTGGAACGGCAGTACATGCTCGGCCCGGACCTGCTGGTCGCGCCGGTGTTCTCCGACGACGGCGAGGTGTCGTACTACGTGCCCGAGGGCACCTGGACCCACTTCCTGAGCGGCCGGCCGGTGACCGGACCGCGCTGGGTGCGCGAGAAGCACGGCTTCTCCAGCGTGCCGCTGCTCGTCAGGCCGGGCGCGGTGATCCCGGTGGGAGCCGTCGACGACCGGCCCGACTATCCGCACGCGGACGGCGTGACCATGCACGTGTACGGGCTCGATCGCGGCGCGCAGGTCACGGTGCCCGTGGACGGCGTGACCTTCACCGTCGTACGCGAAGGTGACACACTGCGGGCCTCGTCGAGCGATCCGTCGGCGCCCTGGGCGCTGGCGGCCGGGGAACGGGTGGCGCGGGCGAAGGCCGGGACCGGGTTCCTCTCCCTCGAACTGGGCCCGGCCTCCGGTGAGTCGGGCCCCGAGTCTCTCGATCCGGGACCCGGGCAGGAGCGGGGCTGAGCATGGTGAAGATCACCGACGTGGCACGGCACGCGGGAGTGTCCGCGAGTACCGTCTCGTACGCGCTGAGCGGCAAGCGTCCGATCTCGGAGGAGACCCGGCAGCGCATCGAGGACAGCATCCGCGAGCTGGGCTACCGGCCGCACGCGGGCGCCCGGGCCCTGGCGAGCAGCCGGTCGAACGTGCTCGCGCTGGTGGTGCCGCTGCGGGCCGGCATCCATGTGCCGGTGGTGATGCAGTTCGCGGTGTCCGTGGTGACGGCCGCGCGCCGGCACGACCACGACGTGCTGCTGCTCACGCAGGAGGAGGGCGAGGACGGGCTGCGCCGGGTCGCGGACACCGCCCTCGTGGACGCGCTGATCGTGATGGACGTCCAACTCCACGACCGGCGGCTGCCGTTGCTGCGGGCCCTGGACCGCCCGTCGGTGCTCATCGGCTTCCCGGCCGAGCCCGCCGGACTGACCTGCATCGACCTGGACTTCCGGGCGGCGGGCGAACTGTGCGTCGAGCACCTCGCGGGCCTCGGGCACCGGGTGATCGGCCTGGTGGGCTCGCCGCCCGAGGTGTACGTGCGGGAGACCGGGTTCGCCCAGCGGGTGGTCCAGGGCTTCACGGCCGCGGCCGACCGCAACGGCCTGTCCTCCTCGGTGCACCCGTGCGAGGCGGCACCCGCGGCGGCCCGGCAGGTCGCCGAGCAACTCCTGCGGGAGCGACCCGCGTTGACGGGTGTCGTGGTACACAACGAGCCGGTCCTGGAACCGCTGATCGACGCGTTCGAGGCACTCGGCCTACGGGTGCCCGGGGATCTGTCGGTCACGGCGATCTGCCCGGACGAGGTGGCCGAGCAGACCCGCGTCCCCGTCACCTCGATCGCCATCCCGACCGCCGAGGTGGGCACGGGAGCGGTGGACCTGCTGATGAGAAAGCTCGGCGGCGCGACTTCCGTACCGGAGGCCACCCTGCTCTCGCCACGGCTGACGGTACGGGCGAGCACGGCGACGCGTCCCTGACCCTGCGAGGGGCCCGGGACGCGGGCGGCCAGGACTCCGAAAGCCGCCCCGGGCCGCCCTCGCCCTGTCGTTCAGCGCCGCCTCAGCACTGGCTCAGCGCTGCCTCAGCACTCCCCCGGCTTGCGCCACGAGCACTCCAGGTCCGCGTTCCGCTCGGCGGCCCGCGCGGTGCCGGGCTTCACCGGTACGACCTCGTCCGCCGTGGAGCGCGCCAGCGTCACCACGATCGCGTCCTCCAGCGGTTTCACGGAGGAGGCGAGGTGATTATTGAGCACGATGCTGTAGACGAGTTCGCGTCCGTCCGCGTCCGTCACGTACCCGGAGAGCGCGGACGACCCGGTCAACGAGCCTGTCTTGCCACGGGCGTTGAGCGCCGCGGGCGTCCCGCACATCCTGGTCCGCAGTGTGCCGCCCACGAAGCGGTCGGGGCCGCAGGCGACCGGCAGGGACTTGTACCAGTCGGCGTACCAGGGCTCGGCCCGCACCGCGAGCAGCAGCTTGGCGAACTGGCCGGCGGTGAAGTTGTTCATCCGGGAGAGCCCCGACCCGTCGACCTGCCGCAGCTTGCCCGTGTCGACGCCGACGCCCTTCGCGTAACCGCTGATGGCGGCGAGCCCGGCGCTCCAGCTCCCCTCCCCCGAGACCTTCCGGCCCATGGCCTTGGTGAGGATCTCGGCGTGCATGTTGTTGGACAGCTTCATGAACGGGATCAGCAGGTCCTTCAGCGGCATCGAGGCGTGCGAGGCGAGCTGCCGTGCCCCCGCGGGCGTTGCGCGTCCGAGCCGGGTCGGCCCGGTCACCTTCACCCCGTGCGCGGCGAGCGCGTCCCGGAAGACGGCGGCCGCGTACCCGGTGGGCTCCCACACGCTCACCCACTCCGTGGCGCCGGAGCCGCCCACGGGTGTCGTGCCGCTGACCACGATGGTGTTGGTGCCGTGCTCCCGCTCGACGGTGAGGTCGTTCGAGCCGCCCGCGGCGACGGTCGTGGCCCGGACGTCCAGGTCGACGTAGTCCGTCTTCGGCGTGACGGTGACGGCCGGCTCGTCCCCGGCCTCGGCGCCCGGCGCGACCTCCACGATCACGGTCCCGGTGTCGTAGTCGGTGTCGGGCGCGACGCTCAGCGCGCTGATCTGCGCCGAGTAGTACGCGGACTCGTCGTCGGCGGCCCAGGACCGGCCGAGCCGGGCGCTGTCGAAGCGGGTGTCGTCGGCGAGGAGCCGCCCGTCGACTCGGGTGACGCCGGACGCGGCGAGGTCGGCGGCCAGTTTGTCGTAGTCCTTGGCGAGTGCGGTCGGGTCGCCGCTGCCGCGCAGGTACAGATCGCCACGCAGCACTGAGCCCTGCCGTCTGCCGTTCGTCAGGACGTCCGTCGTGAACCTGTGGTCGGGGCCGAGGATCTCCATCGCCGCGGCCGAGGTGGGCAGTTTGGTGTTGGAGGCGGGCATCAGCCGCTCGGTCGGCCGGTGCTGGTACAGCACGTCGCCGCTCGTGGCGTCGGCGACCACGACACTCGCCGCCCCGCCCTCCATCCGGCTGTCCCCGAGGATGGTGTCGATGGCCTCCGGCAGTCCGCTCCGGTCGGCGTCCGCCCCGGCCGGCGAACCCGAGCCGAGCGCGGCCGCCGCGAGCCCGATCACGACGGGCCAGATCCACCGTTTCATACGGGAGTTGACGCGCTCTCCAGAACTCTTCGCGGTTCCACTCACGGGTCTACTCATGCCACAGGAGCATCCCGGACGAGGCGTCCCGTGGACAGTAGGCAGACACGACGGAGGCCCGGACAGCCAGCTCAGACATGGCAAAGGCCCCACTGCCTGAGCAGTGGGGCCTTTGCCTAACATGGGATGAGTGGAGATGGCGGGAATCGAACCCGCGTCCACCGGTGCAGAATCAGGGCTTCTCCGTGTGCAGTTCGCTTCGATTTTCTCGGCCCCGGTGATCACGCGAACAAGTCGCCGACGGGCCCAGTCACTGTTTGATTTCCCATCGAACCCCGTGACCGGGCTCGATGGTTTAGTTCCCTAGATTATGCCAGGGTCCGGGTCGGGAACACCCCCGGGCTGACACCCTTTTAGGGTCCCTCACTCACTGCTTATTAGGCAGCGAGGGCGAAGGACTGGGAATCGCTCTTGGAATTGGCGATTATTGGTTGCGACATATGGTTAACGAGATCATTGCCGCTTCCTCGACACGCTTCCCCTGCTTCAACATCCGCTGTCGAAACCGATCATCCCCATGTTGATTTTTCAAGCCTCTCCGGAACTTCTCCAAGCGAAGAGGCGCGCACCCGCTATGAGGTGCAGTGCCATCGTACGTGACCAACGCGCACACATGCCACCGTATTCCCGGCCGCCGCGCGCCCACCGGCCCGCCGCCGGCCGCGCGGCTACTCGCCCCGCTGCTTCCTCTTGGCCGCCGCGATGGCCCGGTCCGACTCCCGCCGGTCCTGCTTCTCGCGCAGGGTCTGCCGCTTGTCGTACTCCTTCTTGCCCCGGGCGAGCGCGATCTCGGCCTTCGCGCGGCCGTCCTTGAAGTAGAGGGCGAGGGGCACGATCGTGTGACCCGTCTCCTCGGACTTCGACGACAGCTTGTCGATCTCCTCGCGGTGCAGCAGGAGCTTGCGCTTGCGGCGCACGGTGTGGTTGGTCCACGTGCCCTGGCTGTACTCCGGGATGTGGGCGTTGTGCAGCCACGCCTCGTTCCCGTCGATCTGGACGAAGCCGTCGGTCAGCGAGGCCCGGCCCTGGCGCAGGGACTTCACCTCCGTGCCGGTGAGGACGAGCCCGGCCTCGTAGGTGTCGATGATGGCGTAGTCGTGCCGCGCCTTCTTGTTCTGCGCGACGATCTTGCGCTTGCCGTCCTTGACCTTGCCGGAGGTGCCCCCTCCCTGCTTCGGCTGGGATTCTTTCGGTACGTACATGCCCTTGCTCATAGTGCTGGCCATTTTCGCACTAGAGGGGCCCGCGAGGGAAAGCCGATTACGGGAGACGCGGACCGTCGGCCCGGAATGCCGTGTCCGGTCGGTTACGAGGGGTCGCCGAGCCCGCTCAGTACGGTCTCGGCCCGCTCCAGCGCGCCCGTCTCGGCCTCCAGGTCGGGGGTGATGCCGCGGCCGTCGACCCCGCGTCCGGAGGGGGTGCGGTAGTGCCCGACGGTCAGCTCGGCGACGGAGCCGTCGGGCAGCCGGCTCGGCATCTGGACCGAGCCCTTGCCGAAGGTCCTGGAGCCCACGACGACCGCGCGTCCGCGGTCCTGCAAGCCCCCGGTGAGGAGCTCGGCCGCGCTCATCGTGCCGCCGTCGACGAGCGCGACCAGGGGTCTGGTGGTGTCACCGCCGGGATCGGCATGCAGGGCGCGCTGGTCGCCGTTCACGTCGTACGTGGCGACGAGGCCGCCGTCGAGGAAGGCGGAGGCGGCGGTGACGGCCTCGGTGACCAGGCCGCCGGAGTTGCCGCGCAGGTCCAGGACGACCCCGGTGCCCGTGGGGGCGTCGGCCACGGCGGTCCGTACGAGGTCTCCGGAGCCCTTGGTGAAGGCGGCGACCTTGATCACGGTGACGCCGCCGGGCAGTTCGCGGACCGTCACGGAGTCGGTGGACAGGCGGGCCCTGCGCAGGGTCTCGCGCCACGCGCGCGTGCCGCGCTCAAGGCCGAGAGCGACGGTCGTGCCGGCGCTCGCGTCGGTGGCGTCGCCCCTCAGTAACGAGACGACCTCCGTGACGGGCCTGCCGTCGACCCGGCGGCCGTCCACGCTGCGCAGCCGGTCGCCCTCGCGGATCCCGGCGGCCTGCGCGGGTGAGCCGGACTGCACCCGGGTCACCTCGATACGTCCGTCACGCTCGCGCCGGGCCCACAGGCCGACGCCGGTGTACTGGCCGTCGAGGGCTTCCTCGAACTCCTCGTACTCACCCGGGGAGTAGACCGCGCCCCAGCGGTCGCCGCTTCGGCTGACGGCCCGCTCGGCGGCCTCGACCGGGGACTTGCCGTCGGCCATGGCCTCGGCGGCGGCGTCGGCGACATCCTCCTGGTGGCCCGCCGGGGCGGACCCGGTGGACGGGGAGCCGCTCTTTCGGTCGGGGGTGTCGAACGAGCCGGTCGCGGCGCCCGCCGCGAGAACGCTCGCGAAGACCAACGTCAGGGCCGCCCCGCGGCCGAAGCGGCGGGGCTGACAGAACAGGTCACGGCCTGACATGCCGGTGAGTCTAGGACAACGAGAAGGGCCGTACCGGCGCTTGCCGGTACGGCCCTCTTGTCATGCGTCACACCTTCAGGTACTTGCGCAACGCGAAGAACGCGGCAAGCGCGGGCATCAGCAGACTCGTCGCGAGGATGAGCGGCAGCTTCGTGAGAACGGCGTCCCAGCCGATGAAGTTGATCAGATTCAGCTTCTCCGACAGGGCCAGGCCGTGGTCGATGATGAAGTACCGGGCGATCAGCAGGAAGCCACACGCCACCCCGCCGCCGATGAGCCCGGCGACCGCGGCCTCCGCGATGAACGGCGCCTGGATGTAGAAGCCGGAGGCGCCCACCAGGCGCATGATCCCGGTCTCACGCCGACGGCTGAAGGCGGAGACGCGCACCGTGTTGACGATCAGCATCAGCGCGACGACGAGCATCATCGCCATCACCGCCCGGGCGGCCCAGTTCATGCCGTTGAGGAGCCCGAAGAGGTTGTCGAGGATGCCCTTCTGGTCCTGCACGGACTGCACGCCGTCACGGCCGTCGAAGGCGGTCGCGATGACCTGGTACTTCTCCGGGTCCTTCAGCTTGATGCGGAAGGACTCCTGCATCTGGTCCGGGGTGAGCGAGGCGGCCAGCGGGGAGTCGCCGAACTGCTCCTTGTAGTGCTTGTACGCCTGGTCGCTGGACTCGTGCGAGACGTTCTCGACGACGGACATCTTGTCGAGGTCGGTCTCGATCTGCTTCTTCTGCTCGGTGGTGACCGCTCCCTTGGCGCAGTTGGGGTCGGACTCCGCGTCGCTCTTGTTGCAGAGGAAGATCGAGACGTTGACCTTGTCGTACCAGTAGCCCTTCATCGTGTTCACCTGGTCGCTCATCAGGAGCGAGCCGCCGAACAGCGCGAGGGACAGGGCGACCGAGACGACGACCGCGAAGGTCATCGTCAGATTGCGGCGGAGACCGACACCGATCTCCGACAGAACGAACTGGGCGCGCATGGCGTCTTCTCAGGCCTTTCCGTGGCGGATGCGTGGGGAGTCCTCCCCCTGCTCAGCGGTGGCGCCGCGAGCGTGGGGGAGGTCGCGGTCAGTGCTGGTAGCCGTACACGCCGCGCGCCTGGTCGCGGACTAGTCGGCCCTTCTCCAGCTCGATGACGCGCTTGCGCATCTGGTCCACGATGTTCTGGTCGTGCGTCGCCATCAGGACGGTCGTGCCCGTCCGGTTGATCCGGTCGAGCAGCTTCATGATGCCGACGGACGTCTGCGGGTCGAGGTTTCCGGTGGGCTCGTCCGCGATCAGCAGCTTGGGTCTGTTGACGAACGCTCTCGCGATCGCCACCCGCTGCTGCTCACCGCCGGACAGCTCGCCGGGCATCCGGTCCTCCTTGCCGCCGAGCCCGACGAGGTCGAGCACCTGCGGCACGGACTTGCGGATCTCGCCGCGCGACTTGCCGATGACCTCCTGCGCGAAGGCGACGTTCTCCGCGACCGTCTTGTTCGGCAGCAGGCGGAAGTCCTGGAACACGGTCCCCAGCTGGCGGCGCATCTGCGGCACCTTCCAGTTGGAGATGCGCGCGAGGTCCTTGCCCAGGACGTGCACCTGGCCGTGGCTGGTCCGCTCCTCGCGGAGGATCAGCCGCAGGAAGGTGGACTTTCCGGAGCCGGAGGACCCCACCAGGAACACGAACTCGCCTCGCTCGACCTCCAGGGACACGTCCCTCAGAGCGGGGTGGGTCTGCTTGGGGTAGACCTTGGACACGTTGTCGAATCGGATCACGGATGCACCACAGGCCGTCGGGGATATCGGGGCTAGATGAGCGTGACCATACGCGACCCGGGTACACGCGCGCAGTCGCCGGGAGAGGTTGCGCAAGGGTTGTGCGCTTTTGTGCGGGGCAACCTCGGAAGAGGGCCCGAGGACCTCGCCCCGTGGGGCACCTTGCCCAGCCCCCGCACGAGAACCCGCGCAGCCTCCGGAGGAACCTGGCACAGTGGAGGGGGAACGTATCCGTTCCCGAGAGCGTTGTGTACGTGGAACCGGTGCAAGGAGGGCGAGCGCATGACGTACGACCGGCTGGTGTGCGCGAACTGTGCCGCGCCCGTGAACGAGGGCCGCTGCCCCGTCTGCCGCGCGAACCGTGCGCGGCTGGAGCAGGAGGGCCCCTTCGGAGGCGGCCTCAACCCCATGGCGCTGATCGCACTGCTCGCCATCCTGATCGCGGCGGTGGCCCTGCTGGCCCACCAGACCGCGTAGGACGCACGCGAGGCACGAGCGGGACACGCACGAGGCACGGCGGCAGCGCGCAGGGCACAGTCAAGGCATGCGGACAAGGCATGAAGAAGGGCCCGGAGCTTGAAGCTCCGGGCCCTTCCCATGTCTCACGCACTCACGCTCACGCGCGTACGCCTATGACGTCCGCCAGGCGGACATCGGTCAGGCAGCCGCGCCGCGACCGTTCATCAGGCGGGGCAGCATACGGAAGCCGATGCCGCCGGCGATCATCGTGGCGGCGCCGATCAGCAGGTACGTGATGTTCTCGGCGGCGCCGGTCTCGGCCAGCTCGCCGCCGGTGCCCTGGGCGGAGGTGTCCGAACCGGTGTCGGTCAGGCTCTCCTTGCCCGCGCCCTGCTCGACCGGCTGGGAGCCACCGTCGGGGTCGGCGTCGTTGCCGCCGGTGCTGCCGCCGTTGTCGTTGCCCGGGTCGCTCGGCTCGGTGGTGGGCTCGGTCGGCTCCTCCGTCGGCTCGGTGGGCTCCTCGGTCGGCTCCTCCGTGGGCTCCTCGGTGGGCTCCGTCGGGATAACCGTCGGGTCCTCCGTGGGCGGCTCCTCCGTGGGCGGCTCCTCGGTGGGCGGCTCCTCGGTCGGGTCCTCGACATTGAGGCCGACCTCGACACCGCTCTCGTCGGCGGTGGCGCCGACGTTCAGACCGCCCACCTTGACACCGACGTCGAGAGCCGAAGCGGCACCGGCGGCGGTCAGTGAAGCACCGGCGGCGATCACCGCGCCGGCGGCTATCCGCGCGATCCGGATACGCGTCTTCTTGGTCATCTGGTTGCTACCCCCAGTAGCTCATCGTTATTGGTGCAGCGCCCGGGGCCACGACGTCGGGGGGTTCGGTGAAGCCCCCGGTACACATGCGCCCCAGAGATACGCATGCCGCGCGCCAGCCTTCCCACTTTTCAAACCAACGTCAAGGTCGTTGCGACCGCGATGTCCAGATCACTCTCATTTGACCGGCACAGCGACATGTGAGTGTGATGTAAAACCCAGACATCGGCCTACACAAAGGGCAACTGCCGTCCGATGGATGGCAGTTGCCCTGTCGACAAAACGACGCCTGTAAATGTCGCCTACTTCTCCTGCTGCTTGCGCCAGCGAATTCCGGCCTCCAGGAACCCGTCGATCTCGCCATTGAAAACGGCCTCGGGGTTTCCGACTTCGAACTCCGTGCGCAGATCCTTGACCATTTGGTACGGGTGCAGGACGTACGAACGCATCTGGTTGCCCCAGGAGTTGCCGCCGTCGCCCTTGAGAGCGTCCATCTTGGCCTGCTCCTCCTGCCGTCGCCGGTCGAGGAGCTTCGCCTGCAGCACGTTCATCGCGGACGCCTTGTTCTGGATCTGCGACCGCTCGTTCTGGCAGGAGACGACGATGCCGGTGGGGAGGTGGGTGAGCCGCACCGCGGAGTCGGTCGTGTTGACGCCCTGGCCGCCGGGCCCGGACGAGCGGTACACGTCCACCCGGAGCTCGGACTCGTCGATCTCGATGTGGTCGGTCTGCTCGACCACGGGGAGGATCTCGA
Source organism: Streptomyces sp. NPDC020747 (assembly GCF_044334695.1). Classification (NCBI taxonomy): domain Bacteria; kingdom Bacillati; phylum Actinomycetota; class Actinomycetes; order Kitasatosporales; family Streptomycetaceae; genus Streptomyces; species Streptomyces sp. NPDC020747. The sequence continues at coordinate 63,183 of NZ_JBIRTJ010000005.1, read as the reverse complement.
CACCCGCGAAGGAGGTCTGGCGCCGCCCCTGGTTGTCGAAGGGCGAGATGCGCACCAGCCGGTGCGTGCCCTGCTCGACCGAGAGCGTCCCGTACGCGTACGGGATCTGGACGGCGAAGGTGGTCGACTTGATGCCGGCCTCCTCCGCGTACGAGGTCTCGTAGACCTCCGTCTTGTATCCGTGCTGCTCGGCCCAGCGCAGGTACATGCGCTGCAGCTTCTCGGCGAAGTCGGCGGCGTCCACGCCACCGGCCTCCGCGCGGATGTTGACGAGGGCCTCGCGGGAGTCGTACTCCCCGGAGAGCAGCGTCCGGACCTCCATCTCGTCCAGCGCCTTCTTGACGGCGATGAGCTCGGTATCGGCCTCGGCGCGGGTGTCCGGGTCGTCCTCCTCCTCGGCCATCTCGAAGAGAACGCTGAGATCATCGATGCGCCCGCGGAGCGCTTCGGCCTTGCGCACCTCGGCCTGGAGGTGGCTCAGCTTGCTGGTGATCTTCTGCGCCGCGTCGGGGTCGTCCCACAGGGACGGCGCCGCCGCCTGCTCCTCGAGCACGGCGATGTCCGCCCTCAGCTTGTCGAGGTCCAGGACGGCCTCGATCGACTCCATGGTCGAGGAGAGGGACTTGAGCTCTTCGGATACATCGACGACTGCCACGCCTCCAGCGTAACGGCTCCACGAAGTGGCTCCGCCGGTGGAACGGGGGGCTTGCTGGTGGGGGGCTCCATTTGTCGTCTGCGGGTTGGTCTGTGCTGGCCGCGCCCACGCGGCGAAGCCGCATATCGGTACAGCCCCGCGCCCCTGAAAAGCGGCGCTGCGCCCCTGGCTTTTCGTCTTCAGGGGCGCGGGGAACTGCGCGCTCAGCACAGACCGACCCGCACCCCGCACCCCGGAGGGCAACCGCGGCCCGTCAGGGCGAAGCCGGCGCCGACGTCTCCGTCTCGGACGGCGTCGCACCCGCGTCGTCACCCGAGGTGGCGAGCCACGCGCCCACCCCCACCGCGGCGACGAGCGCCACCCCCGCCGCCCCCAGCGTGATCCGGCGGCGCCGGGCCGCGGCGGCCCGATGGCGGGCGGACCCCGGCCGGGGCGCCCCCGCGGCCCGCGGCGCCCGGGCCGTGCCACGGGCGCCGCCCGCGAGCTCGTCGGGCCCCGGCACCCTCATCGACGTATGCGTGTCACGGTTCGAGTCCGGCTTGGCGCCGGGTACGAGGGGAACGGCCCCGCGCCGGACGCGCTCCCGCGGAGCCTCCGGCTCGGCCGGCCCGTCGTCGTATCCGCCACCCCCGTCCTCGTCCCCGTCCGGCTCGTCCACGTCCAGCGGCGGAATCCCCGCCAGCAGGGGCAACTGCTCCCGCAGCCGCTCGCCCAGCTCGGACGCCCGCAGGCGGGAGGCGGGCGCCTTCGCCAGGCACTGCACGAGCAGCTGCCACAGCTCCTCGGGAATCCCGGGCAGCGGGACGACGGTCTCGGTGACGTGCCGCCGCAGGACCGCCCCCGGGTGTCCCCCGCCGAACGGCGTGAACCCCGCGAGGAGTTCGTACAGCACGGTCGCCAGCGCGTAGATGTCGACGGCCGCCCGCGGGGGCAGGCCCTCGATGATCTCGGGCGCCAGGTAGTCCGGCGTACCGATGATCTTCGTCGCCCGCGTCCGCCGCGGTGAGTCGATGAGCTTGGCCACGCCGAAGTCGGTGAGCAGCGCGGGGTGCGAGCCGCCGGGTCCGAGCGGTCCCTGCATGTCGAGCAGCACGTTCTCCGGCTTGACGTCCCGGTGCACGACCCCCGCCGCGTGCGCCGCGGCGAGTCCGTCCGCGACGTCGGCCACGATGGCGACGGCGGACTCGGGCGCGAGCCGCCGCTCCCGGTCGAGCCGGGTCCGCAGATCCGTACCGCGGACGAGGTCCATGACCAGGGCGAGGTCGTTGCCGTCGACCACGAGGTCCCGTACGGAGACGACGTGCGGGTGGTCGAGGCCCAGCAGGGCCGTCCGCTCCTGCACGAAACGGCCCACGAGCTCCTGGTCGGACGCGAGGTCCTCGCGCAGCAGCTTGATGGCGACAGGGCCCTCGGGCCCCTCGCCGAGCCACACCGTGCCGGCGCTGCCCCGCCCCAGAATCTGGTTGGCGGTGTACCGGCTGCCGATCTTCCGTACCAAGACTGCTCCTACGGGCGCGTGTTGCCGATAAAGCTACGCGCCCAGAGCGCCAACCTCCGCTTCGGCGACAGAAATCACCCCCCAGGTGTCGACAAATCCCCAGAACCGCACCGCGGTTCCGGGGATTTGAAGGGGCAATGCTCTGAAATTCCTGAAAAGGCTTACTGGCACCTAAAAAGACTTACTTCCCGGAACCGCCGCCCAGCTTCTCGACCCACCCGGAGACCGTGTCGAACCACTCCGTCAGTTGGCCCCAGTAGCTCTTGGACGTGCCGATCCAGCCCTGGAGCGGGCTGAACTCCCAGATCGCCCACCCGGCCAGGAACAGGATGACGACGGTGAACAGACATCCCTTGAGACAGCCGAGCCCGGGGATCTTCATCGGGTTGGCACTGCGCTGCCGGGGCTCGCGCGGCGGCCTCGGCGCGGGCTGCTGAGGCTGCTGGGGCGGAGCGTGCCGCTGCTGCGGCTGCTGGGGCTGATGCTGGGGCGCGTACCCCTGGGGTTGCTGGCCCTGCTGCGGATAGCCGTACCCGGGCTGGTTCTGGGGCGGGCGCTGCCTGCGCTGCTGGGGCTGCTGGGGCCTCTGCGGCGGCGGTGGCTGCTGCTGGGGCCTGGCGACCTGGCGCTGCGGGCGCCGCCGCAGCGGGTCCTCGTTCGGGTCGAGGTACGGCTGCATCTGCGTCGGCTCGTTGCGGTCGCGGGCCGCCCGCAGCTGGTTCTGCCAGGGGTGCGGGTCCTCGGGTCCCGCCCCGGGCTGGCCCTGCGGCACCGGCGGCATCACGGCCGTCGGGTCGGCCGCGCCACGGTTGGGCAGTACGGCGGTGGGGTCGGCGGCGCCGGTGTGCGGCAGGACGCTGGTCGCGCCGTTCGGGTCGAACGAGGCGGCGCCCTGCGGGAGCACCTGGGTGGGGTCGGCGGCGCCGAAGTCGCCCGGCACGGCGGCGGGCGACAGATCCGGGGCGAGCAGGACGCCCACGGCCTCGGCGGCGGCGATCTGCGCGGAGTTGGAGTGCACGCCGATGCCCTCGGCGACCGTACGCAGACCGCGGGCGAGGTTCTCGGCGCTGGGCCGTTCGTCGGGGTTCTTGCGCAGGCAGCGCTCTATGACGGTCCACAGCGGGTCGGGGACCGTGGAGGGCCGGCGCGGCTCGGCGCTCAGGTGCTGGTGCAGGACCTCAAGGGCCGACCCGCCGCCGAACGGGGGACGGCCGGTGACCAGCTCGTACAGCATGATTCCGGCGCCGTAGATGTCGACGGCGGAGGTCTGCGGGCGGCCCTCGGCCGACTCGGGCGCGACATAGGCGGGCGTGCCGACGAACTCGTGGGTGCGGGTCAGGCCCGGGGAGTCGGCGAGGCGGGCGATGCCGAAGTCCGTCAGCATCGGGTGCATCTGGCCGCCGTCCTGCTTGAGCAGGACGTTCGCCGGCTTGAGGTCGCGGTGCACGACGCCGTCGGCGTGGCTGGCGGCGAGCGCGTCGGCGACCTGGGCGGTCAGGAGCGCGGCGGCGACCGGCGAGAACGGGCCGTTCTGGCGCAGGTAGTGATGGAGGTCCGGGCCCTCGATCAGGTCCATGACCAGGGCCAGCAGATCGCCCTCGACCACGAGGTCCCGTACGCGCACGATGTTCGGGTGGGTCAGCCGGAGCAGCACCGAGCGCTCGCGCAGGAACCGCATCACGATGTCCGCGTCGTTGGCGAGCTCCTCCTTGAGGACCTTGATCGCCACCGTCTCACCCGGCTGACCGGGCACCGCCGCCTCGGCGCCCGCGGTCTCCCGCTGGCTGGCACGCCAGACGGTGCCTGTGGCGCCGCGCCCAAGCGGCTCCTCAAGGAGGTACTTGCTCCCTACCGGCCGCACGTCATGCGCTCCCTGCTGCTTGCCTGACTGATCCGTCCACCCCGCTACGGGTGGTTCCGACCCACTGTAGTGCCGTCGAACGTGGCACCGGGCTGTCGTCCCGCTGCGGTTTCCCTCACCCCGCCTGCCCATGCATTACGTAAGGCGTTCCTGTATGTGTTCGATGAAAAGACGCTCGCTTTGGGTGGTTTGGTTGCCGCATCTTGACGTGACCGATCTCAATCGGACATCGGTCGGGCATTGGTCAGGCACTTTTGCGGGCAGAGCCGACCAATCAAGATCACTTGCCGGTGGAGGACGGGCGTGTTGTCAGTGGCAGGTGCGAGGATGCTTTCCGTACTGGCCGACGTGCCCGTGTGCGGTGGGGGGAATCTGCGGTGGGGGGACCGCAGGTCAGCCTCGTCGCGGGCGCCCGCGACAGAAGGGACCGCTGACGGCGATGCAGATCCGGCTGACCGTCGTAGACCCGCTGGGGACGCGCCCCGAGGGACGCCCCGCGTCCTGCGACGTGCTGGTCACAGCACCCGCCGGGACCGCGCTCGCGGCGGTGGCCTCCGGCCTCGCCTCGGCGGTCGGAGGCGAGGGCGCCGGGGTGCTGTACGCGGGAGCGGAGCGGCTCGACGCGCAGCGCTGCACGCTGGGTGAGCCACCTCTCATGGACGGTGCCGTGCTGTCGCTCGGCGCCCCCGCGGAGCCCGGTCCCGATCTCGACCCCGCCGCGGCACAGCTGCGCGTGGTCGCCGGACCCGACGCCGGAGGCGTCCATTTCCTGCACGGCGGCCGGATCGACATCGGCCGCTCCGCCGACGCCGACGTGCCGCTGGACGACCCGGACGTCTCCCGCCTGCACTGCGCCGTGACGGTCGCGGCCGACGGCCGCGTCTCGGTGGCGGACCTGGGCTCCACGAACGGCACGACGCTGGACGGCCGACGCGTGAGCGAGCGGCAGGTGCGGTTCGCGCCGGGGGCACTCCTTCGGGTGGGCGAATCGGCGCTGCGCCTGGCCCCGGCGGGCGAACCGGCCGTCGTGCGGGAGACCGCACCGGACGGCGAGGGACACGTCCGGGTCGTGACGGCACCGGAGACCCCCGAGCAGGAACAACCGCCGCCGACGGCCGGTGGTACGGGACAGCGGGCATCGGCGGCCGGAGCGGCGAGGGTGCCCCACGCGCGCGACGGGGGCGCCCGGGGTGACGAGGACCACGGAGGCGCTTCGGAAGCGGCGTCCCGTTTCCAGGTCGCGCCGCCGACCGGCGAGACGCATCACGGGTACGGCACCGCCGGGTGGGGCTCCGCCGAGGGCGGGCGCTCCCACGGGACCGCGCCCGCGCCCCAGGGGCGCACGCCCGCGGATCCGACCGTCGTGCCGGGACAGGGCCGGGCGCCGCGGATCGAGAGCGCGGGCTTCGGAGCGCCTTCGGCGGCGGCCCCCGAGGAGAACCGGGACGCACCCGCCCCAGGTGAGGGCGGCCGAAAAGGCACTCCCCTCCGGGGGACACCCGTGCCGCGCGGTGTGCGCAAGCGCGGCGGGCTCTCGGCATGGGCCCGGCGGCTGACGGGCGGCCGGAGCGACGAGCCGGAGGCGGAGCACGACGAGGCGTACAACGACGCGTACGAGGACGGGTACGACGACGGGTACGAGACACCGGCCGCCGAGGAGCCCGTCGTGGCGGGCACGTCCGCTCCCGAGCGGTGGCCCGATCCCGCCGCGCTGCTGCTGGCCGCCCTCGGACCGGGGCCGCGGCTGTGGGAGCGCGGCCCGGGACACCCGGAGACGCTCACGGTGCGGCTCGGAACGGCGGACCGGAGCGCGCCCGACGGCTCCGGCCTGCTGCCCTCCGTGCCGGTGACCGCGGGGCTGCGGGAGGTCGGGGCGCTCGGCCTGGCCGGGCCGCGCGGCCGCCTCTCGGGGCTCGCCCGCGCGGTGGTCGCCCAGCTCGCCGCGCTGCACTCGCCGGACGCCTTGGAGATCACCCTGATCAGCACGGACCGCTCGCGTTCCGTGGAGGAGCGCACCGCCGAGTGGTCCTGGCTCGGCTGGCTCCCCCATCTCCGTCCCACCCACGGCCAGGACTGCCGTCTCCTCCTCGCCTACGACCGCGAGCAGGCGACGGCACGCACGGAGGAGCTGGTCCGCCGCCTTGAGGACCACCTGGCGGAAGTGGGCCGTGCCTCCGCGGCCACCGGCGGAGGGCTTCGCCTCGGCGAGGGCTCACCGGACGACACCGGGGCCTTCGCGGCCGTACGCCGGTCCGGCGGCGGCGAGCGGGGCCATGACGGTGAGGCGAGCGGCCGACCAGGGTCCTCCTCTTCCTCCTCCGACGGCCCGGCCCGGCCGAGGCACCCGTCCGACGGTGACTCGGCGCCCGACGGGACCGCCGGCCCGGCGTCCCCCCGCGCCCACCCCACCGCACACGACAGCAACATCACCCACCTGGGGCTCCCCCGCAGCGGTACGCAGACCAGCCACGCGGCCGCCCGGGGGCGGGCCAGGCGGCCCTCCTGGGCGCGGTCCGACGATCCGGCGGAGACCGAGTGGCCGGGCCCCCACACCGTCGTCGTGGTGGACGGGGACCCGGGGTCGGCCGGTGTGCGGGAGGCCGTGTCACGGCTCGCGGCCGAGGGGCCCCAGGCCGGGATCCACGTCATCTGTCTCGTCGAGACACCGGCCGCGTCGCCCGCCTCACCGGTGACGGACACGTACGAGGCGGCCTGCGCGGCCTCGCCCGTCTTCCGGGAGTGCGGGGCCGTCGCGCTGCTCAGCGGGGACGTGGCGACGGCGCTGCGGCTGCTGCGCGTGGCGCACGGCAAGCAGACGGGCGGTTCCGCGGCCCCGCCGCAGGGCGGGCCCGTGGGCCACGGCACGGTCGCCGCGGTGGACGCCGTGTCCATGGCCTGGGCCGAGCGGTTCGCCCGGGCGCTGGCGCCGCTCCGCGCGGACGGCGTGGCAGGTGAGCGGCACACCCGCGTGTCCGCGCCGCTGCCCCAAGCCGCCCGGCTGCTCGACGAGTTGGGCCTGGCGAGGGCCACCCCGGCGTCCCTGATGACCCGCTGGGCGGACGCGGCCGACGACACGGAGGCGCTCGGCGGCCGGGCCACGGCCGTGCTTGGCGCAGGCCCCCGCGGGCCCGTCTGCGCGGACCTCGCGGTCGAGGGACCGCATCTGCTGGTCGAGGGTCCTTCGGGCAGCGGGCGTACGGAACTGCTGCGCTCGGTGGCCGCCTCGCTGGCCGCCGCGGAGCGGCCCGACCGGCTCGGCATCGTGCTCATCGACGGGCGGGACGGCACGGGCAGCGGTGGCGCGGCGGCGCGCGGGGACGGGCTCCAGGTGTGTACGGACCTGCCTCACGTCACGACGCATCTGGGCGCCCACGATCCCGTACGGATGCGGGAGTTCGCCCAGTCCCTGGCCGCCGAGCTGAAGCGGCGGGCCGAGCTGCTCGGCCGGCTCGACTTCGCCGAGTGGCACTCCTTGCAGGACCGACAGGACAGGCAGGCCCGACAGGAACGGCAGGACCGGCAGGGGGCGTCGGGCCGTGTCGTCGCCCAGCGCTCCGCCGGTTCGGCGGGTTCGACCGGTTCGGCGGGTTCGGCGGCGGCCAGGCAGACGGGCGGTACGGCCGGCGGGTCCGCCGGTGCCGGGGACCTCGACACGCCTTCCAGTTCCACTCTCCGGCTGCGGCCCGCCGCCAGCAGGCCCCGTTCGGACACGGGTCCTCCGCTCCCCCGGCTCGTCGTGGTCGTCGACGACCTCGACGCCCTGCTCTCCCCCGCGCTGGGCTCCCCCGGGCGCCCGGCCGCCGGTTCGGTCGTACGGGCGCTGGAGGCCGTGGCGCGGGACGGGGAGCGGCTCGGGGTCCATCTGGTGGCGGCGACCGGGGGTGGGGAGCGGACGGACGAGACGGAGCTGGCTCGGCGGGCGACGCTTCGGGTCGTCCTCGAAGCGGTGGTGGCCGGGCCGGATGAGCCCGCGCCCGGGCGGGGGCGGCTCGGCGGACCGGCCGGTCGGTCAACGCCGTTCCAGGGGGGCCGGGTCACGGGGCGTATTCCTCGTACGGCGACTCTGCGTCCCACGGTCGTGCCCTTGGAGTGGGCTCGCATGGGCGATCCGCCCGCGCGGCGGCCCGTCCGCGAGCTGGGCAACGGGCCCACGGACCTGGCCCTCCTGGCCAGCGCCCTGGAGCGGGCGGCCCGCTCGGTCTCGGCGGCGGAGGTGCCGTCGCTTCTTTAGCGCGGGCTCCGTCCACCATTTTTTCGCCCCCGCCGCCCCTACCCAATCCCGTCCCTTACTCGGGGGCTCCGCCCCCGAACCCCCGTGCGCAGTTCCCCGCGCCCCTGAAAGGGGCCCGGGGTCCGGGGCGTGGCCCCAAGTCCCCACGTCACGACGCGGTTACGATCACGGGCTTGACAGCGCAGGCGCTCTTGCCGCCCCCAAGCGCACGGGCGTAGACCAAGAGCGCACGGGACAGCGCTCGGACGTTCGACGAAGAACGGGGCAAGTCATGCGCAGCAACACTCTTCGTACACACAGGCCGCACCACAAGTCGCACAAGATGAGCAGGACCGCGCGAACCGCGGCCGCCGTCGTCGCGGGGGCGATGGCGCTCACGCTCACGGCGTGCGGCGGTGACGACGACAAGAGCGACGAAGGAGGCGGGGGAAGCGAGACCGGCAGCGCCGCCAGTGTCGAGCTCCCCAAGCTCGACGGCCAGAAGCTGGAGGTCGCGGCCGTCTGGACCGGCCCCGAACAGGACAACTTCACCAAGGTCCTGGACGAGTTCGAGAAGCGGACGGGCGCGGAGGTCAGCTTCGTACCGACCGGCAACAACACCTCCACCTTCCTGGGCACGAAGATCCAGGGCGGCAAGCCGCCGAACGTGGCGTTCCTGCCGCAGGTCGGTGTGCTGCACCAGTTCGTCGACAAGGGCTGGGTCAAGCCCCTCGGCGCCGAGGCACAGGCGCAGATCGACAAGAACTTCTCGGCGGGCTGGAAGGACCTGGGCGCCTACAAGGGCAAGCAGTACGGCGTCTACGCGAAAGCCGCCAACAAGTCCCTGGTCTGGTACAACACGGCCGCGTTCGAGGCGGCCGGTATCACCGCGGAACCCAAGACCTGGGACGAGTTCATCCAGACCGCCCAGACGCTGTCGGACGCCGGTTCGCCCGCGGTCTCCATCGGCGGCCAGGACGGCTGGACCCTCACCGACTGGTTCGAGAACGTCTATCTCTCGCAGGCGGGCCCGGAGAAGTACGACCAGTTGGCGAAGCACGAGATCAAGTGGACGGACCCCTCCGTCAAGGAGGCCCTGACCACGCTCGCCCAGCTGTGGGGCAAGGACGACCTGATCGCGGGCGGCAAGGCCGGCGCGCTGCGCACCGAGTTCCCCAAGTCGGTGACGAACACCTTCTCGGGCGACACCCCGGCCGCCATGGTCTACGAGGGCGACTTCGTCGCGGCGAACATCAACGCCGACACGAAGGCCAAGATCGGCACGGACGCCAAGGTCTTCCCGTTCCCGGCGGTCGGCGACCAGTCACCGGTGGTCAGCGGTGGTGACGTGGCCGTGATCCTGAAGGACGACAAGGCCTCGCAGGCCCTGATCACCTTCCTCGCCTCGACCGACGCGGCCGAGCTGTGGGCGGCGCAGGGCGGCGTCATCTCCCCCAACAAGGAGATGGACCTGAAGAGTTACAAGGACGCCGTGGCCTCAGACATCGCCAAGGCGCTGCTGGACGCGGGCGACGACTTCCGCTTCGACATGTCCGACCAGGCCCCGGCCGCCTTCGGCGGTACCCAGGGCGCGGGCGAGTGGAAGGCGCTGCAGGACTTCCTGAAGACGCCCTCGGACGTCGCGGGCGCGCAGCAGGCGCTCGAAACGGCCGCCGCCAAGGCGTACAAGGGCTGACGGCAGCCCATGTCGTCGCAGGTGGCGACGGCGGGGGGCCCGGCGAGTCCGGTGCCCCCCGCCGGAAAACGCAAGAGCGTGATGGGTACGCGGGCGTGGGTGGCAGGACTGTTCCTGCTGCCCGCGATCGTGTTGCTCGGCGCGCTCGTGGTCTACCCGATCGGGTACTCGGTCTGGCGCAGTCTCTACGACGCCGACGGTTCGGGCTTCGTGGGCCTCGGCAACTACGGCGACCTGTTCAGCGACGACGCCACCTTCACCGCGGTCAAGAACACCGCGATCTGGGTGGCGGTCGCCCCTGCACTGGTCACCGGGCTCGGCCTGATCTTCGCCGTCCTCACCGAACGGGTGCGCTGGTCAACGGCGTTCAAGCTCGTCATCTTCATGCCGATGGCCATCTCCATGCTCGCCGCGGGCATCATCTTCCGGCTCGTGTACGAGGCCGACCCCGACCAGGGCGTGGCGAACGCGGTGGTGGTGGGCGTGCACGACACCTTCGCCGAGTCGTCCGTCTATCCGAAGGCACGCCCGTCGACCGAGAGCGACCTCAAGGCGTCCGGCGGGGGTTCCTTCACCTCCACCGGCGAGTTGAGCGCGGGCTCCCCGGCCCTGATCCCGCTGGTCGGCATCGCCCCGAACAAGGTGCCCGGCAGCCCCGAGGACGCCAAGCCCGCGCGGGCATCGGGCGACGGGGTTTCCGGCACGGTCTGGCTGGACTTCAAACTGGGCGGCGGCGGCGAGAAGGGCGCCATCGACACGGGTGAGAAGGCCCTGCCCGGCATCAAGGTCGAGGCGGTCAGGGACGGCAAGGTCGTGGCCTCCGCGAAGGCGGGCGCAGACGGTACGTTCACCCTGCCGGCGGCGGCCGACGGTGCCCAACTCCGGCTGCCGTCCTCGAACTTCGCGGCACCCTACAACGGCGTCGACTGGCTCGGCCCGTCCCTGGTCACCCCGGCCATCATCGGTGCGTACGCCTGGATGTGGGCCGGTTTCGCGATGGTGCTCATCGCGGCGGGGCTCGCCGGAGTCGACCGCAACCTCCTGGAGGCGGCCCGGGTCGACGGGGCCAACGAGTGGCAGGTGTTCCGCCGGGTCACCGTGCCCCTGCTCGCGCCGGTCCTCGTCGTCGTGCTGATCACCCTGATGATCAACGTGATGAAGATCTTCGACCTGGTCTTCATCATCGCTCCGCAGCCCACCCAGGACGAGGCCAACGTCCTCGCCCTGCAACTGGTCAACGCCTCCTTCGGCGGCGGCAACAACCAGGGGCTCGGCAGCGCGATCGGCATCGTCCTGCTGCTGCTCGTGATGCCCGTGATGATCGTCAACATCCGCCGACTGCGAAGGGAGCGCCGACGGTGACCGCACCCTCCGTACCCCTGAAGGAACCGCCGGTGGCCGTGGACGCGGCCGGTCCGCCCCGGCGGTCACTGGCCTCCAAGTTCGCGAGCGGCGCGGCGGGCGGCGTGATGCGGGTCTTCCTCATCCTGGTCGCGCTGCTCTGGGTGACGCCGACGGTCGGGCTGCTGGCCTCGTCGTTCCGCGATCCGACCGACATCGCCGACTCCGGGTGGTGGGACGTCTTCAGCAAGCCGTCCCAGCTCACCACCGAGAGCTACTCGACCCTGCTCGGCAAGGAGCAGATCACCGACGCCCTGCTCAACACGGTGTGGATCACCGTGCCGGCCACCGCGCTGGTCGTGGTGATCGGCGCGATGGCCGGATACGCCTTCGCCTGGCTGGACTTCAAGGGCCGCGACTGGTGGTTCGTGGCCGTGGTGGCCCTGCTGGTGGTGCCCATCCAGATCGCCCTGATCCCGCTGGCCGACCTCTTCGGCGACCTCGGGATCTTCGGCAGCGTCATCGGTGTCGTCCTCTTCCACGTGGGCTTCGGCCTGCCGTTCGCGATCTTCCTGCTGCGCAACTTCTTCGCGGAGATCCCGCGTGAACTCCTGGAAGCGGCGCGGCTCGACGGCGCGGGCGAGATCAGGCTGTTCACCACCGTGGTCCTGCCGCTCGGCGGGCCCGCGATCGCGTCGCTCGGCATCTTCCAGTTCCTGTGGGTGTGGAACGACATGCTGGTGGCGCTGATCTTCTCGGACTCCGACTCGCGGCCGCTGACCGTCGCGCTGACCGAGCAGACCCGGCAGTTCTCCGGCAACATCGAGACGCTGGCGCCCGGCGCGTTCATCTCGATGGTGATCCCGCTGGCCGTGTTCTTCGCGTTCCAGCGGCAGTTCGTGTCCGGTGTGATGGCGGGCGCGGTGAAGTAGCTTCCAGGACATCCGGGTCGGGCATCCGGAGTACACATCGCGAGGGGCGGGCCGTCATCGGCCCGCCCCTTCGCGTTCACCGGGGGTCCCCCACATGCCGCATCCGGCGTAACCCGGTAACCCCTTCGGCCGTTCCCGGGCAGTATGCCCGCGCCGACACAAGGATGTCCCTTGCCCCGGTTCAGTGTCATTGTCCCCGCGTACCAGGTGCAGGCATATCTGCACGAGTGCATGGCATCCGTCCTCGAACAGTCCTTCACCGACCTTGAGTTGATCGCGGTGGACGACTGCTCACCCGACGCCTGCGGCGCGATCATCGACGAGTTCGCGGCCGCCGACCCCCGGGTGCGAGCTGTCCACCTCAAGGAGAACGTGGGCCTGGGCCGGGCCCGCAACGCCGGTATGCGGTACGCGACCGGCGACTACCTGATCTTCCTGGACGGCGACGACACCCTCACCCCTGACGCCCTGCGGGCCATCGCCGACCGCGTCAAGGAGACCGGCGACCCGGACGTCCTGGTCTACGACTACGCGCGCACCTTCTGGTCCGGCGAGACGGTACGCAACATCCAGGCGGGCCAGCTCACCGAGGACGCGCCCGCGCCGTTCAGGCTCGACGACCGGCCGGGGCTGCTGAAGGTCCTCATGGTCGTGTGGAACAAGGCGTACCGCCGGGAGTTCATCGCCGGGGAGGGTTTCGCCTTCCCGCCCGGCTACTACGAGGACACCCCCTGGACGTCCCCGGTCCTGATGGCCGCCGAGACGATCGCGACACTCGACCGCGTCTGCGTCCACTACCGCCAGCGCCGCCGGGGGAACATCCTCGGCACGGTCAGCGGCAGGCACTTCGACATCTTCGACCAGTACGACCGGGTCTTCGCGCATCTCGACGCGCACCCCGAACTGGCGCACTGGCGCCCGGTCCTGTTCCACCGCATGGTCGACCATCTCTCGGCCGTGTTCCTCAAGCGCGACCGGCTGCCGCGCGGCTCCCGCGCCCTGTTCCTGCGCAAGGCCCGTGCCCACTACGTCCGTTACCGCGTACGGGCCGCCGACGTCCCGTCCGACAACCGGCTGCGGCACGCGCTGGTCCGCCTGGGCAGCCACCGCGCCTACCGGGCGACGTGGGCGGCTGTCCGGCTCAAGCGTGGCGTCGCACGACTCACCGGGGCACTGGCCCGGACCCTCCGCACGGCCGCACTCCGGCTGCACTACAGGCTCCAGCTCCGGCTTCCCGTCCGGGCCGACCAGGCCGTGTTCGCCAGCCACGGAGGACGCGGCCACGGCTGCAACCCGGGGGCACTGGAATCCGCGTTCCGGACGTACGCGCCGGACGTGCGCACCGCGTGGATCGCGCGCCCCGAGTTCCACCACACGATCCCGACGGCGACGCGCAGGCTGACGCCGGGCACGGCCGCGTACTGGACGGCGCTCGCCCGCTCCAAGTACCTGGTGAACAACGCCGACTTCGACCGCCGGCTGGTCAAGCGCCCCGGCCAGGTCCTCGTCCAGACCCAGTACGGCACACCGCTCAAGCACATGGGCCTGGACCTCCAGGAACGTCCGGCGGCGGCCCGCGGCACGGACTTCACCGAGCTGCTGCGCGACGCCGACCGGTGGGACTACTGCCTGTCCGCCAACCGCCACTCCACCCTCGTCTGGGAGCGCGTCTTCCCGTCCGGCTACACGACGCTGGAGTACGGCCAGCCGCGCAACGACGTGTTCCAGCAGGCGAGTTCGGCCGACGTGGCCCGGCTCCGCGAGAACCTCGGCATCCCCGAGGGCGCGGTCGCCGTCCTGTACGCACCCACGCACCGCGACTACCGGCGCGGCCAGCGCACCGCGCTCGACCTGGAGCGGGTGCTGCGCCAACTCGGCCCGCGCTTCGTCCTGCTGGCCCGCGCACACCACGCGTACGGTGCCCCGCTCGCGCGCAGCGGCGGCCGGCTCATCGACGTGTCGGACCACCCGAGCGTCGAGTCCCTGTGCCTCGCCTCGGACGCGCTGATCACCGACTACTCCTCGCTGATGTTCGACTACGCGGGCCTCGACCGGCCGATTGTCATCCACGCGGACGACTGGGAGGCGTACGAGGCGGCGCGCGGGACGTACTTCGACCTGCGCGCGTTCCCGCCGGGTGCGGTGGCGCGCAGCGAGGACGAGCTGATCGACATCTTCGCGACGGGCCACTGGCGCGGGTCCCGCTCCACACAGCTCAGGTCGGCGTTCCGGGACCGCTTCTGCCCGTACGACGACGGTCACGCGGCCGAGCGCGTCGTGCGCCACGTCGTACTGGGCGAGGCGTCGGGGCTGCCGGCGGTGGTCCCGCTCGCCGCGCGCAATCCCGCCCGGTCGGCGGCGGACCAGTCCGTCACCGCGCCACTGGCCACCGTCCCCACACCGGCGGGCCAGGCCCCTTGTCTCTAGGGGCGGGCCCGGTGGGGCGAACCCACACCCGGCACACCACACCAACCCCCACCCACCCCACGCCACAGAAAGAGCCCCGCACCACATGCCCCGCTTCAGCGTCATCGTCACCGCACAAGGCCTCGCGGGGCGCCTCCCCACCGCCCTGGACTCGGTCCTGACCCAGTCCTTCACCGACTTCGAGCTGGTCACGGCCTGCGACACCCCCGACTCCCCGGCGGCGACCGTCACCGGGGAGTACGCCGACCGAGACCCCCGCGTCGTCCGAACCCCCGGTTCGCGCGACGCGGGCATGCACGCGGCCACCGGCACGTACCTCCTGTTCCTCACCGCGACCGACGTCCTGACGCCGGGAGCGCTCGCGGCGATGGACGCACGGCTCCGGGAGACCGGCGAGGTGGACGTCCTGCACCTCGCCCACGAGCGCGTGCCGTGGTGGGTGGGCGAACCGGTGGCGGAACGGGTCGACGACGGCGACCCCACGGACGTACGACGGCCGGTCTGGGCCACGGCCTACCGAAGGGCGTTCCTCGCCGATCACCAACTCACCTTTCCCGAGGGCCACTTCACGGACATCGGCTGGTCCGGTCTGGTGACCCTCGCGGCCGGGGAGACCGCCGCGCTGGACACGGTCTGCGTACGACGTCATGAGCGGCGCCCCAGCGGCGGCGGCGCGACACCCGACGCACAGCGCCAACTCCTCGACCAGGTCGAGCTGGTACTGAGGCGGGCAGCCGAACAGGACCTGGACCAGGACACATCGCGTGCTCTCTTCGACCATCTCTACGCCGAGGTCCTCGACACGGCGGCCACGTCCTGCCGCAGGGCCTTCTTCCGCCGGGCGGGCAGGCTCCACCGCCGCCACCGCCCGCACGGCCACCGCGTCGAGGGGCTGCGCGACCGGCTGCTCGCCCGCGGCGCGTACACCACGTTCCGCGCGCTCCTCCGCATCGGCCGACTGACCGAACGGGCCGGTGTGTTCGCGACCCGCGCCGCCCGCAGATGGCGCCGAGGCCGACCGCACGGCCCGTACCGGCGATACCTCCGCAAGCCTCTCGACGAGAACCTCGCCGTGTACGCCGCCTACTGGGGCCGCGGCTACGCCTGCAACCCGGCCGCCGTCCACCGCAAGGCGCGCGAACTGGCCCCGCACATCAGGTCGGTGTTCCTGGTGCGGGAGCAGGACGCGGCGAACATGCCCGAGGACGTGGAGAGCGTGGTGATCGGGAGCAGGCGGTACTGGGAGGTGATGGCGCGGGCCAAGTACACGTTCAACAACGTCAACTTCGAGACGGCCGTGGTCAAACGCCCCGGATCCGTGCACGTCCAGACGCACCACGGGACGCCGCTGAAGCGGATGGGCGTCGACCAGGTCGAGTACCGGGCCGTCGCCGCGGCCACCGGGAGCTTCGGCCGGCTGATGGAGCGCGCGGACCGCTGGGACTACTCCCTCTCCTCCAACGCGCACTCCACGGAGGTCTGGTCGGGCGCCTACCCCAGCGCCTTCACGCACCTGGAGTACGGCTATCCGCGCAACGACCGCTTCTACACGGCGGATCCGGCCGAGGTCACCGGGATCCGCGAGCGGCTCGGCATCCCCAAGGACCGGGTGGCGCTGCTGTACGCGCCGACGTACCGCGACTATCCGCGCGATGTGTCGGCCCAGTTCGACCTGGCCCGCTTCTGTGCGGAGCTGGGGCCGGAGTTCGTGGTGCTGCTGCGGGCGCACTACTTCCTCGAAGGCGACGCCGACCTCCAACAGGCCGTGGCTTCGGGCCGGTTGATCGACGTCACGGCCTCTCGGGAGACCGAGGACATCTGCCTGGCCTCGGACGCCCTGATCACGGACTACTCGTCGATCATGTTCGACTACGCCAACCTGGACCGGCCGATCGTCACGTACGCCGACGACTGGGACGTCTACCGGGACACCCGGGGCGTCTACTTCGACCTGCTGGCCGAGCCGCCCGGCCATGTCGCCCGCACGCAGGACGAGTTGATCCGGGTCTTCACGACGGGCGAGTGGGCGGACGAGCGGTCCGCCGGGCTGCGGGACCGGTTCCGGGAGCGCTTCTGCCGGTTCGACGACGGGCGTGCCGCCGAGCGGGTCGTACGGCGGGTACTGCTGGGGCAGGCCGAGGAGGAGCTGCCGCCGGTGGTGCCGTTGCACGAACGCCTCCCCGTTCCGGCGGGAGGGCCAGCAGCGGGGGCGACGGCAGCCGGCTCACGGCGGCCCCACGCCCCGGCGCTCTGATGCGGCCGTCGAGTCCGATGCCGCCGTCAACTGCCCCCGAATCCCCGCCGGTTCCCGGACCTGGAGGTGCCATGCCCCGCTTCAGCATCGTCGTGCCCGTCCACAACGTGCAGGGCTATCTGCGCGTATGCCTGGAGTCGGTCCTCGACCAGTCGTACGGCGACTTCGAGCTGATCGTCGTCAACGACCGCTCCCCGGACGGAAGTTCGGCGATCATCGACGAGTTCGCGGCCCGCGACGAGCGGGTCGTGCCGGTGCATCTGCCGGTCAACGGCGGTATCGGCCCGGCCCGCAACCACGGCGCGAAGCTGGCGCGGGGCGAGTACCTGCTGTTCCTCGACAGCGACGACAGCTACACCCCGGGCACCCTGCGGGCGATCGCCGAGCGGATCGACGCGACCTCGCGGCCGGACATCGTCCTGTTCGACTACGCGCGCACGCACTGGCACGGCGCGGTGAAGCGCAACCGGGACGCGGCGGTGTTCGAGGCGCCGGGCCCCGAGGTGTTCACGGTCGCCGAACGCCCCGATCTGCTCGACCTGTTCACGGTCGTCTGGAACAAGGCGTACCGCCTCGACTTCTTCCGCGAGGGCGGCTTCGCCTTCCCCACCGGCTTCTACGAGGACGCGGTCGTCGTCTACCAGACACTGTGGACGGCCCGCACGATCACGCTCGTCGACCGGATCTGCGTGTACTACCGGCAGCGCCGCCAGGGCAACGCGTTGCGCACGCCGAGCCGGGAGCACTTCGAGGTGTTCGCGCAGTACGAGCGGCTGTTCCGATTCATCGGGGAGCGGCCCGAGTTGGAACGGTGGCGCGGCTTCCTCTACGACCACATGGCGGACCACTACCTCTTCATCCTCCGCCAGCAGGACCGCGTACCGCCGTCAGCCCGCCCCGAGTTCCACCGGCGGGCGGCCCGGGACCTGCGGGCGTACCGGCCGGACGGACACCGGCTCGGCGCGGACATCCCGCGGGTGTCCTTCACGCTGCTCGCCCGGACCCCGTACGCCTTCTACGCCCTGCACCGCGTGGCCGCCGTACGGCGGGCCGGACTGCGCAGGCGCTATCGGGTCTGGCGCCGGCGGCTGCGCAGGGTGCTGCTCGCGGCGCACCGGCGGCTGGTGCTGCGGCGCGCGCTCGACCCCAACCTCGCTGTGTACTCGGCCTTCTCGCACCGCGGCGTCCTGGGCGATCCGGCCGCGATCCACCGCAAGGCACGAGAGATCGCCCCGCACATCCGGGGCGTGTGGGTGGTCGGCAAGGAGTACGTGGACACGCTGCCGCCGGACGTCGAGCACGTCCTGCCGGGCAGCCGCGCCTACCGGAAGGTGACGGCGAGGGCCAAGTATCTGATCAACAACATGAACTGGGCGAACGACCTGGTGAAGCGCGAGGGTGCCGTGCACATCCACACCCACCAGGGCACCCCGCTCAAGTCGATGGGCGCGGACCTGCTCAAGTACCCGGGCGCGCGACGGGGTTTCAGCGTTCCGAAGATGCTGCGGCGGGCCGACCGCTGGGACTACAGCCTGGTCGCGAACCCGCACTCGGAGCTGGTCTGGGACCGCGCGTACCCTTGCGACTTCGTGTCCCTGCGCTCGGGCAGCCCGCGCAACGACTGCCTGGTCCGGCCGGAGCGGGGCCGGCGGGAGGCGGCGCGGGGGCGGTTGGGCGTTCCGGACGAGCGGACCCTGATCCTGTACGCGCCGACCAACCGCGACCACCGTCAGGGCGGTTACGCACCCGACTGCGACCTGGAACGTCTGGTGGCGGGGCTGCCGGGCGACCACGTGCTGGCGGTCCGCCTCCACCCGTCACTGGCCCAGCGCCACGAACGCGGCCTGGAACTCAAGGACTTGGCAAGGCGAGGCGTACTCCTGGACGTCACCGACGAGCCGAGCGTCGAGGACCTGATGCTCGCCTCCGACGCGCTGGTCACCGACTACTCGTCCCTGATGTTCGACTACGCCCACCTGGACCGGCCGATCGTCCTGCACGCCTACGACTGGGACACCTACCTCGCCGGCCGCGGCACGTACTTCGACGTGACCGAGCGCCCACCGGGCCATGTGACGCGCGACGAGGGCGAGTTGGCGCGGCTGTTCACGTCGGGCGCGTGGCGGGACGAGGAGTCGGCGCGACTGCGGGGCGCCTTCCGGGAGCGGTTCGGCGGGTACGACGACGGGCGGGCCGCCGAGCGGGTCGTACGGCTGCTGATGCTGGGCGAGGACCTGGCCGCCGTGCCGCCCACGGTCCCCGCACCCGGCGTCCCGAGCGGGCAGTTGGCCCGCTCGTGAGCGCTCGCCCCGCCGCGTGGGTGCTGTTCCTCGCCGCCCTCTTCGGCTGCCTCCAGCTCGCCAACGTCACCGGCCGTGACACGCCCGACAGCCGCAACTACCTGTCGTACGCGCTGAGTCTGGGCGGCGCGGCCAAGGAGGAGGCGGCGGGGCGCACGATCGCGTACGTGTGCGCGAGCCGGGCCGAGACCGTGTCGCGGAACCACAGTGTGGACGTGCGGCGCTTCCGGGCTCCCGATCCGGGGCCGGGGATCCGGGACGAGTGCCGGGGCTACTACGACTGGAGCGTCGGCCGGCGGCTGGAGGCCGGGGAGACGTCCGGGTGGACGGCGCCCTTCATGAGCGAACGGTTCATGCGGATCTTCGAGGTGCGGCCCGGATATCCGCTGCTGCTCGTGCCGTTCGTGACGGTGCTCGGGGTGACGTGGGGGCTGTGGGCGGCGGGGGTCGTCGTCGCGGCGGCCGGGGGCGCGCTGGTGTTCCTCGTCCTGCGGACGGTGGGCGTACCGGTGGGGCTGGCCCTGACCGGGCAGGCCCTCTACTACCTCCTGCCGACCGGTGCGACCGCGATGCGGCCCATGACCGAGGGCACGATGATGGCGCTCACGCTGGCGGTGCTGTGGGGGTGTGCGCTGGTGCTGCGAGGGCGGGCGGGGGCCGCCGGACTGGTCGGCGTCTCGCTGGCGCTGCTGTTCACCGTGAAGCACTCGCAGGCGCTGTTCCTGTCGGTGTGTCTGGCCGCGGGGCTCGGGGTGATCGGCCTCTACCGGAAGCGGGCGGGGCGGCCGGTGGGCGACGCTGTGAAGACGCTGCTGAAGGTGACGCTGGGTGCGGTCGTGGGCGTCATGCTCCTGACCCGGCTGCTCCCGTACCCCTCGGAGTCCGACAGCCTCCAGGACCTCCTCACCGACCACTTCAACCGGCCGGACCGGGAACGGGCGTGGTGGGAGTTCCTCCATCTGGAGCTCAACTTCTGGACGGAGTGGCTGCGGCGGCAGTTTGCCGAGCCGTTGTTCCTGGCGCTGCTGGTCGCCGGCGGGTGGGGGGCTCTTCGGCGGTGGCCCGCCTTCGGGGTGCTCCTCGCCGCCGCCGCCGGCACCGGCGTGCTCAGCATCGCCGCCCATCCCGACATCGGCATCGACCGGTTGATGGTGATGGTGTGGCTGGTGCCGGTGGTGGGGGTGCCGTTGCTGCTGGCGGAGTTCGTCGAGGACGGATCACCGGAGAAGGTTTCTCGCCCCCGCCGCCCCTACCCATTCCCGTCCCCTACTCAGGGGCTCCGCCCCCGAACCCCCGCTCCTCAAACGCCGGAGGGGCTGAATACTTCGCGGCCCGGGCCGACACCTTCAGCCTGTCCGGCGTCTGAGGACGAGCGCGGTAGCGCGATGCGGGGGTCTGGGGGCGGCAGCCCCCAGGGACGGGAAGGGTAGGGGCGGCGGGGGCGAGGAAAGGTCTACTCGACGACGAGCTCCACCGGCACGTTGCCCCGCGTCGCGTTGGAGTACGGGCACACCTGGTGAGCCTGCTCGACCAGCTTGCGGCCGGTCTCGGCGTCCACGGACTCCGGCAGCTCCACCCGCAGCGTGACAGCGAGGGCGAAGCCCTCCCCCTGCTTGCCGATACCGACCTCGGCGGTCACCGCCGCGTCACTGACATCGACCTTCGCCGCCCGCCCGACCAGCGCGAGCGCACTGGCGAAACAGGCCGAGTAACCGGCCGCGAACAGCTGCTCCGGGTTCGTGCCCTGACCGTTGCCGCCCATCTCCACCGGTATCCCGAGCTCCAGGTCGAGCTTGCCGTCGGAGCTGTAGGCCCGACCGTCACGGCCGTGGGTGGCGGTGGCGACGGCGGTGTAGATCGCGTCCATGGAAACCATCCCTCTCAGGGTCAACGTCGTATCGGCGGGCCCTGGTCCGGCCCCCCTCACGACCACAAGTAGAGCACACAATTCAGTTGTGCACAACTAAATGACGCACCGGAGGTATCCTGGAGCCATGACCACGACGCCCGCACCCGACCCCGCCGTACAGCACCCTGCACAGGGCCCCGTACAGAACCCTGTACGGGACGAGGACTTCCTCCGCCTCGACCAGCAGATCTGCTTCTCCCTGAACGCGGCCTCCCGCGCCTTCGGCGGCGTCTACCGGGTCGTGCTCAAGGATCTGGGGCTCACGTACCCCCAGTACCTGGTCATGCTCGTCCTGTGGGAGCACGGCGAGCTGCCCGTGAAGAAGGTCGGCGAGCACCTGCGGCTCGACTCCGGCACGCTGTCGCCGCTGCTGAAGCGCCTGGAGGCGGCCGGCCTCGTACGGCGTGAGCGCAGTGCGCGCGACGAACGGTCCGTGGTGGTCGGACTCACGGACGAGGGCACGGCCATGCGCGAGCAGGCACTGCGCGTACCGCGCCGGATCGCCGCCGCGACGACCTTCGAACTGGACGAGATCCTCGAACTGCGCGCCCGGCTCGACAAGCTCACGAACGCGCTGGACGCGGCGGCCCTGGACGAGACCCCGGGCTGCGGCGCGTAACGACCACCGCGCTCCCCCGCCCCCTCACACCGCCGGAGCCCTCCGCACGTACAGCCGCAGAATCGACCCCTTGCGTACGAACTCCGCCCGCGGCGCGAACTCCTCGCCCACGACGGTGAGTTTGACCCGCTCGGTCGGATCCCTCGGATACCAGGCCGACTTCAGGGCGTACGGCTCGGCGACCACCCACACGCGGTCCAGGCCGGCGAGTCTGCGGCGCAGCTCGTCCGGGCCTGCCTCGCGCCCGTAGAGCGTCCCGGAGACGGGTGCGGGCTCCTCCAGCGCGATGTCCCGCGTGCCCTGGAACCCCTTCGGATACGCCAGCGCGGAGCGCCTGCCGAGCGACGGCAGGAAGAGCACAGAGTCGCCGGGGCTCATCCGCTGGGCCGCCGCGGCCGAGACGACGGCGAGGTTGTCGGGACGGCGGGCGGGATCCCGGTCCTCCCGGAGGACGGGGAGCTGTGAGACGAAGGCGAGGGTAATGGCCAGTACACCGACCAGCGTGGCGGCGTACGGCACGCGGACGCGGACGCGCACACCTCGTACGAGAGCGGGATCGAGGTCGGGACCGGGATCGGGGTCGAGGTCGGGAGCGCCCCCCACGTCTCGCATCAGGCCGTCGGCGTCGCGTCGCGCGAGGCCCGCCCGGCGTGCCGCCAGGACCAGCCGTTCAGCCCCCGCCGCCGCCAGCAACGGCGCCCCGGCGAGCGCGTACAGCACATAGCGGTCGTCGTAGAGCGGCCAGTGGCGCGAGACCGCGATGAGGACCGCGGGCGGGAGGAGCAGCAGCGGCAGGGCGACCGCGGGGACGGAGAGTTCGCCGCGGCGGGCGGGCGGGGTGAACGGGACGCGCACGGCGAGGGCGATCAGCAGCAGATACGGGCCGAGGACCAGCATGGTCGGACCAGTGAAGGAGCGCAGCAGGCGTTCGACGGTGCCGCCGCCCGGGGGCCGGAGCCAGGCGACCTGGTCCGCCTGGCCGCTGGAGACCAGGGCGAGCGGAAGCAGGACGAGGACTACGGCACCCGCGGCGCGGGCCCAGTCGCGCCACACGCGGCGGGGCATGCGGGCGAGGGCCAGGGTGGCGGCGTGCGCGAGCAGGATCAGTACGGCGAACTCGTGCAGCAGGACGGTGACGGCGACGGCCCCTCCGTACGCGCACCAGCCGACCGGGCGCGCGTGCCGGGCGAGCCGGCCCACGGGCTCGTCTTCCTGGTCCCCACCTCCGCTCCCGCTCCCGTTCCCGTTTCCGTTTCCGTCCCCGTCGGCCGTCACCGCCCGTGCCAGCAGCAGCGTCGATGCCGCGACCCCGGCGGCGACCAGCGCGTACGAACGGCCCTCCTGGGCGAAGTGCCCGGCCATCGGGGTCACGGCGTAGAGCAGCCCGGCCCACAGGCCCACCCTCGGGCGGGCGAGCCTGGCCCCCAGGGCCGCGACGAGGCCCGCGGTCGCGGCGGCCGCGCAGAGCGAGGGGAGGCGCAGGGCGACCTCTCCGGGGTGGAGGGCGAGGACGGGGTGCATGAGGAGGTAGTAGAGGCCGTGCACCGCGTCCACGGAGTGCAGCAGCTGCCAGATCTGCGGGAGCGAGCGCCGCGCCACCTGGAAGGTGACCGCCTCGTCCCGCCACATCCCGCCGCGATCGATCCCCCACAGACCGATCGCGGACATGACGAGCACGGGTACGAGCACGGCGACGGCAACCTGCGGGCGCTTGACGACCATGCACCAGATTTTGTGCTATTAGTCAGCCTTCACTCGTGATTGACCCGTCATCGGACGTTATATGCCTTCTTGCGGCTTACGATCCGTCGGGTGAAGCCCTGGATGAAGCCCCGTCTCCTCCTCGTCGCCGTCGGCTGGCTCACCACCCGCGCCCTGATGCTCTGGCTGCTCGCCCGGGACGGGCACGCCCCGCTGGGCATCGGCGGTGTCGCGCGCGAGGTGCACGAGCTGTACGCCCGCTGGTACGGCGTGCTCGCCCACGGCACGTTCCCCTCGGGCGACCGGCTGTGGCAGTACCCGCCGGGCGCGGGCCCGGTCCTGTTGTCACCCGGACTGCTGCCGGGGCTGACGTACTTCCAGGCGTTCGTGCTTCTCGCGCTGGCCGCCGACGCCGTGGTCGCCGTCGCCCTCACGCGCGCGGGCACCCGGACGGGCCGCAGCCTGCGCGGCGCGGCCCTGTGGGTCGCGGGCCTCCCCCTCCTCCTGCACCTCCCGCTGGCCCGCTACGACGTGCAGGTCACCGCCCTTGCCGTCATCGCCCTGTTGACGTTTTCGCGCTCCACGCGCGCGTGCGGCGCATTCGCGGCGCTGGGCGCTCTCGTGAAGGTGTGGCCCGCGCTGATCCTGATCGGCACCCCCAGGGGGCGTACGACGAGGGAGGTGTGGACCTCGGCGGCCGTCACCGCGGGCGTACTGCTCCTCGCCCTCGCCGCGCTCTTCCGCGACCCCTTCGACTTCCTGCGGCAGCAGGGCGGCCGGGGCGTACAGATCGAGTCGCTCGGCGGGACGGCCCTCTCCTTCGCGCGGCACGCCGGCTGGCCGGGGCAGGTGCGCTACCGGTACGGGGCGATGGAGTTCACGGGACCGTACGTCAGCACGATCGCGGCGGCGTCGCTGGCGCTCACCGTCGCCGCCTTCGGGGCCCTGCTGCTGTGGCGCCTGCGGGCCCGGCACTGGACGCCGGCCACCCCGTACGACGCCGCACTCTGTGCCGTGCTCCTGTTCACCGTGACGAGCCGGGTGATCAGCCCCCAGTACCTGGTGTGGCTGCTCGGCCTGGCCGCCGTGTGTCTGACCTCGCGGCACACCTCGCAGCGTCCGGTGGCCGTGCTGATCACGGCTGCCGCGGCGGCCAGCGCCCTCGCCTACCCCGTCCTGTACCGGGACGTCATGGACTGCACCTGGACCGGCACCCTGCTGATGCTGGTCCGCAACGGGCTGCTCGTCGGGGCCGCGGCGCTCTCCTTCCGCCGCCTGTGGACCGCCGGATGCCGGCCGGCCGGTGTCCGGTCCGCGGGAATTCGATCAGCGGAAACGGAACCCTCACATAATTCCCGTCATCTTCCCCACGAGACAGTAAGTACCTCTTAACGGAAAATTAACTACACCAGCCACTATTTCGCCCCGTGGAAGCCATGCGACCTCTCCAAGCCATACCTCCCCACCAGTCACAGGTGTGCGTCGTCGTCATCGGGTACGACGACGCCGCCCATGTGACGGACGCGGTGCGCTCGGCCCTCGCGCAGGGACCCGCCGTCCGCGAGGTGATCGCCGTGGACGACTGCTCGACGGACGGCAGCGCGGAGCTCCTGGACCGCCTCGCCCTGGACGAATCGCGTCTGAAGGTGCTCCGCCGCAAGGTCAACAGCGGCGGTTGCGGCAGCCCGCGCAACGACGGGATCGACGCCGCCACGGCCCCGTACGTGATGTTCCTGGACAGCGACGACGTGCTGCCGCCCGGCGCCGTGGACGCGCTCCTCGACGCGGCCGTCGGGCGCGGGGCCGAGGTCGCCGCCGGTCTGTGTGTACGCCGTGAGCTGCCGTCCGGCCGCGAGGTCCCCTGGCAGCCCGAGCTGTACGCGAAGGCCGCCCTGGTGAGGCACCCGTCCCGCCGCACCCACCTGGTCCACGACACCCTCTGCGTCAACAAGCTCTACCGCACCGACTTCCTGCGCGAGCACGGCATCCGGTTCCCCGCGGGACGCTTCCCCTACGAGGACTTCGTCTTCACCGCGCGCGTGCTGGCTGCGGGTCCGCACGTCGCGCTGATCCCGGACACGGTGTACGTCTGGCACGTGCGCCGGAGCGCCGAGCAGCTGTCGATCTCGCTGGACCGGGCGGGCGTCGGCAACTGGCGGTCCAGGATCACGGCCCACGCCCTCTCGTACGACATCCTCCTGGCCGCCGGTGAGAAGGGGCTGGCGCGGGCGACGCGCGCGCGGTTCCTCGACCACTCGCTGCGGATGTACGCGCGCGAGCTCGATCAGCGCGGCCCCGAGTACCGGAGGGAGTGGTGGGCCCTCACGCGCGCGTACCTCGCGACGTTCGACGCGGCCGACCTCGCGCTCGCACCGGCGCCGGGACGGGTCCTCGCGCAGGTCGTGACGGCCTCCGAGGAGCCCCGCGACCTGACCCGCGTCAAGGAGGTCGCGGCACGCCCGGCCCGGCTGCGACCGCCCTATGCGCGGCTCGCGGACGGTACGCCGGTCTGGTCCGCCGACCTGACCCAGGTGACTCTGGAGCACCTCCTGTTCCGGCCCGTAGGTCTTCTCCCGGTGGCCGTAGACGCGGAACTGCGGCCACGCGCGCGTGCCACCCGGCTGCTGCTGCGCCTGCACGAGCTGTACGGGCGGATGGCGGACGCGGCGCCGGCGTCCGTGGACGCCGAGTTCGTGAACCGGCACGACGGGGCGGTCGGGCTCACGGTGACGGCCCGGTTCCTGCCGGACGACCCCGATCCCGTGGACGACGGCTCGGGCACCGACGGGAGCACCGACTCGTGGACGGCCGAGGCGGCCGTCGACCTCGCGGCGCTCGGGTCCGGCACCTGGGACCTGCGCCTCCGCCTGCGCTTCCACGACGGCACGAGCCGCGAGACGACCGCGCACGCCGTCGCGGGCCCGGGTCTGCTGCGCCGGTCCGTCGTACCGAACGGCCGGCACGGACTGCTGCTCGTCCAGCCGTACGCGACCCACGCGGGCTCGCTCGCGCTGCGGCTGGCGCCCGGCTGGCGTGGAATGACCACCGTGGTGGGCCGCAGAATGAAGCGTTTGCTTCGCTGACGGCCGGCTCGACCACCCGGACGGATCCACGCGTCCGCACGTCCGGTCCGCGCGTCCGGCCGGCCGCACCACCATCGACGCACCAACCGACACACGAGGGGACGGCCGATACATGACCTGGCTGATCACCGGCGGCGCTGGCTACATCGGGGCGCACGTCGTCCGTGCGATGACCGAGGCGGGCGAACCGGCCGTGGTCTACGACGACCTGTCCACCGGCATCGCCGAGCGGGTGCCCGACGGGGTGCCGCTGGTCGTCGGCTCGACCCTGGACGGGGACCGGGTGGCCCGCGCGCTCAAGGACCACTCCGTCACGGGCGTCGTCCACCTGGCGGCGAAGAAGCAGGTCGGCGAGTCCGTGGAGCTGCCGCTGCACTACTACCGAGAGAACGTCGAGGGGCTGCGGGTGCTGCTGCAGGCGGTCACGGCCGCCGCGGTGCCGTCCTTCGTGTTCTCGTCCTCCGCGGCGGTGTACGGCATGCCGGACGTCAACCTGGTGACCGAGGAGACGCCCTGTGTGCCGATGAGCCCCTACGGCGAGACGAAGCTGGCGGGGGAGTGGCTGGTCCGCGCGACGGGCCGCGCCCACGGTCTGTCGACGGCTTGCCTGCGCTACTTCAACGTGGCGGGCGCCGCGGCGCCGGAGCTGGCCGACACAGGCGTCTTCAACCTGATCCCCATGGTCTTCGAGAAGCTCACGGAGGGCGTGCCCCCGCGCGTCTTCGGCGACGACTACCCGACCCCCGACGGCACCTGCGTCCGTGACTACATCCACGTGGCCGACCTGGCGGAGGCCCATGTCGCGGCCGCACGCCGGCTGGCCGCCGCCCCCGGCACGGACCTGACCCTCAACATCGGCCGCGGCGAGGGCGTCTCCGTCCGCGAGATGATCGACCGGATCAACGAGGTCACCGGCCGCACGCTCACCCCGACCGTCACCCCGCGCCGCGCAGGCGACCCGCCCCGCGTCGTCGCCTCCGCCGACCGCATCGCCGCGCAACTGGCCTGGAAGGCCAAGCACGACGTCCACGACATGATCACGTCGGCGTGGGAGGGCTGGGTACGGCTCCGTCCCGAGGCCCGGCGGGGCTAGGGACCGGGTTCAGAAAACGCGCTCGCCGCGGGCCGGACGTCGTCCGGGGCCGCGGCGAGTGCCTGACGGGTGTACTGACGGGATCCGTCAGAGCTTGTCCATGCGGGTGTAGGGGCTGACGATACGGGCCTGGCGGGAGCCGAAGTCGACGAGCATCGCGATGCCCTCCTCGACGCCGACGATCCTGCCCAGGCCGAACTGGTCGTGCGTAACACGGTCACCCAGGGCGAAGTGCTTGGCGACCGGGACAACCGGAGCTTTGAAGGGACTGGTGGACAGGTGGCGCCGGGGCGCGGATGGCTTCGTCATCGTCAGTCCAGTATGCGCCCCCGAGGGCCTCGAAAGTGAGGCCCGGATGACAACGATCCGGACGCTACGGGGTTGACGCCCCTTGCCGGGGCACCCCGCAAGGGGTTCGGAGCTGCGACGATTCCTGGCTCCCTGGCATGAACGGGACCAGCCTCGGCCGACTTCCACTACCCGCGCGTGAACCCGGACTTCGTGACCCGGAGGCGCCTTTTCGACGCCCTTCGACGCCTTGCGGCCGCCTTTACAACATCTTTACAACGCCTTGAGTGCCACCGCCGTGGCCCGGGCCAGGCTCTCCAGGTACCCCTTCGGCGGCTTGGGGCTGCGGATGACCACCGAGCGCCAGTACAGCGGTCCGGAGATCAGGTCGAGGGCCAGCTCGTCGTCGATGCCCATCCGGACCTCGCCGCGCCTCTCCGCCGCGGCGACGATGCCGCTGGCGACGCCCTCCTGCCCCTCCCGCAGGGCCTTCTGCATGGCCTCGGCGATGTCCGGGTTGCGGGCGGCCTCGGCCTGAAGGTCGGGGATGATCTGCGAGGCGACAGGGTGACGCAGGGCTCGTGACGTGACCTCGTACAGGAGACGCAGGTCGCCCTCCAGGGAGCCCGTGTCGGGCGCCGGCAGCCCCTGCACCGCGACCGCCGACACCAGGTCGAGCACCAGATGCAGCTTGGAACGCCACCGGCGGTACACCGCGGTCTTGCCCACGCCCGCGCGGCGCGCGATCCCCTCGATGGACATCCGCGCGTATCCGACGGCCGCGAGCTCCTCGAAGACGGCCGCCCTGATGGCCTCCGTCACATCCTCCCGGAGCACCGCCGCCCCGGCGGGAGTCCGGCGGCGCGGCTGCTGCGGGCTCTCTGGGGCCCCGTCGGCGTTCGTCATCATGCCGGACAGCATAGGGGCGTCACGACGAAACGGTTGCGTTCCGACGTCGAATCGGCCTACGCTCACGTGACGACGATACGGTTCCGTCCCGACGTAAAGAGGGTCCCAGGTACGGGTAAAGACGGGCCCGTGGCGACGTAAAAGAAGCGTTCGCACACCCCCGTTCGCACGCCTCCTCTCCCACGCAGTTCCTCTCACGCACCCCCTCCCTCACGCACCCCCTCCCACGAGCCACGCGCTCCGAGCGAAAGCAGCGGATGTGAGTCAGGTCCTCCACTCACCGCCCCCGGCGCCCGACCCGGTGCCGGTATCGGCCGCCCTGCCCGACGACGCCGCGGCACTCGCCGCCCGTTACGGCCTCACGGTCAGCGGCGCCCGCCCCTCACTGCCCGCGTACGTCCGCCAGTTGTGGGCACGCCGGCACTTCATCACGGCGTTCGCCACGGCCAAGCTCACCGCCCAGTACAGCCAGGCGAAGCTCGGCCAGGTCTGGCAGGTGGCCACGCCCCTGCTGAACGCGGCGGTCTACTACTTCATCTTCGGCGAGCTCATGGGCACGAGCCGCGGCGTCCCGGACTACATCCCGTTCCTGGTCACCGGCGTCTTCGTGTGGACGTTCACCCAGAGCTCGATCATGGCGGGCACCCGGGCGATCTCCGGCAGCCTCGGCCTGGTGCGCGCCCTGCACTTCCCACGGGCCGCGCTCCCGGTGTCGTACGCGCTGCAACAGCTCCAGCAACTGCTGTTCTCGATGGCCGCGCTGTTCGTGATCCTGCTCTGCGTCGGTGTGCCCGTCCGTATGTCCTGGCTCCTGGTCGTTCCCGCCCTGGCACTGCAGTTCGTGTTCAACGCGGGCGTGGCGATGATCATGGCCCGGATGGGTGCGAGGACGCCGGACATCGCGCAGCTGATGCCGTTCGTGCTGCGCACCTGGATGTACGTGTCCGGTGTCATGTGGAGCATCGACCGGGTGCTCACCGCCCACCAGGACATGCCGCACTTCGTGCTGGTCGCGCTGGAGTGCAACCCGGCCGCTGTCTACATCGACCTCATGCGGTTCGCGCTCATCGACACCTTCCACGCGAGCCAGCTGCCCCACCACGTGTGGCCGCTCGCGGTCGGCTGGGCGCTGCTCGCCGGCGTCGGCGGCTTCATCTACTTCTGGAAGGCTGAGGAGACGTACGGCCGTGGCTGATCCCGAGAACGCACCCGCCCCCACCCTCGTCGCGGACCGTGTCCCCACCGTCGCGACCGACGCCTCCGTCCCCGCTGCCGGGGCGGACCTCGTCCCCACCGTCGTCGCCGACCGCGTCGACATCGTCTACCGCGTCAACGGCACGGGGGCCGGCCGCGGCAGCGCCACCGCGGCCCTCAACCGCATGCTGCGCCGGAAGAAGACCGAACAGGCCTCGGGCGTGCGGAAGGTGCACGCCGTGAAGGCGGTCTCCTTCACCGCGTACCGGGGAGAGGCGATCGGGCTCATCGGCACGAACGGATCCGGAAAGTCCACGCTGCTCAAGGCCGTCGCCGGGCTGCTTCCGGTCGAGCACGGGCGGATCTACACGGACGGGCAGCCCTCGCTGCTCGGTGTGAACGCCGCCCTGATGAACGACCTGACCGGCGAGCGCAACGTGTATCTCGGCGGCCTCGCCATGGGAATGTCCCGGGAGCAGGTGCGCGAGCGGTATCAGGAGATCGTCGAGTTCTCCGGCATCAACGAGAAGGGCGACTTCATCACGCTGCCCATGCGGACGTACTCGTCCGGAATGGCCGCGCGGCTTCGTTTCTCCATCGCCGCGGCCAAGGACCATGACGTGCTGATGATCGACGAGGCCCTGGCCACCGGAGACCGCTCCTTCCAGAAGCGGTCCGAGGACCGGATCCGGGAACTGCGGAAGCACGCCGGCACGGTGTTCCTGGTGAGCCACAACAACAAGTCGATCCGGGACACCTGCGACCGGGTGCTGTGGCTCGAACGCGGCGAACTCCTCATGGACGGGGCCACGGAGGACGTTCTGCAGGAGTACGAGAAGTTCACCGCGGGCGGGGGCAAGAGGTAGGAACCCCTGAGGAGGCTGCAGGCGGCAGGCGCTGTCAGCGCTCCAGGAACGCGAACAGGTCCTCCCACTTCCTCACTATCTCGTCCGTCGTGTAGCGCTGGATACTGATCCTCGCCGCCTCGCCCATCCTGTCCCGCAGTTCCTTGTCGGACATCAACGTGCCGAGGCGGCGGGCCAGTTCACCGGTGTTACCCAGGGCGGCGAGCAGGCCGTCCTCGCCGTCGTGGACGATCTCGTGGACGCCGGGGGCGCAGTCGAAGGCGGCGCAGGGCACGGCGGTCGCCATGGCCTCCATGAGGGCGAGCGGGAAACCCTCGCCGCGGGAGGACTGGACGAAGACGGAGCCGCCGCGCAGGGCGCCCGGCACATCGCTCGTACGCCCCATCCAGTCCACGGAGTTGTCGAGTCCCAGAGCCGTGCACTGCTTCTTGAGGATCTCCTCGTCCTCGCCCGAGCCGTAGATGCGCAGCCGCCAGTCGGGATGGTTCGGCGCGACCTCCGCCCAGGTGTCGAGGAGCATGTCTATGCCCTTCTGGTCGTGCAGCCGGCCGATGCTGATGACCGCCTTCTCGACGCGCGGCGAGGGCACCTCGGGCATGAACGGCAGCGGGTTCGGCATGAACGAGGCGTTGTTCAGGCCCTGTCCTATCCACAGGTCGGCGTCCTCGCGGGTCAGCGCCAGCATGCGGTCGACGTCCTTGTAGTGCTTGAGCACCCGCTGGAAGCGCGAGGACGCCTTCGAGTACACGAAGGACTCATGGCTCATGCCGATCACGGTCAGCCCGCGGGTGTCGGCCTGCGCCACCCACTCCATGGCCCACACCTGCGTGACGATGACGACAGCGCCGGGCCGCGCCGCCCGGAACAGCGCGGTGAGCTTGACGGCCTGCTCGCGCATGCTCGCGTCACGCGCCCTGCCGGGACGCGGCGGCTGTCCGGCGTACAACGTCGTCATCGGGTAGGGCACTTCGCCGAGTTCCTGCACGACCTCTGACGGGGTGATGCCGACGACATGGACGCGATGCCCGCGCCCGGTGAGGAGCCGGGCCATCTGGTGCGACCAACTGGTCACTCCGCCCAGCTCGTCGACACTGTTGGAGACGAAGAAGACGTCCCGCTGCGGATAGGTGCTCACGAGGGTCATCCACGCCTCCACTGCGCGAAGAACTGGTCGACGATGCTCTGGGCGGCGGTCCCCTTGTCGTACTCGCCGAATTCCGCCACGAACCCCTCCCGCGCCTCCGCGTACTTCACGGCCTGCTCGTCCAGGGAGGCGAGGGCGGTGTGCAGCTCCTCCTCGGTGCGCACGACCGGTCCCGGCGCCCGCTCCAGCAGGTCGAAGTAGGTGCCGCGGCCCTCGTGCACGTACTCCTCGTAGTCGTAGGCGAAGAAGAACATCGGCCGGCCGAGGAGCGCGTAGTCGAACATCACGGACGAGTAGTCGGTGATCAGCCCGTCGGCGAGCGCGAGCAGCGGGGTCACGTCGTGGTGTGCCGATACGTCGATGACGCGCCCGCGCACGGACGGCGGGAGCACGACGTGGTTGAGGTAGTGCGAGCGCACGAGCAGGACGTACCGGTCACCGAACGTGTCGGCGAACCGCTCCACGTCGAAGGGCAGCTCGAACCGCCGCTGCCTGCCCCCGTGTTGACGGAAGGTGGGCGCGTACAGCAGTACGGCCCTGTCGTCGGGAATCCCCAACTCGGCGGCGAGCGCCCCGCGTTCGCGCTTGCCCACTTCCTCTTCCCTTCTCCTGGCCCGCACCAGGTCGTCGTTGCGGGGATAGCCCACCCGCAGCAGCGTCCTCTCCTTCAGGCGGAACGCCCGGGCGAGGGTGCGTACGTCGTGCTCGGAGCGGATCAGGAACCGGTCGAACCGGTCGAGGGTGCGCTGCTGTTCGGCCTGCTCGGGCCGGGATCTGAGCTTCCACTCGGGCTCGTCGAAGCCCATCCGCTTGAGTGCCGAGCCGTGCCAGGTCTGGATGTAGGTCGTCTCGGGCCGCTTGGTGAGCTTGAGCGGATAGCTCTGGTTGTCGACCCAGAACTCGGCCTGCGCCAGCGCCTTCAGATAGGG
The DNA here is from genome assembly GCF_044334695.1 of Streptomyces sp. NPDC020747. Taxonomy (NCBI): domain Bacteria; kingdom Bacillati; phylum Actinomycetota; class Actinomycetes; order Kitasatosporales; family Streptomycetaceae; genus Streptomyces; species Streptomyces sp. NPDC020747. The sequence goes on along the minus strand of NZ_JBIRTJ010000005.1, from coordinate 30,274 downwards.
CAGCGACCAGCGGCGTACGAGAGTGGCGTCGGCCGGAAACCCGGTCGGACTGCTGCCGGTGTACGACCACACGGCCTCGAACTCCAGCCCCTGGCGCCGCATCTCCTCGTAGATCGCCTTGGGGCTGTCGCTGAACTGCCGGCCCAGATGGCTCTCGAAAACAACGAGCCCCTTCTTCACGGGCAGCCGGCTGAACACCTCGTGGTACAGGCGGATCTTGGTGTCGCCGGAGGTCAGCTTCCTGCGTACCTCCTTCGCCTTGCGGTACCCGGACTTGGCGAACCGGCCGGGCACGCCCCGCACACCCCGCTCGACGAGCGCGTCCACCTTCTCGCGGGTCATGATCCGGAAGGAGAGATGGCCGCGCGAGGAGATCTCGGGCGCGACGTGGTCGGCGACCAGCCGGGTGAGCCGGGGCCGGACGGGCAACTGCCCGTCGGCCAGCCCGGGTTCGGAGGCGGTGAGGCGGGTGGTGGTGCGGGCGCCGTCGACGTCGAGATGCAGCCGTACGTCCCACACCGCGTCCACGATGCCCAGCGGCCGCAGCCCGCGCGCGAGGTCCGCCGACGCCTCCCAGCCGATGGCCGCGCCCTCGTGCCGCAGGGTGGCGACCGGGAAGCGGAAGACCTGGAACCGTACGCCCTTGCGGCGGGCGGCGAACTCCAGCTCGCCGGTGAGCCGGGCGCCGGGCGGAACGACACCGAGGGGATTGGTGATGTGCCCGGCCAGCCGGACGGTACCGCCCGCCTCCTCGTACCCGGTCAGGACGTTGCGCAGGAACATCTTCTCGACGGGCCTGACGTGATAGCCGAGTTCGGTGACGTCGAGGACGTGCCGGGCGAAGTCGCCGTCGAGAGGGTCGTCGAGGTGTTCGGCACACCAGTAGATGCGGCCGTCGCGTTCCACCATCGGCGCGGAGATCTTGTCGCGGTTGGTGAGGGTGTCCACGGCCGGCAGGAGGTTGTCCCAGTCGCTCTTCTGCAGCAGATAGGCGCAGATGGCGTGGATGGGCTCCACCTCGTCGAAGGCGGCGCGGTCGATGGACTCCAGGTAGTCGCGGGCGATCTCGGCGAACTCCTCCCGGTAGGAGGCGTCCCGGAACGGCAGGTCACGCAGATGCAGCACCAGGTCGTGCTTGAGGAACTTGACGTCCTTGTGGAACTTCAGCTCCAGCAGGCCCTTGTCGGCGAGGAGTTGGTCGACCCGCCGATGGATCTCCATCCGGTGCGCGAAGTTGGCGATCTCGGCACGCCGGTTGCTGATCGACTTGGCCGTGGCCTTGTCGACGACGTTCCAGTCGTAGACGCGGTTGGGGATGAGGGTGATCCGGCGCGCGGCGGCGTAGGCCTGGGCGGAGAAGAGCAGATCCTCGTAGTGGATCCCGACAGGAAAGGCGAGCCCCTGCTCGGCAAGAAAGTCCCGCCGATAGCACTTGTTCGTCGAGAGGGTGTCGAAGACCAGCAGGTCGGGCAGCTCGGAGATCGACTCCAGGGTGCGGGTGCGGGCGTACAGCCAGGGGTACCACTTGACCTCCTTGCCGTTGCGCGAGTCCACGTGCACCCGCACGCACATCCCGGAGACCAGGTCGGCGCCGGTCGTCTCGGCCGCCTCCAGCATGTTCCGGCAGGCGTCGCGCTCCAGTACGTCGTCACTGTCGAGGAAGAGGACGTACGTGCCGCGCGCCTGGGCGATGCCGTGATTGCGGGGAGCCCCGCATCCTCCGCTGTTCTGTTCGAGCTGGAAGGCCCGGACCCTGCCGGGGTGCTCGGCGGCCAGCCTCCGTGCCACGTCGTACGACCCGTCCGTACTCCGGTCGTCCACGATCACGACCTCGACGTTCCGCAGGGTCTGCTCCAGCACGGAGCGCACGGCTGTGGGCAGCCGCGTCTCGTCGTTGTAGACGATCACGACGACGGACACGTCCGGTACGCCAGCCGGTACGACTCCCGGTACGACGCCCTGTGCGGGAAGCGATTCCTCGTTCATCCTATTTATCCTAAGTGTCCCTTGCTGGACCCTGTACGGGGTGTAGGCCGCTTGGGGGCCACTTAGGTAGATGTTGATCGAGAGGCACGGGTTGCTCCGGGGACCTTTTCGCCCCCGCCGCCCCTACCCACCAGCCCGTCCGGCGTTTGAGGACGAGGCCGTTCAGGCCGATGGCGGGGGTCTGGGGGCGCAGCCCCCAGAAGGGACGGGAATGGGTAGGGGCGGCGGGGGCGAAAAAGAAAGGGCGCCCCCAACCCGCAGGGCGCCCCTCTCCGGTCCCGAGGAACTACGACCGCGTGCGCAGCATCGTCCTCATCGTCCTCATCGCCACCGACAGATTCGCGAGATCGAACGCCTCGGACCCCTGGATCTCCTCCAGAGTCGTCCGCGCCCGAGCGAGAATCGCCACGTTCTTCTCCTCCCACGCCTTGTACCGCTGCTCAGGCGTGGACCCCCCGTTCCCGACGGCGAGAACATCGGCGGTCAGCGCGGCATGCGCCGCGTACAGGTCCTCACGGATGGACGCCCGGGCCATGGACTGCCACCGGTCCGCACGAGGCAGCTCGATGATGCGATCCATGAGCTGCGTGATCCGCAGCCGGTCGGCGAGGTCGTAGTAGACCTCCGCGACGTCCATCGGGTCCTTGCCCATCCGGTCCCCCACCGCCACGATGTCGAGCGACGGGAAGGCGGACGAGAACCCGGCCACCCGCTGGGCGAGCTCGTCGGGCACCCCGCCCTCGGACAGCTCGTCGTAGATCTGCTGGTACCACTCCAGATCCGCACCCCGCAGCAGCTTGGGCAGCTCGGCCCAGACCCGCGTGACGCCCTCCCGGAAGAAGTCGATCGTCTCGGCGAGCTGCAACGGCTGCGGCCGGTTGTTGAGCAGCCACCGCGTCCCCCGCTCGACGAGCCGCCGCGAGTGGAGTCGGATCCGGGTCTGGACACCCGCGTCGACCGTGTTGTCGAGCGCCTCGACGGCGTCCCACACCTCGCTGGAGTTGAAGATCGCACGGGCCGCGGTCTGTGCCCGGACGATCTCCTCCAGGGAGGCCCCGGTCTCCTCGCGGAGCCGGTGCAGGAAGCTCGTACCACCGGTGTTGACGGTGTCGTTGACCAGCACCGTCGTGACGATCTCGCGGGACAGCGGGTGGTTGTCGATCTGCTCGATGAACTGCTCGCGCAGCGCGGTCGGGAAGTACGCGTGCAGCAGCCCCCGCAGATACAGATCGTCGGGCAGCGAGGTGTGCAGCAGCTCGTCGGAGACCGTGATCTTCGTGTACGCGAGGAGGACGGCCGTCTCCGGCGAGGTCAGGCCCTGCCCGGTGCCGAGCCGCTCCCGGATCTGCCGGTCGGTCGGCAGGAACTCCAGCGCCCGGTCCAGATGGCCCTCGCGGACCAGGTGGCGCATGAAGCGCTGCTGGGCGTGGAGCATGTCCTTGGACTGGGCGAGCGCGTTGGCCAGGGCCGTGTTCTGCGCGTAGTTGTTGCGCAGGACGAGGCCGCCGACCTCGTCGGTCATCTGGGCGAGCAGCTTGTTGCGCTGCTTGACGGTCATGTCGCCGTCCGCGACGACCGTGTTGAGCAGGATCTTGATGTTCACCTCGTGGTCGGAGGTGTCCACGCCCGCGCTGTTGTCGATGGCGTCCGTGTTGACCTTGCCGCCGGCCTGCGCGAACTCGATGCGGCCCAGCTGGGTGAGGCCGAGGTTGCCGCCCTCGCCGACGACCTTGACCCTCAGGTCGGCGCCGTCCACGCGGATCGCGTCGTTGGCCTTGTCGCCGACGTCCGCGTGCGACTCGGTCGACGCCTTCACGTACGTACCGATGCCGCCGTTCCACAGCAGGTCCACCTGCGCCTTGAGGATCGCCCGCATCAGGTCGGCGGGGGTCATCTTGACGATGTTGCCCTCGATGCCGAGGGCCTCGCGGATGTGGCTGTTGAGCTGGATGGCCTTGGCCGTACGGGGGTAGATGCCGCCGCCCTGCGACAGCAGCGTCTTGTCGTACTCCTCCCAGGAGGAGCGTGGCAGCTCGAAGAGGCGACGGCGCTCGGCGTACGAGGTCGCCGCGTCCGGGTTCGGGTCGATGAAGATGTGCCGGTGGTCGAAGGCGGCGACCAGCCGGATGTGCTCGCTGAGCAGCATGCCGTTGCCGAACACGTCACCGGACATGTCACCCACGCCGACGACCGTGAAGTCCTCGGTCTGCGTGTTGACGGCCAGCTCCCGGAAGTGCCGCTTGACGGACTCCCAGGCTCCGCGGGCGGTGATGCCCATCTTCTTGTGGTCGTAGCCGGCCGAGCCGCCGGAGGCGAAGGCGTCCCCGAGCCAGAAGTTGTAGCTCTCCGCGACACCGTTGGCGATGTCGGAGAACGTCGCCGTGCCCTTGTCCGCGGCGACGACGAGGTACGTGTCGTCCTCGTCGTGCCGTACGACGTCGGCGGGCGGTACGACCTCGCCGGCCACCATGTTGTCGGTGATGTCGAGCAGCGCCGAGATGAAGGTCTTGTAGCTGCGGATGCCCTCGGCCAGCCAGGCGTCGCGGTCCACGGCCGGGTCGGGCAGCTGCTTGGCGACGAAGCCGCCCTTGGCGCCGACGGGCACGATGACGGTGTTCTTGACCATCTGCGCCTTGACCAGCCCGAGGATCTCGGTCCGGAAGTCCTCACGCCGGTCGGACCAGCGCAGACCGCCTCGCGCGACCTTGCCGAACCTGAGATGGACGCCCTCGACGCGCGGCGAGTACACCCAGATCTCGTACGCCGGACGCGGTGCCGGCAGGTCCGGGATGGCCTGCGGGTCGAACTTCATGGAGACGTACGTGTGCGGCTCGCCGCCGCCCGCCTCCTGGAAGAAGTTCGTGCGCAGGGTCGCCTTGATGACCGTGAGGAAGGAGCGCAGGATCCGGTCCTCGTCCAGGCTGGCGACCTGGTCGAGGGCGGCGTCCAGCTCCTCCAGGAGGGCGTCGGTCAGTTCGAGGCCGGCGCGCTGGCGGTCCGGCGACATCCGCGCCTCGAAGAGGGAGACGAGCAGCCGGGTGGTGTGGACGTTGCTGCGGAGGGTGTCCTCCATGTAGTCCTGGCTGAACGTCGAACCGGCCTGCCGCAGGTACTTCGCGTACGCGCGCAGCACCATCGCCTGCCGCCAGTTCAGCCCGGCGCTCAGGACGAGGGAGTTGAAGCCGTCGTTCTCGGCCTGTCCGGTCCAGGTCGCCGAGAAGGCCTCCTGGAACCGCTCGCGGCCGTCGTCGCCGAGGTGGTCGCCGTTGCCGCTGCCCGTCTTGGGCAGGCGCAGGCCGAAGTCGTAGATCCACGCGGACGCGCGGTCCGAGCAGCGCAGCTCGTACGGGCGCTCGTCGGTGACCTCGACGCCGAGCCGGGTGAGGACCGGCAGGACGGCGGAGAGGGAGACCGACTCCCCGGTGCGGTAGATCTTGAAACGGCGCTCGCCGGGGGCGGCCCCCACCGGCTCGTACAGGCTGAGTGCGAAGTTCTTGCCGTTGCCGAGCTGCTCCAGGTGGACCAGGTCGGCGACCGCGGTGCGCGGGTTGTGGTCGGCCTTGTAGCCCTCGGGGATGGCGTTGCCGTACCGGCGCAGCAGTTCGGCGGCGCGCTCCTCGCCGCACTCCGCGTTCAGCGCCTCGGCGAAACCGTCGGCCCAGGAGCGGGCGGCCTCGACGAGCCGCGCCTCGATGCGGTCCTTGTCGACGTCGCTCAGCTGCGGCAGCTCGGTGCCCTGCGGGACCCGGACCACGAAGTGCAGCCGGGAGAGGATCGACTCGGTGTTCCAGGCGGTGAAGTCGACGCTGGTGCCGCCGAGCTCCTCCTTCAGGATGTCGATGATCCGCAGGCGTACGCCGGTGGTGTAGCGGTCGCGCGGGAGGTAGACGAGCGCCGAGTAGTAGCGCCCGTACTCGTCCTGCCGCAGGTAGAGCCGCAGCCGCCGCCGCTCCTGGAGGTACAGGACGGAGGTGACGATCGACCGCAGCTCGTCGGGCGGGGTCTGGAAGAGCTCGTCGCGCGGGTACGTCTCCAGGATCTGGAGGAGGTCGCGCCCGTCGTGGCTGTTGGGCAGGAAGCCCGCGCCCTTGAGGACCTCGGCGACCTTGCGCCGGACGACGGGGACACGGCGTACGGACTCGGTGTACGCGGCGGAGGAGAAGAGGCCCAGAAAACGGCGCTCGCCGACGACGTTGCCGTCCTCGTCGAACTTCTTCACGCCGACGTAGTCGAGGTAGGAGGGCCGGTGCACGGTGGCGCGGCTGTTGGCCTTGGTGAGGACCAGCAGCTTGTGCTCGCGGGCCTTGGCGCGGGCGTCGGCGGGCAGCCGCTCGAAGGACGGGCTGACCGGGTGGCTCTCGTCGGTCGCGTGGTGCGGATCGGAGCGCAGGATGCCGAGTCCGGTGCCGGGAACGGCGGCGAGCGAGTCGTCCTCGCGCAGCTCGTACTCCCGGTAGCCGAGGAAGGTGAAGTGGTCGTCCGCGAGCCAGCGCAGCAGCTCACGGGCCTCCTCCACCTCCTGGTCGCGCAGGTCGTCGGCGGTCGGCTCGGTGGGCAGCTCGTCGGCGATGCGCAGCGCGGAGTCGCGCATCTTCTCCCAGTCCTCGACGGCCTCACGGGCGTCGGACAGGACGCGGACCAGGTCGGCGGTGATCTGCTTCAGATCGGCGCGGTCGGTCTCGCGGTCGATCTCGACGTGGATCCAGGACTCGACGAAGGTGTCGTGGGCCTGCTCGCCGGCGGGCCGGGCCTTCAGGACCTCGATGAGCTTGCCGGTGAGATCGCGCCGCACGATGACCTGCGGGTGGATGACGACATGGATCCCGCGCCCCTGCCGGGACAGCTCGTTGGTCACGGAGTCGACGAGGAAGGGCATGTCGTCCGTGACGACCTCGACGACGGAGTGGCTGCAGGTCCAGCCGATCTCCTCGACCGTCGGCGTGTGGACTCTTACGTTGGCCGTGCCCTGAGGTCGGTTCTCGGCCAGCCGATAGTGCGAGAAGGCGGCTCCGAAGACGTCGTCCGGGTCTCGGTCGGTGAGGTCTTCGGGGGCGGTGTGCAGGTAGTAGCGCTGGAGGAACGCGAGCAGGGTGTCCTGGTCGGGAGCGCTCGCGCCCGTCTTCCCGGTCGGCAGGTGAAGATTCCCCCCGACAGGGCTGTTCTCAGCTACCCGGGCGGCCCGTTCGAGCAGCTCGGCCTTGGCTTCGTCCAGCTTGGTCTGCATTGTCCTCTGGCTCCTGTCGCGCGCCGTTGCGTGACGTCGTAGAACGTGAAGTGACGTAGCGCCGCGACGCGGGGTGTCCGGTCTCGTTCGACGCTATGCCGCGATGAGAGATGAGCGGGGCGTTATCGGCCATTCTTGGCGGCTCCGGAGGCTGTGACGCTGCTCTCGGTGCACCCGCGCCTGCCGCGTATGCGGCGTTTTCTGCGCTTCCCCGCTCGGAGAGACCAGCGACCGCCCGGTCACGGATGTCGTCCGTGCGTTCCGGGCGCAGGGCAGGGGCGACAAGGCCCCCGCGACGTATCGCGCTGATCACGGCACAAGGCTATCGCTCTCCACGGGCCCCCCGTCATGAGCCGTATGTGTACAAAAGAGGGGCCCCCTTTTTGACACATTGCACAGTTCGCTCCGCCGGGGGTACGTGGATGAGCCACCCCGGCCCCCATCCACCCCAGGGGCCCGAGAAACCGGCCGCTAGGCCGCCAACCGCTCCGCCTCCGCGACGGCCTCCTCCAGGCTGTCCACCACGGGCACCCCGACCCCCTCAAGGCTGGCCCGGCTGTGCGACCCGCCGGTGTAGAGCACGGCCCGCGCCCCCACGTGCAGCGCCGCGACCGCGTCGTCCGCCGCGTCCCCGATCACCACCGTACGAGCGGGTTCCACGCCCGCCAGCGCCCCCACGTGCCGGACCATGTGCTCGGCCTTGCTGCCTCCGGACGGCCCGGTCCGCCCGTCGACCCGTATGAAATGGGGCTCGATCCCGAACCCCCGCACCAACGGGACGAGCTCGTCGTGCCCGTACATGCTCAGGATCGACTGACTGCGACCGGCCGACGTCCACTCGGCGAGCAGACCGGGCACCCCGTCGGTGAGCCCGCAGCCCACCCGGTGCTCCAGGTAGTACCGGTGGAAGGTCAGATCCATGACCTCCCACTCCTCGTCCGTGGGCAGCCGCCCCAGCAGCCGCTCGTAGAACTTCGGCACCGGTACGCAGTAGACCTCCCGGTACCTCTCAAGCGTGATCGGTTCCATCCCCAGCTCGGCGAACGCCGCGTTCGTCGCGCCGATGATCGCCGCGTTGTCGTGGAACAGGGTTCCGTTCCAGTCCCAGACGATGTGTGCTGCTCCGTGCATCCCCATACCAAAAAAATACCCGGCCACACTGACAACACGTCCGGCGCGCTCCAGTGCGCGCCCCCGAAAGCCGCGACCGGTCGGCCGGGCCCGTCGGACGGACAGGTCCGTCAGTCGCCCAGCCCCACCAGGTTCGGAATCTCCTGCGTGGCGAACCACAGCAGCTCGTGGTCCTCGGCCCCGTCCACGACGAACTGCGCGTCGTCGTCACCCCGGTCGGCCGCGCCCAGCACGTCCACGGCAGCCGTCACGTCCGCCTCGGCCTCGTCCGAGTCCAGGTGCACGGCCGCGGCCTTGGCCAGCGCCACGGCTCCGCCGACCCGCACCTCGCCGAGCGCCGAGGGGTCGAGCCCCCGGTCGGGGTCGGCGACCGCGGCCCCGTCCGGCACGTCCACGGCGACGACGACCCGCCGCCGCGGGGCTCCGGGGTCGAGCGCGACCAGCCGCAGGGAGGCGATCGCGGCCCGGTTCAGCGCCGCGTACTCCAGTTCCTCGATGTCGTCGGACAGGTACCACTCCCGCAGCGCGGGCGTGACGGCGTACGCGACGAAGGGCCCCGGCCCCAGCTCACCCGTCTTGTACGCCTCGGCGAGACCGGAGAGGGTCAGGGGGACGTAGACGCGCATGGCTGGCCGCTTTCGTAGTCGGATCCCGCAATCGGATCGCGTGGTCGGATCTCGCCGTCGGGTTTCGCTGTCGGGTTTCGCCGTCGGGTTTCACCGTCGGAGGACTCCGAGGGGGCGGCTCCGCGCCTCCCGGGAGGGCCTTCAGGATACGTGCGGGCGTCCCCTTTCGAGTCCCGGCCACCCCTCCGGAGACGTCCACCACCGGCCTCGCACATCACCCGGTACACCCCAGCCGCGCCAAGCCTCCCATCCTGCCCCGTCACCCTGATAGGTGAACCTTCCGGCACCCCCGGCGCGCGCCCAGGGTCCTTGCAGCCACCCGCTCCGGCCTCGTACAAGATCCCCAACGGAAAGTTACCGACTGGTATCCAGCCGGTCCGACGGAATGGGGATCCCGCCGTGAACAAGGTGATGACCAGGACGAAGCGCACCACGGGCGCCCCGGGCACCCGCCCGCCCGTACGCCACGACACCCGCCGCCCGGGCAGCGGCTCAACGCGTACGACACCGGGCGGCGGCGCACCTCGCACACGGCGGGCCGACACTGCCTCGGCCACGGCACCGGGCAGTACCGCACTCGCCCCGGCCCGGCACACGAGCGCACCCCGTACGGCTGCCCCGCACACGGTCCCGCGCGACGGCCGCCCGCCCACCACCTCGACCGCTACGACCACCTCGCCGGTCCCGTCCGGAGCCCCACCCCGGACGACCGCCACAGCCCCCGCTGAGAGCCTTCCGGGCGCACCCCGGCAGCCTCGCCCCACCGACCTGTTCGCCGACCGTCTCGTGGCCGTTCTCAGTGGTCAGCGCCCTGTCCACTGCATGCTCCGGCACACCGCGGGCCGCGCGTACGACGAACTGGCCTGGCTCGCCGAACGCGGCCCGCTCCGCGCCCGCGGCACCCGCCCCGTGGTCCGCGACATCGGCTACTACGTGCCCCGCCCGGGCGCCGTCGAGGCCTTCGCCCGCATCGGCGCGGGCGACCAGCTCCGCGCCATGGCATTCCGCCTGGAACAGGGCTCCGACCTCCGCTGGCGCTGCACGGCGGTGGAACTGGGCGGCGCCCGCATGCCACACACGAACGAGGACTGACCCGCGCGCCGCGCACCTCCAGGGGCGCGGGGAACTGCGCACCAAGCCCTCACCGGCCTGCGGCCAGCATCACCCGCCCCCGGCGCCGCCCAAGGCCGGGCCGGGGCCCGGAGGCCTGGGCCCGGGCCCGGACCCCGGGCCAACGCGAAGAGCCGGGCACCAATAGGCACCCGGCCCTTCAACTGCCCACCCCGCGAAGCGAACCACCCGCCCCGCAGAGCGAACCGTCACTTCTTGCGGCGACGGCCACCCTTCTGCTGCTTACGCCGCTCCGCGCGCGTGAGCCCGTCGGACTCCGATCGCACCGGCTCGTCGTCGTTGGCGAAGTCGCCCTCGACGACGCCGCCCTCCCCGTCCACGGTGGGCGCGGAGAAGTGCAGCCGGTCCGGCCGCTGCGGGGCGTCGAGGCCCTTGGCGCGGATCTCCGGACGGGAGGCACCCGCGGCGGCGCCCTCCTTGGAGAGCGACGGCTTCGCGTCCTCGACCAGCACCTCCTCGACCTGCTGCTCGACCTGGACCTCCAGGTTGAACAGATAGCCGACGGACTCCTCCTTGATGCCGTCCATCATGGCGGTGAACATGTCGAAGCCCTCACGCTGGTACTCGACCAGCGGGTCCTTCTGGGCCATCGCGCGCAGGCCGATGCCCTCCTGGAGGTAGTCCATCTCGTAGAGGTGCTCGCGCCACTTGCGGTCCAGGACCGACAGCACGACCCGGCGCTCCAGCTCACGCATGATCTCGGAGCCGAGCTGCTCCTCACGGGACGCGTACTGCTCGTAGATGTCGTCCTTGATGGACTCGGAGATGAATTCGGCGGTCAGACCGGCACGGTCACCGGCCGCCTCCTCCAGCTCGTCGACGGTGACCTTCACCGGGTAGAGCTGCTTGAAGGCGCCCCACAGCCGGTCCACGTCCCATTCCTCGGCGAAGCCCTCCGCGGTCTCCGCGTCGATGTACGCGTCGATCGTGTCGTTCATGAAGTGCTGGATCTGCTCCTGAAGGTCCTCGCCCTCCAGGACGCGGCGACGCTCGCCGTAGATGACCTCGCGCTGCCGGTTGAGGACCTCGTCGTACTTGAGGACGTTCTTCCGGGTCTCGAAGTTCTGCGTCTCGACCTGCGACTGGGCGGAGGCGATGGCGCGGGTGACCATCTTGTTCTCGATCGGCACGTCGTCCGGGACGTTCGCCATCGACATGACGCGCTCGACCATCTGGGCCTTGAAGAGGCGCATCAGGTCGTCGCCCAGCGAGAGGTAGAAGCGGGACTCGCCCGGGTCGCCCTGACGGCCGGAGCGACCGCGCAGCTGGTTGTCGATACGGCGGGACTCGTGCCGCTCGGTACCCAGCACATAGAGCCCGCCGAGGTCCTTGACCTCTTCGAACTCGGCCTGCACGGCCTTCTCGGCCCGCTCCAGGGCGGCGGGCAGCGCGGCGGCCCACTCCTCGATGTGCTCCTCGGGGTCGAGGCCGCGCTGGCGCAGCTCGGCCTCGGCGAGGTCGTCGGGGTTGCCGCCGAGCTTGATGTCCGTACCGCGGCCGGCCATGTTCGTGGCGACGGTGACGGCACCCTTGCGGCCGGCCTGGGCGATGATCGGAGCCTCGCGGTCGTGCTGCTTCGCGTTCAGCACCTCGTGCTGGATGCCTCGCTTGGAGAGCTGCTGCGAGAGGTACTCGGACTTCTCGACCGACGTCGTACCGACGAGGATCGGCTGGCCCTTCTCGTGCTTCTCGGCGATGTCGTCGACGACGGCCTCGAACTTCGCCACCTCGGTGCGGTAGATCAGGTCGGACATGTCCCTGCGGACCATCGGCCGGTTGGTCGGGATCGGGACGACGCCGAGCTTGTAGATCTGGTGGAACTCGGCGGCCTCGGTCATCGCCGTACCGGTCATGCCGGAGAGACCGGGGACTTCCTTGCCGTTGCGGTCGTGGCGCTTGTAGAGGCGGAAGAAGTTCTGCAGGGTGATCGTGGCGAGCGTCTGGTTCTCGTCCTTGATGTCCACCCCTTCCTTCGCCTCGATCGCCTGGTGCATGCCCTCGTTGTAGCGGCGGCCGGCGAGGATACGGCCGGTGTGCTCGTCGACGATCATGACTTCGCCGTCGATGACGACGTAGTCCTTGTCCTTCTTGAAGAGCTCCTTGGCCTTGATGGCGTTGTTCAGGTAGCCCACCAGAGGCGTGTTCACCGACTCGTAGAGGTTGTCGATACCCAGCCAGTCCTCGACCTTGGCGACGCCGGGCTCGTGGATGGCGACGGTGCGCTTCTTCTCGTCGACCTCGTAGTCGCCGGTCTCCTCGATGCCCTTGAGGGTGTTGCCCGCCTCGCCCTTCTTCAGGCGTGTGACGAGCTTCGCGAAGTCGCCGTACCACTTGGTGGCCTGGTCGGCGGGGCCGGAGATGATCAGCGGCGTACGGGCCTCGTCGACGAGGATCGAGTCGACCTCGTCGACCACCGCGAAGTTGTGGCCGCGCTGCACCAGTTCGTCCTGCGACCACGCCATGTTGTCGCGCAGGTAGTCGAAGCCGAACTCGTTGTTCGTGCCGTACGTGATGTCGCACGCGTACTGCTCGCGGCGCTGGGCCGGCGTCATGTTGGCCAGGATGCAGCCGACGCTCAGGCCAAGGAACTTGTGGACACGGCCCATCATCTCGGAGTCGCGCTCGGCCAGGTAGTCGTTGACCGTGATGAGGTGAACGCCGTCTCCGGAGAGGGCGTTCAGATACGTGGGCAGCGTGCCGACCAGGGTCTTGCCCTCACCGGTCTTCATCTCGGCGACATAGCCGAGGTGGAGCGCCGCGCCGCCCATGATCTGCACGTCGTAGGGGCGCTGGCCGAGGGCGCGCTTGGCGGCCTCGCGGACGGTCGCGAACGCCTCGGGCAGCAGGTCGTCGAGGCTTTCGCCGTCGGCGTACCGCTGCTTGTACTCATCGGTCAGGGCTCGCAGCTCGGCGTCGGAGAGGTCAACGAAGTCCTCTTCGATGGAGTTGACCTGGTCCGCGATGCGGTGCAGCTTGCGCAGGATCTTTCCTTCGCCTGCACGCATGATCTTCGAGAGGACGGACACGGGGGTTTGTCTCCTTGCCGGTCGGGCCTGGGACGGTCGGTTTCGATGACAGTTTCAAATCACAGCTTGAGCAACGGCCATCGTAAGCGAGGACCCCACCGCGCCGGGAGGTCTGCATGTGACAGCCATTAGGACAACGGGCGGAGGATGCGGAAGGTGCCGCGCAAGCGCTACGAAAGGTAACCGTCGACGCACGCAGAGCTAAAGTCATGGCTTCCGCACCGAAGCCCGAGCAGAATCGGCCGATGGACCCCGTCACACTGACCTCCGAACGGCTCCTGCTGCGCACGGTGGGACCGCACGACACCGACGCCGTGTACGACGCCGTCCAGGATCCCGAGATCCAGCGCTGGACCACGATCCCGTCGCCCTATCTGCCCGAGCACGCCACGGCCTTCACCGAGCAGATGGTGCCCGACGGATGGGTGGACTGCTCGATGTTCACCTTCGGTGTCTTCCTGCCCGTCGGCGGTGAACTCGCCGGCATGCTCGCCATCACGATGCGCTCCCTCGGAGTCGGCGAGATCGGCTTCTGGGCGACGAAGGAACACCGGGGCAAGGGCTACATCACCGAGGCCGCCCTCACCGCCTCCCGCTGGGCCTTCACCCAGCTGGCGATCGACCGCGTCGAGTGGCGGGCCGAGGTGGGCAACACGGGCTCCCGCGCGGTCGCCGAACGCGCCGGCTTCACCATGGAAGGCACCCTTCGTTCCGGCATCAACAACAAGGGCGTACGCCGCGACTGCTGGGTCGGCTCCCTGCTCCCGTCGGACCTGGGCCTGCCGTCGACAGCGCCCTACCTGCCCGCTCCCCGACAGGGCTGAACTCCCGGCGCCCGCCCGCCCCCGGCTGTCTCCCACGGCGGTTCCCCCAGCAGTTTTCGCAGCTCAGGGCCCACTGTCAGTGGCACCGCATATCGTGCTGACCATGACGAGTCTGCCGCGCCCCACCGCCGAACTCTCCGCCGACGAGGCCCGCCGAATCGCCCTGCGCGCCCAGGGTTTCCTGGGTGCCCCCGACCGCAGGGGCGGCGTCCGAGGCGTACTGCGGCACCTGGGCGCGGTCCAGCTCGACACGATCTCCGTCCTGGCCCGCTCCCACGAACTCATCCCGTACGCCCGCCTCGGCGCGGTCGGCCGCAAGACGGTGGACGACGCCTACTGGACCCCCGCGTCCGACGGCACGGCTCCGCCACGCCCGCACGCCTTCGAGTACTGGTCGCACGCCGCCTGCATCCTCCCCGTCGAGGAGTGGCCGCACTTCGCGTTCCGCCGCCGCGCCTACCGCGCCCGCCCGCACTGGAACCACGACCTGCCGGACGGCACGTACGACCAGGTCATCAAGCAGCTGAAGGCCGAAGGCCCGCTCACGGCCACCGACTTGGGCGGCGCGAAGAAGACCAGCGAGTGGTGGGACTGGTCGGGCACGAAGGTCGCCGTCGAGCGCGCTCTGATGTACGGCGAGGTGGTGTGCACGGAGCGCAGGGGCTGGAAGCGGGTGTACGACCTCGCGGAGCGCGCCATCCCGGGCGACCTGCTCCACGACGAGCTGGACGACACGGAGTGCCTGCGCCGTCTGGTCCGGCTCGCGGGCCGGTCCCTGGGCGTGGGCACGCGCGCGGACATCGCCGACTACCACCGCCTCAAGGGCGAGCAGGTCGACGCGGTGCTCGCGGACTCCGGTCTGGTCCCGGTCACGGTGGAGGGCTGGTCCAAGCCCGCCTGGGCGGATCCCGCGGCCCTGGAGACGCCCCCGCGGGGCCGCCACCGCACCACGCTCCTGTCGCCGTTCGACTCCCTGGTCTGGGAGCGGGCCCGCACGGAGCGGATCTTCGGCTTCACCCACCGCCTGGAGGCCTACGTCCCCAAGCCGAAGCGGGTCTACGGCTACTTCGCCATGCCGGTCCTCGCCGGCGGCCACCTGGTCGGCCGCGTCGACCCGGCCCGCGAGGGAGCCACGCTGGTCGCCAAGCAGGTCACCCTCGACAGCCCCAAGGCCGTACCGGCAGTGGCCCAGGCCCTCCTGGAGGCGGCCACCTGGGTCGACTGCACGAACGTACGGGTGGAGCGAGCGAACACTCCGGCCCTGCGAGAAGCCCTGACAACGGAACTGGCCCGAACGCTGGGCTAGGACAGACAGAGGCCCCCGTCGGCCCGCTGCTACGAACCGGCCCCCGACCCCACGCCGCCCTCAACGAATCTCGAGGATCTTCTCCCGCATCGCATACACCACGGCTTCCATCCTGGAGTGCAACTGCAGCTTCTCCAGAATGTTCCGCACATGGTTCTTCACGGTGTTCTCGGAGATGAACAACTCCTTGGCGATATCCCGGTTGTTCATCCCGGTCGCCACGAGCTTGAGAACCTCCAGCTCACGCTCGGTGAGCCGAGGCGCCGGCACCAGCCGCCGCTCGTCCGTACGCTGGATCATCGACTTGAACTCGGTGAGCAGCTTCGACGCCATCGACGGACTGATCTGCGACTGCCCGTCCGCGACGGCGCGAATTGCCGTGGCCACTTCGTCCGTGGAGATCTCCTTGAGGAGATACCCGGTGGCCCCCGCCTTGATCGCGTCGTAGAGGTCCGCCTCCTCGTCGCTGATCGTCAGCATGATGATCTTCGCGCTGGGCGCGACCTCCTTGATGGAGGTGCACGCCTCGATCCCGCCGCGCTTGGGCATCCGTACGTCCATCAGCACGATGTCCGGCAGCAGATCGGCGGCCTTGTCGACCGCCTCCGCGCCGTCACCCGCCTCGCCGACGACCTGGATGTCCTCCTCGGCGGCGAGCACGATCTCCAGGCCGCGACGGAAAAGGGCATGGTCATCCACGACAAGGACCCTGATGGGTTCCTTTCGTGGGGACCCCGCGTCCGGGCCCATGCCGACGACGCCGTCGTCGGCATCTTCGTCACGCATCGGTCCGAAGCTGTCCGCCATGGTTCCTCCCCCTGAAGGCCGTGGCCTGTGTTTCCTGTGCCATCGCCAACCCGAGGCAACGGCCCACCGGTTGGGCCGGTAGGGCCATGATTTCATGCCCGGGCGGCAACGGGACGACAGAGCGGGGCACGAAGGGGTCGCACACCGGTGCCCCTGGGGGCGCACGGGCACTCCAGGGGCACCGCTGGAGATCCTCCCGGCCGAGGGCCGGGGGCTCACCGGGCGAGGTCAGCCGCCCAGCGCCCCGCCTGCCGGGGCCTGCTGCGCCTTGGCGACCATCGGGTCGGTGCTGAGGTGGATGACGCCGTAGTCGTACGCGTGCCGCCGGTAGACGACACTCGGTTCCTTGGTCTCGGAGTCGACGAACAGATAGAAGTCGTGCCCGACCAGCTCCATCTCGTAGAGCGCCTGGTCGAGCGTCATCGGGGACGCGACGTGGGTCTTCTCGCGGACGACGAGGGGGCCGTCACCCTTCACCTCGATCGAGCCGATCTTCTTGGTCGGCACCGCCTCGGGCTCTTCCTCGTGGACCACACTGCCGTTCCCGTTCAGCGTCGCCGCTCCGGGGACGTGGTCGGCGACCTCGGCTGCCGAGATCCTGCGGGCGCCACGGCGCGTGTACCTCTTGTCGTGCTGCTTGCGCAGCCGTGCTTCCAGCTTGTCTGCCGCCAGGTCCAGCGCCGCGTACGGATCGCTTGCCGCTGCCTCCGCCCGGATCACCGGACCGCGGGAGTGAAGCGTGATCTCCACTCGGTCCGAGCGGTCGGCCTGTCGAGGGTTGAGCTCCTTGGACACCTCGACGTCGAGGCTGATCACCTTGCCGTCGAGCTTCTGGATCTTCTCCAGCTTCAGCTTCTCGGCCACGTGCTTGCGGAACCGCTCGGGCACCTCGGTCTTGCGGCCCTTGACGACGATGTCCACGCAGAACTCCGTTCCCGGATCACTCCGCATCGACGGCGGAGCATCTCCCTTTTGCACCAGGCTCCAGCAAGTCCCGGAGCCTCGGACTCGGTGACTTCCACCTCCTCCTCCCCCGCGGGCAAGATCTCCACCCACTGTCGCGGGTGATTGCAGAAAACCCACGGCACGGCATTCCGATATGTGAAGGACGGCGTCCGCCATTCCCTCACAACCGAACATATCTCGCCTGGACGGATGGCGTCACCCTCTACTGCGGCGTACCTCCATTCAGGTGAATACAACCTCTCACTACCTGCAACGACGCAACTTCTCTGTCAGTTCCGGTTTATTTCGAAAGATGCCGGAGTCGCCGCGACCACAGCGGCTGCGAGCATGCCTTCGGCGCCGTTCGTACCTCTCATTTCCCTGACCACTTCTGGTCGGCCTACACCTGTCACCGTCGCTTGTGACATCCCTTCCCCTGTCACTTTGGGTGTTACTCGGCCGTAAGGACCGGTTCCCGCCACGAGAACGGCCTTCAGGGCCCGTGCCGCCTCCGTCAGAGACGCCCCCGTGGTCATCAGGTCGTCGACGAGCACGACCCGCCCGCCGCCGGCCAGCAGCCGCGCGCCCCCCGCGGGCACCTCCAGGGCGCCGGCGAGATTGTCCAGCCGCTGCCGGGAGTTGAGCCCCGACTGGTCGGCCACTGCACGCCGCTGCCGCAGTACGGCGACCACCCGGGCCGGTGTCCCCGTACGCCGCAGCTCACCCGCCGCGGCGAGCGCGATCCGCCGTGCCGGGTCGTGCCCCCGCGCCCGGACCGCCCAGGGCGCGGACGGCACGGGAACGAGCGAGACAGGCGTCCCGGAGCCGCCCGCTCCGACCGGTCCACCGCGTCCACCGCGTCCACCAGGTGTGAGCCGCACAGCCCCTCTCCCGCTCCCGTCGCCGGCCGTGAGCCCCGCCCGCACAGCCCCGGCCAGCGCCGCTCCCAGAGGCCCCGCGAGCATCAGCGCACCCCGTTCCTTGTGGGCGAGGAGCACCGCGCGCACCTCGTCCTCGTACGGAGCCGCCGCGTGCACCACCGGCAGCCCCGGTGGTTCCGGCTCCGGTCGCACCCGGCTCGGTACGGCCCCCGTCAGGGCGGCACGGCACTCCGGGCAGAGCACCGTGCGAGGCCTCCCACAGCCTCCGCACTCGGCCGGCAGCACCAGGTCCGTGAGGTCCTGCCACCACCCCCGCATGCCCACCACTGTGCCAACGCGCGAGCGCCCCGGCCACCCCTGTGGACAACTCCCTGTGGACAACTCCCGGCAACCACAGGGCCGTTGTCACCCACACGAGGGAACCCAATCCGGCGTACCGGCACCGCCACCGCCGCCGCCACCACCGCCTGCGCGGCCGCTGCCGCTGCCGCTGCCGCCGCCACGGTCAGACGGACGGACGGTCAGACGGACGGGCGACAGCGCAGACGGACATGCAGCGCGCAGCGAGCGAAGGCAAGCCGGGTCTGGCCGGCCGGCCCAGGGCTCACCCCGGATAGACCGGTGCCATCCCCTTCTTGACCACCGTCTGCCACTGGGACCCGGACGAGAGCCGCACGATCCCGTCCTCCGAGTGGGCCACCAGCGGCAGCCGTTCGTCCTCGGAGGCGGCGATCTCCTTCACCCCGGTGAGCGCGGCGGGTGCCGGGCCGACCGGTGTGGAGCCGTCGACCTGGACGTACTGGATCTGCTGCACGACCCGGGCCTCGCGCCCGACCACGACCAGACGGCTGTCGCCGGCCCAGGACATGGCGGTGACCTCCTCCAACTGCGGTGCCACGGACCGCAGCTCATGGACGGAGACGGACGGCTTCCCGTCCGATCCCTTCTGCCGCTCGATCCGCCCCACGAGCAGGGTCGTCCTGTCGCCCTTGCGCACGATCAGCGCGATCCGCACACCGTCGGCGGCCACCCGCACCGCCTCGATGCGCCCTTCGAGGCCGGGTGTCGTGACCACCAGAGGCTCACCGGCGCCCTTCGTGAGCAGCAGCAGCCTGGAGCTCTTCGGGTCACGGTCGGCCACCCACAGGTCCCCGCTCGCGTCCCAACTGGGCGTCGTCAGCCCGTCGTCGTCCGACTTGGCCGTGCTGCGCAGCACGGGCTCCCCGAGCGAACCGCCGGAGGCGAGCGACCCGACGTACAGCGAGCGCCCGTCGAGCGACACCCCGGCCGCGGTGTCCTCGTCCCGCGAGACCGCGGCCGACCGCAGCGCCTCGTCGCCGTCGCCGAGCGCACCCGGCACCGGCTCGGGCTCCTGTTCGCTGCCCGCGCTCGCTATCCGGACGAGCCGCTTCTCACCGTCGATGAAGTACTCGTACTCGGCACGCTTCGCGGGGCCGTGGGCGACGTAGATCTCGGCCTTGTTCGCTCTGAGCACACACGACTGCGTGCCGTCCGAACGCTGCAGCTCCACCTCGTCGATGCCCGTGGGCGTCAGGTCCTGGAGGGTGAACAGGAGTTGGGCCGCCATCTCCGTGCACACGGACTGGCCGATCCGGTCGGCCTTGTCGTTCAGCGGCACCGTCAGTCGGTTCTGGTCGTCGGGCGTGAGTGTCTTGACGCCCTTCTTCAACGCCGTACCGGTGGGGAAGCTGGACCTGACGACCGGCTTGAGCCAGCTCGTCGGCCCCTTCAGGAGCGAGCGGACCATCTGCGTCACCGGGTCCACCTGCTCACGCACGTAGACGGGGTCGGCGACCGCCCCGAGCTGATCGTCCGTCCTGCCCGACGTGTTCGACGCGAAGTAGTACTTGTTGACGGACAGGTAGTTGCGCTGGAAGTCGGACTTCCCCATCACAAGGCCCTGCGGCAGCTCGTCGATGCGCCACTGCTTGCTGCCGTCCTTCTCCTTGTCCTTCGTGAGGTGCACGAACTCGTTGTACGTGCCCGCGGCGGGCTCGTACGCGAACTGCGAGTCCACCTTGGCGACCCTGGTGCCACTCAGTGAGTACACGTAGTCGCCGGTCGCCTCCCGGCTGCCACTGTGCTCCGCCGTGGTGTTCGGCCCGTCCGCGAGCACCGTCGTGGACTGGTTGGGACGCCACTCGTTGGACGCCTCGCCCGTCAGGTACTTGCGTGCCGTCTCGAACCCCGGATCGTCACTGGTCAGCGCCTCCAGGAAGCCCTGCACGATCTCCTCGGGCTGTGCGTTCTCCCGCGGCGGTATGGCGAAGACCCGGACCTGCGGGTCCGGCCGCTGCGAGGCCTCGACCCCGCGCAGATCCCCGCCGTCCGGCATCGAGGCGCACCCGGTCAGCAGTACGGCCCCGCAGACGCCGTACGTCACCAGACGCACCGGACGCCGACGGCCGCCCCGATCGCGGTCAGCGCCCACGTGATTCCTCCCCCTGCTTCAACTGATCCGGCTGCTCACCGGTTCCCCGTCCGTCCTCGGACGGGGCTTCCTCCGCCGCCTCGGTGCTCTGGCCGCGCCCTTCCGCGGTGGGCCGCGGCACCACGCGCGCGCCGTTGCCGGGCAGCGCGGCCGGGTCCACCGCGCCCGTCACCCGGGGAGCGAGCATGGGCGGCGGCCCGGTGCGCTCGCTGACGGGCTGCGCGGGCACTGTGGCCAGCTTCTGCGTGCCGCCGAGAGGCAGCCCCGCGTCGTTCAGGCCGCGGTTGCGCCGTGAGTCCTTGGGCTCCAGGGGTATCGGCGAGCCCCGCAGCGGCTCGTCCGCGGTCCGCGGCAGCGTCAGCCGGAACTGCGAGCCGCCGCCCGGCTCACCCCAGGCCTGCAGCCAGCCGCCGTGCAGCCGCGCGTCCTCCAGGGCGATGGACAGCCCGAGGCCCGTACCGCCGGTCGTACGCGCGCGTGCCGGGTCCGCCCGCCAGAAGCGGCTGAACACCCGGGTCGCCTCGCCGGGCTTGAGCCCCACCCCGTAGTCGCGCACCGCGACCGCGACCGCCCCGCCCGCCGCGGCGAGTTTGACCACCACATCCTTGCCCTCACCGTGCTCCACGGCGTTGACCACGAGGTTGCGCAGCACCCGCTCCACGCGCCGGGCGTCCGCCTCGGCGACCACCGGCTGCTGGTCCCCGACGACCTGTATGTGCGTGCCCTTGCGGTCCGCGAGCGGCTCCGCCCCGCTGACGACCCTGCGTACGACCTCCCGCAGGTCTATCGGCTCGGCCTCCAGGGCCGCCGCGCCCGCGTCGAAGCGGCTGATCTCCAGCAGGTCGGCGAGCAGTGTCTCGAACCGGTCCAGCTGGTCGGCGAGCAGCTCGGCCGACCGCGCGGTCATCGGATCGAAGTCCACGCGCGCGTCGTGGATGACGTCGGCCGCCATCCGGACGGTCGTCAGCGGCGTACGCAGCTCGTGCGACACGTCGGAGACGAAGCGCCGCTGCATCCGCGACAGGTCCTCCAGTTGCTGGATCTTCAGCTGCAGGTTCTGGGCCATCTTGTTGAAGGCCTCGCCGAGCCGCGCGATGTCGTCCTCGCCGGTGACCTTCATACGTTCCTGGAGGCGCCCCGCGGACAGCCGCTCGGCGATCCCGGCGGCCATCCGCACGGGCGTGACGACCTGGCGCACCACGAGCCAGGCGATCGCCCCGAGCAGCACCACCACGAACAGCCCGGCCGTCGCGAGCGTCCCCTTGACGAGGCTGAGCGACTTCTCCTCCTGCGTGAGCGGGAAGAGGTAGTACAGCTGGTACGGGGCGTTCCTGGGGTCGTTGAGCTGGGTGCCGATGATCAGCGCCGGCTGGGAATCCTGGCCGTTGGTGTAGAAGATGCGCGTGTAGCTCTGGGCCGCGCCCGTGCCCTCGTCGACCCGGTCACGCAGGTCCTCGGGCACGCTGAGGCTCCAGTCGACGAAGCCCGACGCACGCGGTCCAAGGCCCCTGCTGCCGTTGTCGGCGGAGGTGGTGCTGAGGGTCACGACGCTGAACGCGCCCTGGCCGCCGCTGGACAGCGACTCCACGAGAGCGCTCATCCAGCCGCTCACGTTCTGCACGGGGTTCTCGTCCGAGTCCGGGCCGCCGTCCGCGCCCGCCGCGCTGTCGGCCTCCTGCTTGGCGACCGTGAACCCGCCCGTGGCCTGGCTCTGCGAGGCCTTCACCTTGGCGTCCAGCAGGCCGTTGCGCACCTGCCCGATCACGACGAAGCCCAGCAGCAGAACGACGCCCAGGGACATCAGCAGGGTCGTGGCGACGACCTTGAGCTGGATGTTGCGCCGCCACAGCCGCATGACGGGCAGCAGCGGACGGCGCACCCAGCGCATGAACAGCCGAAGGACCGGGCTGCCCTGGACTCCGCCCTGCAGCAGCCCGCCCTCGGTGAACTGGCGCCAGTGGGAGCCCGTCGTCTTCCGGCCGACAGGCCGCCCCGGGCGGGTCCCCGGCTGGCCGGGCGCCGAAGCGGCACTGTCCCGGGACATGTCAGCTCGGTCCGGCCTTGTAACCGACGCCACGGACGGTCACCACGATCTCCGGCCGCTCCGGGTCCTTCTCGACCTTGGAGCGCAGCCGCTGCACATGGACGTTCACCAGTCGGGTGTCCGCCGCGTGGCGGTAGCCCCACACCTGCTCCAGGAGCACCTCACGCGTGAACACCTGCCACGGCTTGCGGGCCAGCGCCACCAGCAGGTCGAACTCCAGCGGAGTCAGCGCGATCGACGCCCCGTCCCGCTTCACAGAGTGACCGGCCACGTCGATGACCAGATCGCCGATCGCGAGCTGCTCGGGCGCCGGCTCCTCCGACCTGCGCAGCCTGGCCCGGATCCGGGCCACCAGCTCCTTTGGCTTGAACGGCTTCACGATGTAGTCGTCCGCGCCCGACTCCAGACCGACCACGACATCGACGGTGTCGCTCTTCGCGGTGAGCATCACGATCGGTACCCCGGACTCCGCCCTGATCAGGCGGCACACCTCGATACCGTCCCGGCCGGGAAGCATCAGGTCCAGGAGCACCAGGTCGGGCTTGCTCTCACGGAAAGCGGCCAGCGCCTTGTCGCCGTCGGCTACGAAAGACGGCTCAAAACCTTCACCACGCAACACAATGCCGAGCATCTCGGCCAGTGCGGTGTCGTCATCGACGACAAGGACTCGTCCCTTCATAAACGACATCATCCCATTAACTAAATCGTTACCTGGCGTGACCTGTCACACAGCTCTTCAAGCGCCTCAGCCGTCACGGGAGACACGGCGCCCTCCTCGGTGACGATCGCAGTCACCAGCTCGGGCGGCGTCACGTCGAACGCCGGGTTGTACGCCTGGGTCCCCAGGGGTGCCACCGGTATCCCGCCTCCCGCTTCCGCTCCCGCCACCGGCACCTGCGGTGCTGTGATCTCCGTCACCTCATGTCCAGCACGCTGCTCGACCTCGATCGCGGCTCCGTTCGGAGTGTCCGGATCCACCGTCGTCACCGGCGCCACCACGATGAACGGCACATGGTGGTACCTGGCCAGCACCGCGAGCGGATAGCTCCCCACCTTGTTCGCCACCGAACCGTCGGCCGCGATCCGGTCGGCCCCGATCAGCACCGCGTCCACCTCTCCCGCCGAGAACAGCGATCCCGCCGCGTTGTCCGTGAGCAAGGTGTACGCCATTCCGGTCCGCGCCGCCTCATAGGCCGTCAGGCGAGCACCTTGCAGCAACGGCCGCGTCTCGTCCACCCAGAGCCTGCGCAGCCGCCCCGCCCGGTGCGCCGCGAGGGCCACCGCGAACGCCGTGCCCTCACCCCCGGACACCAGCGCACCGGTGTTGCAGTGCGTCAGGATCCGGTGGTTGCCCCCGGGCAGCAGCTCGTCGAGAAGCGCCAGCCCGTGCGTGGCCATCCGGGCGCTGGCCTCGGCGTCCTCCGCGTGCAGCGCCCGCGCGGCGGCCAGCGCGGCATCGGCGGCCTGCTTCTGGTCACCGCCGCCCCGCAGCACCGCGAGATGGGCCGCCTGGGCCCTGCGCGCCCCGTACGAGAGGTTCACCGCGGTGGGCCGGGCACCCGCGAGCGAGGCCGCCGCCTCGTCCACGTCGAACCCTCGGGCGGCGGCGAGCGCGACCCCGTACGCCCCCGCGATGCCGAGCAGCGGCGCCCCGCGAACGGCGAGCATACGGATCGCCTCCACCAGGGCGGGCGCGTCCGTGCACACCAGCTCGACCTCCTCGGCGGGCAGCCGCGTCTGGTCGAGGAGGACCAGTACAGGACCTTCCGGCGGCTCGTCCCACCGGATCGCCGGTATCTCGGGGGGCCGGTTGTTCTCGCGGGATTGCGCGTACTGATCAGCCATCCGCCCAGTCTGCCCCGTACCGGCCGGACAATTGAAGGTGTGCAGCCCATACGGCCGCCGGTCACTTCCCGGCCACACCGTGGCA
Source organism: Streptomyces sp. NPDC020747 (assembly GCF_044334695.1). Taxonomy (NCBI): domain Bacteria; kingdom Bacillati; phylum Actinomycetota; class Actinomycetes; order Kitasatosporales; family Streptomycetaceae; genus Streptomyces; species Streptomyces sp. NPDC020747. The sequence continues at coordinate 5,961 of NZ_JBIRTJ010000005.1, read as the reverse complement.
CGATGGCAGCCAACCTGCCGCCGCGACCGCGGACGGGCACCGTGAAGGAGCGACGATGAAAGACACTCCGGGCTGGGCATCGCCCGGATCTGCCCCCTCCGACGGGCAGAACGGACAGGAGCCGACGGCTTCCGGCCCTGCCGAGCCCGCCGACCGGCCCGGTCCCACGGAGCCCGCGGGCGAACCGGGCCGACCCGGCACCGACCCGTCCGCCCCCGGCCCGAAGTGGTCCAAGGAGCAGCCCCCGCCGGCCCAGTGGCCGTCCCCCGGCAGCCCCCAGGACACCCCGCCCCAGGCCCCGCCACCACCCCCGCCCGGCCCCGGCTGGGGCGGCCCGCCCACAGGCCCGGGCTGGGGCGGCCAACCGCCCGCCGGCCCCGGCCCGTACGGCGGCTACGGAGGTCCCGGCGGCCCGGGTGGCTACGGCGGCCCCGGCGGTTACGGCCCCGGCGGACACCCCGGCTGGGGAAGCGGCTGGGGCGGTCCCCCGCCCGCGGCCAAGCCCGGCGTCATCCCACTCCGCCCGCTCGGCGTCGGCGAGATCCTCGACGGCGCGGTGTCCACGATGCGTACGCACTGGCGCACCGTGCTCGGCATCTCGCTGACCGTCGCGGTCTTCACGCAGATCGCCGTGATCCTGCTGCAGGGCTTCGTCCTGGACGACAGCGCCAGCACGGAGATCCTCAACGACCCCAGTGCCACCGCCGGCGAGCTGTCGCGCGCCCTGGGCGACAGCCTCCTGAACTCCGGCGTCGTCCTGCTGATCACCCTGCTCGGCACGATCGTGGCGACCGCCCTGCTCACGACCGTGACCAGCCGCGCCGTGCTCGGCAAGTCGGTGACCACCGCGGAGGCCTGGAGCGACGCCCGGCCGCAGCTGCCCAAGCTCTTCGGCCTGACCTTCCTGCTGCCGCTCATCGCCATCACGGTCGGCGCCCTGGGCACACTGCCAGGCATCCTCGTCGGCCTCGCCGGCGGAGGTGACGGCGCCATCGCGCTCGCCGTCTTCGGCGGCCTGGCCGCGGCCGTCGTCGCGCTCTGGCTGATGATCCGCTTCTCGCTGGCCTCGCCCGCCCTGATGCTGGAGAAGCAGAGCGTCTTCAAGTCGATGAGCCGCTCCGCGAAGCTCGTCCGCGGCTCCTGGTGGCGGGTCTTCGGCATCCAGCTGCTCGCCACGATCATCGCGAACATCGTGGCGTCGATCATCGTGATCCCCTTCGCCTTCCTCGCCTCCGCGCTCAGCGGCGATGGTGTCACCGGCTTCCTCAACACCGGCACCGGCGACCTCGGCTGGACGTTCCTCGTCATCAGCGGGATCGGCTCGGTGATCGGCTCCATGCTCACCTTCCCGATCACCGCCGGAGTCTCCGTGCTCCTCTACATCGACCAGCGCATCCGCCGCGAGGCCCTCGACCTCGACCTGGCCCGCGCGGCCGGCGTCCAGGACTACGGCTCCGGCAGCCCCGGATCCACCCCGGGGCGCTGACGGAGTGAGTCTGGCGGGGGGAGTTCTCACAGCGGTACTGACGCTGTCGCGCGCCGACGCGACGGCCGTACTCGCGCTGTCGCGCGGCGAAGGCGAACCGCCGGTCACCATCCCGCGCGACCCCGCGCGGGAGGCGGCCCGACGCGAGCTGTCCAAGCGGATGTACCACGAGAACGACCCCAGCCTGCTCGAACGCGCTCTGAACGCCTTCTGGGACTGGGTCGACAAGCTGTTCAACGCCGCCTCCTCCGCGACACCGGGCGGCGCACTCGGCCTCCTCGTCGTCGTCCTGGCGGCCCTGGCCCTCATCGGTGCCCTCTGGTGGCGCCTCGGCACCCCACGCCGAGGCCCGACATCAGCGGCCCCGCTCTTCGACGACCGCCCGCGCAGCGCCGCCGAGCACCGCGCGGCCGCCGAGGCACACGCGGCCCAGGGCCACTGGAACCAGGCCGTCCAGGAGCGCATGCGCGCCGTCGTGCGCTCCCTGGAGGAGCGCGCGCTGCTCGACCCCCGCCCCGGCCGCACCGCCGACGAGGCCGCCGCCGAAGCGGGCCGCACCCTCCCCGCCCACACGGACCGACTGCGCGCCGCCGCCAGGGACTTCGACGACGTGACGTACGGCGGACGAACGGCCGGCCCGGATACGTACCAACGCCTCTCACAACTCGACCGCGACCTGGAACGCACCAGGCCTGTCCTCGCGAACAGCACCCACAGCACGGCCCACAGCGCCCACCAGGGGGCCGCCGAGTGACCACCGAGGCCCCCGCACCCGAGGCGCCCGAGGCCACCCCGCCGTCCACCTCGGCCTCCCCCACCGCCCGCCGGCTGTGGACCCGCTCGCGCGGTGTGCTGCTCGCACTCGTGGTCCTCCTGGCGGCGGCCGTCGCCATCGCCGCGGTCCGCTCGGACTCCCAGAGCGGCAGCCTCGACCCGCGCTCCGCAGACCCCTCCGGCAGCCGCGCCGTCGCCGAACTCCTCGCCGACCGAGGTGTGTCCACCCGCGTGGTCACCACCCTGGATGAGGCCGCAGCCGCCACCGGCTCCGACACGACCCTGCTGGTCGCCCGCCCCGACCTGCTGACCGACCGTCAGCAGAACCGCCTCCACTCGGCGTTCGCGAACTCCGGCGGCCGTACCGTCCTCGTCGCCCCCACCACCCCGTCCGTCGGGACCCTCGCCCCGGGAGTCGACGCCGACCCCGCGCCCAGCTTCGACACCACGCTGTCGCCCGACTGCTCCCTGCCCGCCGCCCGACGAGCGGGCAAGGCCGAAACGGGCGGCATCCGCTACACCACGAACGCGACCGGCGCCGACTCCTGCTACCCGGGCGACGGCCTGCCCACCCTGCTGCGCATCCCGGCGCCCGAGGGGAACGGCGACACCGTCGTACTCGGTGGCCCCGACATCCTCCAGAACGAACGCCTCGACAAGCAGGGCAACGCCTCGCTCGCCCTCCAACTGCTCGGTTCCCGCCCCCACCTGGTCTGGTACCTCCCCTCGCTCTCCGACGACTCGGCCACCGACGCCGGTGACCGCAGCTTCTTCGACCTGATGCCCTCCGGCTGGCTCTGGGGCACCCTGCAGCTCTTCATCGCCGCGCTCCTGGCCGCCCTCTGGCGTGCCCGCCGCCTCGGCCCGCTCGTGCCCGAGAAACTCCCGGTCGCGATCCGCGCCTCCGAGACCGTCGAAGGCCGCGCCCGCCTCTACCGCAAGTCCAACGCCCGCGACCGCGCCGCCGCGGCTCTGCGCTCCACCACCCGCACCCGCCTCGCCCCCCTCGTCGGTGTCTCCCCCGCCCAGGCGCACGCGCCCGAGGCCCTACTCCCCGCCCTGTCCGCCCAGCTCCGCCGGGAAGGACAGGCCCTGCACTCACTCCTCTTCGGGCCGCCACCCCGCGACGACGCGGCCCTCATCGCTCTCGCCGACCAACTCGACGCCCTCGAAAGTGAGGTACGCCGTCCATGATGGACCCGACCACTGACAACGCCGGGAACACCGGGGATCCGGGCACCGCCCGCTCCTCCCTGGAAGCCCTGCGCGCCGAGATCGCCAAAGCCGTGGTCGGCCAGGACCCCGCCGTGACCGGTCTCGTCGTCGCCCTCCTCTGCCGCGGACACGTCCTGCTCGAAGGGGTCCCCGGAGTGGCCAAGACGCTGCTCGTCCGGGCCCTGGCATCCGCACTCGAACTCGACACCAAGCGCGTCCAGTTCACCCCCGACCTGATGCCGAGCGACATCACGGGCTCCCTCGTCTACGACTCCCGCACCGCCGAGTTCTCCTTCCAGCCGGGCCCGGTCTTCACGAACCTCCTCCTCGCGGACGAGATCAACCGCACGCCGCCCAAGACCCAGTCCTCGCTCCTCGAAGCGATGGAGGAACGCCAGGTCACGGTCGACGGCACCCCCCGCCCACTCCCCGAGCCGTTCCTGGTCGCCGCGACCCAGAACCCCGTCGAGTACGAAGGCACGTACCCCCTTCCCGAAGCCCAGCTGGACCGTTTCCTCCTGAAACTGACGATCCCTCTCCCATCCCGCCAGGACGAGATCAACGTCCTCACCCGCCACGCGGAGGGCTTCAACCCACGCGACCTGCGCGCCGCCGGCGTACGCCCCGTCGCCGGCCCCGGGGACCTCGAAGCCGCCCGCGCGGCGGTCGCCAAGACCACGGTCTCCCCCGAAATCACCGGCTACGTAGTGGACATCTGCCGCGCCACCCGCGAATCCCCGTCCCTCACCCTCGGCGTCTCCCCGCGCGGCGCGACGGCGCTCCAGGCCACGGCCCGCGCCTGGGCCTGGCTGACCGGCCGCGACTACGTCATCCCCGACGACGTGAAGGCCCTCGCGCTCCCGACCCTCCGCCACCGCGTCCAACTCCGCCCGGAAGCAGAGATGGAGGGCGTGACGGCCGACTCGGTCATCAACGCGATCCTCGCCCACGTCCCCGTACCCCGCTGATGGCCCTCACCGGACGCGCCGCCCTCCTGGCGGCCCTCGGCACCCTCCCAGTCGGCATCTGGGAACCGAGCTGGACGGGCATCCTCGCGGTGAACGTCCCGCTGGCCCTCGCCTGCGCCTGCGACTTCGCCCTGGCGGCCCCCGTACGCCGCCTCGGCCTGACCCGCTCCGGCGACACCTCGGCACGCCTCGGCGAAACAGCCGACGTCACCCTCACCGTCACCAACACATCCGGCCGCCCCCTGCGCGCCCGCATCCGCGACGCCTGGCCCCCGAGCAGCTGGCAGCCCGGCACGGAGATCGCCGCGTCCCGCCACGAACTCACGGTCCCCGCAGGCGAACGCCGCCGCGTGACCACCCGTCTGCGCCCCACCCGCCGCGGCGACCGCCACGCGGACCGCGTCACCATCCGCTCGTACGGCCCTCTCGGCCTCCTCACCCGCCAGGGCAGCCACAAAGTCCCCTGGACGGTACGCGTCCTGCCCCCCTTCACCAGCCGCAAGCACCTCCCCTCGAAGCTCGCCCGGCTACGCGAACTCGACGGCCGCACCAGCGTCCTCACCCGCGGCGAGGGCACAGAATTCGACAGCCTCCGCGAGTACGTCCCCGGCGACGACACCCGCTCGATCGACTGGCGCGCCACCGCCCGCCAGACCACGGTCGCCGTACGCACCTGGCGCCCCGAACGCGACCGCCACATCCTCCTGATCCTCGACACGGGCCGCACGTCAGCAGGCCGCGTCGGAGACATCCCCCGCCTCGACGCCTCCATGGACGCGGCCCTCCTCCTCGCAGCCCTGGCCTCCCGGGCCGGCGACCGCGTGGACCTCCTCGCATACGACCGCCGCGTACGAGCCCTCGTACAGGGCCGATCAGCGGGCGATGTCCTTCCCTCCCTGGTCAACGCCATGGCCCGCCTCGAACCGGAACTCCTAGAAACGGACGCCCGCGGCCTGACCTCCACGGCTCTCCGCACGGCTCCCCGCCGCTCCCTGATCGTGCTCCTCACAACCCTCGACGCGGCCCCCATCGAGGAAGGCCTGCTTCCCGTACTCTCCCGCCTCACCCAGCGCCACACAGTCCTCGTCGCTTCGGTGTCCGACCCCCACATACAGCGCATGGCAGCGGCACGAGGAAACACCGAAGCCGTGTACGAGGCCGCCGCCGCGGCGCAGGCCCAGGCAGAACGCCATCGCACCGCGGAACAACTCACCCGCCACGGAGTGACTGTCGTCGACGCGACCCCGAACGATCTCCCGCCGGCCTTGGCGGACGCATATCTGGCACTAAAGGCAGCGGGCCGCCTTTGAGTGCTGCAGAAATGCAAGGGCGGAAAAGGAGCCCCGCCACGAAAAGGCCCTGAACGCAAGAAAGCCCCCGCACCGAAGTGCGGGGGCTTTCTCATCAAAATTTGTTCGGCGGTGTCCTACTCTCCCACAGGGTCCCCCCTGCAGTACCATCGGCGCTGTAAGGCTTAGCTTCCGGGTTCGGAATGTAACCGGGCGTTTCCCTCACGCT